>DASXFF010000042.1:0-6859 GCA_036489735.1 Occallatibacter sp. | reverse complement strand
CGGCCTTAACACGCTCCGCAAAATCTTTGCCGCCGCAAGTCCTGATCAAATAATTGCCTTCCTCGCCCAACTCCTGTCGCCCAAACTACCCGTCAAACCCTTGCTCTCTTTGGCTTTTCGGTAGTGAGTCGAGTACGATGGGGCCATCGAGTGCGAGCCGATAAGTATCTGCGGAAACAAGAGCGACGGACCTTGCAGGCATCGAGGCGCTGGCAGTCGAGCTGGCTAGTCTTGCTGGCCGCGAAATTACGCGCGCGTTCGGCACGATCTTCACAGTGCGTTGCAAGACCGGGCCGCAGGATGCGGTCAGGCGGCGAGCGCGTGTACTTCCAGTAGCCAGGTAAATGCTCGCTGATCCCGATCGTAGAGTCGCTCAAATTCTGTATAGGTCGCGAGGACATAGTAAGTCTCGTAAGGGAACGTCCCCTCGCTCTTGATCTCAAGCAAGCCGGTAGCGAATTTCTGAGTAACCTTGGAAACCCTTCGCCAATGGCGTGACATCACAAGACTCCTCGGTTTTTGTGACTAACTGGCGCGCGGCCGTTCCTCGCCTTAGCGATGTGCCAGGTTATTCCCCGCCTCGGGCGAAAGCGCGGCGTGGTCCCAGTGGACCATTTCGAGACGGACACTGTTTGGCGCGACCAGTGCCTTCGTTTCGCGAGCCTGTGAATAAAGGAACCCCGGCAGAACGACCGCCGCAATCAGCGCGGAAAGCAGGTACGGCAAGACTTCCAGGACAAACCTTGATGTCTGCTCGAGCCCGGAAGATCCCCGCATATGCCCGGCGCCGGATGGGCTGCTGCCCGCACGATGGTGAGGCCGCCTTCGGCGTTTCTTTTCCGCGCAATTGTTGTTTGGAGATTCGGCGACGATGGAGCTCGGGCGGTGACCGATGCTGCGCAGGTCGGCATCGCCTGGTCGCCGCCGGCGCTGGGCGAGCGCAGCGAGCTACCGGGTCATCGATGCAAGGCCGGCCAAAATTCTGCAACTGACATGGTGATTCGCGCACGGAGCGGATGTCGTGGGTTTTGCCGTAAACCCAATCGTGGAACCACGGGGTTGTCGGCGCGGGCGTGCGCGAGCAGCACCAAGAGGCGTAGGGCCTCCCCGAATGGCGGCCTCCCACCCGGTTGATGCAGTGGAACTCTACAGGGGGGCGCCCTTAATGGACATTCGCCAAGTGAATCTCTACCCTCACCCTCCGAAGCGCCAAATAAGGAACTCGCCATGCATGCTGGCGGCCTTCTCGAAGATTCGAACGAGCCCTGCCCCCATTGGGATCACGTTCTAGCCCACGCGGGACCGAGTGACCATGTGGTGCAGCTCTATCAAGATCAAGACTTCCTCAATCGAGCCGTGTGTCGCTTCGCTGGCGCGGCGCTCGCAAACGGCGAGGGACTCATCCTTGTGCCGACCGTCGACCATTGGAACGCCTTCCGGCCGCGTCTGGAGGCGGAGGGTATTGACGTGAAGAGTGTCCGGGATAGCGGGCAGCTGACTGTGGTCGATTCGGATGAGCTTCTGCCGCGGTTGATGCAAAAGGCTTTGCCGGATGGACCAATGTTTCTCGGACTTGCCGGAGAAATTATCGCGCGGACCCGCGGAGCGGGCCGCTTTCCCAAGGTGCGTTGGTGGGGCGAGATGGTCAATGTCCTTTGGGAGCGAGGGGATGTCTCTGCCAGCATGAATTTGGAAGATTTGTTCGATCGCGTGGCAAATGACGAGGGTATCGCTATATTTTGCTCTTTCCTTATGGACAATTTCAACGGTGAGATTCACACGCACATGTTGCCGAGGCTCGGAGAGAACCATTCTCACCTTATTCCGGTCGAAGACTACGCGCGCCTAGAACGCGCGGTGGCGGACGCGTTGCGCGAGACGGTGGGCCCGGACGAAGCCCGAGTGTTGGAAAGCAAGTTACTGTCTCAATATAAGCCACTCTTCAACATGCCGCGCGCTCAAGCGCTGCTGCTGGCGTTGCGTCAGGTCTTGCCGACAGTGGCCGAACCCGTGTTGCAGCGCAGCCGCAACCTGTACGCGGCCCCAGTTAAATGACTGGACTTGCCGCTGGCGACATTGGCGACCGCGGCGAGTTTCGTCAAACATCTGGCAATGGCGCGGCCGCAAACGCAGCGGACTTCATTAACGTCGATGCGGTCGGTATCCCAATCGTGGTTCTTGGTCCTGACCATGTCATCATATCCTTTAATAGAGCAGCAGCTGACGCACTGAGCCTTGCGCCAACGGACATCGGCCGTTCGCCGCATGCGATTTCAATTCTCAATAGCGTGGAGAACCTTGAAACGTGGTGCGCCGACGTGACTGGCACTGATGTCCCAACCCAACATGACATTCGCATTGGGGACAAATCATTCATACTTCGGATAGCTCCTCAAACAAACGGCATCGTTGGCGGCAGCGTACTGACGTTCACCAATGTGACTGCTTTTCGGTCAAGTATCGATCAGGCAATCTATGAGCGGGAATATACCAAAACTATTCTCAACACTGTGCCTGATCCTCTAGTGGTTCTTGGCACAGACCTGAGGATAATGACTGCCAATCGGGCATTCTATAACCTGTTACGAGCCTCGCGAGAGGCCATCCGCGGGGTTCCGTTCAATGAGCTGTACGACGGCGCCTTGGACCTTCCGCCGTTAACGGATCAATTGAAGGATTTGCTCACCGGCGGTCACGCCTTTCAGACGTTCGAGATCGACTGCGACTGGCCAGAAATTGGAAGACGGATCATATCGCTGCATGCGTGCCCATTAGTCTTGGCTGGGTCCTCCAACCACATGGCTCTCGTGAGTTTTCACGACATAACTGAGCTAAAGAAATCGGAAGAAGCGCTGCGTCTTCTCGCCCAAGAAGTAGATCATAGGTCTAAGAATCTGTTGGCGCTTGTCCAGGCGACCGTGCATTTCTCGGTCGCCGAAACACCTGAAGCAATCAAGATGGCAATCGAGGGCCGGATTCAAGCACTGTCAAATGTCCATACGCTGCTCGCGAAGTCACGTTGGGCAGGAGCCGATCTGCGCACCTTAGTCAGCGACGAGCTTAACCCCTACTGCCCACAGGGCACATCTCGCTGCGACATTGATGGCACCGATTTGACCTTGAAGCCGCAATCAGCGCAATTGATTGCAATGGTGCTGCACGAATTGACGACAAATGCGGTCAAGTATGGCGCGCTGTCTGCTCCGAAGGGCCGCGTTCGAGTGGAGTGGTCGAAAGCCGCAAACGAAAGCTTTTTTCTTCGCTGGGTTGAAGTCGGCGGACCGCCCGTCAAGCCACCAACGCGTCAAGGCTTTGGCACTGGCGTGCTCGCGCGGGCCCTAAGTACCCAATTGCAGGGGAAGCTACGGTTCGATTGGCGGCCGGACGGGCTCCTGTGCGAAATCGAAATGCACGCACGAGCCTTATAATCTGCGATTTTTAAGGGCGACGGAATCGCGCTCGAAGGCTAGCGATTTATATCACCGCTCATGGCACTTAGCTCCAGTTGCTGCGGCGCCGGACATGTCGCCGATCTACTACGATATCAGTCATTTCGTAGCTGTCGGGTGCAATGCCGACATGGCGAATTTATGAGACGTGTCCTTAGTAGTGATCTACACTCGAGCAGCATCTGCCGCCCGGGTCGCGAGCCTCGCTGGCCGAAGGCTTTGTGTCACTGGCGATGATGTTTGGTCAAGCCTTCTGGTTCTGTTTGCCTCGGTTACGGCGCATGCTTTCGCCGGCGAGTTCGATGCGATGGGCGTTGTGAACGAGACGGTCCAGGACGGCATCGGCATAGGTCGGATCACCGAACATCTCAGAATGCCATCATTTTAGATCGGTTGGTGTCTGAGGTCACGATCACGGACCCGCAGCATCCGCTGTTTGGCCAAAGGCTTGCGCTTACCAACGAGCGTTCTGGACGCGGCCCTGCTTATGTGGCCGTCAGGTTGCCTGATGGGCACAGGCGTTCGATCCGGATAAGTGCAACTGACCTCAACGCGTGGGATCGTTCCGGGCGTACGCCGGCCGCCAGTCTGCCGCGCATCAACGTCCGCATCCTGATCCCCTTGGCGCAGCATCTGGACAGGATTCTAAACCGCTCGCAGCCGGAAAAAAAGCCACGCTTGCAAAAGAAGCACTCGCCGCAGGCAATCGTGAAAGGCACCACGACACGATCGTCCTTCTTGAGGTTGGTCACCTCGGAACCAACCTCGACGACTTCTCCCATGGTCTCATGGCCGAGGACATCGCCCGATTCCATCGATGGCATCACGCCATCGAACAGGTGAAGGTCCGAGCCGCAGATCGCGCAGGCGGTGACCTTGATGATCGCATCGCGGGGATGCTGGATAGACGGGTCCGGCACGGATTCGCAGCGGATGTCACCTTTGCCATGCCAAGTCAGGGCCTTCATCGTCGTTCTCCGAAAACCTACCTTCAAGAAAAGCACCCAATGCGTTCCGTGTTCCCCGAAGGGCCAGGTTGGCATCAAATTCTCCGCGGGCTTGAAAGGAACCGTCGATCGATGGGTTGCCGGCACGATGTGCGCTTCCAAAAACCAAACCGAGATTAGGGGCGCGCGAATAAAATCTTTGTAGGGTGCTTCCGATAAATTCTTCGAACGATTTGACGGGCGATCTTTTTCCGCGACAGGAACATTCCCACGCCCTGTTACGTTCGCGCCATAGCCGACTTTGTGCGGCATCAACAAAAAAGGAGGTCCCGATGGGACTGTTTTCGAAAGACATCGAAACCATGGATGACTTGTTCCAACACACCCTCGCCGACATCTACTATGCCGAGAAGCAGATTTTAAAAGCGCTGCCGGACATGATCGAAAAGGCGACGGAACCGCAGCTTAAGCAAGGCTTTCAAACCCATCTGCGCGAGACGGAAACACACGTAAAGCGCCTGGAACAGGTGTTCCAGAAGCTCGATGTCAAGGCCAAAGGGGTCGACTGTCCAGCGATCGACGGCATCATCAAGGAAGCGAAGGAGGTCGCGGGCGAGGTCGATGATAAGTCCGTCCTCGACGCCGCGCTCATCGCTTCGGCGCAAGCTGTCGAACATTACGAAATGACCCGCTATGGAACTTTAATCGCTTGGGCGAAGCAGTTGGGTCGGCAGGACGTCACAACTCTCCTGCAGCAGACCCTGCAGGAAGAAAAAGCGACCGATGAGAAGCTCACCGCAATGGCCGAGGCAAAGGTGAACCGGCGCGCTGCCTGATCCCGATGTAACGGCGGGCGCCAGCAATGGTGCCCGTCACGACGTTCAGGAGATGAATGCTCTTAGCGCTGGCGAAGATCGCGCGGCGTCTTGCGATTGAGCAATAGCTCTTCGCAGCCGCCAGCCGCTGCCCCCACATTAGCCACTCGGCTAGGGCGAAGAAAACCAGCCTCGCCAGGGCGAAGCGAGCCAGCGCCCGGAAAACTTCCACAGCGGGGGCAGCACTCACTGCCTCCAATTTTCGCCGCACCAATGTCATCAATCTCCGCGTCTAACCTCGTTCGCCTCCAGCCGCTACTGTGGAATGGAACCGCAAAGGACGGCCAACGTTGCAAGCGTAACCCTTACATCCCAGGGACACAGGCCATGGCTCAAACGTCTCCCCACCAGCGCAAGACCACCGGACGCGTCATGCATGAATTCGCCCACGGCGAACTGCGCAGCGGCCCCGGCGGCGAAGGCGGGAAAGTCAAAAGCCGGCGCCAGGCGATCGCCATCGCGCTCAAAGTGGCCGGCGCCTCGAAACATGAGAGCCCCGCGGCCAACCGCCGGAATCTGGCGAAGACCGAAGGCAAGGAAGCGCGCGGCGAGACCTACCAGCAGGAAACCGAAGGAAAATCACATGTCGGTGCCGGAGGCCGCCGTGAGAGCAGTCGCGCGCTGGGCGGAAAACACGCCACGCGCACGACTGCCCGCGGCCGCAAGACGGCGGCAACCCGCGCCCGGCGCGCCGGCCGCAAAGCCAAACACTAGCTCCGCTTTATTTGGCCGGCTTGATCAGGGCAAGGCCGCTTTCCGCATTCTTCACTTTGCGCAGGTGAGCCGGGCTTTCGGTGACAATGACTTCAAGCGTCGGGCGCACATGCCCTTCGCCGAGATGGCCGGCCTTGGCGCTTCCGTCCCGCGTTCCCAGCACGATATGGATGTGAAGCGTGGGCTTGCCATCCGGACCATCGGCGACATCGCCGATCAGCGAAGCAACCTCAACCTGTTCCCGGACCGGAATCTTTTGATATTCCTTTTTCTCCCAGTCGAAATACCGCAGGCTGGCGGCACTCAAGGCGCCGATCGCCGTGAAACTGGCAGCATGAATGTACTCTTTCTCAACAAAACTTTGCAGGCTGGAAAGAATTTCATCGCCGGTTGCCAGAACTACCGCGAAAGTTCTTTGCCCGCTCGATTCATGAATGCATCTATATTGCATGTTGACCTCTTACTGGGAGCGAACGGATGATGAGGTTTTCGGTTCCAGATCGTCTCGAACCCGCACGACTTTTGGAGGTAACATCATGGCCGGCATGCCCTTGTACCTAACGTGGCAGGACGTCGCCCTACGCCTCGTCCTCACGGTCATAGCAGGTATCCTTGTCGGCTATGACCGAACCGAGCATGGCAAGGCGGCCGGCCTCCGCACCACGGTGCTCGTCTGCCTCGCCGCCTCCGTCGCCATGATCCAGGTCAATCTCCTGCTTCCTACGGCTGGCAAGCCGAGTGGTTCCTTCATCACTAACGACCTCATGCGTTTGCCGCTTGGTATTCTGACCGGCGTCGGTTTCATTGGCGGTGGCGCCATCATCAAGCGCGACGATATCGTGGTGGGCGTTACGACCGCCGCCACCCTGTGGGT
>DASXFF010000033.1:0-7221 GCA_036489735.1 Occallatibacter sp. | reverse complement strand
GGTGAAGTGGCGTTACAGCATCAGCGGTCGCAGGAGGAATACCGAGACATCATCGGGAGCATGTTAGAGGAAGGAACACGGCTCACCGCAACCGTAGACGCGCTCCTTTCGATGTCCAGAGCCGATGCTGGACGAGTTGAGATCGATATATCGACCTTTCCTGCCATCGGCCTGGTGAACGAGGTCGTGGGTCTCTTCGAGCCACTCGCCGAGGAGAAGGGCCAGGCTATCGAGATCCGAGGCGACAGTAAGGTATCGATCTATGCTGACCGCCTCCTTGTGCACCGCGCCCTGGCAAACGTTCTCGAAAATGCGATCAAGTATGCGCCAGCGGGAACAGGCATTCTGGTCGTGGTTCAGCAGCTTGCGCCATTCATCGAGATAGCGGTGCACGACCAGGGCAGCACCATCGATGAGTCCTTGCGGTCAAAAGTCTTCGATAGATTTTTCAGGATCGATTCTTCGCGGTCTCGAGACGCCGGCGGAAATGGTCTCGGACTTTCCATCGCAAAGTGGGCCGTGGAAGCCAACGGCGGAACAATCGTGCTCACCTCTGGGAGTTTAAGCGGAAACGTTTTTACCATCAGATTGCCCATAGTTGCGTCGTCGTGCTGAGGTCGCGCCGGATTCAGACGGTGCGTATTCCGGATCTCGCTGCCGATTATCCTTGCCGCGCATCCAAATCCATCTGCTTTAGACGATCGCGCTAAGACCCTCCTGAGCGACTCTATTTTCTTCCGGTCGACCAATGGTGATGCGGACCCAATTTGTATAAGGCGGGAATGACCGGCCGATCACAACCCCGCGGTCTTGCATAGCGCGGGCTACCAGCTCCTGTGGACGACCTGCATTGAAAAAGACGAAGTTCGCCAGCGATTCCGTGTGGGTTAGCTTCAGGTCCTTCAAAGCGGCTGCCCACTTTTTGCGCTCGGTGGCAATCGCGGTTCGTACCTCATGCACGTGCGTCCGATCAGCGAGCGCAGCGGAGGCCGCTGCGATATTGAGGCGCCCCAGGGATTCGGCATCGCCGAGCCCCTGCGCGCGCAGAGCGCTGCCCAGCCTTTGAGGAACAATGCAATACCCAATCGGGAGCCCGGCGAGACCGTGAATCTTGTCGAAGGTCCGGAAAACGAGAACATCTGCTCCTTCACGGACAAGGGAGACCGCCGAGCGTGTCTCGAAATCCGGCGTGTATTCAAGGTAGGCTTCATCCACGATCACCGGCGCCTTTTGCGAGACCTCACGAAGAAAATGTTTGAAGGATGGATCATCGCTCACCGTCCCCGTAGGGTTGTGCGGGTTGATGAGATAGAGTGCGCGCGTTTTGGAGTTCACACGACCCGCTAATGCCGGCAAGTCGTTCTTGTATTCAGCATCAAGCGGAACTGCCACTCCGATTCCACCGACGTGCGATGCTGCATCGATCAGCGCCAGGTATCCCGGCGTCGAGTACACGAATTCACCGCCCGGGCCGCCTTTGCTGCCGAGATACAACCCGAGCGCTCCAAGGATCTCGCCAAGGACGATTTGGTCGACAGGAACCCGCTCATACGCAGCGATCTGCTCGGCGAATGCCTGTGCCGAGCCCGCATCCGCATAGCGTGACACGCGCGATAGTTCGCGCTGGATTGCCTCAGGAACCCGCGGTGATGGGCCGAAAGCATTCTCGTTTAAGTTGAGGTGGATGAGTTTCCGATCAGAAGTTGCCAGGTGCCCTGCGGCTCCCGCGGCCGGAAGAAGAGTTGCTCCCAGTGCAAGGCCGGAACTCTGGAGAACCGCGCGTCTAGTCCACTGTGTCATTGTCTAGCCCTCGCCAGAACGTTCTTCAGTAAGTGATGTGCAGGCCGAGTTGAACGTAGCGCGGAAAATTTGCCTGAGCCGTGATCGCTCCAAAGCTCGCGCTTCCGAACGATGTGTTCGGGCCAGTAAACAATGGCGTATTGAACGCGTTGAAAGTCTGCGCCCGGAATTGCACATTCACCCGCTCGCGAACCAGAACGCTCTTGAACAGGGAGATATCCCAATTCTCGTAACCAGGTCCGCGGAGAGTGAGTGTGCGGGGAGCATCTCCGAACGTGTAAGCTCCGGAAGCGGTGAAGGCCGCTGGATTGATGTAACCGTTGAGCCTGTCATACAAGCTACCTTTGGTTCCCAACGGCACCCCACGCACGAGGTTCGGTCGTTGAACCCCATTGCCTGCGATGGTGCTGTTCGGATTGCTGCTCTGTCGAATAGAGACTGGAAAGCCGCTCTGGAAGGTGGGAAGAACATTGAGCTGCCAGCCCCCGATGATCTCATCAGCCCATCGATCTCGGGCGGAGATCCCCTGCCCCTTCCCGAACGGCAGGTCGTAGAGAATGCCGGCGACAAAGCGATACGGTACGTCGGTGACCGAGTGCGCATATTCCGCCTCGAGATCGTATACGTTTTGTGGTGCGCTGACGCCAGGATTCTGAATGCTATTGGCCGTTGCGAAGGAGGAATCCATATTCCGGGACCATGTGAACGAAGAAATCAAATTCAATCCATGTCCGGCCCGCTTTTCCGCTTTGATCAGAAGCGCGTCGTAAGCGGCATGGGCTGAACTGACAAACAGGTTGACAGAGGTGAATTGTGGGAACGGACGAAGGGTCTGAGACCGGGCAACCGTCGGCTGCCCGATGATGCCGGGGCCACCCGGGATGTAGTTCGGGTTCGCCACCGGATCGCTTAGGGAGTCGGCAAGAGCAAAATTCGATGGGTTGAGCTGGTCGATGTTGATAGGCGTGCTGCTGGTCGGCGATGGATTGAGATTGGTAGAACGCGACCCGATATACGAAGCGTCGAGTGCGATATGTCCTGGCAACTCCTGCTCAATGCCCGCGGAAAACTGCTGTACTCGCGGAGCATGCAGGTCTTGGTCGTAGGTCGTCACTCCGTTACCGAGACCGGTCAGTAGCCCAGCCGAGTTTCCTACGGGTTTCTGGAGTCCTGCAGGAAATGGATTATCGAGCGACCCTGCTGAGGTCTGGTCATTGTCTTGGCTGCCCACATAAGCATTGGCCGCGGTATAGCCGGGTGCGAGCGTGCCAATAGGATCGTAGCGGAGTGGAGCATAGAGAATTCCATATCCACCGCGAAGAACGGTCTTAGGCGTGAGTTGATACGAGGCGCCGAGACGCGGAGCAAATTTCAGAAGGGAGAGATCGCCTACGTCCCGCTTATCGCCATTGACGCCTGCAAAGAGAATACCTCCTGTGACAGTCGCACCATTCGAGAGCCGCGATGTAGCGCTCCGGTCAAATCCAACCGCGAGCTGGTTCTTATCTTCCTTCAGCCCTGTCTCGGCTTCATAGCGTAGACCAAGATTCAACGTGAGACGCGACGTCAAACGCCAATCATCCTGAGCGAAGAGAGCCGTGTAATCGAGATAGGTCTTGAGCGGCGTGGTAATGTCCACTTCGCCCGAACTGGCATACCCAAGCAACAGGTCGGCAAGATCGGAGCCGGTACCATCGCCTGCAACACTTGGATTCGCCTGGGTAAAAGCTCCTGAAAAGGAGTAAGTGCCGGGTGCGTTGCTGAAATCTTGAAAATCCATGCGAATGCGGCGGTATTCGGCACCCACAGTTACATTGTGATGATTGAGCGTCTTTGTCAGAGCACCGTTGAGAATCTGTGACTTCCAATTATCAAGTGAGCTCGTATTTTGTCCAAGCTGCGAGAAGTTGCGCGGAAAGATTGTTGGGAAAAACTTAGATTGAATGTTTGACGTGTAAGACGTCGGGAAACCGAGTGCGCTCGGATCGAAGCCTTGGCTCACCTCGGCGATCAGGTTAGGGAAGCGATTGTTGCCATAGCGCGCCGTCACGACAGTGGTCGGGTTGAGTATCCAGGTGCTGTTGAACTGCGTTGCGTCCACCTGGCGATGGTAGGTATAGGAGTAACTGCCGGGCAGCGTGCCGAGGGGATTTCCGAGCGGCTGCAGCGCCTCATAGAAGATATAAGAGCCGCTGATCGTCCACCAGGGACGGATCTGTTGATCGAGCTTCACCGTTACCTCTTGGCCATGGTCGCGCACATCGTCGATGCCGGTGAAGTTGTATCCGCCGGTCGGTCCCGGCGTCTGCGGAAGGGGATAGTACGAGACGATATTCCTGCCCACGGTGCTGACACGTGCCGTCGGAATTACGTTGCCCGGGAAAGGCGTGCGATGGATTCCTGCCGCGTCGGTGAAGGTCTTCGTCGGATCGTAGATAATGTTGAGCGTGCCGTCGGCATTGAAGCTCTTTGAGAAATCTCCCGTTCGCTCCAACGCGGTGGGTACCGCAAAGCTTTCGGTGTAAGGCGAACTCTGTATATATCCCTCCGAACCAATCCAGAAGAATGTTTTGTCGTGGCCATCATAAAGATGCGGAATCACGACCGGCCCTCCCAAGGACGCACCCCAGTTGTAGTAGGGGCTGTCAGGCCGCGGAACGCCGTTGCGATTTGCGAAGAAGTCGTTGGCGAGCCAGGAGCCTTGGCGCGTCTCTCCGAATACCGACCCGTGAATGGTGTTCGCGCCGGAGCGCAGAAGCGTATTGAAAACACCACCTCCCGTGCGTCCGACCTGCGCGTCGTAGGTGTTGGCCTGTACCTTCACGTCCTGAATGGATTCAATGGTTGGAATCACGATAGGACGATTGTTGGTATCGGTGATCGGCACCCCGTCGACAAGGTAAAGGTTCGCTGCGACGGGTCCGCCAGCTACTGATGTTGTCGATGTCCCATTCTGATCGGCGAACCGAATGAACTGCGGATTCCCCGTATTGACGAAGACACCGGAAAGCTTCGCTGTGATGTACGGATTACGGCCTAACACGGGGATGTCTTCGAGCCGACGCTGATCGAGATCTGTACTCACGGATGCTGTCGAAGGATCTACTAATGGTGCATCGGCCGAGACCTGCACCACATTGGTCGCACTGCCTAAGGCGAGTTGAACATCCAGCGTAAGAAAATCCTGCGTCGCGAGGACAATGTGTGTTCGATCCGCCGCGCTGAAGGTGGCAGCACCGATATGCAGCGTATAAGTGGACGGCTTGAGCGCATTGAAGGCGTATGCGCCAGCGGAATCTGTGGCAGTCGTCCTGATCTGATGAGTCGCTTCGTCGGTGAGCGTAATGGCCGCCCCCGCAATAGCTGCACCATGCGGATCGGTGATGGAGCCGCGTATGCCTCCGTTGTACGTCTGCGCTTGAGATACCGCGACTGACATGAGGAGCAAGGCTACATATAAGGACTGAGCGACTACAGATGGCCGCAAACGGTATGTCAGAATACGAAGCATGTGGCTCTCCTGGAAAATGTTGCAAGGACGGAATAAAGGCTTCCAGGAGGGCACATTGCTCGCAGCAAGAATGCCGACAAGTTGCCCGCCGGAGTCCTGTGGAAAGAGCTAATTGTGCGGAAAGCTTAACGACAGATAGGAGATGCAATACCGCTCAACTCAACAGGACATACCTGTGAGGAACGACAACAACAGACGGTTGTTGCGATATGCATGGCTAAGAGTAGCGTTTCATTCCGAACTAAGTCAAATGAGACTATCGCTTATGCCTTAGGAATAAGGGGCTAACAGTAAATTCGCCCAAAGGGCAGGCCGAGAACCGGGCCGAAATCGAGAGCCCGCGAAAGCCACGCGGCGGCATCTCTTCGCAAGATTTGCGGGCACAGCGGCAAGGTGTATCACAATCTTCCGTGCAGGAATCGCGACGGAGAGATTGCCTCAACATCCATCTGCAATGGTCACTGCCGCTGGCAGCCTACTTCGCGTTATCGGATGCCCGTCTGTAGCCGGCAGACGCCAGCTGTTTTCCCATGGCATCGTACATGGCAGGTTCATGGGGTTGCCAGGTCGCTAACCCGTCTACGTAGCGGTTGTACATACAGAACGCTGCGGCAATCAGCACCGTATCGTGAATCTCCAGGTCGGTTGCGCCTTCGTCGCGGGCAGCCTGAACGAGCTCGGCAGTAACGGTTTTGGCATCCGCCTGGACGCGTCCAGCGATGGCCAACAGCGCTTTGAGCTTCGGGGAGATATCTGCGGATGTCGGATTTGCACACACGGAACCCACCAGTTCCCAGCTGCCGCCCACATGATTGGCTGCGGCCGCGCTGTGACTCGTCTGGCAAAAGTAGCATTGGTTCAGCGAGGAGACATAGCTGGCGATCAGCTCGCGGTCGCGCGAACTCAAACTCGTCGTTTGCCCTGACTCGAAGAGAAGAACGTGGGCGAGCGCCCGCATGGGTGCGGCCGTCTCAGGCCGGAATGCGAATGCCGAGCCGATGCCGGGAATATCGGGTGGCAAGTCAATGTGTGGCATTGAGAGTTCCTCACAAAAGTAAATTTTAGAAGACTGAGCTGCTGGCGGAGTCGGAGGCAAGATCGGACCCATCTGTGTGTCCTAACGGGCGTACCTGGAACGGCAGAAGCAGCTGCATAAATGCGGCGACGAAACAGGGCGCCGAGAACACCAGCACAACCACGGGGACATAACTTCCGGCGGCATCAAAGGAATGGCCCATGAGCATTGGGCCGGTTGCTCCTCCGATAGCGTAGGCGGTCCACGATAATCCATAGAGCGTTGCAAATCTCGTCCGGCCCAGATATTCGGCGATCATGTACGGAACGACGTCAGCTTCACTGCCGGAACCTGCACCCATCAGAATCGCGCCGCAGATGCCCGCCCATGGGCTGGCAGCATAGGCCAGGAGGGCGGCGCCGGTCGCAGCAATCAACAGCACCGAAAGCGACACCAGTGGAGCGGGTGCACGGTCCAGAAGATGGCCAGTGAAGAGCCTCGCGGCAATCGCCGAGATGCCCAGGGCGGACAAAGCCAAAGCCGCACTTGCGCCGCTCACTCCTCTGCCCACCAGCATAGCCGCGAGGTGAGCGATGATGGCATTCATGCTGAACGCGGAGAGCATAACCGCAATCGCGATAATCCAGAAGACCCGTGTGCGAAAGGCCGACCCGAGACCGACAGTCGTTTCGGCAGTCACAGCGTGTTCGCCGCCATCAGGACGATTGCGCATGAACAGTGCGGTGAGAGGCAGGCCAATCAGTGCGATCGCACCCAGCGTGACATACGCCGATCGCCAGCCATGGGTCGAGATCATGTGCTGCGCGACGATTGGCAGAATGATGGAGCCGGTACCGCTCCCTGAGAGGACGATCGCGAGGGCGAGACCGCGCCG
>DASXFF010000010.1:0-34745 GCA_036489735.1 Occallatibacter sp. | reverse complement strand
CTGAAGGCCTACGAGCTGCAGGACCAGGGACTCGATACCGTCCAGGCCAACGAGAAGCTAGGCTTCGCCGCCGACTGTCGCGATTACGACCTTGCGGCAGAAGCATTGAAGCTGCTTGGCGTCTCAAGCGTGCGCCTTATGACCAACAATCCCGATAAGGTTGCCGCATTAGAGTCCGCCGGAATCACAGTCACCGAGCGCGTGTCGGCCGAGGTGGAATCCCAGCAAAGCTTCGAGCGCTACCTGCGAACCAAACAGGAAAAAATGGGCCACATTTTCGATCGCACCGGCGCTCTCGATCCATAGCTCGCATCACGCAATCATGGCTTTCGCGCATGTACTTGAGGCCGCGTCCGCGTGCCTTAAACAGCGCCAAGTTGTTGAAGGATCATGCTAGAATCGCTCTCACTGGATGGGCGATGATCGAGGCTCAAGCGCAGTACGGAACCACCCCGGAACTGACCGCGGAGATGATCCGCGCGCAGCTTGAACTGCTGGTTCGCGATGAGGCCTTTCGCTCCAGCAAGCGGTCCGTCGCTTTCCTCAAGTACGTGGTGGAAATGACCCTGAACGGGTCCGCAGACCAAATCAAGGAACGCACGATCGGAGTTGAGGTCTTCGGCAGAGATCCCTCCTACGACACAAATCTTGATCACATCGTGCGCACTGCGGCAACTGAGCTGCGCAAAAGACTGGCATCCTACTACGTTGATGAAAAGCACCGTTCCGAACTCCGCATAGGCCTGATTCAGGGTTCGTATGTTCCCCGGTTTACGCTTCCCGGTCAAACCAGGCACGTCGAAACCGAAATCGAGACTGAACCGCCGGAATCGCCTTTTGAAACACACGCCGCGCATATCAGAATTGGCCCGGTTCCTGTCGCAGGGTTGAAGAAGCCGGCGGCTTGGCGAAAGCGCTCCAATGTAGGCGCCTTCGTGGTCCTTGTCCTTGCGGCCGCAGCGTTCTCCGCATACACCTGGTTGCATCGGGCCAATCCCGAAGACCTGTTCTGGAAACCCGTGCTGGATACGCCGGGATCCGTGCTGCTCGTTGTGGGCGACCATCCGAATGGGCCGCCAACAGTGCCTAGCCTCAGCGGAAATGGAAACCCTGTCACCCCGGTGCCAAGTTCCGATTCATCGGAAACCGTCCCCTTCGCCGACACCGTGACAATTGCCAAAGTGGTCGGCACACTCGAGGCAAGAAACAAGCAGGTCCTCATTCGCAGAGGCAATGAGAGTTCCTTCTCCGACCTCCGCAACGGAGCGGTGGTCCTCATCGGGGCCTTCAACAACGAGTGGAGTCTGCGTCTCACACGGCAACTGCGCTTCAGTCTCGCAATGGACCCCGACCAGCATCTGGTTTACATCCGCGACGCCAAAAATCCCTCCTCGCGCGGTTGGAGTTGGGGAACGAATCAGCCGCGCCAGCCGGTCACTGGAGCCAACAGCCCCAAATTGGAAGACTTCGCTTTGATCTCGCGGATCAGGGACTCGGAAACCGGGCACGTGGTGGTCGTCATCGGCGGACTCTATACCTACGGCACCGAAACCGCGGGCGAGTTCCTCACCGATCCCAGCCTCATGCAGGCTATCGCCAGGGATGAGCGCCTGAATGGAAATGAGCCGAATCTGCAAGTCGTTTTAGGCACCACCGTCACGGACGGAACCCCAGGGCCGCCGAGGGTTCTGGCGGTATCTGCCGAATAGAAGTCTTCATTTATCGGGTCTCCGCGATGATTTTTTGCCTCAGTCAAACCAAAGAAAATACGATAGATATAAATAATTCCTGACCGTCAGGGACGGTATCTGTCTCATCAACTGTCAATCGATTTCAATACAAACTTTGCTGCCCGGATTTTCGTAGACTTGCTGGCGTCTGCTCCGAGCACGAAACGATTTCCTCACCCGCAAAAGCAACATTTTCAGGAGGCTATATGAGCGCTTTTCCCAAGTGGATCGGCTGTGTTGTCGCCGTTTTCGCCTTATGCGTTTGCATTCCAGGCCGGTTGTCTGCCCAGGGATTTGGCAGCATCAACGGCACGGTGACTGACGCCAGCGGTGCAGTGGTTGCGGGCGCAGAGGTGACCGCAACTCAAGTCGGAACCGGGGTTTCCTCAACGACAACCACAGGCAGCCAAGGCTCCTACGTCTTCCCCATTTTGCCGCCTTCGACCTACAACGTTACGGCCACGCGCCCGGGATTTGAAGCCTATACGCGGAAAGGCGTCCTGCTGCAGGCCGACGCCGCCGTGACCGTCAGCATCACGCTGAAGCCCGGCAACACTACCGAAACCGTAACCGTCAGTGCGCAAACTGCCCAAGTGGACGTCACTACCGGGACACTCTCTCAGGTGATCGGAGCAACTTCAATGAACGCGCTGCCGCTGGAAGGCCGCAACGCAGCGCAGCTCACTGAAGAGGTAGCCGGAGTCACGATCGCCCCTACGGCCCAGGCTGACCAAGGCAACACCAAGACCTTTCCCACTGTCGTCGCCATTTCAGCGAACGGAACGTTTGTCGGCCAGACAAACTATATGCTCGACGGCGGCAACAACGTGGACGAATACACGAATGTCAACGAGCCCTTCCCCATGCCCGATGCATTGCAGGAATTCAGCATCGAGACCAATAACTACTCTGCCCAGTACGGCCAGAATGCCGGCGGCGTCGTGAACATCATCACCAAGAGTGGAACGAATCAATACCACGGCGACCTCTTCGAATACGTCCGGAATCGCGCTCTCAACGCTGCGCCGTGGTACACCTACAACGCCACAACCCATGCGAAAACCGTGGATGCGCTCAAACGCAATCAATTTGGCGGCACGGTCGGTGGCCCGCTGGAAATTCCGCATCTCTTCCACCTCAGCAAGATGTTCGGCTTCTTTGGATATCAAAAGACCATCGATCACGAAGCTTCGGGAACCGCTTCCAACATTTTGCCCACGATTGCCCAGGCTGGCGCGAATTCGACGGGCAGCGCGCCGGGCACCAACAACCTCGTGTTCACTGACTGCGTCACCGACCCACTGATGCCGTCTGCGATTCTCGCTTCTACAATCACTTGCCCTGCGGGCACTTCGAATGTTTGGAGTTCCACCGCCCTGAGTTCAGTGACCACCAACTTCCTCAAGCATGTCCCGGCGCTGACCACCACCGGCGCCGTCCTGTTCCAGCAGCCTTCTCTTTGGAGCTTTGCCGAAATCACGGGCCGTGCCGACGAAGAGTTGACGCCGAAAGACAGACTGACAGAGCGCTACTTCTCCGACGAGTACATCCTGCAAGGCGTTGAAAACCTCCAAAACATCCTCAGCATCGCCGACGGTGCGTCGAATCACTACTACAACTCGCTGATCTCTGAGACGCATACCTTCAATGACCACGTAGTAAACAACTTCATCATCAGCTACCAGCTGCAAAGAGACGTACGCGGTCCGATTTCAAGCAGCCTCGATGTGGCGGACCTCGGCGTCAACATCTGGCAGCCCGCCTACAAGCAGATCAATCAGATCCAGGTGTCTCCTGGTTACTTCAACATCAGCGTCAATCCGCAGGCCGCCTTCAGCCGTGCCAACTACACGCTGACAGACGATATCCACTTCCTGCTGGGGCGGCACAACATCGACGCCGGCTATCACGGCGAAGTGTCGAAGATCGATATCATCAATGACTTCGAGCAGCCGGGCCAATTCTTCTTTAACTCGAACGTCAGCGGCGACGGCATGGCCAGCTTCCTGTTCGGGTATCTTTATCAGCTCACCCAGGCTTCGGGCCAGTACTTCAACGTCCGCGGCAAGTTCCAGGGAGCCTACGTTCAGGATAGTTGGAAGGCCACCCGCAACCTGACGATCAATTACGGAGTCAGGTACGAGCCCTTTGTACCCTGGCACAATCTCATAGGACGCATGGGCGGCTTCTCCCCGGCGCTCTGGCAATCGAACACACACTCCGCCGTGTTTCCACTGGCCCCTGCAGGCTTGCAGTTTGCGGGCGACGCGGGATTTAATCCGAACGGCGTCAAATCGGCCTACGACCACTTCATGCCGAGATTGGGCTTTGCTTGGGACGTCTTCGGCAACGGCAAAACTGCGCTCCGCGGCGGGACAGGCATGTTTTACGACAGCCGCATTAACAGCACCTTGTTCAACATCTATTCGAATTCAGCTCCGTTTGTTGCAGCTGTGAGTCTGTTTTCGACCCCCACAGTGGGTATGAACTTCGCCAATCCATACGGCACCGCTCCTAATCCGGGCGGCGGCGTGGGAGTCGCAAATCCATTCCCCGCGCCGCAACCTCCGCCAAACACCTTCCCGATTTCGTCATCCAACAGCTGGCTGACGTTCGATCCGTACAAAGGATTTCAGGATCCTGTCGACTACGCGTGGGACCTCGCCGTCGAGCAACAGGTCACCGGCAGCCTTTCTTTGCGGACAGCCTATGTCGCGACGCACGCCAGCCACGAATGGCAGGATCTTGAGTTGAATCCGGAGATCGGTGGCGTCCGGAAGTTTAACCAGACCGGCTGCGCAACCACCAACAGTTGCTTCCCTTCATACATTACGGCGGCCAACACAGGCGGAAACACCAACTTCAACTCGCTGCAAATTTCCGCTGAGCAGCGCATGCGTTACGGCCTCAACGTGCTCTTCAACTACACCTGGTCCAAGGCTCTCAATAACATGCCCTGGAATCAGGCGGCGACCTCGATCGGCGGCGGCAATTCCTTCGTTTACCCGATTACGATGGCCAACTTCAAAAAGCTCGACTACGGCCCGGCAGACTTTGACCACCGCAACATTACGGCTCTCTCGTACGTGTACACGATTCCCAGTTTCCTCAACGGTTCGCCAAGTGCGGTGCGCTACATTCTCAACGGTTGGGGAACGAGCGGAATCTTCCAGTACCGAAGTGGCGATCCCCTCACAATCTGGTCCAGCGCTTCCAACAACTCCAATTCGGGCCAGAATCGCGACCGTGCCGTGTGGTCAGGGGCAAATCCCTACGGTGGCACCCCATGCCCTTCGACAGTCAATTGCAGAAACTGGCTCAATCCAACGAGCTTCGCGGTGAATCCCGCCGGCACATTTGGAAACGTCGTAAAGGGTGAGTTCACAGGTCCGCACTACGTTGACTGGGACGGCAGCATTACGCGTAAGTTCCCGTTCTCCGAGAGAACCTCGTTGAATTTCGAAGCCGACTACTTCAACTTAATGAACCATGCAAACCTCGGTGACCCGGGCACAACTTTGGGTGGCTCGTTCGGCAGGATCACTGGCAATACTCCGCAGAACACCGCGGCGCCAGCCAATCAGCCGAGAATCGCTCAGTTGTCATTGAAGATGGTTTTCTAACTGAACCGGGGAGTGCGGCTGAGCCCGCGCTCCCCATTCAACTCCCGTAATCGATGGATGGTCGAGTGCCGAGCACAGCGGCAGCCGGAGGCCGTTTCTATCTCTAAAGCAACCTGAGCAGAAGCGTTAAGGCCACTCGATGACTCAAAGAACAGCCAGTCTCATTCCAAGCCGGACCCGAAAACTCTTGCTTGGCGCTTTCCTCGCGGCAGCATTGGCGGCGCGAGCGCAGGGCTCCCACCCCGCCGTGGCCCGGGTCCCCAACGACCGGGGTTCCCAGGAAGCGAACTCGGCTTCATGGGGTGGCGGCGACAGGTCGCCCTCGATGAGATGGAAAGCCATCTACCGCAATCCCATTCTCTTCGCCGACTACTCTGACCCCGACGTCATTCGTGACGGCCTGAATTATTATCTCGTCGCATCCACCTTTCACTTCGTGCCCGGCATTCCCATTCTCCAATCAACCGACCTCGTGCATTGGACCATCATCGGCCACGTGGTCGGCCGCCTCGATATGGACCCGCGTTACAGCATGATCGGCGGCAACCGATACGGCAAAGGAGTGTGGGCGCCCTCCATCAGAAAGCACGATGGGCGCTTTTATGTTTACTTCCCTACCCCCACCGAAGGGATCTTCGTCAGCACCGCGGAAAAGATCACGGGGCCGTGGAGCGAGCCGGAGGTCGTAATCCCAGGACCGGGGCTTGAGGATCCATGTCCCTTCTGGGACGACGACGGAACCGCCTATTTGATTCACTCCATGACCGGCGCCGGCCCGCTCATCCTGCACCGCATGTCGCCGGATGGCAAGCACGTGCTCGACGAAGGAAAAATCATTGTTCAGGATCCGGAGCACCTGCCTGTTCTTGAAGGACCAAAGCTTTATAAGCGCGATGGCTACTATTACATCTTTGCCCCCATCGGCGGCGTTGGCGGGGGCTCACAAGCTGTGCTGCGCTCACGGCAGATCTATGGCCCCTATGAGCATCGCATTGTGCTTGCGCAAGGTTCCACCAATATCAACGGTCCGCATCAGGGCGGATACGTGGAAACGCCGGACGGCGAGGGATGGTTTATTCATTTTCAAGCCGACGGCGCGCATGGTCGCATCGTTCACCTGGAGCCGGTGAGCTGGCACGATGGCTGGCCGGTAATCGGCGCCGACCCTGACGGCGCGACAGCCGGGCAGCCTACGCCCTCCGGTCCCATTCCCGGCAATCCGCGCGTAACTTCACAGCTTCGGCCGCAAACTTCAGACAACTTCAACGCCGCCACACTCGGGCCGCAATGGGAATGGAATCATAATCCCGACAACGATCATTGGTCCCTGAGTGCGCGGCCCGGTTACCTGCGCCTCATTCCTATGCCTGCGGACAGCTTGCTTTCCGCGCGTAACACGCTCACGCAGTCCATGCAGGACAATGCCTTCGACTTCACCGTCCGCATCGATCTGGCGGATATGAGAGCGGGCGTTCACGCCGGCCTGGCCATGTTTGAGTACTCCGCCAGCGGGCTGGAGATTGTGCAGTCTGACGGCCAACGCCGCCTGAGCTTTTTTCGCCAGCATGACCGAGCCAAGGGACCGTCGATCTTGCAGACTGTGATCCAACTCCGCGTGCATGTGGATGGCGATCAGGCAGCGTATTCCTATAGTCTTGATGACGGCAAATCGTTTCACCAGCTCGGCGCGACCACACCCATTCACTTCAGTTGGTGGAAAGGCTCACGTCCCGCTCTCTTCGCATACACAACGCAATCCACACAACCCGGAGCCGTCGATTTCGACTGGGTCCACTATCAGCCTCTGGGGTCCAACCCCTGGTAGACCCTATATCGCAGGCCGCAACTGGCCAGCCTGACCCATCCAGCCGGAAGCCGCTGAGCCGGCAACATTCTTTCCGGCTGCGCCGAAAGGAGCATAAATCCGATGCCATCGCGACGAGAATTCATTGCTAAAGGGGCTCAGGCGGCGGCCGCAATTGGCGCCGCCGGATCGGCCGCTTCTCTGCTGGCCGGATGCGCACACCACATGGCGATTCCAGCTTCTTTGCCCGCGTCATTCCACGACGTCTCAGGGCCTCGCTCCCTTCGCTCCCATGCCCGCCGTCACGGCCTCGTCTTTGGCTCCGCGGTGATCATCCATAACGTTCAGAGCGATCCCGACTTTGCTGAGTTGATCGGCGAACAATGCGGCATTGTGGTACCCGCCGGCGAGCTGAAGTGGATCGCTTTGCGTCCCGCGCCCGATCGCTACGACTTTTCCCGCCCTGACTTCCTGCTTGCGTTCGCCGAAAGCCATCACATGTTGATGCGCGGCCACACACTCTGCTGGCACGAGTCCGTTCCCGACTGGATTCGGCTCCCGAAAAATCGCTCCAACACGCGCCAGTTTTTCGTCGACCACATTACGACCGTCTGCAAGCACTATGCAGGCAAGTTGCAATCATGGGATGTGGTCAACGAGGCCATCCTTCCCACCGACGGCCAGCCCGGCGGACTGCGCAAGTCTTTCTGGTACGAGCAAATCGGTCCAGACTACATCGATCTCGCCTTCCGCACCGCTCGCGCCGCCGATCCGCAGGCCAAGCTCACCTACAACGACTACGGAGTTGAGTTCGACAATGACAATAACGCCGAGCGCCGGCGCTTGATCCTTGAGTTGCTGCGTGGCATGCAGAAGCGCGGAGTGCCGCTTGATGCGGTCGGCATCCAGAGTCACATCAAAGCCGCGCAGTCCGACACCTTCGGTAAAGGCCTGGCCGACTACATCGAAGCCATCCGCCAGATGGGCCTCGAGGTCTATCTCACCGAGATGGATGTGAATGAGGACGACATCGCAACCAACGATCCCGCCAAGCGCGACGCCATCATTGCGCAGACGTACACCGACTATCTCCGTGTTGCGCTCGCCAATCCCGCAGTAAAAATAGTGCTCACCTGGGATCTGAGCGACCGGTTCACATGGCTTAACAGCGGGCCAACCCACCATCGCAAACAGCCCAATCGCCCCCAGCGGTCGCTCCCTTTCGACAGCGACTACCGCCCGAAAGACGCCTTTTTCGCTATTCGGAACAGCTTTGATCGCCGGGCAGTGGCGTAAACCCGCAATCGAGCCTGGACCAGTAGCCTGTGGGAAACCAGGCAGTTATCCCTCAGATGACCCTTTCGAGTCATAGCCACGTACCACATTTTTCCGTGTATTCTTGAGGATATTGCGGTGGGATTGCCTCGTGGCACTCCCGGATTTGCGCAGACAGCCCGACGATGAACAAGAGGAGATCCGAATGACTCGCCGTTACGCCTTTCTCCTGGCCCTGATGCTGACCGCCGCTGTTCTTCCGCTGCGCGCACAAACCGGATGCGCTGACTCTCCTGAAGATCCAACCATTGTTCTGGCACTAGTGGGTGGCGTGGGCGCACTCGCGGCCAGCGCGCGGGCAGCCCGCCGCCGCAAGCGTTAGCCCTCAACCAGCGACCCAGTCCCAATGATTGACAGGATGGGGAATTCAAACGTGAACCTCCCCCGCAATCTTCTTTCGCGTTCGATCTCTGCAAATTTCACCGCATCTTGTTGCGCAGCCGTTTACTTTGCTCCCCTCTGTTGTGGCCTATTCATCGGTTGCGGCGGAACTGTCACCAAAGGCGGCGGCTGCACTCCAGCCGTCACGTCTTCCGCATCCGCTTCCTGCCCATCCAGAACTCCGATCACCGGCGTCTCCTTCACCGGCAAAGTCATGGCCGCAAACCAGCCTGTCAGCCTTGCTTCGGTTCAGCTTTATGCAGCGGGCTCTTCCGGCAATGGCTCAACGGCATCCGCGTTGCTTCCTTCGTCCGTACAAACCGCAGCCGACGGTTCGTTCTCGGTCGCCTCCGGCTACACCTGCCCCCCGGCGCAAACGCCCCTCTATCTCATCGCCAAAGGTGGCAACCTATCTGCCGCTTCGAATTCGGCACGATGGCTGATGACCGCTCTCGGCCCCTGCGGCAGCATCGCATCGGGCAGCTCCTTCACCGTCAACGAGGTCACCACTGCCGCGGCGGCATGGGCGCTGGCTCCATTCATGTCCGGCAACGGCAGTGTGGGCGCTAGTTGCACCAACACCATGGGCCTCGATAACGCCTTCGCAACGGCGAACGAACTCGTGAATAGCGCGACCGGCGTCTCTCCCGGAACCGGCCTCCCCTCCACGCTCGCCGTACCCACGGCCAAGCTCGACTCGCTGGCCAACGCGCTTACTTCATGCAGCGGCGCGGCTGCCGCAAGCTCCTGCACCACGCTTTTTTCCGCTGCAACATCTGGCAGTACAGTGCCCACTGACACACTCGACGCCGCACTCAATATTGCGCGCGCCCCAGCCCAGAGCGTGGCAGCAATTTACGCTCTCGCCGCAGCCAACTCAACTTTCTCCCCAGCTCTCACCGCCGCGCCGCCGGACTGGATGCTGCATTCCACCATCTCGGGGGGCGGCATGGATTCCCCCGCTTCGGTCGCAGTGGACGCATCGGGCAATGTCTGGGCCTCCAGCTATTTCGACGCCATATCGGAATTCTCTCCATCCGGCGTTGCAATTTTCCCCGCCGGAATTACGGGTTCCGGAATCAACGAGTCCTATGGCATGGCGCTCGATGTTCAGGGCAATGTCTGGATCGCCAATGAGCAAACCACCCTCAACAACGGCAACGGCGATGTAACCGAACTCAATTCCTCCGGCCAACCCATCACATCCGGAATCACCAGCGGCGGCATTTACTTCCCCATCGGCGTTGCGGCCGACCCCAACGGCAACATGTGGTTCGCCGATTACGGCGACTCAAAAGTCACGCTGCTGTCGGGTTCCGGTGCTGCGATCTCCAGCTCTTCCGGCTGGGGTGGCACATCGCTCGCCTTCCCTGTCGCGCTGGCCGTTGACGCCAGCCATAACGCCTGGGTGGTCAATCAGGGCGGATTGCTGCCCGTCACAGAAATCTCACCGGACGGTTCCAAAGTCACCAGCTACAACTGCGATTGCAACGGAGCATCCGGCATCGCAACAGACCAGAAGAACAACCTCTGGATCGCCAACTACTACGGCAACAGCATCAGCGAAGTGAGTACTTGCGGAACGCTGGAGCTCGATGCCGCGACGGGCGGCGGCGTGCTCCGGCCTCAGGGAATTGCGGTCGACGGAACCGGGACGGTCTGGGTCGCCAACTATCAGGGCAACTCGCTTTCCGAGCTTGCCGGCGCATCGAGCGCAGCTCCCGGCAGTTTTCTTTCGCCCTCCAGCGGATTCGGCGCCGACGCTTCCCTCCTCGATCCGTACAGCGTGGCCATCGATGCCAGCGGAAATCTCTGGGTCACGAATGCCGGCAAAAACACGCTCACCGAGTTCATCGGAGTTGCGGCGCCGGTAAAAACGCCTTTGGCCGGACCGCCGCAAACGCCCTAGCGCTCACCGCCATATACGGGCGGTGATCAAAATGCGATGATATCCAACAAAGGGCAGACGGTTTCCATGGCCGAAGAGCTGGCGCTTGCAACCCCGCAAACCGAACCGGATGCCGTTTTTCCCCGGCCGCAGTCGCCATCGTTCATGCTTTGGGCCGGAATTGTCCTGCTTACTTCAGCAGGCTGCCTCGGCATCGAACGCGAACTCGCGCTCCTCTGGCGATGCTGGACCACCGATCCACTCCGTTCGATCGGCATGCTGATCCCGCCGGCCAGCATCATCCTGACGCTCCGCGTCTGGCGGCAGGAGGGGTGGCAACTCCGTGGAAGCTGGTGGGGCCTGGCCCTGATCGGCGCTGCATTTTTCACCAGCATTCTTCACCAGAACGCCGAGCTCTTCTTCACCGCCGGCGGGGCGCTCGTCTCCCTGATCCCACTCACCTTGCCTGTTTATCTCTACGGCAGCGGAGTCGTTCTCCTCTTTGCCGGGACACGCGCTTGGCAGAAGGCCTGGTTTCCAATCGCGCTTTTACTCCTTTCGCAGCCGGTGCCCGTTCTCACCAGCAGTATGATCGATATCCCGCTGCAGAACATCTCCGCCCGCGTGGCGCGAGACTTTGCTACGCTCATTCACTTCGCGCCCACCACCCCGCAGCTCCGCCTTATGTTCTCGCCCGATTTCGGCATGTTCATCGCGCCCGGCTGCGACGGCATTCGCGGCGCCGTCACTCTGGGATATCTGGCTCTCATCCTCGGCTATCTCAAGCGCGCCAGCCTGCGCCGCTGGGTGGCGTATGTCATCGGCGGCGTTCTGCTGGGATACCTCTTCAACTTCATCCGTCTTTGCGTTCTTGTCGTCTATTACCGAATCGCGCTCGGCCATCCTGCGCTCGAAAGCGTCGCTAAACAGGCCGACTACGTGATTGGCAGTTGCTTGTTTCTTCTCGCCATCCTGATCTTCATCCGACTCGCAAGCCTGCAACCCACGAGCGCGGAAGAAGGCAAACGGAATACCGCCGACCTTAGCGCGAAACCATTATCTCGAAGCGAAACTCCCGCGACGTCCGTTCGAAATGTATTCCTGCCCGGTGCCGCATTTGTCGCTTTGCTTGTCGCAGTCCTTGCCCTGCCTTCTTCTGCGCTTCGATCGCGCGCAGGCGAATCGGTCCCCATTCAACCATCCGCTTCGTCGCTGGCCCGCTTTCCCAAACAGATTGGAAGCTTCGCGCTCACTCGCACCTGGTACGAACAGTCCGGTGGCCAGACTCTGGTCGAGAGCGCAGCCTATTCCACTCCCGGCGCGGACGAGATCGTCCTTGCTGTCTGGGTTGCGCCCTTTGTTTATTATCACGACGCAAATTCATGCTGGCTTGCGCGCGGCCTTCAGCCGCAACGAGTTGCCTCCCTGCCCTTCGTCACCGCCCAGGGAAAGTCCATCGACCTTAGCACCGGCTTTTACAACGACGGAGTCACAGACAGCATCGTCGTGAGTGTCTCCTGCACTCCCGGCTCTTGCTCGCAATCGCAGCCGGTCGCCGCAAAAGGCCGCTTCAGCTTCTTTGTTCTCAGGCCGCAGCTCAATGAACTCGCGGGCGCCGCGCATCCCGTTCCCATCATGATTCGCATTGACCGGCTCCATTCCGATGAGCCGCCGTCTGCCACAGAAAGCAAGCTAACTGCCGAGGCCCAGAAGTTCCTTGCCGGCCTCGATCCCATGATGTTGAGCCAAATGTTTCAGTAACCCAAATGATCGGGCTTCTGCCGAAAGTGGCCATCGGATTTATCGCGCTCGTGACCGATTGATATGACCACATCTTCGCTGGCCAAAACCAGAGTTTGACGTCCCCGTCATTGTCTGTTCAACTGTCGCAGACGACTTCGCAATCGCATCCCCACACAGGACACAAATTGCACAAATTGGAGAATCAGATGCGGAAGAATTACATCAAACTCGTCGCTCTCGGATTCTTAGCGCAAGCCCTACTATCCGGCGCAGCCCCTAACGCGCGGGCGCAAACAGACAAGGTTCTCTACGCAGCGATGGCCCCTATCGATCAGTACTCGATGCCGGATGAGAGCTCAGAAATTGCGCTGGCTCGCACCGCTGCTCCCGCATCCATTTCAGACCAGGCCGAAGTGATGGTTCTTGGCCGAGGCGGCTATACGACTGCCATAAAGGGCAGCAATGGCTTTCTGTGTATTGTGGAACGATCGTGGGGCGCTGCAACTACCGAGCCCGAGTTCTGGAATCCAAAAGTCCGCGCCCCCATCTGTTTCAATCCAGCGGCAGCCAGAACCTTTGTGCCCATTTTTCTGATGAAGACCAAACTGGTGCTGGCAGGAAAATCGAAATCTGAAATCCTCAATGCAACCCGCGCTGCCTTCGACACCAAGGCGTTGCCCGAGCTCGAGCCTGGCGCCATGTGCTACATGTTGTCAGCGCAGCAATATTTGAACGATGAGGGTAAATCCTGGCATCCCCACCTCATGTTTATGGTTCCAGGCGAAGCAGCGAAGAGTTGGGGAGCCGATCTGCCTGGGTCGCCGATCATGGCGGCCGACGACCCCGAAGAGCGGGCCACAATCTTAATGGTGTGGGTTGGCAAATGGTCTGACGGGTCGCTGGCTCCGGCGATCATGCCCTGATGCGTATTTCGATTGTTGAGGTCGGAGAGCGAGGCAGCTCTGAGGATCGCTGCCATCGATATAGCATCAGCGGGAAAGCTTCTGGATGGATGGAACGGAACGACGGGCTCGAACCAGGCAGCCTCTGACCGGAATAGTCAGACTTCAAGCCGTAACTCATAGATCCTAAATCGCGCTCGTGGCTCATCGAGCGCGCAGAGGCTCGCATTTCAGGCTTCATCGTCTTCATTTGATCTGTCGCAAGCACAGAAAAGCCGTGATGACGCGATTTACGTCCTGCGACTATCGCTCTCGTAATTGATGCCGATGAGCAAACAGTCCCCTAAATAATGCCGGCCGGCAGTCAGAGCCGACTTTGCAAGAATTCGCGCTGGCGTTAAGGGGAACAGCAGGAACGACAAGGAATGGCAATGGCAATGACTGTTCTAGTCGTAGACGATTCGACGACCATGGTCATGAGTCTTAAGGCCACGCTCACCATGAACGGGTTTCAGGTCGTCACTGCCGGCAACGGCAAGGAAGCGCTGGACAAGTTGCAATCCGGAACCAAACCAAATTTGATCCTGACCGACATCAACATGCCGGTGATGGGCGGAATGGAACTGATTGGAAAGGTGCGAGCGATGCCTGGGCTGAAGTTCGTGCCCATCCTGACCTTGACGACGGAAAGTGAAAGCACAAAGCGCGACGCGGGCAAGCGCGCGGGCGCCACGGGCTGGCTGGTGAAGCCGCTTTCGGGAAACGACCTGATCACTGTGATCCGCAAAGTCCTGCCGGGAGCGTGAGCGATGGGGTCGTCGACGTTTGAAGCGCAGTGGCTCCCTTCGGGTCGGGATGATGCGGCCCAAAGATTCGCAACGGAGGGCGATCAGAGAGTCGGAACTCGTTTGCGTCGCGTCGCCGCGCGACTGCTCGCTCAGTCCTTTCTCGCGCTGTCCTGCGATGTGGCTCTCTGGATCGTCTTGTATTGGCTGATCGGACCAGCCTTCGTTCCCATCCGGCTTCGAGTTGCAGCATTGATTGTGGTACTCGAGGGAGTGCCGCTGCTGCTTGTTGAATGGGCGAATTGGCGTGGCGCGTGCAGAAGCATCGGCGACATGTGGGCATTCGGCGAGCTGGGATTCAAGCGAATATCGCACATTCTCGCGGGGCGCCAGATCATCAAGGCTGAAGTCAAAGACTCCCAGCTTTATGTCGACGTATTGCACGGCCAGATTGGCGATTCGCTGGCCGAATCGGAACGCGAAGTAGTCGCAGTCATTGACGAGATTGGACAGTTGATCAGCCAGTCGAATCAGCAAAGGGAGCACATCGCCCGCTCCATCAAGAGCGGCAGGGATCTGACGGAGAGCACCCAGGCGCGCGCCGAGAATAACAAAAGACTTATTACCGCAATCGAAACTCAGCTACACGAGCAGAACGCGGAGATGCGGGTCAACTTCGCGCGCATCCAGAAGCTGGCCGCCGGAGTTTGCGCCTTGACGCCGCTCATCAAGGTGATCACATCCATCGCCCGGCAAACCAATCTGCTGGCTCTCAATGCCGAAATCGAGGCTGCACGCGCTGGTCACGCCGGCAGAGGATTCTCTGTGGTTGCGAACGAGGTAAGGAAACTCGCCGCCCTGTCGACCGAGGCCGCCACGGATATCGCGGCGACGATCAACTCCACCTGCGCAAGGGTGCAGCAGGAGTTCGTGGATGCTCAGGCTTCGCTCAGGCAGCACGAGGCAAAGAACTCCATGAACCATTTGATTGAGGACTTGAGCGGGATGCAGCAGGAGTTCTCGAAGAACGGCGAGTTGCTTCTGCAGGTGATCTGCGAGGTAGAGGCAAACTACACAGAAACTGTGACCAGGCTTTCGGATGCGCTGGGGCACATCCAGTTCCAGGATGTGATGCGGCAGAGGATGGGACACGTCCAGGAAGCGCTTTTGGAGATGGGTGCGCATCTTGTGGCATTGAGCGAGATACCGGACGATCCGGACTGGGAAGGCAAGCTCGAACGAACCTTCAAGACCATTCTTGACGCTCATCTTGGCCGATACCATATGGCCAGCCAGACCATGACCCATCTCGCGGTGTCGGGCGGGCAGGTCACGGACGACCACAGCAGACCTGCTATCGAGTTGTTTTAGCGCCGAACGTCGATCCCACACCATCGTGATCGAAACTTGGTTCCGCAACAGAATCGAAGTTCATTCTCAGATAAAACTAACCTTCAATTCACTGTTTCCCACTCTTGAATTGCTCCCACCGGGTCGATGACCTGTATACGTCGGGGCAAAACCCGGCGTGCGCAAGCGGACCAAAAGGAACGACGGAAATGAGCGTAACCCTGAGCCAGGGAGAAAATGCGAGCCGGGTTCTTTTGGAAGGCTGCATCGACATTGCGGATGCCGGAGAACTGAACGCCGCACTTCTTCAGGCTCTGGGAAGCGGCAAGACCGTCGAAGTGGCTCTCGAAAACCTCACCGGTCTCGATGTTACTGCAGTCCAGCTGCTTTGGGCGGCTCAGCGGGAGGCCCAAAGGAAATCGATTGCCATCCGTTTCGCCGGAACGGTCCCGGCGCAGGTTTTAGACGCGTTGGCCGACATGGGCCTTACGGAATTCCTTTCATGTGCGCAGAACAGGTGATTTACCGGGCTATGGCACCCTCGACTCCCAGCAATGCCGACCAGTTCAAAGAGAGTTTCCGGGAAGAAGCCCGCGAGATTCTCGTAGATCTGGAGACAGCACTTCTGGAACTGAACGAGAACCGCACAGACCAGGAACTGGTCGGACGCATCTTTCGCGGCCTGCATACCGTGAAGGGCTCGGGTGCCATGTTCGGCTTTGACCGCATGGCGGAGTTCACGCACGATCTTGAAACCGCCTTCGACGAAGTGCGCAATGGCCGGCTCGCCGTCAGCTCGGAGCTGATCGATCTGACACTTTCAGCCGTTGATCAGATACGAGCGATGCTCGAAGAGAAAGCTGGAGGGCCGGCGGCCGGCGCGTCCGCAGCATGTACCGGGATTCTGGTTAAAGTGCGGAAGCTGATGGGCATCGCCGAAACCGCGCCGGCAATCGTCAAGAAGGAACAAGCCGCGCCAATCACGGTCCCCGTTACAGGGGCGGAGGGGGAGTGGCGGATTCACTTCGCACCCGGACCGGAGATGATGCGTACAGGCGCCAATCCCGTTTTGCTGGTGCGCGAGCTGCATCAACTGGGAGGGCTGGCGGTGAAAGCCAGCATGGCCGCACTTCCGCCCCTGAATGAACTGGATCCGGAACGGTGTTACGTTTCCTGGGAAATGGTTCTGTCTACGGCCGCTGGCCGCGACGCAATCCGCGACGTTTTTATTTTTGTCGAGGATGCCTGTGAGCTGATTGTGGAGCCGGCTTCGGATGACTCCGAGCCGGGAGATCGGAATAGCGCACACGCGGATCGGCCTGATTCCGATCGTCAAGCTGCCCCAGAGGTTTCCGAATCCGATCGAACGGCTCGGCGTCTGGAGGAAGCGCGCTCTCCGAGCGGTGGCCGGCGCATCTACGACGCGCCCGATACGGCATCGAGCCTGCGTGTTCCCGCCGCCAAACTGGACCAATTTGTAGACCTGGTGGGCGAATTGGTCACGGTTCAGGCGCGGTTGAGCGAGCTGTCGGCACGGCGCGAGGATGCGGAAGTGGCCCAGGTCTCGGAAGAGGTTGAGCGCCTCACCTCCGCCTTGCGCGAAAGCGCGATGAACGTCCGCATGATGCCCATCCGCGGCACCTTCGAGAAATTCCGTCGCTTGGTGCACGACCTGGCGCGCGACTTGGGTAAGGATGTCGAGCTCACCATCGAGGGCGCTGATACGGAGCTGGATAAAACGGTCATCGATCAACTGAGCGACCCGCTGATGCACCTGATCCGCAACAGCATGGATCACGGAATCGAAACCCCGGAGCGGCGCGCGGCCAGTGGTAAGAGACCTACGGCCGTGATTCATCTCTCCGCCCGGCACGCCGGCGCCAGCGTGCTGGTGGCGGTGACGACGATGGCGGTGGTATCGACGTTGAAGCGGTGCGCAGGCGCGCGGTCGAAAAGGGCTTGGTGGCTGCCGATGCGCAAATGACCGAAGCCGAGACTTTTGCGCTGCTCTTTCAACCCGGCTTCTCCACAGCCAAACAGGTGACCGACGTCTCGGGCCGCGGTGTAGGTATGGATGTGGTTCGCCAACGAGTCGAGAGCTTACGCGGCACGGTGGAAGTGGCCAGCACGATCGGACTGGGAACCAGCGTGACTTTGCGCCTGCCGCTGACTATGGCGATCATTGACGGTTTGCTGGTGGCCGTCGGTGATGCATGCTTTGTGCTGCCGCTGGCGACTTCGCTGGAGTGCATTGAGCTGACGCGCGACGACATTGAGCGCGCCAACGGAAAGCACCTGGCCAATGTGCGCGGCGAACTCATTCCCTACATCAGCCTGCGCCGGCATTTCAATATTCTGAGTGATCCGCCCGCGAACGAGCAGATCATGTTGGTCGAAACTGGGGAGGGCCGGTTTGGCTTTGTCGTCGACCGGGTTTTAGGAAATTGCCAGACGGTGATCAAAAGCCTGGGACGCTTTTATCGGCAAGTCCAGCTGGTTTCTGGCGCGACCATTCTTGGCAATGGAACCGTGGCGTTAATCCTCGATCCTGAACGCCTGGTTCACGACGCCCTCGGCTCTGAGCGGCACATCGCAAAGGCCCGAGCCTCGCCCACCGGCAGCCCTCGAGCGACGAGCGGATCTTTATTTACTGCCCTTCCGGGCATCGGCAGCGCTGGCCTGAGCGCCAGTGCAAGACCAATGACGAATTAACCAGACAAATAAACCGATAGGGTCTCATGCTCCATCCGCGACGGAACAGTTACCGAACGAATCAGGTTGTCGGCGGACCGCGGATGGGCTAGAGAAATCGGAAAATAGGGAGGAATTCATGGGAACAGCAGTGTTGAGCGAAGCCCGGAGGCAACATGGCGCCGGCGATGGCCACCGCGACCACGGGCACGATGACGAAATGCGCGCCAGCCGCGAACGAGCGAACAAGCGAATGGACTCCGAGGAAGATCTCGGTCTGGTGCTTCAGGAGATCATGCGTCTCGTGGACGCCTCCAAAGAGGGTCGCCTGAGCGAGCGCGGCAAGGCGACGCTGTTCAATGGCATGCAGCGCGAGATGATCCAGGGCGTGAACGAAATGCTGGACGCGATTCTTTTGCCCATCGGCGAAGGCAATCGTATTCTGGCGCAGATTTCGAGCGGCAAGATTGACGAGCTGATCGCGCACACCTACAAGGGCGACCACGAAAAGATGAAGGTCGCCATCAACAACGTCGGCACGGTGCTCCAGGTTCTGCAGAAGGAAATGGGCCGGCTGATCGAAGCCTCCAAAGAGGGCGAGCTTTCCGAGCGCGGCAAGACCGATCAATTCCAGGGCGCATTCGCCGAGATCGTACGCGGGGTCAACGTCATGCTGGACGCGATTCTTCTGCCCATTGGCGAAGGCAATCGCATTTTGGCGCAGATTTCCAATGGCAAGATCGACGAGCTGATCGCACACACCTACAAAGGCGACCACGAAAAAATGAAGGTCGCGGTCAACAGCGTCGGCACCGTGTTGCAAGTCCTGCAGAAAGAGCTGGGGCGGCTCATCGAAGCTTCGCACGACGGGCAGCTTTCCGAGCGTGGCAAGACCGATCAGTTCCAGGGCGCATTCGCCGAGATCGTACGCGGCGTCAACAATATGCTCGACGCCATTCTGTTGCCGATCGGCGAAGGCAATCGCATCCTGGCGCAGATTTCCAGCGGCAAGATCGACGAGCTGATCACGCAGACCTACAAAGGCGACCACGAAAAAATGAAGGTGGCCATCAACAACGTCGGCATCGTGCTCCAAGCCCTGCACAAGGAGCTGGAACAACTGACCGTGGCGTCGAACCAGGGGCAGCTCGCAACTCGGGGGAGGCACGATCAGTTCCAGGGCGCTTACGCCGAAATTATTCGTGGCGTCAATGCGATCCTCGACGCCGTGATTGGGCCGTTGAACTTCAGCGCCAAGTATGTGGAGCTGATCTCGAAGGGCGACATTCCGCCGCAGATCACCGATACCTATCATGGCGATTTCAACACCATCAAGAACAACCTGAACACGCTGGTTGTGGCCATGAACGACATCACCAAGGCTGCCGAAGAGATTGCGGGAGCCAACCTCACGGTTCAGCTCCACGAGCGGTCGGCGCAAGACAAACTGATGCAGGCTCTGGGATCAATGGTCAGCGGCCTCACGCAGACTGTCTCCGACATTCGCTCGATTGCGGGCGAGGTTTCGGCGGCCAGTCAATCGATCTCGACAGCGTCGGTGCAGGTGTCAAAAGGCGCCAGCGCGCAAGCCGCCGCAGCCGAAGAGGCGTCGTCGTCGATGGAGGAAATGGTCTCCAACATCAAGCAGAACGCCGACAACGCGCAGCAGACCGATAAGATTGCCAACAAATCGGCTAAGGATGCACAGGAGAGCGGCAAGAGTGTGCTCGAAGCCGTAGCCGCGATGAAGGAGATTGCGAACAAAATCTCGATCATCGAGGAAATCGCGCGCCAGACTAACTTGCTGGCGTTGAACGCGGCCATTGAAGCTGCGCGGGCCGGCGAGCACGGAAAGGGTTTTGCCGTGGTGGCAGCCGAAGTGCGCAAGTTGGCCGAACGAAGCCAGAAGGCGGCGGGAGAGATCAACCAGCTCTCGTCGACCACTTTGAAGGTCTCGGAAAAATCGGGCGAGATGCTGGACAAACTGGTACCTGACATCCAGCGCACCGCGGAACTGGTTCAGGAAATCACGGCGGCCAGCAAGGAACAGGACACCGGCGCCGAGCAGATCAACAAAGCGCTGCAACAGCTGGAGCAGGTGATCCAGCAGAACGCCTCGGCCGCCGAAGAAATGGCCTCGACGACCGAGGAGCTGACCGGCCAGTCGGATCAACTGGTGAGTGCGCTGTCCTTCTTCCATACCGGGGACGAAGATGACGCAAGAGGCCGGCATGCGGGAACAACCAAATCCGCCAGGCCGGCACCGATTAAAAACGCTAAGCCCAATGGCCACGGGCCGGCAGTCACCGCCAAACCGGTGTCGAAATCCGGCGTGAACCTTCGGCTTAACGACAAGCACGACGAGCAGGACGCTGAGTTCGAGCGTTACTGACCGCGAGGGGCGGAGCCTCGGCAACGGGGCTTCGCCTCCAGTCTTCACGATCGGAAAGGAGTTCAGAAATGAGTGTTAGCGAAATCACGGAGACGCGGCAGTACCTCACCTTCAAGCTCGGCAAGGAAGTTTTCGCGACCGACGTGGCCAAGGTGAGAGAGGTCCTCGATCTCACGCCCATCACTGCCATTCCCCGAACGCCGGAATTCATGGCCGGCGTCATTAACCTGCGCGGAAGCGTGGTTCCGGTCGTCGATTTCCGCCTTTGCTTTGGCATGTCGAGGACCGAGAAGACGCGCAACACCTGCATTGTGGTTGTTGAGGTCGTGCTCGACTCGGAATCGATCGTCATCGGCGCACTGGCCGATTCGGTCGAGGAAGTGATCGATCTCGAACCCGATCAGATCGAGCCCGCCCCGCGTATCGGCACCCATATCCGCACCGACTTCATCCGCGGCATGGGCAAGCGGGACACGCAGTTCATCATGATCCTCGATATCGACCGCGTTTTCTCGGCTGAGGAACTGGCCGCAGTGCGCTCTCAGGAATCCGGCAAAGCGCTCGAAGAAGTAGCCGCTTAACCAAAGAATGGGGCGGGAGGCCCCTGCCCCATCTTCTTGTTATGCACCACGACGAATTCATCTCCGCAAGCGACTACTCCCGGCTTTGCGACCTGATCTACAGCGAGGCAGGCATCGCCCTCGGCGCGCAAAAAAAGATCATGCTGGAAGGCCGCATCCGGCGCCGCCTGAAAGCGCTGAAACTTGATTCCTACCGCGATTATTGCGGCTATCTGTTTTCAGACCGCGGCCTGAAAGATGAGCTGATTCACCTGATCGACGTGGTCACGACCAACAAGACCGATTTTTTCCGCGAGCCTGGCCACTTCGAATTTCTGACCTCGCGACAGCTTCCTGAGCGCGCGGAATCAAACGCCGGCCGAAAGCCTTTTTCCATCTGGAGCGCGGGTTGCTCAAGCGGTGAAGAGCCGTACACGCTGGCCATCGTCCTGAGCGAATACGAACTCGGCCATCCGGGTTTCTGCTTCAACATTCTGGCCACCGACATTTCCACTACGGTTCTGGAAAAAGCGGCGCTGGGAATCTACTCGACCGAAGTGGTTCGTCCGGTACCGAAGGCGCTGCAGGCCAGGTATTTTATGCGCGGGCGCGAGCCCGGGTCGAACCGAGTCCGCGTGGTGCCTGAGCTCCGCCGGCAGATCGAGTTCCGCCACCTCAACTTCCTCGACTCCGACTATGGAACCGGCGAAAGATTCGATGCCATTTTCTGCCGCAACGTGATCATCTATTTCGACCGTCCCACTCAACAAACCATTGTGGAGCGACTGACCCGCCGGCTGCTGCCGGGCGGCTATCTTTTCATGGGACATGCAGAAACGCTGCACGAGCTCGATTTGCCGGTTGAGCAGGTGGCTCCCGCACTTTACAGGAGGGTGGATGACCGAGCCTGACAACGCCATCCTGGAAATTTACGTACAACCCGGCGAGTCGCGCCTTGTATCGGAGCCGGCGGTTCTGCGCACTGTGCTCGGCTCCTGTGTGGGAATCACTTTTCTGATCCCTCGGCTCGGTGTGGCCGCGCTCTGCCATCCAATGCTGCCCAAATATCCTGCCGCCCAACTCGCGAACGGCGATGTGCGTTCCGGACGCCGTTACGTCGATTTTGCAGTTCGCGATATGGCGTGCCGGCTGGATGCGCTCGGCGCGGGCCGTGGCGAAGCCGTGGTAAAGCTTTTTGGCGGCAACGATGTTCTGGCCGTCACTTCAAACGCGCGGCCCACAGTGGGCAAGCTGAACTCCGAAGCCGCCATCCGCGTACTGGCCGACGAAGGTTTTGCCGTGACCGCTTCCTGCCTGGGCGGCGAAGCAGGCATCCACATCACCTTTGACACCTCAACCGGAGAGGTGCGCCTGCGCCACTTAGACGACCAGGTGCGCGGCAAAACTCGCAGGCCGTCGGGCACGGTTCGCAGATCCGATTCAAGCAGTGGGGAGAGCTGAGGTTCTGCCGTGGAAGAATCCAAGATTCGCGTGCTGATTGTCGACGACTCAGCCGTAGTCCGGCAGGCGCTGGGCGACGTCCTGTCTTCCGATCCCGAGATTGAGGTCATCGGCACGGCCGGCGATCCGTTCGTTGCGGCCGACCGTATCAGCGAATCCGTTCCCGACGTGATCACTCTCGATATCGAGATGCCGCGCATGGACGGGCTCACCTTCCTCAAAAGAATCATGAGTCAGCATCCCATTCCGGTGGTGATCTGCTCCAGCCTCGCCGATGAAGGTACGCGCAGCGCCTTCAGGGCTCTCGAATACGGAGCCGTGGATATCATCACCAAGCCGCGCCTCGGAACCAAGCAATTTCTGGAGGAGTCGCGAACCACGATCTGCCAGACGGTGAAAGCGGCAGCAGCAGCCAAGCTGCGCGTTCTGCGCCCCAGCCAGGCGGTCGAGCCCAAGCTCACTGCCGACGCCATTCTCTCTCGCGCCACTCGCGCCATGGCCGAAACCACGGAAAAAATTGTTGCGGTCGGCGCCTCCACTGGCGGCACGGAGGCGTTGAAAACTCTGCTCGAAACACTCCCGGCAGATACGCCGGGCATCGTGATCGTGCAACACATGCCTGAGCTTTTCACGCGTGCTTTTGCTGCCCGCCTTGACGGCCTTTGCCAGATCACGGTGAAGGAGGCGGAAAACAACGACACCGTGATTCGCGGACGCGCCCTCATCGCGCCGGGCAATCACCATCTACTGCTCAAACGTAGCGGTGCTCGCTACTATGTCGAAATCAAGGATGGCCCGCTCGTCTGCCGTCACCGCCCTTCGGTCGATGTGCTGTTTCGCTCCGCCGCACGCTACGCCGGACCCAATGCCGTGGGCGTGATCCTGACCGGAATGGGCGATGACGGCGCCCGCGGAATGCTGGAAATGAAGCAGGCCGGCGCTGTGACCATCGCACAGGACGAGGCTACCTGCATCGTTTTCGGAATGCCGAAGGAAGCCATCAAGCTGAATTGTGTCGACAAGGTCTTGCCGCTGGAATCCGTCGCCGGCGCGGTTCTTGCTCTGACGCATTGATTTGGAGCAATGTGTCGTCCACGCAAGGGTAAAGTAGGGCTCGCCTCATCGTCGAAGTGCAGGAGCTTCTCCTGGGCAGCGACGACCACATAACGCAGGCATTTCGACATACGCTCCGGCAGCATGGGAATTGACAGCTACACTGCTCTCAAGTTCCTTGGCGATGCGAATCCTGATATCACGATCGGGATACACGGGAGCAGTTGCCGCCGATGAACGGGCTGCGAGTTTGAGGCAGGTTGAGATGCTGTTAGCTTGAGTTTGGTACGGTTTAGAAGTTCCGTACCCCAGCATTCCGTGGACTATAAGCTGTCACTTTTGATGTATGTCATAAACCGATGATTTTATTTGGTTTATGGCGGGGACGACGGGGCTCGAACCCGCGACCTCTGCCGTGACAGGGCAGCGCTCTAACCAACTGAGCTACGTCCCCACGAGTCTTTTCAGACACTTGGAATATGTCACATAGAATCAAGCGTTTCGCAGCTTTCGCTATTTTCGCTCTTTTCTACCTTGTCGCTGTTTTGGACTCAATTTTGGGCTTCTATAGACACCAAGTAGACACCAAAACCAGCACCGCAACGACAAGATCAAGTCTATCAGAAGTGACCGTTTTGGTGTCCACGTTTCCCGGCCATTGAGCAAAAGTTTCGTTTCTCTCCTTACTTCACTTCTTGCCAACACCTTCTGCTTTCAGAAGGGTTGTGACTCTCAAACGAATATCGCCTCGTATCGCTCGAACTCCCTAGTCTAGTTGCCGAGGCATTGCGATTGCTGCTGACCCTATGCGGTAGAAGTCGCCCACCCCTCTGAGAGCACTTCGGCCTGTTCCAAAACAGTTTGTGTCGCTTTCTCCTGTTTATCCGGGGGATAGCCATGCTTCTTCAAGATGCGTTTGACTATGACACGTAGCTTCGCTTGAACATTCTCTCTCTGGGTCCAATCAAGACTTACGTTCTTACGGACGCTCTCAAGCAGTTCTTTTGCGATCATGCGAAGGGACGCATCGCCCAATACCTGTACGGCGCTATCGTTGACTTCTAGCGCATCATAAAACGCAAGTTCATCTTCGTTGAGGCCCAAGCTCTCTCCCCGATTCGCCGCTTCGCGGAGATTCTTCGCCAATGCGATTAGCTCCTCAATGACCTGGGCTGTCTCGACAGCGCGGTTCTGATAACGCCGGAGTGAGGCTTCGATTAGCTCGGAGAACTTGCGCGCCTGAACAACGTTGCGTCGCGATCGATTTTTAATCTCCCCCTTAAGAAGTTTCTGGAGCAACTCTACTGCAAGATTACGTTGCGGCATCGCCTGAATCTCGGCCAGAAAGTCATCCGAAAGAATCGAGATGTCAGGCTTCTTCAAGCCTGCGGCTGCAAAGATATCAACCACGTCCTCTGAGATGATGGCATTCGATACGATCTGCCGAATGGCATGTTCCGTATCAATACGACCGACCTGTTGAGTGGGCGATTTCGCAAGAACAGCTTTGACTGCTTGGAAAAAGCCGACATCATCCCGAATGCGAATGGCCTCTTCATGCGGAACAGCCAACGCAAAGGCATGAGACAGCTCCCCCACAGATTTACGCAACTTTTCCTTGCCATCCGACCGAGCTAGAATGTGCTCCTGTGCTCCCGGAAGCAACTCCAGCTTCGTGCTCGGCTTTCCGCCTGCCCATCCGGTCCAATCGAAGCCTTGAAATAACGCCGAGCATTCCTCGTGCTTAGCGAGCATCAACTCAACAGCTTCGTGTTGCGGTCTTGTAAGGTCGCCCTGGCCCCCTCCTTCGGTATAGGCAGACAGAGCTTTCTTAAGCTCTTGGGCAATTCCTAAATAGTCCACGACCAATCCACCGGGTTTATCCCGGAAAACGCGGTTCACGCGCGCGATGGCTTGCATGAGGCCGTGCGCATGCATGTACTTGTCCACATACATTGTGTGCAGACATGGCACGTCAAATCCCGTGAGCCACATATCGCGCACAATTACCAACTTCAAAGCATCATCCGGGTTCTTGAACCGTTCCCCGATGGCCTCCCGGCGTTGTTTGTTGCGGATGTGGGGCTGCCAGTCAAGCGGATCGGTAGCGTTGCCGGTCATCACGATCTTAATGGCGCCGTCAGCATCTTCATTGCCATGCCAATCGGGACGCAGAGCAATAATCTCCCGATAGAGGTCCACGCAGATACGGCGGCTCATGCCGACGATCAAGCCCTTGCCGAGCATCGCCTGCTGCCGCTCTTTAAAGTGTGTGACCAAATCCTTCGCAACCGCTTTGACTCGCTTCTCGGTGCCAACAATAGCTTCAACCGCAGCCCATCGTGTTCTCAGCCGCTCGCGGTTACTTAATTCTTCCGTTTCAGTCGCTTCTTCAAAATCGGAATCAAGTGCCGGCTTTAGCTCCTCGTCAAGGTTTAGTTTGACGAGTCGGTTCTCGTAATAGATCGGAACTGTTGCGCCGTCTTCGACTGCTCGCTGTATGTCGTAAACGGAAATTGTGTCTCCGAAGACCGCCGTCGTACTAGCATCCGTCTTTTCGATTGGCGTTCCGGTGAAGCCTATGAAGCACGCGCCCGGCAATGCATCCCGCATGTGTCGCGCGTAGCCGTCGATGAAATCATATTGGCTTCGGTGAGCTTCATCCGCAATAACGATGACATTACGCCTATCCGTCAGCTCTTCTTGCTCGTCGCCTGCATCCGGTGAAAATTTCTGAATGGTCGTAAAGACAATTCCACCAGACGTAACACTGAGCAATTGTCGGAGATGGGCACGACTCTCTGCCTGCATGGGAGGCTGCCGCAGTGTTTCGTGGCAGCGGGCAAAAGTTCCAAAGAGTTGATCGTCCAAATCGTTGCGATCTGTCAGCACAACGATGGTTGGGTTCTGTAGGCGCCCGTCCAGGGCGAGCCGTCCAGCATAGAACACCATAGTGAGACTCTTGCCAGATCCTTGTGTGTGCCAGACCACGCCGGCGCGACGGTCGCCGTTCGTATCTGCCGCATGGACTGTTGCTTCGAGCGCATGGTTGACTGCGTGGAACTGGTGATATCCGGCGACCTTCTTTACTGTTCCCGACTTCTCTTCCTCGAAGACGATGAAATAGTGCAAGAAGTCGAGGAGTCGTTGTCTGTCAAACAAGCCTTCGATCACAACCCGTAGCTGAGGGATGGACGATGGTGCGGGCTTTTCTCCTTCAATCGTGCGCCAAGGAAGAAAGCGTTCGGGCGGTGACGTAAGCGAACCCACCCGAGCCTCCATTCCATCCGATATACAGAGCAAAGCGTTATGCACAAAGAGCGACGGCACCTGATGCTTGTAGGTTTGGAGTTGGTCGTAGGCTGTCCAGATGGTGGCTTTCTCATCGACCGCATTCTTTAGCTCGATACAAGCGATTGGCAGACCATTGAGAAACAGCAAAATGTCCGGGCGCCGCACATGTTGCCCCTCGCGCACAGTGAACTGATTGACCGCAGCCCAATCGTTGTTCTCGGGATTGTCGAAGTCTACGACCGCAACGGGAAAGCCACCCAACGAGCCGTCCGGGCGGGTGATCTCCACCGCCACACCATCTGTCAGCATCCGCCATGCGGTACGGTTCCGGTCTAGCAGGGTCGGCCCATCGACTGTGGTGAGTTTTCGGATGGCGGCTTCAATCGCGTCCTGCGAAAGTATCGGATTCAATCTCTGGAGTGACTGGCGAAGCCTGCGCTCCAGAATGATATCCCGATAATCAAAGTCCGAGCGCTCGGCTAGAGGCGTTCCGACTGCAATGTCCGGCCCGTGCAGGATCGCCCAACCCTTGGCGTCAAGCTGCCGATCCTCGTCGTCGAAGGCCGGAACGCTATGCGCGGCGAGGGCTGTGGTTGTAATTGAGATGGTTGCTTCGGCGGGGGATGCTGATGATAGCTCGTATATCATTTATCGTTTTAACGATGTTCCACAAGCGCCAAACTCGGTCATGGGCGTGGCTGCTGTGTGCCATATTGTTCTGGCTCGCGGCAGATCCGCCGCATTGCGATCTCTGCGATGGCGTTTTCTTTACTCTCGCGTCTTCACAACACTCCACCGTCGAGCATTCTCATCCTGTCGCGCCCAACGACTGCAACGGCATCTGCTCTTGCTGCGGGTTCCACGGCCTCCCGAATGTCTGGCCGGTTCCGTTGCCTACGGGCATCCAGGTCGCCGGCATTTCTGCTGAACCGCCTCGTCCGGTTTCCGCGGAGCCCTTAACCATATTTCGACCGCCACGCATAGTCGCCTCCTAGCTCAACGTCCTCCGCTCTTAGAGCGGACCGATCAGCATTGAACCGACGGAGATTCTTATGCGAACACGCGCTCTTACGCTCGCTGGAGCGTACTTGCTTCTATTGGCTGGCCTACCTGCTCTCGGGCAGGCGACCCACAACGATTCCATAAACTCGACCAAAGCCTCTGGAGATGGCGACGATCCAGCAGCCATCCTGGAAGTAGGAGCGGCTACGAATTGGAACTTCAGCGGCGGAGCTGCGACGTTCGCGCCAAACCTGGCCGCAGAATGTACCCCCGTCGAGAACTGGCTGGAGCTAGAGGCGGGTATCTCGCCCTTCTTCACACGGAACTCAACCGAATGGGACACCGATTTTCTTCTCAAAAAGCCGTGGACACTTTCAACCAAATCCGAGTTCATGCTGGGCATCGGGCCGCAATGGGCTCACTTGAAACAGAACGGGAGAGTCGCAGACATCTTCTCAGGCGAGTTGGCGGGAGATTTCATGTTCTGGCCGACAGGCAGGCACCGCTTTGGGTGGTATTTGGAACCAGCGTACGACTACAGTTTCTCTGGAGGCCATCAGCAGTCGATAGGCATGTCGGCTGGATTGCTCATCGGCATCCATCGAAGATAGAGCGGCTGGTATGCATGACCGGCATGGAATCTATCTCGACATGGTTGTATCAATCGACTTGTTCTTCTTCAATCAACCGCTGCACATGAGATCGAATGGTCTCTGGAATAGCACGTACACCTACCTCCCTCCGGGCGCGACGGCACATAAGCAAGATCGCGTGGCAGCCGAGAACGCCGTCGGTCATCCCAAAGAATATGCCGACTCCCTTTGGAACTCAGGTCGTTAAGCTCTTCGATCAGGTGGCAGCGCGCAGGATTGCGAGATAGCGAGGCACGAAAGACAGGCTTTGACACGTTCGCGGTCGAAAGCACGATGTTTAGGGGTGTCCAGAGGGGATATTTCTCTTTCGATACCGCGTTCACTTGCGGCGCCACTCGCGCTTGCACCACAAGACGGTGCAACACTTTGGTTCGCAAATCGCTCAGAAATCCGTCCTGTGCTTTCTAAACTAGAGTCAATGTGGTTCAATCGACTCAGTGCGCAAAGCTCTCTCCATTCTGCTGCTGGCCTTCTTTGGCCTGCCGATCGCCTCTCCGCTGCTGGCACTTACGCCACGTTCGGAAAGGGATCTGCCTGCCTGTTGCAGACGGAACGGCAAACATCACTGCATGATGAGCATGGCAGAGCGCGAGAAACTGACAGATTCAAAAGAGACACGCGTTGCAGCTCCTGAGGAGAAATGCCCGTACGCCCCCTCAACCGCAGCGTTTTGTATTCACGTCTCGCCGTTCTTTCCCGCAGCGGGGAAAGATAGGTTCGTTCCTCCGTCGAGCCATCCATCAGGGATGGCGCAAACGGAATCGAAGCTGCGAATTTCTCAGGTACGCTCTCGCCAAAAGCGTGGCCCTCCCGCTCCAGACTCCCTCTAAGCTGCCTTCCATCCTCGTCTGTGTCTGCCCCCCAAGCAGGAGTTCAAGAGCTGACGCGGCATATCGAGCGGTTGCTCGCCCTGCTGCGCCGAAGTCTCCAGCACAGGCCGCACTCGCAATTTACAGTCCTCGGCATCTCGCATATCAGGGCTATCCGAAGCTATGGCAATGGAGCACAAGGCGGCGACCATCTCACAGCGCATAGGCGCTGCGGTCGTGCTGTTCGCCTTCCTGTTGCCATTGCTTGCGTGCCTTGGCACGCTGAGCTCTGATCCGGAGGCTTCACTCCCAGCGTGCTGTCGGTCGCACGGCAAGCACCACTGCATGATGTCTGCGGCGGAGATGGCAACGCTCATGCACGGCGACCACTTTACCGAGATCCGCAGCAAGTGCCCGCTTTTCCCGCATCGAGGGACACAGCTGGGCACCCATATTCTGTCGCTGCATTCAGCCGCAAGTCCTTCCGCTCGAAGTGCCTCCGTGGGCGTGTCTCAACGGCTGATCGAAACATGGAAGCGTGCCCTATTGGACGGCGCTCACTACAAGCGCGGTCCTCCTAACGTTTCTCCCTCCTAGCTCAGTCATTCCTATTCATGACTATTTGCAGGTTGCCATCTGACGATCATCAGGGTGCTCACCTGCCGTCCGTAAGGAGGAAAAACGTGTTCCGCTATCTATCTGCCTTTTTGGTACTTTGCAGCCTGTTTCTGCCTGTGTCTGCGCAGGATGTTCACCACGCTACGTTGCGCGGCACCGTGAAGGACGCCTCCGGTGCGCTTATTCCAGGCGCCACCATCAGTGTGAAGCCAGTCGGCAATGAGGCTGTCTTCACCGCGTCTACAGATCGATCCGGTGAGTTTGTGGTCAACGATCTCGCCCCAGGCTCCTATGTCGTCTCCGCCGAGCAGCGTGGCTTCAACAAGGTCTACAAGACGGTGAAGCTCACCGCCGCAACACCTGCGACGATCGATCTCACGCTCCCCCTCAACGTCGTTACTCAGAGCGTTTCGGTGTCGGCTCAGACGGCCGCCGTGACCGAGTCGCCGACCGCACAGACCATCACGATGGTTGACCGCCAGGACACGAAGGACTCCGCCGACTTCACCATCCAGGAGAGTCTTGAGCTCGTTCCCGGCATTACGACCATCACGGGCAACGGCCCGCGAGACATCTCCATCTCGCTTCGCGGCTCGAATGACCGCCAGAGTTATGGCATCCGTAACGCACTGCTCTTCGAAGACGGATTCCAAGTGACACAACCTGACGGTCTGGGCCGCGCCGATCTCACCGATCCACACGCTTACGAGTCCATTGAGGCCGTGCAAGGACCTTCTTCTACGCTCTATGGTAATAACGCCAACGACGGCGCCATCTTCTTCAATACGCGACCTGGGGCCAGCGTGAACGGCGTCGATTTCGGTACAGATGTCGGCAGCTACGGCTTCCTGAACAACTATGCGACTATCGGGCGCGGCAGTGACAACTACGACTACTCAATCTTCATCTCCAACACGCGCGGCAAGCAGAGCTATATTCCCAACTTCGAGTTCAACACTGCGACAGCGAACGCGCTTGTCACGTTCGATCTCACATCCAAAGATCGCTTTACCTTGAAATTCATCAACAATGATCTGGACACCGCGCTGCCCGTGCGCCTCTCCCTTGCCCAATTCCTGGCCAACCCCTTCCAGAAGGGTTGCGTCGGCTTTAGCAACGCGACGAACAATTCCACTACCAACCCCAACAGCTGCTCCGCCGACAAGGTCTATGTCAACGGCATCTCCGGTAGCCAGGTCTATGTCACTCCCGATGTCGCGCAGAACGGCCGCCACGACCGCCGTACCATTCTCGGCGGCCGTTGGGAGCACGATCTCACGGACACCACCACACTTCGCCTTCAGGCCGATTTCGACGACAAGGACATCGATCAACCCACTGGGGCGACCAGCGCTCGCGGCTCGACGCCCTCCTACATCGTGCTCGCCGACGGCACCCGCAAAGGTATGTTCTTCGGCCACAACTCCACCACCTACTTTGGGTCCACCTTCAAGTACGAGGACACCAACTCCAATGGGTACAACCTGAACGGAACCGGTCAGTTGGGGGCGTATACCTCCGGGGCCTTTGGCACCATCACGGGCATCGCGGTGCGTGGTCGCGAAGAGATCACACTCGGCGAACGCACCACCCTGGTCGGCGGGCTGGGCTACGAGCATACCGGTCTCTCCGATGCAGAAACGCTGTACACGTATTCGGCAACCGCTGCTCCCACTACTGCCATCTACAGCGCCGACCGCAGTTACAACAACATCGCGCCGGAGGCTGCTATCCTCTTCCGTGTCGCGGACTCGCTGCGGCTACACGCAAGACTTGGCACGGGCTACGGCACACCCACCAACAGCTCGTTCTTCATTACCCCTGCCGGCGTCTACGGCAACAACACACAACTCAAGGCTGCGACCAACGTCGGGATCGACTTCGGTGCCGACTGGTTTCTCTCGCGCAGCGTTCAACTTAGCGCCACCGGCTTTTATGAGCGTTACGCAAACGAGAATCTCACCCAATCTGCCGGCGCGGGTCTGCTCAGTTACACCTTCAACGCACCCTCTTCAGCCCATCGTGGCATGGTTCTTGGCCTCGACTGGCATCCCTTGCCTGAGCGCGTCTCCGGCCTCCGTTTCCGAGCAGCATACCAATATGACGCGCAGGTCTACCGCAACTACACCGAACAACTCAGCGCCGGCAGCTTCTCTACCGCCTTCCTCCGAAACGGCAACCGCATCCCCGGCGTTATCCCAAATAACCTGAGCGCGCGCCTCGTCTACGAGCGGCCTTCCAGTCGCTCGGGCAACTTCGGCGCCTACGTCGAGACCAACTACCGCTCCTCGTTCTGGCTCGACAACGCCAACCTTCTTTCGGTGCCTTCGGCCACCGTTCTGAACTTCGACCTCCACTACGACCCCGCACCTGAGCATGGGTTCTGGTCACGCACCCACTTCTACTTCGACCTGCAGAACTTTGCCAACCGCACTTTTATAGGTTCGGCAAGCAACATCTCAGATTCCGTCAGCTCCACTACCGGCCTTGAGAACAATACTGCTTACCTAGTCACGAACGCGACCGGCTCTATTTACGCCGGTGCGCCTCGCCTATCCATCGGTGGGTTCCGCATCAAGTTCTAACCTCACCGTGCGCTTAAGCGAATCTCCGCAAGGCGCAGGAGAAACACTTCGCAACTTGTATCATTCAGGAGAATCATCATGGCGTCCTCAGCAATCTCAACAGACAAAGGTTCCCGGGGCCTCGACCATCGAACGGTGTGGCGCTGGCACTTCTACGCGGGTTTGTTGTGCATTCCGTTCGTACTGTGGCTTTCGGTCACGGGAACCATCTATCTCTTCAAGCCGCAGATCGAAGCCTTCCTCGATCGCCCCTACGATCACCTCACCATTACCCAAGCGGCTTCATTGAACGCGCAGGTGCAAGCAGCGGTCCATGCCGTTCCGGGCTCCGTGCTCGACCAGTACCAGCTGCCCCGCAACGCCAACGCCTCTGCCCAAATACTGGTCGATCGCGGAACGCAGCAATTCCGCGTCTACGTTCATCCGCAGACCCTGCAAGTGCTCAAGATCGACAACGAAGACCGCCGCCTGGAGAAGATGGTCTTTCATCTCCACGGCGAATTGCTGATGGGCAAGTGGGGCTCTGGGATCATTGAACTTGCAGGCTCCTGGGCCGTTGTGATGATCGTCTCCGGCATTTTCCTCTGGTGGCCGCGCGACGCCAAAGGGCTCGGTGGCGTGCTGTATCCGCGTCTCCGTGCTGGCGGTCGCACCTTCTGGAAAGACATCCACTCCGTCACCGGTATGTGGATCTCCGTTCTCGTGCTCTTCCAGCTCTTCACAGGACTTCCATGGGCCAAGAGCTGGAGCGCGTATCTTAGCGCCGCCCGTCACCTGAGCGGCGAAGGCAGCGTCAAGCAGGATTGGCTCGTGAGCTCCTCTGCCGAGCAAGCTGCGCGGGCCGCTCGGAGTTCTGCAATGAGTGGAATGGACATGGGCAACATGCCGGGCATGGGTCACGCGGAGCACGACAGCCATCGCTCGCACTCCAGCGCCCTGATCGACTACGCGCCTATCGACAAGATCGCCGCTACGGTCGCACCGCTGAATCTTGCCTACCCAGTGCTTATCGCTCCGCCGATCCGTTTCGGTGGCAACTGGACGGCAAAGTCAGATGCGCAGGATCGTCCCCTCCGCGTCGATCTCGTGCTCGATCCAAAGACCGGGGTAATCCTCCAGCGCAAGGACTTCAGCTCTAAGCCATGGCTGGATCGCGTCATCGGCACCGGGATTGCGGCACATGAAGGGCAGCTGTTCGGACCGCTCAATCAAATCCTCAGTCTAGTCATGGTAGCTGGCCTCGTAACGCTCAGCATCAGCGGCTTGGTCATGTGGTGGCACCGACGCCCAGAGGGTGTCCTTGGTGCCCCGGTCACATTGCGAAGGGTTCCTTTCTCGGCAGGACTTCTAGCGTTCATCGTTGCGTTTGGAGTCTACATGCCCTTCCTCGGGGGGTCGATGCTGATTGTCTTTCTCACAGAGAAGTTTCTGCTGCGGCGACTGAAGCCCGTCAGCGAGTGGCTCGGATTGCAACCGGTTTCCTGAAAGGGAGAGCCTTGGTTTTAGAATCAAACCCGAGGTTCGAAGCGATAGCAGCGATTAGCAGGACAGTCATTTCACTTGAGCAGGACTTATTATCAGGACAACGTGATCTTTGGAAAGAGCTTTGCCCCGTCATAGTTGAGTCCGGTCCGAAATATCCCATATATGGCGTGCAGCAACTTCCTTGCAACAGCAATGAGGGCTTGTAGACGGGCTTTCTTTCGCGCCATGAGGCTTTCGAAAAAGGCTTTTGCGTGGGGATCGCAGCGGGATGCGACCAGCGCCGGCATGTAAAGCGCTCTCCTCAGATGACGATTTCCCGCACGGCTGATGCGAGATGCCTTCCTCACTGAGCTTCCTGATATTTCATGAGCAGGATCAAGGCCGCTATGTGCGACCCATTCTCGCACGGTAAGGTCTGACGGCAGAGTGGACAGTTCCGCGAGCAATTGCATCGCACTCACCTGAGCGATGCCTGGAATGCTGACCAACAGCTCATATCGCTTGCGAAGCAAGTCGTCCTGTCGGACGAGTGTCATCGCTTCGCGCCGCAGTTTGTGGATGCGTTGCTCCAGAGACGCCACGGAGCGCTTCAAATCCTGAA
>DASXFF010000219.1:0-27653 GCA_036489735.1 Occallatibacter sp. | reverse complement strand
GACCGTTGTCCTCGCAGTAAAGATGCTTCACCCGCTCGTGGATAAAACTGAAATCCACTGACCTGTCGATCTTCCGCAACAGGTGACTCGCTGGAACCAGCCCCTCGATCGACACAAGCTCCAGTTCCTGCTGCTCCACTTCCGGCTTCTTCAGCATCTTTCCAAAATACAAAAGGCCCCCGTGGAAAACGAGAGCCTTTCTTGGTACTTTGTCAGCAATCTGGAGGACCCTAAAGGGTCCCTGCTCCTTCCGAATCGGCTCGCTTCACCCGCGGCTGTTGTTTGCTCCCTCACCTCGTGCTTCCGCCGGTGCCTTCGTGTGAACCTCTGCAGACAACTCAGGTTCATGGAGAAGAGCCGGTCAACCGGACTGCCAATGCTTTAGTCTCAAGGTTGCGGATCAGTTCAGCATCGGGGAGCTACGATTGCGCATTGTTCTGTCGAACATTGGGACGTTTGGGGACATCAACCCGCTGATTGCGATTGCGCTGGAGATGAAGCGGCGCGGACATGTGCCGGTGATGGCGCTGCCCAATGTCTACAGGCCCAAGATTGAGCCGCTCGGGCTCGAGTTTCACGCGCTGCGGCCGGATATCGACCCCACAAACTCAAAGCTCGTGGAAATGGTTTACGACGTGAAGAAAGGCACGGAGACGGGGCTGAGAGAGTTTTTGTTTCCCGTGCTGCGCGAGACGTACGATGATCTGTTGGATGCAGCGACCAAACCGGCGCGCGCCGATCTGCTGCTGCTAGGCGAGCTGAATTATGCGGGGCCGATCGTCGCTGAGGTAACGGGAATTCCATGGGCGAGCTACGTGCTCGCGCCATTCTCGTTTTTTTCGGCGTTCGATCCGCCGGTGCTGCCCCCGTTTCCAAAACTGGCGCGAGCGGATAAAGCGCCGGGGATGGGTCGCGCGATGCGGCGGCTGGCGCGATTCGTTACACGCAAATGGCCGGAGCCGGTCTACGAATTGCGACGTGAGCTGGGACTGCCCAGGGGCAAGAATCCGATCTTCGATGCAAAGCATTCGCCGAATCTTGTGCTCGCGCTGTTCTCGCACGTGCTGGGTACCGAGCAAAAGGACTGGCCGGCGAACACGCTGATCACGGGATTCTGTTTTTATGATTCTGACGCGGGAAATGCGGCGCTGCCGGGGAATCTCGAGAATTTTCTCGCGGCGGGAGAGGCGCCGGTGGTGTTTACGCTGGGATCGGCGGCGGTGCTGGCGGCCGGAGATTTTTATGAGCAATCGGCGCGCGCGGCCAAGAAGCTAGGCGTGCGCGCGGTGCTGTTGATTGGCGACGACGAGAGAAATCGACCAAAAGAGGCGTTGCCCGATTCAATTTGCGTGGCGAAGTACGCGCCATATTCCGCGCTGTTTCCGCGGGCGCAGTTGGTGGTGCACCAGGGCGGAGTTGGGACGACAGCGCAATGCTTGCGTGCGGGTCGGCCGATGCTGATCATGCCCTACTCGCACGATCAGCCCGACAATGCGCGGCGCATGCGGCGAATGGGCGTAGCGCGGGTGATTCAACGCTCAGGCTACAAGCCTTGGCGCGTGGCGCGACGGGTGCGCGCGATGCTGGCGGAGCCGGAGTTTGAAACGCGGGCGCGCGCCGCAGCCGAGGAAGTGGCGCAGGAGAACGGTGTGAAGACTGCCTGCGATGCACTGGAGCGGATGGTCGCGCGGAGTTCGTAAAGCGCAAGAAGGCTTATCGTTTGACCGAATGCCGTGCCGGCGTACGGGGCGGCCTACTGCGGAGCCGGAGCATTGCCCGAGATTTCTGCGGTCGGAACGCCCGCGAGGTTCTCAGCTTCTGCGGGTAAAGGAGCGGGCAGTGGGCGCTCGAGGGCCAGCGCCAGAACTTCATCCATCGTGTCGACGAATCGGAGCTTCATCGCATTCTTGATGTTGTCAGGCAGCTCCGACAGATCTTTTTCGTTGGAGCGGGGCAGGATGGCTTCGAAAATTCCGGCGCGCAGAGCAGCGAGCAGTTTTTCCTTGAGGCCACCGATGGGAAGAACCTTGCCGCGCAGAGTAATTTCGCCAGTCATGGCGATGTCGCGGCGAACAGGAATCTTTGCGAGAGCGCTGGCGAGCGCGGTGGCCATGGTGATGCCGGCGGAAGGGCCGTCCTTGGGAATGGCGCCTTCCGGTACGTGCAGATGGATGTCGATGTTGCGGTAGAACTCGCGCGAGAGGCCGAGCGCGTGTGCTTTGCTGCGAATGTAGGCGAGTGCGGCCTGCGCGGATTCCTGCATCACGTCGCCGAGCTGGCCGGTGATGGTGAGCTTGCCCTTACCGTCGAGGACTTGCACTTCGGTGGTGAGGATCGACCCGCCGACCTCGGTCCACGCGAGACCGGTGACGAGGCCGACTTCGCTCTTTTCATGGACTTCCGAATCGCGGAACCTGGGGACGCCGAGGAATTCGACGATGTTGGCGGCGGTGATTTCTTCCTTGTGCTTGTTGCCGGCCTTGACCACCTTGCGTGCGACTTTGCGGCAAACGTTGCCGATTTCGCGCTCCAAATTGCGGACGCCGGCTTCGCGCGTGTAGTAACGGATGATTTCGAGGATGGCATCGTCGCTGAAGACGACGTTCTTGTCGCTCAACCCAGTCTGCCCGCGCTGCTTCTTGACGAGATACTGGCGCGCGATTTCAAGCTTTTCCTGCTCGGTGTAGCCTTGCAGGCGCAGCACTTCCATGCGGTCCTGGAGGGCCGCCGGAATGGTGTGCATGACGTTGGCCGTGGCGACGAAGAGGACTTGCGAGAGGTCGTAGTCGACGTCGAGGTAGTGATCCTGGAACGTGACGTTCTGCTCGGGATCGAGAACTTCAAGCAGCGCGGAGGCGGGATCGCCGCGGAAGTCGGAAGAGATTTTGTCGACTTCATCGAGCAGAAAGACGGGATTTTTGGTGCCTGCGCGCTTCATGTGCTGGATGATCTGGCCGGGCATGGCGCCGATGTAAGTGCGGCGATGGCCGCGAATCTCAGCTTCATCGCGCACGCCGCCAAGCGAAAGGCGCACGAACTTGCGGCCCGTGGCTTTGGCGATGGACATGCCGAGCGAAGTCTTGCCAACGCCCGGAGGTCCGACGAAACAGAGAATCGAGCCTTTGGGATTCTTGACCAATTGGCGGACGGCGAGGAATTCGAGGATGCGCTCTTTGATTTTTTCCAGGCCGTAGTGGTCGGTGTTCAGAACTTTTTCGGCGTAGTCGATGGACCGCGTTTCTTTGGAGCGCTTCTTCCATGGCACGGCGAGCAGCCAGTCAATATAGTTGCGGCTGACGGTGGACTCGGCCGACATGGGCGGCATGGCCTCAAGCTTCTTGAGTTCCTGCACGCATTTTTCCAGGACATCTTTGGGCATGCCGGCAGATTCGATCTTCTTGCGCAGCTCGTCGAACTCGCTTTTTTCGCCGCGGCCCAACTCTTTCTGGATGGCCTTGATTTTCTCGTTGAGGTAATACTCTTTTTGCGCTCGCTCCATCTGGCGCTTCACGCGGGATTGAATGTTGCGATCGATGTCGAGCTTTTCGATCTCGACATCGAGCACATCGGCGATGCGGGCCAGGCGGGCAGCGGGGTCGAAGATGGCGAGCAACTCCTGCTTTTCCTCGATGCCGACCTGCAGGTTCGCGGCGATGGTGTCGGAGAGTTTGGATGCCTCGTCCATCTTGACGCTGGCGATGATGGTTTCGTAGTTGAGCGACTGCTGCAGCTTGACGTAATTTTCAAAAAGTCCAGTCACGCGCTGCATCAACTGCTCGGCCGCCGGCGTCATTTCAAAGTCGCGTTTGCCGGTGCGCACGGTGGCGACGAAGAAGCCGTCGCGGTCAGTGACTTCGATGGACTTGGCGCGCTCCACGCCCTCGACCAGGACCTTGATGTTGCCGTCGGGCATTTTGACGCTCTGCACAATGCTGCAGATGGAGCCCACCTGGTAGATGTCCTTGGCTTTGGGCTCGTCGGTTGAGGCGTCATGCTGGGTGGCGAGGAAGATTTTGCGGTCGCCGCTGAGTGCCTCTTCGAGGGCGCGCACACTGGACTCGCGGCCGACGACGAAGGGCGTCATCATATAGGGGAAGATGACCATATCGCGAATGGGCATCATGGGCAGCTTGCGCGGCTCGTTTTTGTCGCGGGTCACAGTCATCGGCACACCTGAATAGCGTTTAGACGCACGCGGCAGGCTGAATGTATCGGGCCAGACGCGCTGTCATGGTTGGATTGTACAGCCAAAGCGCTGCGACGCGAAGTGCAGGAATGGTTCGTTGGCGTTATGACGGAAGTCATGCGGATGATGCAGGACAGCGCCAGTCTTACGCGAAAACTGTCGTAACCGAGGTCACAGCCTGGCGGCGGACTTCGCTGGTTAGAATCAGTGCGCCTCAATTGCGAAAGTGGGAGCGGTAGCGAAAGATCGGCCCAGAAGAGCGGGCCGTGGTCCGCAGGCCGCTAGAACGACCTGCGGGCCGTGCTCACGCAAAGGAGGTGAGGATGGTTGGATGAGAAATCGTCCTGGATGCGATTCGCCGTTACTGTCGCCATTGATTGGCGATTTGTGCTGGCGGTCGTAATCCTCGTCCTGGTGCTACTGATGAGGTAGCCAACTCCCGGCAGGGGTCCACACCCTGACGGGACTAACTAAGTATAGCAAAAAGCTGGAGTATCGAATGAGAACCGCGATATCGATTGTGCTTACTGTATGCGCAGCTGTCGTTGCCATCGTTATCGTCATCCATAGAGACGACAAGCGACCGGACCCTCATGTTTTGCATGTCACATCTGCTGATACCTGTGACCTGAGAGTCGAGGGCACGATTGGAAACATGACATACGTCCTAAAAACAATGCATCAACCGTTGTGGGCGGCTTGTTGGGGACCGATTGGCCTTAAAGAAATAGGTGAAGACTTTCCTGCGACAGTGAACCTGGACAGAGGCGTCGTAACAGTCAAGGTTCAATCCGCGATCGAGGATGAGAGCGTTCCAGCGGATGCTCACGGATTTCACATGCGGCAGATTGACCAACAGGAATACGAGATTGAGCATTTAGAGGAATCGAGACCAAGATAAGGCAAAATCGGCGAGCGTGTTCTAGGCCTCGCACGCTGGTGCGGTCCAGAGAAACAAGGCGACAGCGAATCTAGAGCCGGTTGCATAAATGCCCTCCAGCCAACCGAAAGGCATCCCTCAGGGGCTAAAGCCCGCGATTTTACTGGTCCTTTTTCGGCACGACTAAAGTCATGCCCTGACACAAGACCATTTATGCAACCAGTTCTAGCACAAAAGATTTCCAGCCTGATTTGATGTATTGCTACCTCAGGCCCCTAAAATGCGAGGGGCTTGGGGCATCCGGCGGTGGGTCCGAGAATCCGCACCGGAGTACAAAGCGTCTGGTCAGTTGACCAGACCAGAGTTGTCAGTGATTGCGGCGATTCGAGCGTCAGGTTTCAACTTTACCCTTCGCGGGCTTGAGCCAGCTTCTTCTCTGCTGATAACGCGCACGATGGCGTCATCACCAAAAACCCTGTCGATCCGTCCAAATTTCTCTGTCCCGGTGTAGGCATCGTCAAACACGATAGTGGTTCCGATAATGTTTGAGGCTTCCATAGTGGTGCTCCTTAAATTAATGTATCTTCCGTCCCCAACGAGAGAAATTGAACACCCAAAAGCTGTTTGAAACACAGTATGAGGACACCGGGATCATATCATGAAATGGCCTTGCGTCCTTTGGGGCCGCGGCGACGAATCTAACATTCTTTTAGCCTTTGTAGAACTTGCTCCGGGTCCAAAAGAATGTGGTTCCGCCGGCAATTAGGACCACGCCGATACAGTAGATCACCCATTCCGGGGCGTAATAATCGAGCTGGTCTTCCGTCAGTATGACGCCTACGCCTGCGCCAACTGAGAGAAATGCTGAGAACACCTTCATCCATTCTTTCATTGCTGCTTCCTTCACCACAGAAACCGTCTGCTTAAATAATCCTCCACCGATTAGCAATTTGATAAACTCCGTGGCGTATGCGAAACCTACTGCCATAATTACGAGGAAGACAGCGGACCCGAGCCAGAACCTAATGCCAACCGAATTTGAAAACCGCCATATCATCGACACGCCGGCAATTGCAATGAGCGGTATCAGAATCCCCTTCGCCCACTCCCTTGCCACGTACTTCTCATCCTCGTTCCTGACCGCCATATTATTGTGCCTCACGTTCCAAGCGCTTAGAGGACCTTGTCTGGCTTTGCAATCCCTTAAGGATAACCCTGTGCATGTCGGTGACGACAGAACCTTTTCTTGACCCAAAACAAAGCGGGCCGCTCAGTTCGCTGCTGAGCGGCCCGCTTGCTTTCGAGAGAACCAAGGTGGATGGTCTCGATTGAAATGCAGGTCCCCATTCGACTGCGATCGCTAACGCGATCTACGCTCAGGGCAGGCTTTCGACTTGGTCGTCTGCGATGGCGGACGACCTTCGCTCAGGATGACAGTGGCAAAACACGAAAGCCGCTCCAATCGGAGCGGCTTTCGCTGTTGAGAGAACCAAGGTTGCCAGTGAAGTCTTGCTATGCGCGGACGTGGACGTCCGCGCTACAGCCGGCGAGGACGCCGGCGCTACGCGCTAGTCGCCGGCGACGAGGTCGGTTTCTTCGCGATGGCGGTTGACGGGTGAGGCGGCGTTGTTTGAGGCGGGCTTGATGTCGCCGATCGAGACCATGCCGCCCTCAAGAGGCTTCTCGCCGAGGACGTGCTCGCGATAGAGCTTGGCCATCTTGGCGTTCTCGGCATCCGTCTTCATTTTTTCATCGCGCGCGCGAATCTTTTCTTCGCGTGCGTTCTTGGCGATGCCCAGATTGTCGAGCGTGTGGTTAGCTTCGGCATTTGCGTGATCCATGTTGACGTTCAGATCATGTCCGACCTGGTTCATGGCCACCTTCTTGCCGCCAGCGAAGATCTCGTGACGGCCGTGCTCTTCATACCATTTGGTGAGGGTGGCGGTCATGTGCATCTTCTCGATGATGTTGCGCCAGCCCACGCCGGTGTTGTAGGCGCAGAAGCTGATCTCGCCTTCCTGCGTGGCGTAGGGGATGATGCACTGCTCGGTGCGGCGGAAGTCGTAGTTGAACAGATCCTGGAACCACATGCCTGCGATGAACAGGAAGTTCCAGCGGTCCTGACGGCGAACCTTGATGTCTTCAATGGTGCGGTCGCCCTTGACGCTGCCGTAGTTCTTGCCGGTGGCGTTGAAGGTTTTGTCCATCTTCTTGAGCATGTCGGTGATCTTGAAGTGTGTGGGCGCCTGGAACGGATCGTAGTTGCGCATGAGCGAGAGGCCGAGCCCGATGACCGAGAGCCACTTGCCGCGCGCAGCATCGTTCACCTTGGCCAGATCCTTCGCCACCTGGCCCATGTCGAGGAACGCGGTGACGGGAGCCGACTCCTTGGTTTCCTTGTCGATCATGACAGCCATGCCGATGCCGCAGTTGGGATGGCATCCGCAGGAGAGCTGGCCCCATTCGGCGGTGGGACCGTGCACCAGATCGGCCCAGTCGGAGAAGGTGCTCATAAAGCTGATGGGGAACCAGTCGCGCGCGGGCTCGCCCATGCCAACTTGCGACTTGACGTCGTGCGCCATGTGCGAAAGCGTGTAGCGCTGGGCCACGCGGCGCTCGTCGGTGATCTCTTCGTCGCGGCCTGTGAAGCTGACCGGTTGGAACGAAAGGAAGCTGATCTTTTTGGGGTTATCGAGGGCGAACTCGATGATGCGGCCTACCTGCTCATTGTTGATGCCGTTCACGATGGTGGTGACGGGCACGATTTCAACGCCGGCTTCGTGCAGATTGTTGATGGCCTGCAGCTTGACGTCGAACAGGTTGCCGACCTTGCGGTGCGAGTTGGCCGCATTCCCGATGCCGTCGAATTGGAGATAGACGTAGCGTAGGCCGGCTTCAGCAGCGGCGCGGCACAGCTCCTTTGACTTGGCGAATTCAATGCCGTTCGACGCGGCCTGAACCGAGTTGTAGCCAACCTTGCGCGAGTAGGCCACCGCGTCAAGGAAGTAGGGCGAGAGAGTGGGCTCGCCGCCACTGAACTGAACGCTCATTTGCCGCCTGGGCTTGATGGTGATGGCGTTGTCGAGCATGGTCTTGATTTCGTCCCATGTGAGCTCGTGGACGAAGCCGACCTGGTTAGCGTCCATGAAGCAGGGATCGCACATCATGTTGCAGCGGTTGGTGAGGTCGATGGTGAGCACCGAGCCGCGGCCGTGGGTCACGGTCGACGTGCCGTGGTGATGCAGCTTCTCGTCACCGTTGCCGTGGGCGCGAATGTCGCGACCGGGGAAGCTCTCTTCAAGATGCTTGAAGAAGGCTGGGTCCATCGACATGACGTCTTCAAAGTGGCCGTGCTTGGGGCAGTCCTTGACCATGAGGATCTGTCCGTCGCGCTCGATGATCTGGGCCTTGATTTCGCCGACTTTTTCGTTGAGGAGGACTTCGTGAGGAAGCTTGCCGTCGAGGATTTGCTTGCGAATCTCAGGGACGCACTTGGGGCAGAGCGAGTCTGTGGTGCGCGGCCAACCGAGGGGCGGCTTCTCCTTTTGATAGCTCTTGAGGAGAGGCTTGTCGCTCCACTTGGGCGTAAAAGAGTCGTTGGGGCTGATGCGGTTCAAGCGCTCAAAAACAACCCAGGCTCCCTTGGCGGCATAGACGGCGGCCTTTTCAACGTATTTGACGGCTTTGGGCATGATCTCGAATCTCCTCTGTATGTTGAAGGCGCCGGGGATAATGGCGTTGCCCGGCTCAGCGCCCGCGGTTTCGATGCTACGAACCGAAGGCTAACAAGTCATTACGAGGGTATGTCTTTAGGCCGGTCAACCCAAGCGGGGTGCAGTGAATGGTGAAATGAGGTGGTGAACGGCGATTTGGGGGTGGCGAACGGGGCGTTCGACGGCAAGTGATTGGCGGGGCAAGGGTTACTGGTATGGTTCGCCGGCGTTTTGATCGAACCATCTTGTCTGCTACTCGCTTCTTTGCTTCTAACGCAGCCTTCCTCGGATCCAGTCCTCGCCGAGACTGCGAATCTCGTGCAAAATAGGCCTCAACAGCCCGAGCGTGGCTAAGATGACGATTCCGCCTTTCACTAGCCTAGAAGGTCGTGATGAGATTGATTGTAGGAAGGGCGGACAGTCGCGAGAATTGGAGAGAATACGAACTAAATTTGAGGAAACAGTTCCAGTGCTTCCCGCCCTAGCAAAGCTAGGACGGGGCACCCTTTTTCGCGGAGGAGCAAAGGTGGCCTAAGCCGTGAAGGGTCGGGCCGCCCTCCTCAGTTCGCCTGCTTGTAGAAAGCCTCGCCGTCAAGCGTGATCGTCGTGGCGTTCACCCAGATCACGCTCCAGCGAATGTGTCCCGGTTGGAGAGGCATCGGGTACTGAAGGTCCAGAATTCCGCCTCTGGCTGAAGGCGTCTCCCACCTGCAGGTGCCCGACCACTTCGCCTTCCCGTTGACCAGGAAGCCGCAAGTGCCGCTCTGCATGACCACCAGTCCATTGGTCTTGTTTACATTCACCCAGTTGCCGATGGGCGGGGCCGAGGCCTGCGCGTTGGCCGACTGGATGCTCACGACGCCCAGCAGCATGCAAGCAAATGCCAGGCACAGTCCGCTCAATGAAAAGGGGCTGCGAATGCTCTTCATTTTCTCGAATAACCTCCGTTGCGATGGATGAAACCTTCGTTGGGCGGGGACGGGGGGTGATCCGAATCTATCACGAAATGACAGTTTTATGGACGATGCGGTTTTCAGAGTTTATTCGGTGGGTTGCGCTGAGATTCCCAATGAGGCTGCGCTGCCGGTGCGTGTCACACGATCGATGATTCGTGGGTCACCGTTTCACGGTGCGGAGTTGATGGAAACCTGGTTAATGATGCGTTGAATGATGACGATCTGGACGTGGATATGGCGGGCGATATCGGGAACGAATTCGACGACAAAGTTGTCAACGGGCGCGGTGGCCAGGCCGATGACATAACGCCCAACGGACGACGGCAAGTTGTCGCGCTGGCCTGGAACATAAAGATTCGATATGGCGCCCTCAATGGCGAAGCCCACCAGGTTGCTGTAGTTGGCCATGCCTCTTCCGTTGTCGCCCTGCGTCCATACGACTTGATCGATGCAGTGAAAAATGCGGCGCGTGATGGAGGCATTGGGCATGCGGTGGTAGTGGGGATCTTGATGAACGATAGACGGAATGAGGAACGTGCCGAAGAATTCACCGGTCATATCCTGCGTAAGGCTGACGCCGACGTAGCGGCCATAGCCCCTCATGCCGGGGCCGTAGGCAGAGTGGGAGTTGGCGGCGACAGAGATTCCTGAAATGCCAAGGATGGTGATGAGGTTGAAGGGGTCAATGACATTGTGTATGGCGAGATGCCCCTTTTCCAGCGGCGTGAGCGGCTTGACCTGAGGGCCGGTGAGGAAGCGCGCGTACCAATTGATGATGGGCAGATGCGGGACGCAGACCCTGGTTTCGACAGGTAAGGCTGCCGCGGCGGGGGAGCGCTCGGTGAACCCCAGCAAGTCCATCGCTCGCATCGCCCCCGTGGCGGCCATGGTTGCGCCCGTATTTTTCACCGTGCAGGGTTCGAGGGGTTGGGGCGCGGTTGGAGCCGGGCTTTCTAGAGCGGGCGTGGCCGGCAGGGCAAAGACTGCTTCGGAAACAATACGCGACTCGGCGCTCAGAACTTGCGCAGAGAGCGGCTGGATTATTGGGCCAACGAAAGAAAGCGCAGAGATGAGAAGAACGGCGGTGCCTGCCGATTGCGGCGGTTGCCGCCTCAAGCGGAGATTGAGCCGGTGATTGGCTCCGAAATGCAGCAGCAGGCGAAAAGAATGCGGTGGCAGTGGAGGCTCTCTTTCTTTTGCGTTAGGACGCAGATTTCAAGAAAAAGGTCACCTGTGCCTCGAGGGGAATCGCGGCGGGAATCGGTGGGGCAGGGAATTGCGCACGCATCGAGAGGGCGGCATGTGGAAGCGCAAGTCTACCTCATTAGTAATCTCGCCGGTCCCTTACGCGGGTAGAGGCATTGACGCGGCTCGTCGCGTCGCGCAGACTTTGGAAAGGTGCTGCAGTTATCTAAGTTGCACTGGAAGGGAATGGATCATGAGCACACCGAATCATCCAGGACGCGCTCCCAACGAGCCAAACGCGGGCCCGTCGGGAGCACCGAGGTGGGGTACTCCTCCCACGCTGGGGCAGAGGATTGATGAAGCTGTTGAGCTGATCGAGATGGAGTTGCGCCACGCGGTCACCTATGTCAATGATGCAGTGATTCCGCAAGTGCGAAGGGAGTCGATCACGGCGATGCGGACGGTCGCAGACACACTGCGCAATTTGGCGGATCGATTCGAGCGGCAGAGCGGGCCACCGCCGAGTCAACCGTACGGACAGGCGCCGAATCAAGCGGGCAATCAGACGAGCGGGCAGCCGAACGAGTCAAACAGGGAGCCGCGCTCTTGAGCGCAGGAAAAATCCAAAGAAAAAGAGCGTGGGTCATTGCAGCGCGTTGCTGCGTGGGTTGGCGGACTGTTTTGAGCGCGGCGCTGGTGACGGCCGTTTCGCTTGGCGCGAGTGGTTGCGGTCACAAGCAGACTAAAGTCCAGGTGACTCACTCGCAAGAGATGGCGCCGGAAACAAAGCACGCTCCTGTGGCGCCACCGGCGTCAACAGCGGCGCCGGCGATTATTCCGGTGACGCCTCTGCCACCTGGGGGTGTCAGCGAGGACGATCGCGCATTTGTCGCATCGCACCGGCCAATTCTGAGCGAGGTGGGATATGCGACATGGTATACCGCACCTTACAAGGGACGGCGCGCGGCCAATGGGCAGGTCTTTAATGACGATGCGAGGACGGCCGCACATCGCACTCTGCCCATGGGATCGCTCGTAGTGGTCACCAATCTGAAGACCGGCGAATCGAGCGCGATGCGGATCTCGGACCGAGGTCCGTTTGTGGTGGACCGGATGCTCGATCTAACGATTGCTTCGGCCAAGGCTGTGGGCGTTTATCGCGCGGGAATGGCGCTGGTGCGGATGGATGTGTACGAGACGCCCAAGCCGATCGAGACAGGCGGACGGTGGTGCGTGCAGATCGGCGCGTTCCACAACGAGGAGGACGCGCTGGCACTGAAGGCGCAGTTGCTTCAAACGTATCCGGGCGCGAACGTGATTGAGTTTCCCGGAGAGAACAACTTTTGGGTGCGCATCCGGCCGGCAGGCGACGACCGCGCCGAAGCGGAGGAAATCGCGCGTCATTTACAGCCCGTCGAGGGAAGTGCGTATCTGACGCGGTTGGACTGAGCTACTCTTCGGAGAGCTGAAATACAGCTTTGGGAGCTAATGCTTGATTGACCCTCGTGAACCGCTGCAATATTTTTCCTGGCTTGGTTTTGCCTTTGCGGCAATCGCGTACTCAGCCCTTACATTTCGCGGCGAATTGTTCAGATTAGATGTCCCTCGCATCTTTTCAAGGCAGAATCCCCGTCCACTTTGGTTCATTCTTTCAACTCACGCGGCTTTTCTGGCCGTTCTTTACGCAATGCTGGCGACCGCGCGGCATTTGCTGCCCTTGGTGCCCGGCTGGATGACTGTTACTTACAGTCTTGGGCCCCGACGTGGACGCGGTTCGTTCGTCGATGTTCTGCTTGTCCTGGCAGGCGCCGCCCTTGAGGAACTAGAGCGTACGTGTATTTGCGCTCGGTCCGATGTGACCCTAGCGCAGCAGCGCTGAAGCGGCCCAAAGCACAGGCTCCTGCCCGTGAAAGTCGCCCGTTCTGCGCTGGCGCTCAAGGTAATATTCGAGATCGTTGTTCTTGTTAGTGCCTTCGCACACGCTGGTCATGTCGCTGTTCTGATCGATGAAGCCGGTGACCGCGATCCATGCCTTGCGCGCGGCGGGACCGTACATCGCACCGTCGAGCCAACTGTTTTTGACGCCGGTGATCAGCGCGAATGCGAACATGCCGGAGCTTGAAGTCTCTTCCCACGCCTCATCGCGATCGATGAGCTGGCGCCACATGCCGTCGGTAGTTTGATATTTGAGCAGCGCGGCCATCATGAGCTTGTATCCCCCCAGGATGCGCGCGCGCTGTGGATGATCCGCAGGCAGGTCGCGCAGCATCTCCGTCATACCAGCGGCGACCCATCCATCGCCCCGCCCCCAGAAGAATGGAACGTCGGGCGCGTGGTAAAAGAGCCCGTTGGGTTGCTGCAGCCTGTTGAGATAGGCGACCATTTCATTGGCGCCGCGATCGAGATATTTTTTGTCGCCGGTCGCTCTGTAGGCCTCCAACTGCAGGATGGTGAGCATGTACATGTCGTCGATCCAGAAGCGCGTCTCGTGAGAAAGCCCGTCGGGCTGCGGATTCTCCCATTGACGGTCGGCGAAAGAGAGACCGTAATCGAGATACTTTCTGTCTTTGGTCTGGATGTAAATTTCGAGGGGCACAATGCCGAAGATGGAGTCGTCGACGTGATCGCGCATGGGGACCAGAGCCGCCTCGGCCCCGCCAGGCAGCAAAGGATCGAAGCGCTTAATGAGGCGGTCGCGCAAAGCGATGTCATGTGTCAAGGCGGCGAAGGTTAGTGCGCCATACCAGGTTCCGACCTCGCCATAAAAGATTGTGCCCGGGCTGTGTTGGTGCGGGCTCACGACGAAATGCTCTGCCATCGCTTTGCCCACTTCCTGCGGAGAGCGCCCCTGCGGCCAGTCGCTGAAGTTGCTTTGTTGAGCGACCAAGGTGACGGGGGTGACGGGCAAGATCAAAGCCAGGACTGCAACTTTCAGCGTTGAAATCATCATCAGATCCTTTTCGGAGAAGGAATCAATCAAGTTTCTCTGCGAGTCGATCATAGCGCCCCCGGCTCATTCGACGCGGCCGGGATTGCAGATCGTGTGCGGCGGCCGCGCAGTTGCCGGCAAAAGAAACATATCGTGATACGATATATTTATGAGCGCTCTCTCCCCAAAGACGCGTAGGCGGCGTGTGCAGCCGAATGGTTCCGGCGCCCGCGCGCGCAAGCTCGACGTGACGCATCTCAGGCGCCTGGCTGAATTCCGTTTTCAGCTTCGCCGTTTCCTGCATGTGAGCCAGGCAGCAGCGGAGCAAATGGGTCTGCATAACCAGCAATATCAGATGCTGCAATGCGTGGCGGGCATGCCCGAAGACATGGCTCCGACCATTGCCAACGTGGCGCAGCGAATGCTGCTGAAGCACAACAGCACGGTGGAGCTTGTCGACCGCACCATTGAGCAAGGTTTGCTGCGCCGCCTGGGCGATGCGGCCGATCATCGGCGCATCCTGCTTCGGGTAACAACACAGGGAGAGCGCATTCTGGCTGCGCTCGCGGATTTTCATACGCGAGAGCTGGAACAGTCTGGGCCGGAGCTGGTGAGCGCATTCGGTGAAATCCTGAGCGCAACCAGGCGAAGAGCGGCTCGGTTTGGCCGGATGAGCCGCGCCCGGACGGTGGCCGCGCTATGAAACTTTCAAAGCCATCCGCCACCTCACAGCTACGCGACTTCAATGCCGACCCGCGCATGATCATGTTGAGCGGCCTGGGAATGATTCTCGGGGGAGCAGGCGCCGTGCTGGCCTGGCTTCTGCTTCGGCTTATTTACGGTTGCACCAACTTGTTCTACTTCCAGCGGCTGAGCTGGACGTTCGTTTCACCCTCGCAAAATCATCTGGGCTGGCTGGCGGTTTTCGTGCCCATTGTGGGCGGACTCATTGTCGGCGTCATGGCGCGCTACGGATCGGAAAAGATCCGCGGGCATGGCATTCCGGAGGCGCTGGAATCGATTCTCATTAATGGCGCAAAGATCAGCCCTCGTGTTGCGCTTTTCAAGCCTCTGGGCTCTGCCGTGGCGATCGGGACGGGCGGACCTTTCGGCGCAGAAGGCCCCATCATCATGACGGCGGGTTCGGTGGGCTCGCTGTTTGCGCAATACTTCCACCTGTCGGATGCGGAACGTTCGACGCTGCTGGTTGCAGGAGCGGCGGCGGGCATGGCGGGGGTGTTTTCGACGCCGCTGGCGGCGACATTGCTGGCCGTGGAGTTGCTGTTGTTCGAATGGCGCCCCCGCTCGTTTGTGCCGGTCGCGATTGCGGCCGCAACGGCCGGAGTATTGCGGCACTATTTCATCGGCCAGGATCCACTGTTCCCCATGCCGTTGAGCACGCATCAAATTGAGCCGACGATTTTGCTTGGGGCGCTGCTTATTGCCATTGCGGGTGGGTTGCTGGCTTTGCTGCTGAGCCGCGCCGTCTACGCCAGCGAGGATTTCTTCGAGAATCATCTGCCGATTCACTGGATGTGGTGGCCCGCGATTGGCGGTGTTGTCGTGGGCTTGGGCGGGTTGATCTTTCCGCGCGCGCTTGCCACCGGCTATGACGTAATCGATTCGTTGCTGGCGGGTGACCATACCTGGCAATTAATCGCAGGCATTCTTGTTATCAAAAGCATCATTTGGTCGTTTTCGCTTGGCTCTGGGACGTCGGGCGGCATTCTTGCGCCGCTGTTGATGATCGGCGGGGCGATGGGAGCTTTATTTGCGCCTATTTTGCCTGGGATGTCGTCTGGCGCGTGGGCATTGGTGGGGATGACCGCGGTTCTGTCGGGTTCGATCGGCTGCCCGCTTACGGCCGCGGTCCTGAGCCTCGAGCTCACGCACAATTACGGTTTGATGCTTCCCGTATTTACGGCTTCGGTGGTGGCGCACGCCTTCACAGTGCTGTTCCAGAAGCGATCGATCCTTACAGAGAGGATCAGCCGGCGTGGCTATCATCTAAGCCGCGAGTACTGCGTCGATCCGCTGGAGACCATTATGGTCTCGGAAGCGGTGCGTCCGCGCGCTATTGTGCTGCCCTCGGAGTTGACGGCGGCAGATGCGCAACAGTGGCTCGAGGGCGGGCGCGCAAAAAGCGATCACCGCGGCCAGCGGCTCTATCCGTTGGTGGATACCGAAGGCCGGCTCACCGGCGTGATCACGCGTAGCGGGCTTTCCGCTCTCGCCAACAGTTCGGGTAGGGATCGGGAGGCGCAGGCAGCCGCGCCAGTTGTGGCGTATCCAAACGAGACGTTGCGGGCGGCTGCGGAACGGATGGCGTCACAACGGCTATTTGTCCTGCCCGTCGTTGAGCGAGAGACCGGCAAACTGGTGGGTCTGGTGAACGCCGAGGATGTTTTATCGGGACGAACGCGCGCGCACGATCGCGAGAGCCGGTATGAACGGCTGCGGATGCCGTTCCGCTGGGCGCGCTGGCGCGAGGCAGACGCCGTCAAGGAAACAGTCTAGGAACGGCCGCAACGCCGGGGTGAGTCTTTGAGCGGGCGAAGGATTCGCCGCTATCGAAGCGTGGTGACGAAAGCAGGATCGGTGGCTTGGCGCATGGCAGCGGAAAAGCTTTCCCAGGTGCAGGAAAGGTCGGCGCCGCTGCATGCCGGGACGAAGATTGGCGCCTCAGCGGGCGGGTTGGCTGGCGTCAGCGGCACAGAATTTCGCATCTGCTCGAGAGTTTGCGTGATGAATTCGACGCGAACGAAAGAGGCGCCGCGGGGCGAGCGCCAGAGTTGAAAGAGCAATGCACCGCCGGGCGGGGTATCGTCGGCGCGCCCGTCAGCGATCCAATCGATGCCCAGCGCGCCGGCGACGGCGGCGATGTCGGAATCGTGACCGACCAGAATCAACATACGATCGTCCGGTTTTCCGATCGCGCCCCGAATCGGAGTTCCTTTCACACTCTGTTCCATCGTGGTGCGGATGTGGGCGAGGAGATTCGAGGCGTAGGTGCGCGCAAAGGCAGGCGTCCGAACGTCGTAGTTCCATGCCGCGACGTTGGCCTGCATGATGAAGCGCAAGGTCGCGCCGTCAACGCATCCCCAGCCGGTGTCGGCTGTGCTCATTCCTTCTGTGTATTCAAGGAGCAGGTTCTCTATTAGCGTTGAAGCGGTGACGAGCGGACCGCGCGCCGCTACGGGAGAGTCTTCGGTCCCGGGCTTGAGGCCGGCGGGAATGTCGAAGATCGAAATGCGTTGCGGATTGGGTGGCAGGCGCCCACAGCCCGACAAGATGCGATCGAGCGCAGCTAACTGCGGACGATAAGTTTCAGTCAGATTGGTGGGGTTGCCGCCAATGCGTCCTGCAACGGCCGCGGTGACCAGTGCTGGGTCCGGGTGGCCTATCCCGGCCTTGCTAGGAAGGAAGAGCGGGTCGGTCGTACCATCCGGCTGCGAGTGAATGCTGATTCCGCAGCCGGGAAACATCCCCTCCGCGAGTGCTTTCCCGGTTTGGCGCGTGCGCTGGTCAGTATCGGCCACAATCGTGACGTGGCCGGCATCGGCGCAACCAGTAGGTGCGAGCAAACCCTCGCCGGAAAACTTTACGCGATCCCAAGCCCCGAAAATTTTGATCAGATCATAGCCGTGATTCGTGAGGATGCCGGGTGCGACGTCCCACTTCGGCCAGTGCGCTGCCGAGTACTTGTCGAGATCGGCTTGCAAATTGAGGGGCGAACGAACACCGTGCCGGGAGAGCACAATTACCAATTGCAAATTGGCTTTGGGAGCGGCAGAAGGCGTGGCAAGAGCCTGCGCTGCGAGTGGCGGGCAGAGCGTCAAGAAGCTAACACCGCATAGGAACAAAAGCTGCGGCCCGGCACGTAAGTTCATCATTGATCTCCTAGGTCGTTCTCCCATGAAGAGTGTAAAGGGCGCAGGCAGAGGCGTGTGAACGCGACGAAGGTGGCTGCGAGGCGCGCAGGGGGGAAATCGAGTGTGCCTGAATGGTTTGAGATTGATTAACTTAAGGCGCAATCACTGCGGGTGATGATCGCGAAATAGCGTTTTGTTCTGCTGATGAACGAATCGCGGCGCCCTGCCACAAGAAAAGCTGCCTTCTCAGCACGACGCGAAGGTCCCGCTGACGAAATGCGAAGGGGCGGATAACCGGCATGGCCGATTTTCCACCCCTCCCGATGTAATGGGACATTCAACAAACCCGCTCGAATATCCCGGCTCGATCTTACGTTAGAAATTCATCTTCAGCGCGAACTGGATGATACGGTAATCCGCGGTGGTGAGGACATTGCCCACAGCGGTGCCTACCGTCGACCGAATGCTGCCAAAAGTGCCGTTGGCCAGGGTCACGTTGGGGTCGGCCCACTGCGGATGGTTGAAGATGTTGAAGAACTCGCCGCGGAACTGGAAGTTGATGTTCTCGTGCGAGGCCATCGGCACAAAGTTCTTGAGGAGGCCAGTGTCGGCATCCCAAAGATTTGGACCGCGCACTGAGCCTTTGCCGGAGTTGCCGTAGGTTCCGGCTGCCGGTGCGGCGTAGTTGTGCGTGTTGAGAAATGAGACGCAGTGAATTGTTGGAGTGCAGGTGGTCCCGACCGTGCCGGACGGCGTGTAATCGGCTCGATCGAGGTTGTTGTTCGTGCGGGATATGTCGGTTCCTGCAAGAACGGTCATCGGATCGCCCGTGATAAAGCTGTAAATCCCTGTCCATTGCCATCCGCCAACCACGTTCCGTATCAGCCCGCTGGAGCTGTTCAGCTTAGGCAGACTCCAGACGTACGATGCCACAAAGTGATGGGTGTGATCGAAAGTCGCAGGACCGGTTTCGAATGCTTTCTGACGCGGATCGTAGACCGACATACCCGAGCCGATACTGGATCCAATATCGGTAATGCCGCCGTTTTCGGCCAGGTTGTAATCGGTGGCCTTGGAATACGTGTAGTTAGCAAGCAATGTGATCTGGTTGAGGATGCCACTGCCACCCGCCGGACGCTTTTCCAAATCGACCTGGAAGGCGTTGTACCGGTTGCCACCCGTGTTGCGATCTTCGTAGATAATCCCAAACGGCTGGTACGGCCGCGTTGACTGCTCCGACGCCGAACTGCCGGCCGTATAAACAGAGGGGTTCAAGTTTATGTCCTGCCTGAGATGCGTTCCGCGCGTCCCGACATAAGACGCGTGCACCACCGTATCGGCCCGCAACTGATACTCATAGGTGATGTTCCAGTCGTAAATTTTGGGCGTCGTCCAACTTACGCCCGGCTGCAGGCTGTAAAGGACGGGGTTGGTGACGAAGGGCGCGTTCTTAGGAGCGGTCGCGAGCGTATAACGCTGCGGGAAACCGTTGGTGAAGGTCGGGTAAGCCGCAAGAGGATTCGAGAGCGAACCGATCTGCGAGGCGCCGGTGGTTGAATCGTTGAGGTCAATGCGCAGGCTGAAGGGCGGCGAGATCGACGCGTCGTTCAGGAACAGCCCGGGTAGTCTTGAGTAAAAGAACAGTCCGCCGCCTGCGCGGACCGACATCTTGCCGGTTCCGGTCGGATCCCAGGCAACACCCACACGTGGACCGAAGTTCTTGAAGTCGCCGGTTTCACCGCGGGTGGGAACGTCGATCCCGTTATATTTGTCGCCGATGAAGAACAGTCCGGCGGGCGCGCTGGGAATGATGGACGAGTGGACACCGGCCATTTGCGCGTCAGGGCGGAACTGCTGGATGCGTCCATGGATTTCCTGCATCACCTGCTGAGGCTCGTAGCGCAGCCCGTAGTCGAGAGAGAGGCGTGGCGAGACCTTCCACTTGTCGCCGGCAAAGATTCCCATCGGGTTTTCGCGCGAGTCAGAGTAGTTGCCGGAGGTTTGGCTGAATGTGTGCTGATAGCCCAGCAGAAAGCTGGCCATGGCCAGGCCCGTCACGTCGTTGGTGAAGTTGAAGTTGCCATTCTCGAAGTCGGTATTGCGGATATTCGATTGATCTAACTCGAGATCGTACCCGAAGGTCATTTCGTGCTTGCCCTTATTCCAGTCAAGCACTTCGCGTAGGTCGCCCGTATTTCTTACGAATACCCCGTTGGTGAATGGGGCGATATTGATGTCGCCGGCGACAACCAAGCTGCGGATGCCGCTCTGCGCCTTGGGCAATTGGTAGAGAGACGAACCGAAGGAAGTCATATCTGGAACTGTTCCTCCGGGGCCGCCTTGCTGGGTGCGGTCCGAATCGGAACGCACGACGTCGAGGACGAGGTTGTTGACAAGATTCGATGAAATGACCCATGTGTGGCCGACGGCCCAGTTCTGTGTCTGTACGGTAGAACCTGTTCCGTCCGTTAGAAGATTCTTCCCGTCATAGGACGGAGCATGTTTATAGCGGTTCAGAAAAAATCGACCGTAGAGCCGGTTTCCGCCGCGGAAGTCTTGATCGACTTTCGCGGTGTATTCATCAAAGTTCTGCTGGAGCGGTGTGCCGAAAGTGACCGACTGGCTTGTTGATCCTGCGGGGCGAATCGGCAGCAGTTTGGCGATGTTGGCGGCCACGGGATCGATGGGGCCAATCGAAGCATTGCTGGCGAAGGGAGTGTGCGTGAACGGATTGCATATATTCGTCTGTGCAACGGCGTCGCTTGGGAGGCATTTGATGGGAGTGATTGTCGGATTGGTTAAGGAGAAGTTTCCGGCTAAATTGTCCGCAGTAGGAACCAGCGCGTTGGTGGCATTGTTGACATCGCGGATGATGGTTTTTTGCCAGCCGAAGAACATGAAGGTCGTGTCCTTGTGAATGGGCCCGCCGACCGTGGCGCCAAACTGATTGCGCTTCAGAGGGTCCTTGGCAGGAGCAAAATAGTTGCGGGCATTGAAGGCGCGGTTGCGCACGAATTCGAACAAATCGCCGTGCCAATCGTTCGTGCCGGACTTGGTGACGACATTGACCACCGCGCCGGCGTTGGCGCCATATTGCACATCAAAACTATTGGTCTGGACGCTGAACTCCTGCACCGCGTCGGGCATGGGAAAGGGAAGATTGACGTTGCTCATCAGATCTTCGTTGTTGGCGCCGTCCAGGTTGTAGCCGATCTGGTCCGGCCTTGCCCCGTTCACGGCGATTGCGTCGGCGCCGGGAATCTGTTTGGTGTCGCCCTGCAATGAGCCGGAATTATTGGCGATCGCGGTTACAGCGCCGGGCACCATCAGCGTAAGGTCCGCGGCATTTCTTCCGTTCAGCGGCAAGTCGGATAGACGTGAGCGCTCGATCACCTGACCGAGTTCCGGGCTCACCGTGTTTACCTGTACGGCTGACGTCGCCACAGTGACTTGTTGCGTTGCCGCGCCGACTTCCAAACGAATATCCATGTTCCGGGTCTGATCGGCGAGCAACACGACATTCTGAAGATATTCTTTGAATCCCTGGGCCTGCACCAGAACCTTATACGTTGCAGGTGGAAGAGCGGGGAAGTTGAACTGGCCGCTGCTGTTGGTTGTGTCGGTGCGGACGCCGGAGGTGCTGAGCTGGGTCACTGTCACCTTCGCTCCGGAGATGACCGCCCCGGAAGGATCAGAAACCGTTCCCGAGATGGCGACATTGCCACCGCCTTGCGCGAATGCGCTGACAGCGAACATGCAGATCATCAGGGAAAGTACGACACGTAAACGCCTCATTGAATTACCTCCCTCAAGAATTACCCTTTTCATTTTTCCTCCTATTGCTTCTGTCCGCGATGTGGCCCGGTTAAACTTTGTTTGGGTCGAAGCATCATGGGGTACTTTAAGCCGGTGTTCTGCTGGTGATGCCCACACTTTTGGCAAGTTGATGTACCGCGAAACGCAATTTACTTGGCGACGCGGATTTTATGGGTGAAAAACATCGACTGTCAAGCGAAAAAATGATTCCGAATGAGGAATCAGTGGTAAGTTTACTGTGTCGTAACTAGCTTAAGAGTTTTCGGTTTACGCGGAAGGTAGCCGCGCTCGCCATTTGGGGGCTGGATATTATTCGGAACATGAACAATAGAGTGATTCCGCCCAGGAGCGAAGAAAAGCGATTTTTCTCAATGCAATCCCGTGGGCTAGCAGCTTCGTAGGCAGTACCCGATTGATCCCGCAGCGTATAGTTCAGGAACATGGGAAGACGATTCCGGGGCAGAAAAGGATCTGATCATCAATTCAACGGGCTCCCAGAGAATAGAGCGGATTTGTGCCACCTATGATCCCCTCGGATATATTGATTGCGAGTGCCGTCGGCGCCCGAGCCACGCGTGTGGCTCAATATCGAGCACCGTTCGATGACGGAAGCCGCGAACCATGGACACAGCCGATAAGTCGACCCGACCTCGCCACGCTGTGGCATCGAGCGAAACTGCGCGCGAAATCAACCGCGACGTTCTGCTTCACGCCATCCATCTGCACCAGCCCGTGAGCCGGGCAGACCTGGCGCGGCTGACCGGCCTGCAACCCAGTACCGTTTCCGTCATCATCAGCCAGCTCATCGACGAAGGATGGGTGGTGCCGGGAAGCCTGGGACGGCTGCCGCGAGGCCGGCGGCCGACCTATGTCACGCTGAACGACCGGCACGTAACGTTGGCTATCGATCTCCGCCCAGGGAAGGCTAACCTTGCGGTTGTCGATGTTAACGGAAAGATCCTTGGCCGGGAGGCAGTCGCCTTCGAAATCAAGGCCGGTTCAACGCCTGAAGAAGCCAGGGCGGCCATCGGTCATATTGCAAGAGCGGCGCGTTCGCTGCGCGCGACCTATGGCGAACGAGTCTTTCAGGGCCTTGGCGTCAGCGTCTCGGGCCGCGTGGACCAGAGGACACACCGTCTGCTTTTTTCGCCCAACGCTCCCTGGGGCCAGATCGATCTTTATGCAGAGCTGCAGAGAGTGCTGGATACGCCGACCGAAATGGAGAACGCTGCCAACGCCTGCCTGGTCGCGGAACGCTGGTTCGGTAACTTCAGCGATGTATCGAACATGATTGCGGTATCGGTTTCGGAGGGCATTGGCGCGGGAATGCTGGTGGATGGACGGGTGGTGCGCGGCAGGAATGACATGGCCGGAGAGTTCGGCCACATGCCGCTTGAAGAAACCGGACCTGTCTGCGGCTGCGGCAGCGTAGGGTGCTGGGAGACGTTCGCATCGAACCGAGCCGGGCTGCGCTACTACCGCGAGCTGGCGCCTGAAAGCACAATCACTTCGTTTCAGGAGTTGCTGGAACTCGCCTTGAAGGGCGACGTGCGCGCCCTGCGCTCGATCGACAAGATGATGACCTACCTGGCGCGAGGTTTGGCGATGCTGGCGGCAGGGTTGGCTCCTGAAGTCATCATCATCATTGGCGATTGCACGGCTCTGTGGCCGCGGATCTGCCCTTTGCTTGAGAGCCAGCTGATCGCCAAATCGTTTACGCCGCACACTCCGCGCGTGGTGGCGGCCATGGATGGCGACGCAGCGCGGTTGCGTGGGGCCGCTGCGCTCGTCCTGCACAAGGTGCTTTTTCGCCAGATGGACTTTCCAACGCGACGCGAAGGCGAGCGAACCAATTCCGAACCAGCTCCGGAATACGCATAAAGAGCACATCGGCCCATCGTGCTGTGGCGGGTTAAATCCGGGAGACAGACCATCCATGCGAGTAGGATTCATCGGTGCTGGCGGCATCGCCGGCAAACACGCGCAAGCATACAAGAACATCGGCTACCAGGTCGTGGCGGTAACTGACCGGACCGAGGAGCGTGGGCGCAAGTTTGCGGATGCTTGGGGTGCAGAGTTTGTGGCCAGGCCGCAGCAGGTGGCCGAGCGCGCGGACGTGGACTTCCTCGATGTGTGTACGTTTCCCGCTTATCGCCTGGAGGCGGTCGAGTTGGGCGCGCAAAACGGCAAGCATGTGCTGGTAGAGAAGCCAATGGCCGTGGATCTCGCGACCGCGGCTCAAATGATCGACGCAGCGCGCCGGGCTGGGATTCAACTCGGAGTTGTCAGCCAGCATCGTTTCGACCACTCGACGCTATTCCTCAAGCGAGCTATCGCGGAAGGAAGGATGGGCAAAATCCTTCAGGCCGACGCTTATGTAAAGTGGCACCGCACAGACGAGTATTATGCGCGGCCGGTGAAGGGAAGCTGGGCCGGCGAAGGGGGAGGCGCGCTGATCAGCCAGGCGATCCACCAGGTGGATGTGCTGTTGTATCTGATTGGCGCGGTCGATGAGGTTTTTGGTTACTGGCAGCTCGGCGCGACGCACAAGATCGAATCGGAAGATTTGGTTTCGGCAGTTCTCCGCTATTCATCGGGCGCGATCGGAGTAATTCAGGCTGCAACGGCACTTTGGCCGGGTTATCCGGAGCGCATCGAGATCCACGGAACGAAAGGCAGCGCGATTGTTACGGGTGACCAACTCACCACCTGGGATGTGCGGGACGATCGAGGCGAGCCGGCGCCAATTTCGCAGCAGGCAAAATCCGGCGCGTCGGATCCGATGGCTATTTCGCTTACACCTTTTGAGCGGCAACTAGCCGACTTTGGTGAGGCGTGCAAATCGGGACGGCCGCCCGCGTCTTCAGGTGTGGATGGGTACCGCGCGCTCCAACTGGTGCGCAGCATCTATACTTCGTGCGACGAAGGGCGAAAGGTCCAGATCGCGCCGGCCGCGTTCTAGCGGAAACTTCTCGCGCGCCTTACGATTTCATCCCACGGACGCAAAATCTATTGATTGACCCCGCTCGCCAGGAATCCGCCATCGACGGCAAGGACTTCTCCAGTGACGAACGAGGCCGCTTCGGAAGCGAGGAAGATGGCTGCGCCTGCCAATTCATGCGCCTGCCCAAAGCGGTGCATCGGGGTGCGCGTCAACAGCTCCTGACCACGCGGCGTCCCTTGAACCAGAGACCGGTTTAGCTCCGTTGCAAAGACCCCCGGCGCGATGGCGTTCACGTTGACTCCGTTGGGCGCCAACTCGATTGCCAGAGTCTTGGTTAATGAAACGACGCCGGCTTTGCTTGCCGAATAGGGCGCGACGCCCCGAAACGCGACAAAGGATCCGAGAGAAGCGACGTTGATGATGCGGCCGTAGCCTGCTTTCGCCATACTCCCGGCAAAAATCTGGCAAACGCGAAGCGTGCCAGTGAGATTGGTTTCAATGATGCGCGACCAGTCCGCCTCCGGCGCCTGCAACACGGGGAACTTGCTGGTGATTCCAGCGGCGTTCACGAGAATGTCGACCTTGCCGAAGGCCGCCAGGACAGCATCGTGCAGGGCCTGGATCGAGGGACGATCGAGAACGTCGCTGACGACTCGCAAAGTGCGGCGGCCGAGTGCTTCAATTTCGGCTGCAGCCTTCTCCACCTGATTGCGGCGGCGCGAGCTCGACACGACGTCGGCGCCCGCAGCTGCAAGGCCCAGGGCCATCGCGTGGCCCAGCCCTGTGGTTCCGCCGGCAACCACGGCCACTCTGCCCGACAAATCGAATAAGGATTTGCGCATTGAGAGATACTTTCCTGGATTGGGCTCTGACGCACATTCCATTATCGATGATTGACGGCGAGCCGGTATCCTGATCGAGATATGGTGGGGCGCAGGCTGGTTAACGGATTCCGGTGGCTTTTCGACGGACATCGCGGCCCGCGCGGACAGTTGGTTCCGCGGTGGATCTTTCTGCGTGCACTCGCCCTGATTTATCTCTCCGCGTTTTATTCGCTGCTGTTTCAGATCAAGGGACTGATCGGTCCGAACGGAATTCTGCCTGCCCAGGGTTATCTGGGCGACGTCGCACAGCAGCTGGGCATGGAGTGTTACTGGTATGCGCCGTCGCTCTATTGGGTCTCGTCAAGCTCCGCCATGATGATGGCGGTCACGTGGATTGGGCTGATTGCCGCGGTGGTTGCATTCCTAAACTTCTGGCCCCGCCTGAGCTTTCTGGTCTGCTTCGTTTGCTTTTTGTCATTCGTGGGTGCAAGCGGAGTTTTTTCCAGCTACCAGTCAGATGGCATGCTGCTCGAGGCTGGATTCCTGGCCTTGTTTTTTGCGCCGCGCGGGCTGTGGCCGGGTTGGGGCGCGCACGATCCTCCCTCGCGCATGAGTTGGTTTCTATTGCAGTGGGAATGGTTCCGGATTTATTTCGAATCCGGCTTAGTGAAGCTTTTGAGCGGCGACGTGGAATGGCGCAACTTCACGGCCATGGACGAGTACTACCAAAATGGGCCGCTGCCCACATGGATAGGATGGTACGTCGAGCATCTGCCGCATTGGTTTCATGCTGCCACGGTCGGTGGAACCCTGGCGCTCGAATTGGGCCTGGTTCTCATGATGTTTTTTCCGCGCAGGGTGCGATTGATCCTTTTCTTTATCGTCACGCCCTGGGAAATCGGGGTCATCCTCACCGCCAACTATGCATTTCTGAATTATCTTGTTCTGTCGCTCGGTTTTCTTTTGCTCGACGACAAATTTCTACTGCGTTTCATTCCCGCGCGCTTCCGTCTGCGAATGTCGGAGAGAAGCGCTGGGCTGGATGTTTGGCCGAAGACGGATGAGGAGCATTCTCTCTCGATCCTGGGCGTGGGCGAAGCCACCGTTTCGACTGCCGACATTGAACCGTCCGATCAGGCTCCGAAACGGAACGCATTTTTTCAGCAATTCGGATTCACTTGGTGGGTAGTTCGCATTTCGGTTGCGGCCTTTATGCTGACCTGGATCGCCTACAACACGACTGCGGAGATGATTTGGATTCCCGCGCGCGCAGCCCCGCTGCCGGCCAAGCCGCTGATCGCACTGGAGCCCTTTCGGATCGCCAACGAATATGGGCTGTTCGCAGTGATGACGCGCGGGCGCTACGAGATCGAATTTCAGGGCTCCGACGACGGCGCAAACTGGATCGCGTATCCATTCCGAAACAAGCCGCAGGCGCTGAACGAAGCGCCAAGAATTTATGCACCCTATCAGCCGCGCTTTGACTGGAACCTGTGGTTTGCGTCGCTCAACGGCTGGCGCGATAACGAGTTCGTGCCGCTGACCGAAGAGCGGCTTCTCGTCGGCGACGCCGATGTGCTGGCGCTTTTCAAGAGCAGCCCCTTCGAGCAGACGCCGCCTCGTTACGTACGCGCAGTGATTTGGCAGTACTGGTTCACAACCGAAGAAGAGAAGCAGCGCACCGGTAACTGGTGGCGCCGCCAGTACCTCGGCCTCTACGCGCCGGAGCTGACGATGGCTGCTGATGGGCAATTTGCGGTGGTGGAATGGCCTGAAGAATTGCCGCCGCATGATTGAGCAACGGAGAAGGATGATGAAGCGATGAGCCGTGCATGCGTGATCGGATCGGGCCCCAACGGACTGGCGGCGGCTATTGTGCTGGCGCAGGCGGGTATGCGCGTCGATGTTCACGAGGCAGAGGCAGAGCCGGGCGGCGCTGTGCGCACGATGCCTCTGACCATGCCGGGATTCCAGCACGACTTCGGCTCGGCCGTATACCCGTTCGCCGCGGGGTCTCCATTCTTCTCCCGATTGCCTCTGGCAGCTCACGGATTGGAGTGGATTCATGGAGAAGCGCCGCTGGCGCACCCGCTTGACGACGGTTCAGCGGTTGTACTGGAACGCGACCTGGAGCACGCGGAGCGCGCGCTGGGCGCGGACGGCAAGATATGGCGCGATTTGATGCAGCCCGCGGCCGGCGACTGGAAGGACTTTGCGGAAGACGCGCTGGGGCCGATGCTCCACATCCCTCATCATCCGCTGCGCATGGCGCGATTCGGACTGACGGCATTTCAATCTGCAGAAGGTTTTGCCAAGAGCCATTTCGCCGGTGCGCGGACACGAGCCAT
>DASXFF010000108.1:0-60821 GCA_036489735.1 Occallatibacter sp. | reverse complement strand
CGGGCGCGCCGATACGATGCCTCGGCCTTCTTCGATGACGAGGAACTGATCGGGAGCAATGTGCGATAGCGATTCCTTGCGGCCGCTGGGCCATACGATCTCGAGGTTAACCGAACCGGCGCTGCCGGGTTTTCCGAGCCCAAAGGTCAATGGAAACTCGCTTTGTGAAAGGTAACTTGATCCCGACTTAACCATGGCAAGCTGCCGCATTCCCCCCGCAGCCGTTAGCATGACTTTGGCCCCAATCGCGTCGCGATTGGATTTGGTTCCGACAAGTTTGAGCTGCAACATGTCATTACGATTGCCATTCTCGTTGCGGAAAAGATGTGCTGGACCGTTGTTGGTAGTTACGACGACATCGAGATCGCCATCGTTATCGAAGTCGGCGTATGCCGCTCCGCGCGCAACCATGGAGTGCCGTAGCGCAGGTCCGACATCGGCCGAAACGTCCTGAAATCTGCCTCTGCCAACGTTGTGGAAGAGGAGCGGCGGCTCAGCGTAGTGAAGATTGGGACGCACAGTGCCGATGTCGTCTGCGACATGGCCGTTCGCGGCGAAGATATCCAGCCGGCCGTCGAGATCGTAATCGAAGAAAAACGTACCGAAGGTGAGCGATTGCGCCGTGTGCGAAGCAATCCCCGCGTCTGCCGATTGATCGGTAAATAGCCCCGATCCATCGTTGTGGTAAAGCGACATGCTTTCATCTGTGAAGTTGCCAATCAGCAGGCTCTGTCGGCCCGAGTTATCGTAATCGCCCGCATCGGTGCCCATGCCGGCGCGCGCGCGGCCCGCATCGCTGAAGGCAACGCCCGCGGCGAAGGCATCCTCAGAAAATGTCCCGTTGCGATTGTTGTGGTACAGCCTGTTGGCTGCCGTATCGTTCGAAACAAAAAGATCGAGCCAGCCAGCGTTGTCGTAGTCGAGCAGCGCCACGCCAAGCGATTTTCCGCTCGCGTCGTAGAGACCGGCGCGCTTCGTCACGTCCTCGAATCTTCCATTGCCGAGGTTGTGAAACAGCCGCGCACTCTGGCCCTTGTAGGCCTCGGGCGTGCAATACGACTTGTGCTTGCCATCGAGCGAGCAAAACTGATCGGCCTTTTGCGACCACTCGACATAATGTGCAACGAAGAGATCGAGCTTGCCGTCGTTGTCGTAGTCGAACCAGACTGCGCCCGTGGGAAAGCCCGAGTCGGCGAGCCCCGCTTTGGCAGTCACGTCGGCAAACGTGTTGTTGTGCAGGTTTCGAAAAAGATGACTGCCGCCGAGGGCGGTCACATAGATGTCGTCATATCCGTCGTTGTCGAAGTCGCCGACAGCGCAGCCCATGCCATACATTTCTACATCAAGCCCGGCCTGGCGCGTCACGTCGGTGAACGTGCCGTCGCGATTATTGTGGTAGAGCGCGGGATACGACTTGCCCCTGATATGACCGGGCCAGTCCATTGAATTGACGAAGAAGATGTCGGGCCAGCCGTCATTGTCGTAGTCGATAATGCACACGCCGCTGCCCATCGTCTCAGGCAGATATTTGGCGCCGAAGGCTCCGCTATTGTGTTTAAAGTGGATGCCCGCCTGTTCGGTCACGTCAACGAATGTGATGGGGCCCGATGGACGCGGTTGGGCCGGTTGCGGGGTGTTGCCAGGCGCCGGGTGCGAAGGCGGGGGCTGCACGTTGGCGCTTCTCTCCCGCTGCGACGCAGGATTGGATTTGCATCCGCAGAGGCCTGCCGCCGCCAGCGCGACCAAGAGAGCGGAGTGAAATGAGCATGTACGAGGCCAGCTGAGAACGCGGTCAGACATAACGGGGCTAGGCCTGCACCACTTTCTGGCCGGCGATCGCGGGCGTGTTGGCGGCACCAGTCCGGCGCGAATCGATGGCCATCTCAATCAGCAGAGCCGCCGGGCCAACCCAGAAGAGCGCATAAAGGGGTGCGTATATGCTGCTGTTGAGGCGGAAGAAGAATTCGAGCACTGCAATGGCGGCAGCAACAATGCACTGGCCCACGCGCGAGCGCACGGTCGTCTTCGGATCGGTGATCATGAAGAAGATGAAGAGCTGATACATCGGGCCAGTGATAGGCGAGATCTCAGACTGCCATGGATCGCCCGTAACGCGTGCGCGAAGAAACGAAAGCGCAATAAAGCAGACAACGTAGGTGAGAGTGATATTGAAGCGCTTCGCGCGCCACACGATCACCGAGCCCAAGACCCAGATGACAACGAGCGAAGCAAAATTGTTGCCCCATTGAATGCTGAGCGAGGCCACGGCCTGCGAGGCGAGGATCAGCATGGCGCAGATGCCAAAATTGGAGGGGTTCCAGATGTGACGGCCGCGGACGCGCAGCGCATATTTTGACGTGATGGAGAGAGCGCTGCACAATGCGTATGGCCAGAAAGCGGGCGAGCGCAGCAGGATTCCTACGCTGATGCCACTAATGTAAGCGCTGGCCGGATGCGGCCATTTGCGCAGAAAAATACGTCCCAGCACCATTTCACAAGTGATGGCCGTAGCAATGGCAAGCAGAGTTTTCGAATAGCTCTCGAGAATGCCGAAAGAAAGGTTGCCAGCCAATAGAATCAGCGTGATGAAGATCGGCGGCAGATAAGGATTGAGCCATGCCGGAACAGACAGACCGCTTTTCGCCGGAGGCAAGTTTGCAGTGCGCCCCTCCGGTGCGCCCATTTGTGTCGTTAGCTGGCTCATGATGGTTCCTTCACAGTGTAGAGGCGATCGGGTGTGAGATTGTCGAGCGTCTGCACGTTGCCCGAAGGCCAACGGATTACTGCTTTATCGATCTTCGGATTTCTGCCAAGCCCAAAATGCACGCGCCGATCGTTTTGCGATGCAAAGCCGTTGCCACCCGAGACCTGTTGCAATTGCCCCTTACCGTCCCAGTAGAGGGTAATCTCAGCGCCAATGGCGCTGCGATTGCTTTTCGTGCCCTCAAGCGAAAACTCGATCCAGCGATTTGCGGGATCGGCGGTGTCTTTGTAAATCAGCAGCGGACCGCGCTGGTTGGCGACAACAACGTCGAGCGTGCCCGTATTCCATAGGTCGACCAGCGCAACGGAGCGGCCATCGTAGGTATCGGTTGCGCCCACAGCTTGTGCGACGTCGACAAACTTGCCCTCACCATCGTTGAGCCACAGGCGTTTTTGCTGGTACCCGGAGAGGCTTCGGCCGTTGAACGCCGGCCAGTTGGCGGCATCGCCGATGATGGAACTGTTGCCTCCCGCCACTTTGGCAAAGTCGTACCAGTAACTGCGCTGGCGGTCGAGCGAGATGTAGCCGTTGGCGAGATAAAGATCCAGATTGCCGTCGTTATTGAAGTCGCCGAATTGCGCACCGAAGCTCCACCCGCCAAGCTCTACGCCAAGGTCGCGCGCCATGTTGTCGTATTTAAGCGCGGAGCCGCTCTGCGGCACCCACAGATTGTTGCCCTGAATCAGCACGTCTTCTTCAGAAATATTCGAGACGTAAACGGAGAATTTGCCCTGATCGAAGATGTCGCCGAATGAGACATTCATGCCGCTCTTGGGAGCAAAGCCGACGCCAGCTTCCTTACCCGCTTCGTGAAAATGCCCGTGATCATTGATGTAGAGCTCCGAGACGCCGTAGTCGTTGGCGACGAAGAGATCCGGATAGCCGGACCCGCTCAGATCGGCGGCCGCGCAGGCCAGCGCCCAGCGGCGGCTATCGATGCCGGCCTTGGCGCTCACCTCTTCAAAATGGCCGTTGCCAAGATTATGGAAAAGATACTTGCGGCCGCCATTCTCGGCGTACTCAAAGCTATCGGGCATCATGCGCGTGTCGCGCAGGTGCCACAGGTCAACGTCTTCGGGGAAATAGCCGCCAACAAAGAGGTCGAGTTTGCCGTCGTGATCATAGTCGAACCATACGGCGGTGTTCGCGTTGATCCACGGTGGAAGGCCGGCCTGATCGGTTACGCGCGTAAAGTGCTCGCCACGATCGTTGTGAAACAGCTCCGGTTTGCCCCACTTGATCAGGAAGAGGTCTTCGTAACCGTCGTTATCGTAGTCGCCCCACACCGCACCCATTGAAACTCCGGTGCCCGGCTGGTTCACGTCGGCAATGCCTAACTGTTCCGCAACGTCGGTGAACGTGCCGTCGTGATTGTTGCGATAAAGATGATTTTTACTGCCTACAGCGCTGTTGGTGACGTAAATATCCGGCCATCCGTCGCGGTTGTAGTCGACGATTGAGACCGCCGCGCCCATTGACGCAACCTCCGGCATGATCCCGGCGAGTTTTTGGTCGAGCGTGGGCGCCTGATGGACGAAGTCGATTCCGGACGAATGCGCGACCTCTTCGAGCGAAAAGCCGTAGCGAGCCAGCGCAGCCTTAGCGTTGGGAGCAGTTCCCGCCGGAGCCGGTGCGGAGAAATGCCGCATCATCCATGGCGCCGCAAGGAGCGCCGCGAAGAAAATGGAGACAAGTATCCTCGCAATGGGTACTTTCTTCATTGCGCCGCTCTATCGCGCAGTGCATCGCGAAAAACGTCCGCGCTCACGTAGCGCGTCTGGTAGTTCTGCCAATCCTCGGGATGATGGCGATAGACCCATTCATCTTCGAGTGCGCCTGGCGGTGTGTCGTATTCGGTGCGCGCATGGTAGGGCAGCGGCTGCACCGTGCGCGAGAATGTGGAATTGTAGTCGCCATCCTTTACCCAGCCATCGCCAGCAATCACGTAGTCGCGCACCCATCCGGCTGGCGGAGGCGGTGGCGAGGCAAAGTGCAGAGCGAGCTCATCACCGGCATTCATAATCACATACCGGTCGTCGGTGGCCTTCAGCAGTTCGCGTACATCGCCATAGCGCGTGTAAAAGCCTTCAAGGTCGCGCCAGATCTGAGTCGTTCCGGCGAGCCGCCCGTATTCGGGAATCTCCGGCGACGAAGCATTCGCCTGATGAATCACAGAAAAACCGCGATAGTGCAGGTCGGCCGATTGCGGAGCAAGGTGCATGATGCGCGTCGGCACATTCGGCAGGCCCTGCGCCCACTCGATCTGGTCCCAGTAGATTTCAAGATTCGTGCGCAGGCGCAATTTGTGCGGCTCGCCAGTGCGGAACAGGCCGGTGAGATCGATGAGGCAGGTCTTATTGCGGCCGGCGGGAAATCCGAGATTCGCGCGCGCTACTTTCCACCCGCCGCGGCCGTCCGGAATCTCAAGACTCAGTGGCTGTGGATGAACGCGGTCGCCCTGTGACATCGCAACGTTGATTGACGAGTCCGATGGATGCAGCCAGCCGCTCGCGATGAGCCACAGTCGTCCGGTCGCAGGCAGATCGTTTCCGAGATCGATTTCGACGTAATGGTCGTGCGTGACGCCTTGGTAGGGGCCGCGCCCGAAAGTGTCGAGATAATTGCCATCGAGGTTGCGCAAAGTTTGGGTGACATCGTGGCCAAGGTCGTCTGTCGCGTGCTCGATGGGATGCGGCTCACCGACTGTCGTCACGGCCAGGTTGACGGGCGGCACCACAAAACGCTCGTCCGTAAAGACCTCGGTGCCGACGGGGTGGTCCACAATCATCAGCGAGAGAGAGTCGTAATAGTAGGTCTCCCACAACTCGCCGGTGATACTCAAGTCGAGCGATCCATTTTGCGGCACAAGCGCGCTGCCGGGAATTTTGTACCATTCTTCGGTGGCTGCGATCCGCGCCGGTCCGAGAGAGTCGATGCGCAGGCCAAGCGCGGCGCCCCATGGCACGGTGTCTTTCACGAATTGCATCGACCTGCCATTCCATGCGAAGAGGAACGGGCACGAACCTTTCAGGCGTTGCTCGGTCAGCACCTCCTGGTCGGCCCGGAGCGCGAACTCCGCACGAACCGTTCCGTTGGGCCAGACGATACGAGCTACTTCCGCCCCGGTTCCATTGCCCAGTCCAAAATGCAGTTGCGGTCCATCGATGGGCTGCATCTGCAGCAGGAGCCCCGAACGGATTTCAATCTGGCCGCCGATACCAAACGAATTGATGCGTTGGTCGCCGGTTGCCTGATGCGCGCGCGGGCGAATCACTTGCCAGTGATAGTCCTTCGAGGTGCGGTTTACCGCGTCGACAGGCTGGCTGTCTGCCGTAAGGCCGAGCAGGTCGAGACGGCTCTCGCTGCTTGCTGGAGCAGCATCGAAAACGCGAGCGGGACCCTGGGGAGAGGAGAGGGGGACGAAGTGTTGATTCTGATCGGCGAGCCAGATGAGTGCACCGCCTTCGCTGTGCGGTGCGCCAACGTTGGCCAGCATCAGATCGAAGGCACCGTTGTTATCAAGATCGGCCACGCGAAGGCGCACATCGCCTGCCAGCGTGTGCGCAGGGTCAGGAACCTGCGCGATCGCACCGCTGTCCCATCCACCGTTAATGTTTGACAGGCGGACGATCGAGCCGCTTGACTGGACGGCAAGCAGATCGAGAACGCCGTCGTGATTGGCATCGGCCGCGGCAATGGCCTTGATATCGCTGAAGCCGGGGGGCAACGGTGATTCGGCAAAGTTGCCGAGCCGCTGATTGATGAAAATGTGCAGGCGACCGGCGCCGTCAATCAACGACGCATCGGGATTGCCGTCACCGTCCAGGTCGGCCCAGACAAACTGGCGAATTCCGTAAACTGCGGCAAAGGGATGGATGGGCTTGAATGTGCCGTCGCCGTTATTGCGCAGCACAGTCGGCAGGCCACTGGCCGTTCCAAGCACGATGTCGAGATCGCCATCGGCTTCAATATCCACGGCCCAGGCTCCGGTGTATGCCGCCGTCAGCAAAGTCTTTGGCAATTTCGTTTGCGCAGTTACGTCGGTGAACTTCGCGGGCTCGTCCTGGCGCATGAAGTGCAACCCGCCAGCGCCGGCAAGCACCAGATCGGTCTTGAAGTCGTAGTTAAAGTCGATCGGCAAAACCGATTCGGGGGATGGGGCCGTCTTGCTCGCGCCGCTCGGAAACGGAAATGAAGCTCCGGTCGAAATCCGCACCTGCCGCGAATTCGCAATGGCGATGGCGGGCGCGCCTTCTCCGCTGAGCGAGACCGCGCCGATCCAATCCCATTTTTCGCCGGTTGGATTTGCGATTTGTTGATCGTCAAAGTGCAGGGCGGTGTCGGGTGGCGCAGGCTGGCCCGGTGGCGACGCCAGGCGCAGCAGATGTGTAAATGGTTGCGCTTCATCGCCGGGTGCGGGCTTGATTAGAGCCAGCTCCTGGCGGAATGCAGGTAGCTGCATGAGCACATTGCGCAGAAAAACACTGCGGATCGCCGCTGCCGAGAGCGGGGCCGAATTCGATGCCGCCTGGAGTTGCGCGAGCCGATCGCGAGCGTCCTGCGGCCATCCGGCCGACTGTGCTGCAATGCGATCGACGGCGGAGTGAAGAGTTGCAGAGTCGCCGCGTTTGGCGGCGATGCGGCTCATCTCGAGCAGCGCCGGCAGGTTGCGCGGCTGCGCCATGAGTATCTGCGAGATCAGTTGCTGAAATTCGTCTTCGCTGCCCTGCGCGCCCTGGCGCTCGACCTCGAGGGCCAGCTGATATGCAGCCTGAAGGTTCGATGGATTGAGCTTCACGGCTTCCCGCAGATTCGCGATTGCGCCGGCTGGGTCGCCTCGGTCGCTGCCGAGAATCCCCATCAGATAGTCGATGTGATCGTTGCTTGGCGCCAGCTTGTGCGCCCGTTCAAACCGTTCCGTGGCGAGATCGAAGGTCCGCTGCCGCAGCGCGAGAATACCCCAATCAGCCCACGCGGCGGGCTCACCGGGGGCGAGCTGCGTGGCGTGACCAAGCGAAGTTTCGGCGCGCACATCGTCGCCCACCTGCAATGCCGCTAGACCGACGTAGAACGATGAGATGAACTCGTGATAATCCGCCGAAGACGATGAAGGGAGGCCGCGATGACACCCGGCTGCGATGACCAGTGCGGCCGAGCAAACAGCAGCTACGAACCGTGGTGAGCGGTGAGGAAGACTTGATTTCATGTCGTTCTTGCTGGGAACGATTCTAATCACTCGCGTGCACGGCTGGAAATACAAAGTCATTGCGGCACACGTGCCTGCGGTATGCGTCTGCGCCGTCCGCGCGTTCGCCTAACGCTCGCCGCTTTGAACCAAAGGACCCCGATGCCGACGAACGGGAGCAAGAAGAGCAGCAGATTCCATCGGCCGAGCAACGTCGGCGTAACCGGAACATCGGTGTCGGCTGCGCCGCTGGCGGTTGAACTTGAGAACACGATGTGGACGTGCCACGTCTCCTCTTTGTCAAAAGGCACCATGGCCTTGAATTCAACGTGATCGAGGAGTTTTTCGCGCCATGCGTCGTAGGTAGCCACGGGCAGGCGCTTGCTGGCCGGCTGCACCGACACCTGCACCTTCAAATCAGCAGGAACAAGGAGCGAACTGCCTTTCGGCGGATCGATGATGATGTAGAAACTGCCGGTGCCAACGTCAGGATTGCTCCAAACCTCAACGTTGAAGGGCCCCACTTGGCGATTCTGCATGATGGGGTAAGGCGGCCCGATATGAGCCCACGCCGGCAAACAAACACATGCCGCCAAGAGAACGAGCGTAATCAAGCCGCGCGTCGAAACTCCAATGCGAGAGCTTCCGCGGCGTATAAAGGCGAATTCAAATGAGCTGGGAATGAGTCGCATCCTTCTTATCCGGCAAACATAGTGGCGCGCATGTCCATGGGCTGAGTCAAAAGCCATACACAACAAAGGAAAAGGATCACGCACAGCGCTCCCCAGGGAGCAAAGGCGCGTAACGGGTGTTCTTCAGAATCGTCGTGGGCCAGCCGCCAGGCGATCAGCATTGAACCGGCGAGGCCGAGAATTAAGAACCCAAATTCGAGCGGTTCCACAACCGTTTTTGGCAAACCAACGAGGGTCCAATGGGGCTCACCGAAAATCGGCAAGCCGAGCTCGGCGAATGCATTTTGAGTTACGGGAACGATCGTGTAGAGGCCGGTAAAGAAGTGGTATCCATAGTGCGCGAGCCACATGCCAAAGCCCAACGGTGAGAGCGCGTAGGCGTAGCGAACTGCAATGGCCAGCCAGCCCGTCTTTACGCCCGCCCAGGCACGCGTGATCCATGACGCCAGGCCGAGCAACAGCGCAGGCTCCGCGACAATGATCGCGGTAAAAAGAATTCCCAGCACCATGGCCTGACTCTGAAAATGCAGTGTGCGCTTTAGCCAGCTCTCCACGGTGTAAACGGGGCTGACCATGCCGAATGCGTTCATGAGCGCGCCAAAGCAAAAGACGATGGCGAGCGCGGCAATGTCGTTGCGGCGCGAGAAGCGGCCAATGCCGGAGCGCGGCGGATCGCTCATCAGCTCGCCGGCGGGCAGGCGGCCGAGGATGCCGACGTTGTCGTGCGGGCAGGCGTGAACGCAGTCCAAGCAAAATGTGCAATCCATATTGCCCACTTTGGCAGGCTGAAAGAGTGCAAGCTCACAGCCGCGCTGCAATACAACGACGTCTGGCGACGGCTCCCGGCGGCCGCGGATGCAGTCCTTTGTTTTGCAACCGTCGCACACTTCATGGTCGCGCACCGCAACCTCAAGCGGCGACGCGGTGGACGCAATGAAGTTAAACTGCCCGATCGGGCAAATGTATTTGCAGAATGTCGCATGGGTGAAGAGGCCGTCGACGATGAGCACGGCGGCGAAGTAGCCGACGATGACCCACGCGGTGAGCCACGGCGATGCCCAGAGGCCGAATAACTCGTAACTGAATAGAACCCCGACGAAGAGCCCAATCGGAATCCACTTGTTGCGCAGGCGTCGCGGCCACGCAAAGCGCGGATGAATCCATTTACGCATGAAGTTGCGCGCCAGCATGAACGGGCATGCGAGGCAGAAGAAATTGCCGGCGCAGAGAATTGCCAGCACCAGCGCGCCCCGAAAGTGAACCCACGTGAGCACCGTGGCCAGGTTCTTGGGCGAAAGTGTGGGACCGAGCAATCCTTGAAGGATCATGACAAAGCTGACCACGAAGAGTGGAATCTGCAGCAATGTGCGCGAGTGACGCCAACTCAGAAGCGGACCGATCACCGGCACGGTGAGAAGATCGAATGGTTGCGCTTCAAGAAACTCCTCTTCCTCAGCGTGGGCTTCTCGCCCTTCCTCATCGGAGATCACAGCTGAAGAGAGCGCGTCTGGCGGCTTGGTCAATTCGATTCGACTCCCTTCACATCCATTTGCTGTTCCACTTTGCGGCCATCGCTCAACGTAATGTGGAAGAGCACGACCCAGTCACCGCCCATGGTGAAGTTGAGTGGCGCCTTGTAGTTGCCGGGTGAGCTTTCAACAGCGTCAGCAAACACGGGCGCCATACCCGGATGATCCATATCGCCTTCCACCTGGACGTGCGCGCCCGCAATGGGCTGTTGCGATGCGCTTGTCAACTGGATCGAAATTGTCTCGGTTCCGCTGCGAACGGGCCTCGGCGTAATCGATGTCTTGATTGAAATGCCATCGGGCGCCCCGGCAGGCTTGCGGCAGCCACCAACAAAGAACGCTGGCATCGCAACCAACATGAATAAGGATACGCATAAACGCTGAGAGGCCGCCCATCGGCGACCTCTCGAACAACACCAATTCATCTTCAATGTCCCAGATTTCAGTTTGCCGCTGCCTAAGTTATGCGTGGCTCGTAGCCTCTTCGTCTTCATCGTCTTTGTACCAAGAGCACGTGCAGGCGGCCGGCGCCTCGCCTTGCGGCGGAAACATATGGTAGTACATGGCGATCACCATGGGAATGAACACAATCGAATTGTAGAAGAGGTGAAGCTGAACCCGCGGGATGAAGAACTGGATGATGCTATACGGAACCGGCTTGCCCATCAGGTTGTGATGGATGGTGGCTTGAGTAATAAGAAGAAGGTGCTCAATATGGTGCCAGAATTGAATCCAGAATGCGATCATCCACCACGTGCGGCTGCGGCCGGCGAATCCCTTGCGCAGCACCCAAATGCCGATCAGCATCACCAGCGCGTAGCCGTAGTGAAGCGCTTCAGACTTGATGAGCCACGGGTACCAAAGCCCGAGAATACCGTTGGCCTTCGGGGTCGGCCATCCCATCACCCAGATCTGGTACGCCTGGGCGAGATGCTCACCCCAGTGCGCAAGCACAATGGCCATAAAAACCCAAAGGGCTTTTTCATGCCATTTGCCGTTTAACTTTTCAGAAAGCGTGGAATGTTCAGACTCGCCCAGTACATGAGCGTGTATATCCGGGACTGAAGCAGCCATGTCGATCGACCTCACTTGGGGAACGAGACTGTACATGTCTCTGAATCGAAACTTAGTCTACTTGAGAATCAACACAGTTGGGGTCGGTTGAATGGGCGATAGCCATCTCCACCTTTCGGTGGAGGACCGTAGCTCCGGCAAGCCAGATAAAGGCTTAAAAAACTGGATGCGATCCCTAAGCCCCACTCGGAGCCTCGCGGAAATGGCCCGAGGGGCGAGTCATTCGCTTTCCGTCCTCCCTCCACTCCAGGTAAAAAGGTTCGAGTGTTCCGGTCCGCCGTTTATTAAAATTAGGATCGGACAACGGGCTTCTGATTCACCCAAACCACTAGAACAAATTGCCATTTACCATCGACTGCGCGATACTGCTTGAGGTTTGCTTTGCGTCCGACCTGCTTGATATCTATTTAAGAGCCCCGCCTTTCAGGTTTCACGCCAAGCGATGAGCGGCGTTGAGGCGATCTATCGAGCTCTGGGTTGGAATTAAATCGAAATGAATAGGATGGAAAAGCACGCGCTCAAATAATTGATTCTAAAGGGCGGGAGTAGTTCAGCGGTAGAACGTCAGCTTCCCAAGCTGAATGTCGCCGGTTCGATCCCGGTCTCCCGCTCCATATTCCTTTGTGATCTCGCGCTGAATCAGGCCAGCTCCTAGATGACTTCCTGAACTTTCATGACCAGACACGTAAACGTCTCCTCACTTTTCACCAGCATCTGATGCGGCATTCCCGCCGGCACATGCGCCAGATCTCCGGCGCGCAGAGTCTGCTGCGCCCCACCCTCCATCGACGCGGCTCGCGTTTCTCCAGGCGCAATTGTCCGTGCTCCATTCACCGCTCCCCCCGTAACCAGCGTCGCTTTCCCCGCCAGGACACAAAACAGATCCGCAACCTTGTCATGCACTTCCACTTCGCCGTCGCGGCTGCGGAATGAAAGCATCGCGCAGTGCTGCGGATACTCCTTCAATGTCTCCGAAGCCGAACCATTCCCGTGCTTGGCCAGCTTGCGCAAATATGCCGCGCGCTCCAGAAGGAGCGGAGGCGACCAGTGATCCACCGGGTTCTGCGGTTCGGCCTTTTTCGGTCTCACTTCATCGAGATTTACATCCCTTAAGATCGCTTTCGACATCAGGTCCATCTCAGCTCCTTTTGTTTCGGAACTTTCCAATCAGACATCGTTTTATTTAGACTTGCACCATCGCTCTCAGTTTTTCACAACTCCGCCAATTTCCTCGCCCGCCTGAAAATCTTTACGAGCATGGCCCGCGTCAGTTTTCCGGTGTTTGTGTTCTGCAGGGATGGATGATAGCTGGCAATCGCAATTAAGCCCCCAGGCAATTTGTATTCCGCTCCATGCGCGAACGTAAATCTCGCTCGCGCCTTCAACATTCGCATTCTCATTTCATGTGCCAGCAGCCCGTCAAACGCGATGCGCCCCAGGCAAACCACGACACGCAAATCGGTTAGCAACCTCATTTCTTGGTCGAGCCACGGCGCGCAGCTACGCAACTCTTCCGGTGTAGGCTTGTTGCCCGGGGGAGCGCAGCGGGCCATCGATGTGATCCATAGACCGCTCAGCTTCATGCCGTCATCGCGGCTCGTCGCCTTTGGTTGCGACGCGAATCCTGTCTCGTGTAACACCGGATACAAAAAATCGCCCGAACCATCGCCCGTGAACGGCCGCCCCGTCCGATTCGATCCGTGGGCTCCTGGCGCCAGGCCCAGCGCCATCACAAGCGCCGTGGGATCGCCAAACGATGGCACAGGCCTTCCCCAATATTCCCAGTCCAGGTAGGCCCGCCGGCGTACCCGCGCCACTTCAGTGCAATGTGCGCGCAACCGCGGGCAAAGATCACACGACACAATCCGCGCGTTCAACAATGCAAGCGTGGTAGCTTCGGCCATAACGAAATTCTACGGTGCGCGTTCCCATTCGCATGATGCGCGCCCAAAGGCCGAGTTCTCCGCACGCGATCTCGCGGACTTTCCTGTTGCGCGCCCAGCTGCCTGTGGCACACTTGGTGCTGAGGAATTCCTGCCATGAAACCAGCAAAGCTGTTGCTGCTCGCCGGCGATTTTGTTGAGGACTACGAAATCATGGTTCCCTTTCAGGCCCTCCAAATGGTCGGCCATACGGTTCACGCCGTATGCCCCGGCAAGAAGAAGGGCGAACAGGTCCGCACGGCAATCCACGACTTCGAGGGCGATCAAACCTACACTGAGAAGCGTGGCCACAACTTCACATTGAACGCCACCTTCGACGAAATCGATCCTGCGCGCTACGACGGCCTCCTCATCCCAGGCGGCCGGGCCCCCGAATATCTGCGTCTCAACCCCAAAGTTCTCGATATCATTCGCCACTTTTCAAAAGCCAACAAGCCCATTGGCGCACTGTGCCACGGGCCGCAACTGCTGGCTGCTGCGGGCGTCATCAAAGGCCGCAAGCTCAATGCGTATCCCGCATGCGCTCCCGAGGTGGAGCTCGCCGGTGGCTACTATGTAACTGTCGACATGACGAGCGCCGTCGTCGACGGCAATTTGGTCACCGGCCCCGCTTGGCCTGCGCATCCGGCATGGCTCGCTAAATTTCTCGAGGTTATTGAGGCGCGTGCGGGATCGTGAAATGCCCGCCAAAACTGACGCCCACTACCGTCTCGCTGTCCATTTGGTGTACCGATCATCTCGCCTTCATCAATCGAGCGATTAGCTCTAACTCTTGAACGGGCTTGGAATTCACGGCCACCGTTTTTCTTTCGATTGCCGGTTTTTCCTTTGATTTCTTGAGCAATAACGCGCAGAGCGCGGGAAAGAGTCGCCGATGCTTCCCTTCGACGTGATCCTGTTCGATGTTGGCGGAGTGTTGCTGACGAATGGATGGGACCACAGCGAGCGCGCGGCTGCCGTGGTGCGGTTCGGCCTGGACTCGCAGGAATTCGAGGTGAGGCATGCAAGAGTGTTCGCGGCGTGGGAAAAAAGCGAGATCGATGCGAATCAGTATTTGGACGAGGTTGTGTTCTATGAGCCGCGAAACTTCTCGAGGGACGAGTTTTTCGCATTCATTCTGGCGCAGTCGAAGCGGCTCGAGGACGGAGCGCTCGAGGTCCTCAAGGAAATTGCCGCATCCAACAATTATCTGGTTGGCGCACTGAACAACGAGGCGCGGGAGACCAACGACTTTCGCTTCGCCAAGTTTGAGCTGCGCCGGTATTTCAAGGTGGCCTTCAGCTCGTGCTACGTGGGCCTGCGCAAGCCGGACGCGGCAATCTACCGGCGGGCGCTGGATATTCTGGGTTCGGCGCCGGAGAGGACGCTGTTTATAGACGACCGGCAGGAGAATGTGGACGGGGCTATGGTAGTCGGCATGAAGGCGATTCGATTTACGGGTGCGGAGGCGCTACGGGTAACATTCATGGAACTCGGAGTGTTGAAAGCAAGTTAGCGAGTCAGCAAGTTAGCGGGCCGGCAAGTCAGCAGACGGCATTGCGGCGTGTCCGCAGCGAGGATGGAGGTCAATATGCAACTAGGAATGATCGGCTTGGGCAAGATGGGCGGCAACATGGCGGAGCGGCTGAAGGACGGCGGGCACCAGGTGGTGGGCTTCGACTTCAACGCCGAGGCGGTGGCAAAACTGGCGACCGCGGGGAATGTTGGCGTGAATTCGCTTGAGGACCTGGCGAAAAATTTGAAGGGCCGAAAGGCCATTTGGATCATGGTGCCGCAGGGCAAGCCGGTGGACGAGACGATCGCGAAGCTGGAGCCGCTGCTCAATCCCGGTGACATTCTGATCGACGGCGGCAACTCGATGTATAAGGACTCGATGCGGCACTACAAAGAGGTGACTGCGAAGGGATTCCAGTTTGTGGATGTGGGCACATCGGGTGGCGTGTGGGGGCTGAAAGAGGGATACAGCATGATGATCGGCGGCGACAAGGAGGCGGTGGAGTATCTGCGGCCGATCTTTGAGACGCTGGCGCCCGCCAAGGACAAGGGGTGGGGGCATGTGGGCCCCGCGGGTGCGGGCCATTTTGTGAAGATGGTGCACAACGGCATCGAGTACGGCATGATGCAGGCGTATGCCGAGGGATTCACGGTGCTGGAGAAGAAGGAAGAAATGCAACTGAACCTGCCGCAGATTGCGCAGATCTGGCGGTATGGAAGCGTGGTGCGGAGCTGGCTGCTGGATTTGACGGCCGATGCGCTGGCGGGGAATCCAACGCTCGACGGACTGCAGGCGTATGTGGTGGATTCGGGCGAAGGCCGGTGGACGGTGTTTGAGGCGATTGATTTGAACGTTTCCGCGCCAGTGATTACGGAGTCGGTCATTCGGCGAATTCGTTCGCGCGAGGAGAACAACTTCACCGATCGCATGCTGGCGATTATGAGGAATGAGTTTGGCGGACACGAAGTGAAAAAAAGCTAGGGGTCAGTGGTCAAGAACAGGGATTGAAGAAGTGGAGTCCAGACGTCGAAGTAACTCTTTGGCGAAAATGGTGTCTAAAACCGATAGGGAGATTGAGACACCTGTGCGCGGATTGAATTGCATCCCGGTGGCGGGAATTTTTCTCTTAGTTTTGGTGGGGATTTTCGCGACGCCTGGCGCTCGTGCGCAATTGGGGGAGTTTCAAGTTGCGCAGAATGGGCAAACCATAGGCTCGGCGAGCTATCAATATACAGCGACGAAGCAAGGCTACGATTCAACCTCGCTGGTCAAGGTCTCGATGCAGGGCTTGGACTACGCTCTCTCAAAAGATGAGAAGTTGAGCGCGGGCAATCAGCTGGAACATGCGATGCTGAGCGCCACAGTGAACGGCGAGGCTGTGAACGTGGTGGCAGCGCCGGATGCGGCACAGTTGCAGCTGAATATTTCGGCGAATGGAAAAAGGACGACGACAAGACTGGCTGCGCACCCTGGCGCGGTGTTGTTGCCAGATTTCGACCCGGGCGCGCTGGAGACGTTGCTTTCGCTGGCAGTGACGCAGAACAACCGCGACCTGTGGGCGATTTTGCCGAAAGAGGCAGGTTCGATTGAGCCGGTGCGGCTGGCCACCTATCCGGACCAGGAAGGCACGCTGGATGGGAAGCCGCTCATCGTGCACCACATGGTGGCGAGGATCGCCGGGGCGAACACGGAGCTGTTTTCCGGACCCGAGAACCAGCTTCTGCAAGCGGAATTGCCTGATGGGTTTGTGTTGATCCGAAAGGACTTTCAATTGAAGCCACCGGCAAGGCCGGTCGTTCCCATGGGCGGCGATGAAGGCTCAGCGCAGGCTCCCGCCCATTGAGAGCGGATTTGCGACTCGATGTAATGCCGGCGGTTTTGATCTCGTGGTAAGGCCGTTCACCGAGGCGAACCCGAATGCAACCAAAGCGCGTCCAATTATCAGACAAACCCGAATCCGCAAAGGCACTCGGATGAGAATGCGGATCGACGTACACTGGAGAAGCTCTCGATTGTCCGCACTCCCTCTCATGTGCCGCCCCGCGCTTATCGCGGTTGCGATCGCCGTGTTCGCAATGAACGGCGCGCAAGCCGCGCAGACCACTCAAACGACAAAGACCCCGCGAAGATCCACGACGACGCGCACGCCGCATCGGCCTCTGTACATTCAAAGCCGCCCTTCGCACAGAGAGGGGCGGGAAGCATCTCACCAGAACAGCCAAGCCGGCTTGAATGCAACGCAAAGGCGACGCACGCCCGATGAAGCGGGTCGCGATGCGGGGCTTGCGATCCTGCGAATGCGCACTGGCGTGTCTGCCGGATCACGCCGCACAGTGCACGTAATACGCCGGCGTTATCCGCGACGGCCGAGATTTGAGCGGGCCGCATGGCGGACGGAAGTGAGTGCGACACGGAGTGCGCGGCCGAGCGAGGCGGCGACGGACTACACAGATTCTGACTTGGGGCGCGGCGAAGCCGAGAGCGCGGATGCGCAGCTAACGGATGCGCAGCGCGATGACGCGGGGCGCGGGACCATGCCGGTTGCGAATCCCTCTGATGAAAATAATGGTGACGAAGGCGCCGGGGCAGCACCGGTTGAACGGATGCCGGCCGGCGAGTCCACTGCGGCGAGAAGTGCGGCGGAGCAGGACGGCGATGGGAGCGGGGCCTTAGCGGCGGCAGGTGCGGGGAAGGCAAGCAGGATGAACGGCGATATGGCTTCTCTGGTGATTCCGCGGAGCGGAATGCCGGCGCCACTGCGGGGGTCACTCGAATCGTTGGAGAGGCAGAATGAGCGGCTGGAGGCGGAGGGGCTGGAGCGGATTGAGGACGAAGCCGACCTGGCCTCGCGCATCGTGGACAAGCTACTGGTTCCGATTCCGGTGTCGAGCGCACTAACGGTAAATCCGGATCTCGAGGACAATCACCGGTATTGCCGCCCGTGGACGGCGAAGTTCCTGGCGGATTTGGCGAAGGCACATGCGGCGGCGTTCCACGACCCGCTGATGGTGAGCTCGGCGGTGCGGACGGTCGAATACCAGCGAAAGCTCATGCGGACGAATGGAAACGCGGCGCCGGCGGAAGGCGACCTGGTGAGCCCGCATTTGACGGGCGCAACGATCGATATCGCCAAGAAGGGCCTGAGCCGGGCTGAGATGGCATGGATGCGGCGGCAACTGCTGGGGCTTGAGGCGGCAGGAAAGATCGATGTGGAAGAGGAGTTCAAACAGGCGTGCTTCCATATCACCGTGTACAAGAGCTATGCGCCGGTTGGGAAGAGCGGGCCGGTTACGCCGGCGAAGCCGGTTGTGGACCGCGGCCGGAGGACGCCGAGTCCGGCGATTGAGGCGCAGGGGCTATAGCGGCGGACGCAAGCCTTCTTCACATTTCAACTAAAGTAAACGACCCGGGCCTAAACAGGCCGCGGAAAAGTCGTCTGTCCGCATTGAAAGCGGAAAAAACGTCCCTCGGCGGCTCAAGCCGCGTTGATAGCGGTGGCTTTATTGGCACGGATAAATCCGCGCCCCTTCAAAACAGCGGCCGGTGGAGTTTTCAGCAAGCTATAAAGGCCAAACGAGCTTGCGGCACTGATTCAGGGACCTCGAGTGCGCTGCGGAAAGCCTGGCTCTTTCGCGAGACCAGCCGTCTCATCCCGTCTGAAGGCCCCTGCTCCTTCCGGTGTTGCTGAAGCCTGGACCGACCAGCTCCATCTGTTATCCCCTCTAAAATTTCATTCGATATCCCGTGCGCGGGCAGGATACAATCGCGGGCGGGCAGGATTGAACGTTGTATGTCAGGTCCTTCGTGTAAGTGGCAGGGCTGAGATGCAGGTCCTTCGATTTGTTCCGCCGAGCCACCCCATCGACGAAGACCTGTCGCCAGGAGCCCCGGCTGAGGCGGGACTCGCTCAGGATGATAGTTCATTTTTGATGTGAGCTTCAGGATCGGGGCGCAGGTTGGCAATCCGAAAGAGAAATTCGAAAGGCAGGAATCGATGAGCGATATGGGAGTTCAACCTGGGGCCGAGGGAGTGCCGGCAGGGGTGGGATTGACGCAGTGGCAGCGCGTGACAAATACGTTTGCGGCGCCGTCGAAGACCTTTGAGGACATCAAGCGCGGAAACAAGAGCTGGTGGCTTCCGCTGATCATTGGCGCGATCTTCACCTACATTCTGTTCGGCGCCATTGTCCAGAAGATTGGGATGCAGCAGGTGGTAGACAATCAAATCCGCCTGGATCCGAAAGCACAGGAACGCATGGCGAACACTCCTGCCGACCAGCGGGCGATGGGCAACAAGATTGCAGTGGGGATCACGGAAGGAGTGTTCGTCGGCGGACCGCTTTTAGGTATGGCGGTGGTGGCGCTTTTTTCATTGGGTCTGATGGCCACCATCAATTTTGGATTCGGTGGGAAAGCGAAATACGGCAGCATTTTTGCGCTGTTTTATTACGCATGGCTGCCGCAGATGATCAAACCGATTTTGGGGACTATTGTCATTTATTCGGGGATGGCGCCGGAGTCGTTCAATATCAAAAACTACGCGCCGACGAATCTGGGTGCGTTTCTCGATCCAGCGGACACGAACAAGGCGCTTTACGCGCTGGCAACGTCAATCGATGCGGTGACGATCTGGACGCTGGTGCTGCTTGGCATCGGAACCGCGATTGTGGCGGGAACCAAGCGCAGCTCGGGCTACATTGCGGTGTTTGGGTGGTGGGCTCTCTTCGTGCTCTTCAGCGTTGGCATCGCGGCGATGACGAGTTGAGAAAGAGCAGCTGTTAGCTTTTTTGTGCGGGATTGGCGTCGGTGCTTTCCCAGGTCTCAAAATCGAGACCCTGGGGCACCCAAGAGCGCGCAAAAGAGAGGGAACTCGCGCTGCTACAATCGAACTGGCTGCCAAAGATTCATGTTCAAGCGTTTGAGTGGGTTTAAATCCACTCGTGGCGCACCGGCATGAGCGGGCAGCGCAAGATCTTCCGACGCGATGACCCTCCGCTTGTTCAATACCCTGACGGGACAACTAGATGCGCTTGAGCCTTCCGACGGCAAGGCGCTGCGGATGTATGCGTGCGGGCCGACGGTCTACGATTACGGCCACATCGGAAACTTCAGAACGTTTTTGCAGATCGACGTTCTTCGCCGCTTCCTGCTGCTGAGCGGAATGCGCGTCCAGCACGTGATGAACATTACCGACGTGGACGACAAGATTATCCGCAACGCCGTCGAGGCGGGGATTCCGATTGGCGAGTTCACGGCGGGCTACGTGAAGGCGTTTTTCGAGGACATGGAGTCGCTCGGGATCGAGCGGCCGGAGCAGATTGCGCGCGCGACCGAGCACATTCCGCAGATGGTGGCGCTGGTGGAGAAGCTGGCTGAGGCAGGAGCTGCGTACAAGACCGAAGACGGGTCGTGGTATTTCAGGCTGCGTTCTTTTCCCGACTACGGGAAGCTCAGCAAGAAAGACCTGAGTGGGATGGAAGACGGCGCGCGCGTGGACGTGGACGAGTATGAAAAAGACTCGGCGCGCGACTTCGCGTTATGGAAAGCGGCCAAGCCGGGCGAAACCTCGTGGGAGACAGCGATCGGAAACGGACGGCCGGGCTGGCACATTGAGTGCTCTGCGATGGCGATGGAGTATCTGGGCGAGAGCCTGGACCTGCACGCGGGCGGCGAAGACCTGATGTTCCCGCATCACGAGAACGAGATTGCGCAGAGCGAGACGGCGACGCACAAGACTTTTGCGCGGCACTGGATGCATGTGCGCTTTTTGCTGGTGGACGGACGGAAGATGTCGAAGAGCGAAGGCAACTTCTACACCCCGCGCGATCTGCTGCTAAAAGGGTACAAGGCATCGGCGATTCGGCTGGCGCTGATTGCTGTGCCCTACCGCAAGCCGTTCAACTTCACGTTTGACAGTTTGACCGACGCGACGAATGCGATCGATCGGCTGCGGACGTTTAAGGCGCGACTGACGGCGGGGAAGTTCGAGGTTGGAGAGAATTCAGCGGTGCAAGAGGCGGCGACGAAAGCGCGGGCGGACTTCAGAGACGCGCTGGGCAATGATTTGAATACCGCCGAAGCGCTGGCGGCGGTTTTTGAACTGGTGCGCGTAGCGAACACGGCGATTGATCAGGGACAGTTTTCTACGGGCGATCGCGACGCGATTCTGCCGGTGCTCGAGGATTTTGATCGAGTGTTCGACGTGATCGAGGATCGCGATGCAGGTGCGACGAAGCGCGCGCTCAAGTGGGCGCAAGAGACCGGCAGGATGGCTGATGTAGCGCCGGAGCTGGTGGCCGCGCAATCGTTGACCGATGAGGCGATTGAGGCGCTGGTGGCGGAGCGGACGGCGGCGAAGAAGGCGCGCAACTTTGCGCGGGCCGACGAGATACGCAATGAGCTGGCGGAGAAGGGCGTGGTCATCGAGGACTCGAAGGACGGAGTGCGGTGGAAGCGGAAGTAGCGGGGATCGAGTAGACTAATGGAACGGAGCAACCGGTTCCTACGGAGGCGATTGCAATGGAATTCGAGATCGTTTTTGATCGTGAAGAGGATGGCCGCTGGATTGCGGAGATTGAAAGCCTTCCCGGAGTGATGGCATACGGCGCCACGAAGGTCGAAGCTCAGTCGAAAGTGGAGGCACTGGCGCTTCGGGTGGTAGCCGATCGAATTGAACGAGATCAATCGACGGCGGGCTCGGTGCGATTTGCTGCTGCGTGATTCCTCGACCTCCGTGTACAAAGAACAAATCCCCAACATACCCCTAACTTTCCTGGAAAATTCTTGACGCACGGTTTGCGCCCGCCTAGGCTCAGAGAGAGCTCAGGATTACGGCCCCTCGTTGCGATGCGGTTAGCCGCTCCTCCAAACTCGGACGAATGAGCAGAATAATGGCGCCAGATGCGCGCCGGAGGGGGACTGATCCGCCATGAGTCAGTGGGCCGCAACGAGTGCAAAGAAAGTCTACAGAGCTCTTCAGCGGATTGGTTGGCAGGAGAAGCCTCGCATTAGCAAGGGTGGTTCGCACAAGCAACTCGAACATCCTGAGTATTCGTACGAATACACGTGGGCGTTTCACGATGGCGATGAGATTGGCCCGAAAATGCTCTCGAAGATTGCAAAGCGCACCGGGCTAAGGCCGGAAGATCTCTGACAGATTCACCGCTTTTGGGATGCTATCGACATCTGGCCAGCGGATTCTCGGTGCGGAAGGCTCGCCCTCGCAGGAGGGCGTCTGCGATACAGGCGCGGCTGGGGCAAGTCGGCGTGGGATCGTATGATGGGTTGAGAACCGGATCCGGCTTCCCCCGAAAGTCCCCCAATTCAATACGAGAAGGCACAGCCTTATGGATGCGCGCGATGTTCATGAACTGAAGGAGAACGTGGAGCAGGGAGCGAAAGACGAGCCGCTGCGGCCGGTGGCATTTACGATGAGCGTGCTAGCCGTGCTGCTGGCCGTGACGACGGTGTTAGGCGGACGCACGCATGAAGATGCGGTGCTCAACCAGAATCGGGCGACCGATCAGTGGAATGAGTATCAGGCGCAAAAGATTCGCTCCTACAATACGCAATTGACAGCCGATTTAATGAGTATGATTGCGATCGACAACAAAGAGGCTGCGGCCAAGATCACCAAGAGCTATGCCGACCACCAGAAGAAGTGGGTCGACGATTTGAAGCAGGATCAGGCCACCGCCGTAGCGCTACAGGCGAGCGTGGATAAAGGAGAAAGGCGGGCGGACCGGTTCGACCTGGGCGAGGTGTTGCTGGAGATAGGCCTGGTGATCGTGTCGATCACACTGCTCACGCGAAGCAAGTTCTATTGGCACATCGGCCTTGGGGTATCCGCGCTGGGCGTGGCAGCGTCAGTTTCGGCATTTTTCCTGAACTAGGGTCCTGATTTTCCGAGGATCGATCCGGTGCGGCTGGATTGAACTTTTCGGGCCAGCACATGAAACCATTGCCATGCGAATTTCCCTGGCTGTACTTACCGCACTTTGTTCTCAGGCTCTCGCGGCACAGGTTCCTGCGAGCTCGGCGCCCTCTACGCCCACGAGCAAGCAGCCGGCAATAGCGGCCGGTGCCGCGACGGCACAACCGGCTCAAATAGACAGGGACGATATTGGATTCAGCTATCGCCTCCCGGCCGGTTGGGTGTTCGTGGAACCGCCGACAGCTCCCAAGCCCGTAATCCCGTACCCGGCGCTTGCGACCACGACCAAGGGAGATACGTGCGTCGAGGTAGCGATGACCGCAAAACACGGAAATCCAGCGTCGGTCATCGTGGTCACGGCACTGCCTTTTTCTTGTTATGGACAAACCATGACGGTGAGCGACCTTGCCAATGTTGGCGGGGGTGCATCGGAAGGAATGAAGCAGACTTTCGATCTCACCGAGCCTCAACAGGCGACCTATTCGTTGGGCAGCCACACCCTTTGGATCGAGCGAGCGAAGGGGACACCGAAAACCCACGCCGAAAGCTCATTCACTTTTGAAATAGCATGCACGGTGCTACAGAAGGGCGCAGTATGCTGGATGACGATGGCTGCCGACGCTGCGAGTCTCAAGGACTTCGAACAGAGCAAGGTGACGCTTGAAGGCGAGCCGCCGACGGCGCTGGTTCCCGCGAGTGCATTCGTTCCCAACAATCCTTCTTAGATGGGCTAATGACGTGTGCCGGCGCAGATCGCGGGGCTAACACGCCGCATGATATGCTCAACCTTAGCGGAGCAATCATGCAGATGCGCAAAAGCTGGGAGTCTACACACCCGCCAGCGACCAAACACTGGTCGCGTACGCGCGCGCAACGCATGTGCCCGCGGCGGCACTTTCGGGCTCTGCCGATGCGCACGCGACCTAGATCGGTTCCAGAGTTTTCGTGCCCTTTTTCAGAGTTGTGAAAGGTGGCATTTTCTCGATGAAAATGCCACTGGTCGATGGTGGTTTCTGGGGGCAACCACTCTGGAACCGATGTTGCCTCTTCGCCGGTGATTAAGAGTCCTCCGGCGACGATCCTCGTCTCCAGTGGCCCTTCGAGGGCCTCAGTGAAAAAACGATCCCAGTTCCGGGGTCCGTGGCCGCGCCGCATCCGATGCTGAATGCGCGGAATGATGAAGCGCACGGCCGCTGCAACAGAATCTGCCGAGGAGAGAATGCGATGAATGAACAAGAGCTACATGCAAAATATGGACCGAAAATTAATGGCACGCTTCCGGGACCGAAAAGCAAGGCGGCTGTTGAAGCGGACCATCGGCTTGTATCGCCGAGCTATACGCGCTCCTATCCGCTGGTTGCCAAGCGCGGACGCGGAGTTCGCGTGGAAGACGAGGACGGAAATGAGTTTCTGGATTTCGCGGCAGGAATCGCCGTGGTTTCGACGGGTCATTGCCATCCCGAAGTAGTGGCGGCGATCCAAAAACAGGCGGCCGAGCTGATCCATATTTCCGGCACAGATTTCTACGACGTGCATTTGACGGATCTTGCGGAGCGGTTGTCGGCTGTGGCGCCGATGCCAGGGCCGCACCGGTTTTTCTTCGGCAATTCGGGGACTGAAGCGATTGAGTGCGCACTGAAGGTTGCGCGCTATCACACGGGACGCCAACAGATCATTTCGTTTTTCGGCGCGTTTCACGGACGCACCATGGGAGCGCTGTCGCTAACCGGCTCGAAGCCGCAACAGAAGCGCCGCTTTTCGCCGATGGTGCCGGGGGTGACGCACGTACGCTATCCCTACGTGTATCGCGGCTGCACAGGAGGGCCGCAGGACGAGGAGTCTTTCAGCCTGGGCTGCGCGCGGTACATCGAGGAGAAGCTATTCAAGTCAATTCTGCCGCCTGAAGAAGTGGCTGCGATTTTTGTCGAACCGATTCAGGGCGAGGGCGGATTTGTGCCTGCGCCGGCAAATTTTCTGCGTGAGTTGAGAGCCATCTGCGATCGGCACGGAATTTTATTGGTCGCGGACGAGGTGCAATGCGGATGCGGAAGGACCGGCCAGTGGTGGGCGATCGAAGAATCGGGGGTTGAGCCGGACATTGTCTGCATCGCCAAAGGCATTGCGAGCGGGATGCCACTCGGCATCTGCATGACACGGGCGGAAGTGATGGACTGGGCTCCCGGCTCCCACGCTTCGACATTTGGTGGCAATCCGGTGTCGATCGCGGCGGCGCTGGCGACGATGAAGATTATCGAGCGCGAGGCGATGGCCAACGCAGCGAGCGTGGGAGAGTTCATGCTCGAGCGTTTGCGCGGATGGAAGAAAAACCATCCACTCGTTGGCGACGTGCGCGGACGGGGGCTGATGATCGGCATTGAGATCGTGAAGGACAAGGCGACGAGAGAGCCAGCGGTAGATTTGCGCAACCGCATTGAGACGCTGGCCTTTGAGCGCGGGTTGATGACTCTGGGCTGCGGCGAGACTTCGCTGCGGCTGTCGCCTCCGTTGGTTGTTAGCAAGGAAGAAGCCACGGTAGCACTCGACATCCTGGAAGATGCATTGGCGATGGCAGAGAAGGAGCATGAGCAGAGTGCAGTGGCGGCCGTGACGGCCTGACATCGGGAATTTGCGCTGTTTTAGAATGCAGGAGAGAATGTTGCCTGTGGGGTGAGCCGTGGGCCTGGTGGCGCAATTGCGGAATGAGAGTCTGGACAGGATGGCTGCCGGCCTGGACTGGATTTCCGCGCGGCGCGGCAGAAGCCCGGAGACAGCTGCCCATTTGCTTAGCGGCATTGAAGGCGAGGATAAGGCGCGTGCCTACCTGCAGCGTAAGGGCTACATTGTGGTGGCGCGTCGATGGTCGGGCGGAAATTTGCCGGGCGATCTGGATCTGATTGCGTGGCAGGGAACGCTGCTTTGTTTCTTTGAAGTAAAGACGCGCACTGCGCACGATATGGCGCCGGCCGAGGCCACGATCGATCGTCACAAGCGCAAGGTGCTGCGGCGGCTGGCCCGGCAATACTTACGTCAGCTGCCGGGAGAATCCGCTCCAGAGGTGCGCTTCGATGCCGTGAGCGTATATCTCTTGCCGGGAGCGGCGCCTGAGATCACGCACTTTGAGAATGCCTTTGGGTGGAACGAGCGATAAAGCAACAGAGTTACAGTTCTCCAATGAGCGAGACCGGCCCGTGGGGTGAAGTTTGTTCGCCAAGTATCGATTATTTAGTTTCGCCTCAATTGTTCTGGCGAGGAGCTACGACAGGCTGGGACGCTGGAAGCGCGTCGCGCCGATCCTTCTTTGCCTGTTGCCGCTGGCCCAAAAAATAGCGACCGCTCAAACCACCAGCATCAGCGGGACGGTTTTTGACCCGCGAGCCACGAATGCGCTTCCGCTGCCTAATGTGCTGGTGTATGCGACGACGGCGCCTGTGCCCGCATTGTCTGCAGGCGTGCAATGCCTGACCTATCAAGCCCCGACCGGTGTGGTGAGTTACGCGTATACGGCTGTCGATGGGACGTTCACTCTGCCTAATATTCCCGAGAATGCAACGTACACGCTTGTGATTCAGGCAGGAAAATGGCGGCGACAGTTTCCCAATGAAGCGGTGGGAGCCTCGCCATTGACGGGGCTAGTTCTAAGCATGCCGGCGAATCACACGGAAGGCGACATTCCGATGATTGCCATCGTTACGGGCAATGTGGATGGCGTGGAGTGCGTTCTGCTCCATATGGGCATCGCGGCATCGGAGTTCACGGATGACACAGGCTCGGTGAATCCCAGCGGGCGCATTCATCTTTACCAGGGCAACGCCGGACCGGGAGCGGAGATCAGCGCGTCGACGCCGAACGAGTCGGCGCTGACCGGCAGCCCAACGACCTTGGGCGACTATGACATGACGATGTTTCCATGCCAGGGCGAAGAAGACTTTCAACCGCTGAACCAGCTCACCAACATCGAGAATTACGCCAACGCCGGTGGCCGTATTTTCGCCACGCATTACAGCTATGTGTATCTCGATTCCGACGCGCCCGTGAACGCGCAGTTTGCGCCAGTAGCGGATTGGACAACACTTACGGAGCAGGATACTGATTCCGGCGTGGGGACGATCGATACGAACTTTAGCGACGGTGCAACGCTGGCGCAATGGCTGCAAAATGCGGGTGCAACCAGAGCCGGCTCTGTGAACCAAATCGATATCAGCACGCTGCGCACGGATGTTAGCGCGGTGATTCCTCCGACCCAATCGTGGTTGACGTTGAACAGCGGCGCGTACCAAGGCGAAACCGGGAATCCAGTGATGCAGATGACGTTTAATGCTCCAGTGGGTGCGCCGGCGGCGAACCAGTGCGGGCGCGTGATGTTCAACGACTACCATGTGATCAACTTGTCAGGGGTTACCGGCCTGGTGTTTCCCAACGAATGTGTGGCTGAGAGCTCGATGAGCGCGCAGGAAGAGATGCTGGAGTACGCGCTCTTCGACTTGTCGACTTTTGTGCAGCCCGTAGTGGTTCCCACGTTGAATGTGGGGTTCAACCCCAGCCCGCTGATCGTGAAATCCGGTGACACGGCCGACCAGTTGACGGTGAGCGTAACAAACACCAGCGCAACGACGGAGATCGCAAGCTCGGCCATACTGACATTTGTTTTGCCGCCGCAAATTACGGTGACGGGAATGACGGATGCAACCGGCGGATGGACGTGCACAGTGGGAACGCTGACGTGCACGCGCAATGGAAGCCTGGGAGCGAATGTGACCGATCCCGTGACGATGACCCTCAGTGCGGGGCCGTACACGACTTTGATGAGTTACAAGGGACAACTGGCGGCCACGGTATCGAGTGTGACGTTCTCGAGCAATGTGACGGCGGAAGACGATGTGATCTTTCAGCAAGCGCCGCAGATCAACTGGGCGACTCCGGCGCCGATTGTTTATGGCACGGCACTGAGCGCACTGCAACTCGATGCCAGTTCGCCGGTGACCGGGAGCATCGCCTATTCGCCGGCCGCGGGAGCCGTTTTGGGCGTGGGGCCGCATACGTTAACCGCGACGTTGATGCCTGCCGATACCACCGACTACACCACTGCAACAGGCGCTGTAACGCTTAGCGTGATCCCGGCCATTCCAGCAATTTCACTTTCGACATCGGCGAACCCGGTGTTTGCCAAGAATCCGATATCGTTCACCGCGAGCCTTCCGGCTTACGCGAACACGCAGACGGGCACGATGACGTTTTACGACGGGACAACGCCGATCGGCACAGCCAGCATCGCGGGAGGGTCAGCTACGCTCACCACTGAAGCGCTCGGCGCAGGAGCGCACTCGATCACCGCGACCTATTCCGGTGACAACAACTATGGCCCTGGAACGAGCACGCCGTTTACGGAAAATGTCCAGGATTTCACGCTGGAATTTGCTGTGGACAGCTCCAGCAGCGCCACTGTTCCTGCGGGAGGGCAGGCAAGCTTTACGCTCGTGCTGACTCCAGTGAATGGCGCGACGATTCCGGCGGCCGTGATCCTGGGCGTCCCCGATGCTCCGCTGGGAATGAGCGCTGCCATCTCACCGGACTCAACCTCTGCCGGTGCAGGAACGACGGTGATCGTATTGAAAGTGACTCTGCCGGGAAATTCAGCAGATAAGGGCTTGGGTGCGCCGCTTGACAAGGGGGCTTTGCCAGTAGCGCTGGGGCTCATCCTGCTGCCCCTGGCGGCCAAGGGGCGCCGCGGCCGCAGCTTCATCGGGTTAATGGTGCTGGCGGCGCTGAGTTCGGCCCTGGCGCTGGGAATCATGGGTTGCGGCGGGGCCAAGCTTTCGTCGGAGAACCTCTCCTTCAACGTGACCGCCACGTCGGGATCTCTTTCCCACTCGGTCGTTGTGCACCTGACCGTGAAATAGACAGGTTCAAAAACGGGCTAGGGCCGGACTCCTCAATTCAGGGAAAAACCGGTGCAGTCGAACGAGACGACTGCGAGGGTGGGAATTGCATCGCACAATGGTTCCCCCATTGAAATATGTTCGCAAAGAGCTACACAATTCCAGAGATCGGCCTTTCGTTCTTACAGAAAACCAGAGAAATAAATCGGTTTTCTAATGCGCTAAGTGATGGCATATCAGTGAATTGCTCGCTGAATGATCTTTTTCGAGTCGCGGAGGAAAGATGGCATGCACTTTATGGCTTAATAAATCGCTTTTTTCGCTGGGGTAATCAACTTTTCGATTGACAAGGATTCTTGCGGATGTCTATAGTTCGTGACGCACACAGATAGCCATGCGTTCGTGCGGCTAAAACCGCGTGCACTCAGCTTGCTCGGTGCTGCGAGAGCTGAGAATTTAGGAGGAGATTAGTGATGAATTGCAAAGGTCTTACCAGGGGGAGCCTATCGTGGGCGGCAGTTCTGCCGCTTCTGGTTCTGGCGCTCGTGGTCTTCGGCTTGCCGTCGACCCTGAGAGCACAGGTCACTGCGACGCTCACCGGAACGGTAGAAGATCAGTCGGGCGGCGTAATTCCGGGCGCATCCGTGACGCTGACCAACGAATCAACAAAATTCGCCTCGGTGAACACGACCAACGGGGCGGGCCTCTATGCGTTTCCGTCTCTGACGCCGGGCACATATGACATCAAGGCGTCGGCAAAAGGTTTCAAAGCCAAAGAAGTCACCGGTGTCGTATTGAACGCCGGCGATGTAAAGACGGTTCCGGCCCTCGATCTGACCGTGGGCGCCGAATCGCAGACCATCACAGTCTCCGCGACGTCGGAGATGATTCCCGTTGAGAACGGCCAGAGAACGGACGTTCTGAGCCGTCAAGATATCGACAACATGGCGCTGGAAGGCCGCGATACGACCGAATTGATGCAATCGCTACCTGGCGCGGTAACCGCTTCAGGCAGCATGACCCAGACGGCTCCGTCGTACGGTGATTTGAACGTCACAGTTGACCAGGCGGCGGTTGGCAGCGGCGTGTATCTGAGCGGGTCAATCTACCGCGGTGGCACTTCGATCGAAGTTGACGGTGCGCAAACCATCGACATCGGCGACATGGCGTCGTCCCTTGTGATCATCGATCCGGAGATGACTGATCAGGTCAGCGTGCAATCATCGAATATGAGCGCCGACCAGGCATTTGGCCCGGTAGTGGTGAGTACCATTAGCCGATCAGGCAGCGCGAACTATCACGGCGAAGCTTACTTCGACGCGCGCAACAACGTGTTGAACGCCAATGGCTGGCAGCAAAATCACACTGCTCCCATTACAAAGCTGGGACCGCAGTCCTATTACTACCCAGGCGGGAGTTTTGGCGGGCCGGTTCCAGGCACGCACAAGCACCTGCTGTTCTGGGGTGGCTATGAGAAATGGCTGCAGAATCAGGGCAACGCCAACATCTTGACCTCCTACATCCCCACACCGGAGATGATGCAGGGCGACTTTTCGACCGACAACGCCGATAACAACGCGGTTTGTCCGAATGGGTTCATTCAGGGCGCAACTCCCGGAGGATATGCCGGTAGCGGTTGGTGCAGCGACTTGGGCGGAACGGTGCTCGCAGCCGGAACCGGCAATTACTCGGCAGCGCTGCCGACACCGGCCGCGACCGGGTCATTCACGACCGGAAGCGGAAGCAGCGCCGTGACCTACACCACGGACGCTGGTCAAAAGTTTCCCACAGGATTCCTTGATCCTGGTTCGGCGGCTCTGGCCAAGATCTGGCCCAAAGCGAATATCACACCGAGCGCGTCAGTTTGTAACGGTTGCAACTACTACCAGCCGATCGTGAACATCGACAACGGGTGGATCTGGCGCGCGCGTGCGGATTTCCTGTTGGGCGACAACACCAAAATCTACGGCAGCTATGAGCAGGCATTCAGCTCTGGATTCGCGCAGGGCAATGGCGCGCACCTTTACTGGACGCCGGGCAACTCCATACCCTTCCCAGGCGGCGGCGAAGTGGAGAACAACTACGGCAAGGTCATGGCCGGCCACATCGTACACAACTTTAACGCGACGACGACCAACGACTTCCTGGCCGCCTGGGTGTTCGGCAGCTATCCGTTTACGACGCCGAGTCCTTCAGCGGCGTTCAGAACCACTCTGGGATATCCTTCGAACTACGGCAAGGTGTTTAATACGCCGTCAGCCAACATTCCGGCGTACAACAGCAACGGAAACATCCCAGATTTCTCGCAGGCCTCGATCTTTGAGAACCCTGTGGGCCATTACGAGGTGAAAAAGGAAGCTCCGCAGTTCGGCGATACGCTCACCAAGGTCTGGGGAACGCACACGATCAAGATCGGTGGATTCACGCAGACCACGGATAACGTGCAGAGTTCATTCGGCTACGACGAAGACGGAATCATGAGCTTCAATGCCGGCCAGAACCCTGACCTCACAGGCGTCAATAGCACCACCGGGGCAGCGATCACTGGAACGACCATCGGCTCGCCACACAATCCAGTCGCGAACTTCGTCGACGGCCTTGTGAATGGATACGGCGAACAAGCGAATGCTCCGATCGGCGATGTGGCACAACAATCGACTGCGGGTTTCATCGACGATACGTGGAAGGCAACACGTCACCTAACCGTCGAACTTGGCATCCGCATGGAGCATGTGGGCCACTGGTACGATCGTGACCACATCGGACTCGCCGTGTTCTACCCGCAGCGCGTCCTGCAGGATTTCTATACAGGCAAGTACGCTCCTGGATACTACTGGCACGGGATCGACGCCGGTGTACCGTTGAGCGGCCAACCCAATCGCTTTGTGTATCCGGATGCGCGCTTTGGCATGTCCTATGACGTATTCGGTCACGGCAATACCATCGTTCGTGGCGGCTGGGGCGTGTATCGTTACGTCACCCAGGTCAACACCGTTGCCAACGGATCGGCGCAGGGAACCGCAGCCGATGTGCCGAGCTATGGCCAGCCCGGATCGACCGAGCTGCAAATGCGGAATATTCACCTCCAGGCCCCTGTGCCTTGCCCGTCAGCTAATCGTGCCCCGCCGTGCGGCACACAAGGCGGCCAAACCGGCCTGGACGCGAGCGACTACGGACAGCCGATGACACAGGCCTATAACTTCACTATCGACCAGAGGCTGCCTTGGGGTTCGCAGCTCGAGGTCGCGTATGTGGGCAGCTCGACGAGCCAGCTCGTAGATGACGGAGAAGATGTTTCGGGCAGCAACTATAGCGAATTGGCCAATCAGAACAAGATGCCAGTAGGCGCTTTATTTACGCCCGATCCGATCACCGGCACGGTTTCCACCAACCCGGAGAACGTTGCAGAGAATCCGAGCATCGGGACGCTTTCCGAAACCGCTACCCACAACAATTATGCGGATTGGCACCCGTTGGGCCAGGCATACGGCACCAATGCAACCTATGAGCTTGAAAACACCGCATACGCAAACTACAACGGCCTGCAGGTACAGTGGATCAAGACCACCGGGCACCTCACCTTCAACTTGAACGGTACCTGGTCGAAGATGCTGGGAACGACAATCCAGCAAGACCCATACAATGAGAGGGGCAACTATGCGCCGACGGCAGAGGATCGCCCGCTGGTGTTCAACACAACCTACACCTACAACAGCGGCACGCTCCATACCGGGAGTGCGCTGTTGAATGGGTTGGGAGGCGGCTGGACGATCACCGGCATCTCTACCTGGCAGAAGGGCGGTTACATTCCTGCGATCGGCTCAGTGAATTTCGGACTGGGAGAGCAGTACATTAACCTGCCGGCGGACACCAGCTCGAAGGGGCTCTCGGGAGACACGGGCGTTACAACGTCAATCGGGGACAAGACCTACTTCGGTACGGACGAAAATATTCCGATCCGGCCGGTGCTGACCTGCAACCCGAACAACAACCTGACGAGCCGGAATTCGGGAACGGCGCCGTCCGTCCAAATCCTGAACGGCCAGTGCTTCGCCGCTCCGGCAGTGGGATCGCAGGGTGGTCAGGCTTGGCCCTATATGAGCCAAACACCGCTCTTCACCAACGACCTCGCGGTCTATCGTTCGTTCCACATTCACGAGAAACAACAGGTTCAATTCCGGTTAAGCGCATTCGACTGGCTGAACCATTCGTTGCTGACGTTCAATGGCGGCACTCCGACCACTGTGAACTACAACGTGGACTACACGTCAAAGGCGATTACTCCTCACTTCAATCAAGCAGCAACTGGCGCGAATGCGTTCGGTGTGATGACCGTGAGGTCGGCACTCCCCTATGCTCGCGTTCTCGAGCTTGACGTGAAGTACTCGTTCTAACCAACCGTAACTCTGCATTAACCGCGGGAGGCGGGCCTATCGGCCGCCTCCCGCTTTTTCTTTGTGGGCGAACAAGGAGGACCTTTGGAGCGTCAGTGATGCCACGCGTGCACCCGCGCCCGAAGCAGCGCCTTTGGGGTTCAGCCGTCGGTTCCCTATGGAACTGTGAAAGAATAAGGCTATCCGCGCACTGCTGGGAGCGAGTCAAAGATGCCGCTTCAGCATGCCACGCTTAATCATGGTCAGACGACTCCCAGAGCAGAACCAGGCTTCACGTGCCCAATCTGAGGGTCCTCACGGTGCTCTTTACTTCCACCCTTGCGACGAAGACCTGTCGCCGGGGACCCCGGAGAGAATGAAGCAGTCCAGAGGATGTATAGTCGGGTGCAGCCATCCTGGCTCTGCGGTCGCCGCCCTCCTTTTGCTTTGTTCCGCCGCTGCCGCGCAAGTCCCGGCAAATGACCTTCAGTCCAACAGCTCGAGCCTGCAAAGCCTCTACGAGGCAGCGCAACGGTCCCAGAAGGCCGGCGATTTAAGCCAGGCCGCTGGAAACTACGATGCATTTCTGGCGCAAGCACTTGGAGAAGTGGCGAATAGTCATGCGCAGATCGGCGATTATGGCAGAGCTGATGCCCTGTTCGACGAAGCCTTGGTCTTGAGTTCGGGCTCGCAGGCTCTGGAACGGGACTATGCGGCGACGGCGTTCGAAGCAGGTGACGTGAAGAAGGCGGAAACTCTGGCGAGGGAGCTTCTGAAAGACGATTCGCAAGTTCCAAAAGACCTGGCTCTGGACCATCAGATTCTTGGGCGCGCGCTGCATCGAATGAATCGAGATCAGGAGGCTAGGAAAGAGCTGGAAACGGCTGTCTCGCTCGATCCGAGCGTTCCCAATCAATACGATCTGGCGGTGGTTTGCCTGGACCTTGACGACGAAAATTGTGCTGCAGGTATCTTTAACGGACTGCAGGCTACCCTTGGAGACAGCGCCGCGCTCCATATGCAGTTTGGCCTGGCATATGGGAATTCGGACTTTACGCCTCATGCGGTGACAGAGTTCAAGAAAGTGATCGAAGAAGATCCGCACTATCCCGGAGCGCATTATTCAGTGGCCGCGGCATTATTGGCGGCCGGGGAAGATGAGAAGACACTTCAGGAAGCTGAAGCGGAGCTCAAGCAGGAACTGGCCATCTCCCCGAACGATTTCCTGACCTATGCGGCGCTGGGCAAGATCGAGGCAAGTTATCGCCGGTATCCGGAAGCGGAAAGGTACCTGAAGAGGGCGATCACGCTGAATTCCAAGAATCCCGATGCCTTTTTGTATCTGGGACAGATGTACTTCGATACGAATCGGCTGACGGAGGCGGAAGCGAATCTTCGTCGCGCCATCGAGCTGACCACGGATGTATCGCGCAATCACTATCAGATCCAGAAGGCTCACTTTTTGCTGGGCAGGATTCTGATGCAGAAGCACGAGGAAGAGAAGGCGCACGCTGAAATGCAGATTGCGCATACCTTCGCCGACAAGGCATTGTCGAAAGACAAAACCCAGCTTGCGGGACTGCTAAGCAACTCGGCTGGCGCGGCGGCCTCAAACACCGGTGTGGACGCCGCGGCCATGACTCCACCCCCTCCGCACGCCGCAGATCCGGCGGCGCTTGCCAAGCAGAAGGCATTCGAGAAACAGCTTACGCCGGCAATCGCGGACAGCTACAACAACCTGGGCGCAATCAAGGCATCCCAAAAGAACTACGCGGACGCATTGAAGCTTTTTGAACAAGCGAAGGCGTGGAGCCCGACGCTGGATGGGCTGGATTACAACATTGGCCATGCAGCATTCATGGCCGCTGACTATGCTGAGGCTATTGCGCCGCTTTCCCGCTATCTTCGACTGCATCCAGCAGATTCGAGCATTCGCGGTGCGTTGGCTATGAGCCGATTCATGACGCAGGACTACACCGGCTGTATCGACGCGCTCAAGGGCGCAGGCGAAGAGGTCTCGTCCATCCCGCAGATGCAGTTTATTTATGCAGACTCGCTGGTGAAGACCGGGCAAAAGTCATTGGGGAAAGCGCGCCTTGAAAAAATGGAGGCTGCAAATCCGGATATCGCCGAAGTGCATCGGGCGCTGGGCGAAGTATGGGAGGCTGAGGGCGACTGCGAGAAGGCCATGAAGGAATTTGATGCGGCCAGCCAGATCAATCCGACCGATTTCGAGACGCGATACGATGTTGACCGAGCCGAGCTGAAATGCGGAACCCCCGCGATAGGCCGATAGAGCATTTTTGAAATACGTATTCCGAAAATGCCGTAGCCGCTCGATGCCTCTCAGTGTGTAGGTGTGGCTGGTGTCTTAAGCTTCGGTCGGATCTCATCCGCAGGCACGATTCCGCGACCTTCCAGGACGGAATAGAACTGGTCGGCAGCGAGAGGACCGAAGCGATCGATGGTTCCCGATGGCCAATGAATTTCAACGCTATCGATTTTTGTGGCCGCGCCGAGTCCGAAGTGGATGCGCAGATCGTTCTGCGAAATGTAGCTTCCGCCGCTATGTACTTCGTCGGTCTGGGTCATTCCGCCAGCGACAATCTTGATGCGAGCATTGAGAGCGAGGCGATTGCTTTTGCTTCCGGCGAGCTCGAAGCTGGCCCAATGGCGTCCAGGAACCCCATGATTTCTCAATAACATAGGACTGCCGTCGAGGTTTTCGATTACGACATCCATGTTGCCGTTGTTGAACAGGTCTCCGACCGCGAGGCCACGCGACACTTGTTTTTCTTCCAGCGCTGGACCGGCTTGATCGCTGGCATCGCAAAAATTTCCGTCGCCCAGATTCATGTCCAGAACCTTCGGTTGGCGATAGCCGGGATCAGATGGAATCTGGTCCATCTGCGGATAGACGTGGCCGTTCGCAGTGATCAGGTCAAGCCATCCGTCGTTATCGAGGTCCACGAACGCGGTTCCCCATTTAACCCAGGGCAGGGATGACATGGCAACGCCCGATGGAAATGACACTTCAGAAAAATTCCAATCGCCATCGTTGCGATATAAATCAGGATTCTCATTTTCAAAATTGTTGACGAAGAGGGAGGGCCGGCCGGTATGGTTGTAGTCGCCGACCGCAACTCCCATAGACGCCTGTTCGGCGCCTTCATTGCTGAGCGCAGTTCCCGACTCAAATCCGATCTCTTCAAATTTCCCCTTACCCAGATTGCGGTAAAGGAATTTCGGCGTTGAGTCATTGGTCATGTAAATATCGGGGCGTCCGGTGTTGTTGAAGTCGGCCCAGATCACGCCAAGGCCGTAGTAGCCGTTGGGATTGTCGACGCCGGCCTGCTTAGAGACATCGGTGAAGGTTCCATCACCATTGTTATGGTAGAGAATATCGCCGGCGCCTTTGAGCCCGCGCGGACCGCATTGCACGTCGACGCCGCGATACTTGCACATGGATGAACTGCCGAACTGCGGCAGATCGTTGAGGTGGAAGTCGACATAGTCCGCCACCATCAGGTCGACATATCCGTCACCGTCGTAATCTCCGAAAGAAGCGCCGGAGGACCAGTGGCCATCGGCGACACCGGCTTTGGCGGTTACGTCGGTGAAGGTTCCGTCGCCATTGTTGTGATAGAGGATGTTGCCGCCGAGGCAGGTGATATACAAGTCGGGCCAGCCATCGTTATCGTAGTCGCCAACCGCGCCACCCATGGCCAGGCAAGGTTTGGTCAGTCCTGCTTTCTGCGTCACGTCGGTGAAGGTGCCGTCGTGATTATTGTGGTAGAGAACACCCAACGTCGTTTGGCCCTTCAAGGCCATGTCAACGGTTGGAGCGTCGGTGAAATAGAGGTCGGGCCAGCCGTCGCGATCATAGTCGAAGATAACCACGCCCCCGGTCATCGATTCGTAGATGTACTTCTTTTCTTTGGCCGATGTATGGGTGAAGGTGATGCCAGCCTTAGCAGTAACATCCTCCAACTGCGGGATAGGGCGCTTGGTGCATTTTGTCGACTTGGCGCCAGCTGGTGGCGGTCCCGCCAAGGGATGCCCCATGCCCTGAGAGTGAATTTGGCCCATTGCCAGCGACAGGAGGGCCAGCGAAATAAGAGTGACCCTCCACGAAAACTGAACCTTCATTCCTGAATTTTACTTGACGGTTTGCGGCCGAGGGGACCGAATTGGCAGCGACTGCGTTGGTTATCCATGTACAGCGGAGCCTGAGAACGAGGTGCCTGATCGATCAAGGCCGCGGAGGTTGAGCTATACTCCAGTGGCAGCGCGAAACAGGAGGATTACGATGCGGATCCAGGCGATGGCTCGAGTTTTGGTGGGCGCGACGCTGATGGTTGCGTCGGGCTGGGTAGCGGCGCAGGCAGGTGGCAGCACCGTTCTGAAGCCGGCTGACCTTGAAAAGCTGTTTCCGGCCACTGTGTTTTATGGCGGGCAGAGCGCGCCTGCACAATTGCGCAACTCCGGCGGCGTAAAGTTCGCCAACGGCCATTATGTTTTGGCCAGCCTGGTGGATACGACGGGTTATTCGACGGGGGTGGCGCAGAAGTACCAAGGCTATTTGATCACCGAGGTGTCTTTGACCATCGGAGGAAAACGGCTGCCGGCAGGTGCATATGGTTTTGGCTTCCTTGGCGGCGATCGATTTCTGGTGATTGATCTCGGCGGGAATGACGTGCTGACAGCTCACGCGGCAAAGGATGCAGCCATGGAACGGCCACGGCCCTTAGAGGTCACTGACGACCCGGCAGGCGGTTTCCGCCTCTATGCAGGGCGGAGCTACGTGCACTTCGCCCGGTAAGCGAATGGCGGTTGAATATCGACGGGCGAGGCTTTTGAGCAAGACCTGTTTGCCGAGCACGGCGAGCAGAATGCTGCGGCCAGGGATGATCCGGCGGGCGGTTGGAGCCGTTGTTTTAGGCGTGGCGGCTTCGGCTGCTGCTCTTGTACCTTCGACATCGATCGCGAATTATGGCCGGCAGGCATGGGCCATGGAAAATGGCCTGCCTCAAAATACCGTTCGAGCACTCGCACAGACAAAAGATGGGTTCCTCTGGTTGGGAACAGAGGCCGGTCTGGTGCGCTTCGACGGTGTTGAATTCCAGACTTACGACCGCAGTTCGGTTCCGGCTTTGCCCGGGAACGATATTCGCTGTTTGCTCGCGGCGCCGGACGGCACGCTTTGGATTGGGACAAACGCAGGCCTGGCGCGTTGGCAGGACGGCGCATCAAGGGCGTATACAACCGGGGATGGGCTGCCGGACAACGGAATCCTGGCCATCGAAATGAAGGACGGGAATCTCCTTGTATCGACCGAGCAGGGTCCAGCTCAGATATCGGGAGATCGTTTCGTGCCGGTGGCAAACATGGATACGACTGGCCATCCAGCGATCACTTCGGCTGGAGGAAATCCCGGCGCTCAAATTTTCGATATTCAAATGCCCAATGGCATGCTGGCGACGGGTGATAGAAGCGCGTTGAAGCTCAAACAGGGCAAAAAAAGTGCGGGCGACGCGATCCTGCTGGCGGTGGGAAAGGAGATTCCCGGCAGCCGGATTCAGGTGGTCTATCTGGATCGCGAAGGCGCGCTCTGGATCGGGACCAACGCGGGCCTGGTGAGATGGCAGAACGGCAAGGTGGACCGCTTTCCGGTTACCGATCCTCTAGCCGCGGCATCGATCCTCACGCTGATGGAAGATCGTGAGGGCGATTTGTGGGTGGGCACTGAAACCGACGGGTTGCACGCTTTACGTGACCAACGTTTCCGGACCCTGGACACGCGGGAGGGGTTGTCTTCAGACCGCATCACGACCATTGTGGAAGATGGGGCCGGAACGCTGTGGGCAGGAACCCAGGAGGACGGCGTCAATGCGCTCGGGCGTGAGGCAGACGGGACCGGGTGGCGCGTCCTGCGCACTTTTACAGTGGAGAATGGGCTGGCCAGCAACGTGATTTTGTCGTTGGCCGCGGCGCGGGGCGGCGATCTGTGGGTGGGGATGCCCGATGGGCTCACCCACATTCATGGAGTTAAGGTCAGCACCTTCACCTCATCGGATGGTTTGCCCGACGATTTTATCCGTTCTCTGCTCATTGATACCGACGGCTCGCTTTGGATTGGTACGCGGCGAGGGCTGGCACATTGGACATCGGGAAAGGGGGGGTGGGCTGCGGCGGGAATAAGAACCTACACCAGGGAAAATGGGCTGGGCAGCGATCTGGTGGGCGCCATGGCTCGAGATACGAAGGGCGACCTTTGGGTGGCAACGCTCGCTGGATTATCGCGGCTGCGCGGCGACACAATCCAAAACTTCACGACCAAAGACGGGCTGTCAAGCAACGTTGTGACGACGCTGCTGCCTCGCGCTGACGGGACACTGTTGATCGGAACGCGGGGGCATGGATGGGATGTGTGGGATGGGCAGAGATTTTCGGCGGGGATGAGCGGCGGGCTTGAGCAGACGTCGATTCACGCGATTTTGGACGACGGCTTGGGTCACCTATGGTTTGCGACGGGCAATGGGATCGCCCGATGTGACTGCAACGAGATGGCCGGGGCCGGCGAAGAAGGAAGTTGTTCGCACTGGATTGAGTTTGGGACTGGGGATGGGCTGCGCAGCCGGGAAACGGCGACAAACAGCCACCCATCGGCGTGGCGATCGCGCGATGGAAAGCTATGGTTTGCCACGCCCAAGGGGCTGGTAGTGGTGGACCCCATGCACTTTCCTGTGAACACGATTCCGCCTCCGGTCGCGCTGGAACGGTTCCTGGTTGACGACGTGACTCAGCCGTTGCGTGGAGCGGACGCTTCATTAAGGGTTGCGGCTGGGCGGGTGCATTTTGAGTTCGACTACGCAGGATTAAGTTTCGTGGCGCCGCAGAAAGTGCGCTATCGCTACATGTTGCAAGGATTCGATCGCGGCTGGACCGAGGCCGGAACGCGGCGCCAAGCCTATTACACGAATATTCCGCCAGGGCGGTACACGTTTCGCGTGCAGGCAGCAAACAACGATGGAGTTTGGAACACTGCCGGCACAGCGCTCAGCTTTGAACTGAGGCCGCGCTTCTATCAGACCCTCTGGTTTTATGCGTTGATGTTGTTGGCACTGGCGGGGACGGTTTTTCTGGTTCTCAAGCGAAGGCTATACGTGGCCGAGCGCGAGTTCAAGGCGGTTCTGGGCGAGCGGAGCCGAATTGCACGAGAGATCCACGATACGCTGGCGCAGGGATATGTCGGTGTTTCGGTGCAGCTGGAGGTCTTGGCGGAGCTGCTTCGACAGCACAAAACCGAGGACGCGGGGAAACAACTGGATCAGACACGCAATTATGTGCGCCATGGGCTAGCCGATGCGCGGCAGTCGATTTGGGCGTTGCGCACACCGGATGCAAGCGAGACCACACTGCCGGTGAGGCTGCGGCGCATGGCAGAAGCGGCCGAGGGCGGCGGACTCACTCCCCGGTTTAATTTGTTCGGGGCCTATCGTCCGATGCCCGCTGAGACTGAAGGCGAACTGGTGCGCGTGGCGCAGGAAGCCATTCATAATGTCAAGAAGCATGCCAATGCCAGCCAACTCTGGGTTCAGTTGGAGTACGGGCCGGCGATGGTGGTGCTTGAGGTGAGGGACAACGGTCGCGGAGGCGCATTGGAGCAGGCAATGGGAGCCTCAACTGGCCATTTTGGATTAACGGGAATGAAGGAGCGTACGGCGGCCATTGGCGGGACACTGGAATTGAACAGCTTGCGCGGTGAGGGAACCACGATACGATTGAGCGTGCCGGCGCGCGGAGAAGTGCGCCAACAGACGGGGGAGCAAGAGTGACTACCGAATCGATCCGTGTGCTGGTTGTCGAAGACCACAATGTCGTTCGACAGGGGCTCGTGGCGCTATTGAATGTGGCGGAAGGACTGGAAGTTGTGGCCGAGGCCGCGGACGGCGTCGAAGCTATCGCCCAATTCCGCAAGCATCACCCTGACATCGCGCTGATCGATCTTCGGCTGCCGAGATTGAGCGGCGTGGATGTGATCGAGCGCATTCGCATGGAGACGCCGACGGCGCGATTCATTGTGCTCACCACGTACGACGGAGACGAAGATATCTATCGCGCGCTTAAGGCGGGCGCCAAGGCGTACCTGCTGAAGGGAATGACGAGCGAGGATTTGATCGGCACGATTCGCATGGTTCATGGTGGCAAGTCTCATATACCGGCCGCTATTGCCGAGAGGCTGGCCGAGCGTATGGGCTCTCAGGACCTGACGCCACGTGAATTTGATGTGCTGGAGCAGATCGTCCACGGCAAAAGCAATCGAGAAATTGCGGCCGAGCTCGAAGTTTCAGAAGCCACCGTAAAGACCCACATCAACAGCCTGCTGGGAAAACTGGGAGTGACCGACCGAACGCAGGCGGCGACAGCGGCGATTCAGCGTGGCATTGTTCCGCTGGAATCATTGAGAAAGCCAAGATCATGAGGATGCGACCCTTGAGACTCGTGCTCCTTTTGGGAGCTTTTCCGGCGCTGATGACGCTGCAGGCGCTGCCCCAAAGGGCTGTGTGGCGACAAGCCACAGCATCTGAGCTGGCGGCCGTGCTGCCGGCGCGTGCACCTGTGGAAAGCGAGCATATCGAGACGGAGATGCGCACGGCGTCGGGGATCGTGGATGAGAATGGCCGCTTTATCGCCGGAGTGGTGCTCATTACCGCGGGCTATTCGGCGGAGGGAAAATACTCGCATTACCTCATTGTGCAGGCGCCGGTGGAGATCGGAGGGGTGGCGCTGAAGCCGGGCCAATATGCGTTCGGATGGAGCCGGCTGAACGGCGAAGAGAGCTTGAGCGTTCATTTCAATCAGGCTTCGACGGGCGCCCTGGTGGGAACTACGGAGGCGCACAGGATCGCCGGCTCGACGCGGGTGGAGAGCCTCCATATCTGGCCGCCAAGCGAGAAGGCGCTGGTCCAGATTGGGCGATTTGGAATTCCATACAAACTTGGGGCGGAGTAGGTGTTCCGGCATTTCACTAAATGCCGGCAATCGCCTCGCGCAGGGCGTCTGCCACAGCCTGTTGCTGTTCAGCAGTAATGCGGTTGAAGAATGGCAGCGCCAGCGTGCGATGCGCAATCGATTCGGTCAGTAGCAGGTTGCCGGCGACTCGCCCACCGCATGTACGCCATGCGGGCTGCAGGTGAATGGGGGCAAAGTATCGGCCGCTGGCGATTCCGCGCTGAGCCAGTTTGGCCTGCACTCGTTCACGATCCACTCCTTCAGGCAAACGGACCACGTAAACAAACCAACTGAGCTCGCGCCGCGGCAGCGAGAGGGGCGGGCGTTCGAGGCCGTGCATTCCAGCCAGTAACGTATCGTAACGTTCAGCAGCCTTACGACGAGCTGCGAGAATCTCATCGATCCTGCGCAACTGAACACGGCCGAGCGCGCAGGCCAACTCTGACAGCCGATAGTTGTAACCCAGCTCGGCATGATCGAGCCAATCGCCACTCGCATCGCGGCCCTGATTTCTGAGCCGGAGCAGGCGGTCTGCGTGTTTTGGATTGCCGGCAAGCACTGCTCCTCCCTCGCCTGTGGTGATCTGCTTGTTGGGATAGAAACCGAGGGCGGCGAGGTCGCCGAAGCTGCCGGCGACACGCCCGTCAAAGCGCGCGCCGATGGCCTCGGATGCGTCTTCGATCAGGGGGAGTCGATGGCGTTGCGCCAGAGTCATGAGCGCATCCATCTGAGCGGGGACGCCGAAGGTGTGAACGGCGAGGATGCAGCGTGTCTGCGGAGAGATTGCGCGTTCCACGGCAGCGGGATCGAGATTGAGGGTCGCGGGATCCATCTCGACAAGAACGGGCGTAGCGTGGACCTGAACGACGGCGTTGACCACAGCTACGAACGTAAAGGAAGGAAGAATAACTTCATCACCCTTCCCCACTCCAAGGGTGAGCAATGCAATATGAAGGCCTGCGGTGCCGGAACTTACGGCAATCGCGCGATTGACGCCGTGATAAGCGGCCAGCTCTGCTTCAAAGCCGGCGAGTTCCGGGCCAATGCTGAGGTGTGGTGTGCGAAGAACCGCGACAACCGCCGCGACCTCTGCTTCAGAAATGTCGGGTGCGGAAAGTGGAATCCGGGGGGCCATTAGACTCCCACGCGGGCCGGATCGGCAAATGAATGGAGCGGCGCTGGCTGCTTGATCAGGAGTCCGTCTAGCGAAACCGAGCAAAGCACAGAGGCAATGATCTCGGAAGCAACGCCTTCGCCGTAGGGATTGGTCATTCCGATAAGTTCGTTGCGAAATGCAGGATTGAGCGCACGATCGAGCGCGGCGCGGATCGCCGAAGCTTCCGCGGGTACGTCGATCACATTGCGCGCGCGCTCACGGCCTTGCTGGCGCATGCCGATATTCACAACAGGTAGCGCAAAGGATGCCGCCTCCATAATTCCGCTGGACGAGTTGCCGGCAAGAGCGTCTGCGTGACCAAGCAAACTCCAGTAGACGACGGCTTCGAGATTGACGAAGACGTGGGTGGAAGGGCGAGTTGCCGCAAGAGATCGGGCGCGGTCAATGAGCGCGAGACTTCCCGCGTCGGCGTTCGGATAGACAAAAAGGATCTGTCCCGGCGCCTGGGTGAGTGCGGCGAAAAAAGCATTGGCCTCTGCGTTGGTGTCTTGCAGGATGGTGACGGGATGCCACGCAGCGATCGTTGTGGGCGCCGAGAGCGAGATTCCCAAACGTGCTTCCAGCGCCTCACGATCGAGCAGACTGGAGCGGCGCAGATGGTCGAGAGACGGCGCACCCGCGCGATGGACGCGCCAAGGTTCTTCACCCATGGCGATTACGCGCTGCCGGGCAGTCTCTGTCGATGTGAAGTGAATATGCGCGAGCTTGGTTAGTGCGTTTCGCACCGCATCGTCGATTGCGCCCTGGCTTATCTCGCCACCTTCAATGTGCGCGATGGGTATGCGCAGTGCCAGGGCCGTCGCGGCCGGGGCCAACATTTCGTAACGATCGGCGATGAGAAGAAGCAAATCGGGCCGCCAGGCAGTCAAGGCGTCGGCGAGACCCAAAATCGCCACGGCGATCGTCTTGGCCATGCCGGTGTCAGTGTCAGAGCTGAGAAGACACTCAATTCGAGCCTGAATGGGGAAGCCGTCACGCTCGATTTCCTGAATTGTGTTTCCATATTGCGGCGAGAGATGGGGTCCGAGTGCGAAGATACCCAGTTCGATTTCAGACCGACTAGCCATCTCGTGCAGGGGCCAGTAAAGGTGGCTGTAGTCGGCGCGCGACGTGGTGACAACCCCGATGCGGCGGCGCGCAGGAGGTGAAGAATACTGCGCGGAATTTCCTTGTCCGTTGACTGGGTTTTGCGGCGGAATCACACGAGAAGTATAAATGGATGGCGGTTAGAGTCGGGTTTGCGCGGCGCCTGTTCGCTCTGTGCTGAGCCGTGATCCGTCGTACACTGGATGGTTCCGCGACGAGGGGAGAATTCGATCCGTGAGTGGAAGAGCGACTCGGACAGCAGCGGTGTGGGTGCTTGCGGTTGCGGCGAGCATGCCGGCGATTTCCGGCGAACAGCCGCGCTTCGACCGAGGGGCGATTGAGCTGAACAATCGAGGCGTGGCGCTCATGGGCCAGCAGTTCACCGAGCGCGCTGCCGATAGCTTTGCCGCGGCCTTCAAGAAGGACCCGAAACTGGCGCAGGCGGCCATCAACGAGGGAATTGCATTGTTGGCGTCGCAGAAGTTAGATCAGGCGAAAGAATGGTTTCAAAAAGCAATCGCGATTGATGCGACCAATCCGCAGGCGTGGTACAACCTGGGCCTGGCGCAACATGCTGCCAACGATTTGCCGAACGCGATCGCGAGTTTTCAAGAAGCAGCCAAGCTCGATCCGCGGGATGCGGACTCATGGTATTACGAAGGCGCATGCTATGAGGAACAGCGGCAGTTCGACAAGGCGATCGAAATTTTCGAAAGGACGCTGGAGATCAATCCGCTGCACGCGTCTGCGGAGTTCGGCTTGGCGCGCGCGCTGCAGCGCACGGGCCAGACGGCGGAGGCGAGGAATCACTTCACGCGCTTTCAGCATTTAACCAGCACGAAAATCTCATCGGCTCTGGGCCTGTCGTATGGCGAACAAGGCCATGATTCGACTGTGACAGCGGTCGAAGAACCGGAGACAATCGAGCGGGCTATGATTCCGGTGCGGCTGGTGGCGCAAGAGATGGTCGCGCCGAGCGATGCGAGTCCGACTTCGTGGACCACGACAGGCGGGGCTTGCATGATCGACCTGACGGGCTCCGGACAGATGGATCTTGTGCTGATGCAAACAGGCGATCAGGCGGTTCGCGTGTTGCATCCGCGCGGTGACGGAAGTTTTGAAGAGCTAGATGCGGCGGCGATGGGATTGAAGGCCGCGGGACTTGCAGTAGCATGCGCCGTTGGCGATTTTGACGGCGATGGACTGAACGATCTGGCTGTTGCGCTTGACGATCGCGTGCTTTTGTTTCGCAATCTTGGTCACGGGCAATTCAACGATGTTTCGGTGCAGTCGAAGATCGTAGCGCGGAACCATCCCACCGGAATCACGTTTGTGGACTATGACCACGATGGAGATCTGGACCTCTTTTTGACGGGAACTGCGCTTCAACCGGGCGGTCAGCCCAATGCGTTGTGGCGGAACAATGGCGATGGAACATTCACCGAGCAAACTGAGGTAACGGGCTTGGGTGGAAGCGGCTCGACAGCAGCGGCTATTCTGACCGATTTCAATAACGATCGCGCCGTCGACCTGGCAGTTACCGGGGACGGACCTTCGCCGTCGCTTTATGTAAATCCGCGAGAGGGACAATATCCCGAGCAGCCGCTTTATGACGGCGCCAGGTTTCCCCCGACCGTCGGTATTGCGGTGCTTGATTACAACAAGGATGGATGGATGGACATTGCGGTGACGCACACGGGCGCACCAGGGCTGACGCTGTGGCGAAACGTCGAAACGCCGGATCACGCCCGCCGCCGCTTTGAGCGTGTAGCGTTGCCGCTCAGTGGGGCAATTCGTGGGTGGGGCCTGACGCCCGTCGATATCGATAACGATGGCTGGATCGATCTGGCGGCGATTGTGGAAACAACGGCCGGTCCAGAGGTGAAGGTTTTTCGCAATCGCGGAGATGGAACGTTTGAAGATGTAAGTCGCGCGCTCGGGCTGGATGTAGTGAAGCTGAAGGCGCCGCGCGGTCTGATGGCGGCCAACGTAATGGGCGATGGCGCACCCGACCTCATCGTGACGCAGGAGAATGCTCCTCCGGTGCTGCTGCGGAATGTGGGCGCGAACAAGAACCACTTTGTGCGGCTTGATTTGACCGGCTACGCGGACAACAAAACAGGAATTGGGGCAAAGGTTGAGGTGTTTGCAAACGGACTGTGGCAGAAGTGGGAGCTCGCGGGCGCGTCGGGCTTCGCGACACAAGCTCCTCCGCAGATCCTCGTGGGCCTTGGGCAGGCGCCTGGCATCGATTTGCTGCGGATTCTGTGGCCGACTGGCGTGCTGCAGGACGAGATCGATCTGCCTCAACAGCATGTGGTAGCGATAAAAGAAGTGGACCGCCGCGGGAGCTCCTGCCCCGTGCTGTTCGTTTGGGACGGACACCGGTACAAATTCGTGACGGATGTAATCGGTGCGGGCGTGGTGGGACACTGGTTCGCGCCCACGCGCCATAACACGCCGAATCCAGGCGAATGGGTAAAGATTGACGGCGCGAATGCCGCCCTGGTGGACGGAAAAATCAGCACACGCTTTATGGAACCGATGGAAGAAGTGAACTACATCGACCAGTTGAAGATGGTAGCGGTCGATCATCCGGAGAATGTGGAAGTGAATCCGGACGAGCGATTCCTCGATGATCCGCCATTCGCTTCAGGTCGTGTGGTGGCGAGTAAAGACACGCGATTGCCGGCGGGTGCGTGGGACGGAGAAGGTCACGATGTGCTTCAGCAGCTCAGCCGTCGCGATCATGTATTTGCCGGCGGATTCTCGGCGTTACCTTACGACGGGTTTGCGAACCTGCACGCGCTCACCCTCGATCTGGGCAGAATCGATCCAAATGCGCCGCTGCGGCTGCTGATGACCGGCTATGTGAATTACTTCAGCGCAACCTCACTCTACGCCGCGTGGCAGGCTGGGTTGAAGGAAGTGCCGCCGTATGTGGAGGCCGAGCTGGCGGATGGTACTTGGCGGCGAATTTCAAGCGATGCGGGATTTCCGGCAGGTCTGGAACGAACGATTGTCGTGGATCTAACGGGCAAATTGCCGGCGGAGACGCAACGCATTCGGTTGATGACGAACCTGCAGATTTATTGGGATCAAGTTCTGATTGACCAGAGCGCGGATGCTGAAGCGCATACAACTGAAGTTCCACTGGCCGGCGCAACGCTCAGTTTCCGTGGATATCCAAAACAGATCGAAAATGCCAGCCCCGGCGACTTGAATTACGACTACAACCTCGTCAGCCTGAGCGGGCCCTTTCAACGCGAGCGCGGCAACTACACTCGCTTTGGCGACGTGACTCCACTGCTCAAGAGTATCGACAATAGATTCGTCGTTTTTGGCAGCGGCGAGGAGATTGCGGCGGAATTTGATGCGACAACGTTGCCTCTTCTGCCCGCGCACTGGAAACGTGATTACTTCTTCTATGCTCACGGATTTGTTAAGGACATGGATTGGTGGGATGCATCGCCATTTACTGTGGCGCAGATGCCATTTGACGCCATGAGCAGTTATCCGTATCCGGCAAATGAGAAATATCCTGATGACGCGGCCTCGCTCGACTACCGATTGAACTGGAACGACAGGTTCGAGAGTGGCGAACCCGTGAGGTCGTATCGATTCAACTATGAATTATTGCCGTCGGCGCCACCGGAGATTAAAGCGCCGGCGTCTTTGTCCGGAACACTGCCATGAAAGATGTTGTGTTGGCTTCGGCAGTGCGGCAGCTTGAGTTGGTGCGCACGGGCCAGATCTCTGTGACAGAGCTGGCCGAGGCGCACATCCTGCAAATTGAGCGACTGAATCCGCAACTTAACGCATTGGCTTACTTTGATGTGGACCGCGTGCGTTCCCAGGCGCGGCGGCTCGACGCGCAGCAAGACGCGCACGGCGCGTTGTATGGTTTACCGGTGACGATCAAGTCATCGATTGCGACGGCGGGCTATCGGTGCGAGATTGGCAGCCTGCTGCACAAGGACGAAATCCCACGGGAAGACGCTGAGGTGGTAGTACGATTGCGCGCGGCGGGCGCGCTGATTCTGGGGGTGACCAATTGCCCGGAATTTCTGATGGCGTATGAGACCGCGAACCTTCTTCATGGGTGCACGCGAAATCCATGGGATTTGGAACGCACGCCAGGCGGATCGAGCGGTGGCGAGTCGGCGGCGATCGCTGCAGGGATGTCCGCAGCGGGGCTTGGCAGCGATAGCGGCGGGTCCGTGAGAGTGCCGGCGCACTTTACAGGGATCTGTTCGCTGAAGCCGACGCCAGGACGGATTCCGGGGCGAGGGCATCTGCCGCCGTGCGTAGGGCCATTTTCGATTCTGGGCGCGATCGGGCCCATGGCGCGGACGATTGGCGATGTTGAGGCGTTGTTTACGGCACTCAGTGGACACGATCCACTTGATCCGACGAGCGTGCCGGTCGCACTGAGGCAACCGAGCCCGGAAGAACTCAGAGGGAAGGCGATTGGGTTTTTTGAGGACGATGGTTTTGTTCCCGCGACGCCAGAGACGCGCGCAGCGGTGAATGCTGCGGTGCAAGCGCTGTGCGAGGCGGGCTTCCGCGTGGAACCGTTTCGGCCGGGCACGCTGGAACCGCTACGCAAATTATGGTGGAAGTTCTTTGTGCAGTGCGGTGCGATGTTTTATGAGCCGGAGATTCGCAACAAGCGTGCCAAGCTGAGCCCCATCTTCAGCGAGTTTCTGGCGATCGCGGAAGCTGCCGGTCCCCTCAGCGCGGCAGAGCTGTTGAACGCCTGGGCACAGCTGGACCTGCTGCGCGCGAAGACATGGGCCGAGATGCGCGAGTACTCAGTTCTGCTCTGCCCGGTGGCCAGCATTCCCGCGCTCCGGCATAGCGAACGCACCTGGACAATCGACGGCACGCCTGTCGAATACCTTGATGCGATGCGATTCACACAATGGTTTAATGCGCTGTCTTGCCCGGCAGCGGTGGTTCCGGTGGGCGCATCGCCGGAAGGGATGCCGATTGGCGTGCAGATTGCAGCGCGACCATTCGAGGATGAGGTCGCGCTCGGTATAGCGGCAGTGGTCGACGCGGCATTTGGCTATCGGCCGCCGGCAATGGCGTTGGCCTAACGATTCCAGGTTGGTTTTCTGAGCCTGCTCTTCCGGCAAATTGGCCGATTTGCGAAATCTTCCGGACGCTTCAGCCGGCTCTTCCAAGCCTCCACCTTTCGATGGAGGCCACGTTTCCGGGACAGGGGTACACTAACGCTTCCCTGACAAATGGAGGCCGGATGGAGCGCTCAGTGTGCGCGAAAGCTGGCAAGAACGCTTTGCCGAAGCCCCCGATGTTCTGCTAGGCGCGCGGCGGCGGCGAACCGTTGTGCCGGTACTCGGTTTTGCTATCGGTGGCGGCGAGTTCATAACCATGGCAGGGCCGTGCTCAGTTGAATCTGAGCGCCAGCTCTCGACCACTGCCAATCGGGTGCGCAGCGCAGGGGCGCGCGTTCTGCGTGGCGGCGCGTTCAAGCCGCGCAGTTCTCCCTACGCATTTCAAGGGCTCGGGCTCGAAGGCCTGAAGCTACTCGCCGCAGCGCGGGAAGAGACCGGCCTCGCCATTGTGACCGAGGTCATGTCGGAATGCGACGTTTCTCTGGTGGCCGAGTATGCCGATATTTTGCAAATCGGCTCGCGAAACATGGAGAACTACTCGCTGTTGGAAGCGGCAGCGCGATCGGGACGGCCAATTCTACTGAAGCGCGGGATGATGGCCACGATTGGCGATTTGCTGCGCTCGGCACAGGTGATCCTGAGTAACGGCACCCCCAACGTGATTTTGTGTGAGCGCGGCATTCGCACATTTGGGACAGCCCTGCGTAACACCTTCGATGCAGCAGGGATCGCGTTGCTCAAGCAAATCACGCATCTTCCTGTGATCGCCGATCCAAGCCACGCGGCTGGAACTCGTGAACTGGTACCAGCACTCGCGCGCATTGGAATCGCGGCCGGTGCGGATGGGCTACTCGTCGAGGTGCATCCGGATCCTGACAAGGCATGGAGCGATGGCGAGCAGTCGCTGGATTTTGAAGGCTTCGGCGCCATGATGACAGAGCTCAAGCCCTGGATTGCGATGCGCGGAGCGCAGCTCAGCGAACAGGATCCGAAGCAGTTACACGCCGCGGATCATCGTTTAGCAGAGGCGCTGGCATGAGGTTGATTGGCGCTGGACTGACCGCCGCGGCAATTTCAATGATGCTTTCGCCCGCCCGCGGGTCCCGGCCCGACGCGGAACAGATTCCCGATTTTATCGTGACCGCGGCGCCCGTTTACAAACCGCTGGCAGAGTTGCACGGACAGGAGCGGTTTCCGAGAGGGGCGCGGCTATTGCTTGTGCGCGCTGGCAAGCCTGAGCCATTGCTGAGTGACTTTGCAGACTCGGCGGACGCGAACATCTCATTCGACGGCCGAACAGTACTGTTCGCAGGAAAACGATCTGCTGGCGATCCCTGGCAAATCTGGGAACTGACTCTTAGCGATCGCTCTGTGCGGAAGGTAATTGACTCGGCCACCGACGCGGAACGGCCCCTCTACTTGCCAGGCGGCCGACTGGTGTGGGCGCAGCGGACAGCGATTGGATTCCAATTGCAGTCGGGCGGAGATGGACGGCCGGCCTCTACATTCTTGAATCCGACGGCGGGTCCGGGGATTTTGCCGCTCACGTACACAAGGACAAGCGCATTTCCGGCGGACGTGCTGCGAGATGGAAGGATTCTTTTCGAAGCCGGGTTTCCTCTGAATCAGGGATCGACGCCAGATCTGTATCTGGTCTACGCCGACGGCTCGGGTGTGGAGTCTGTGCGATGCGATCATGGCGGCGCACGCTGGGGCGGTACGCAATTGGCATCGGGAGACGTGGTGTTTACTCGCGGAACTTCCCTGGCGCGCTTTACATCGGCGATGGCGCATGAGGTGCCCATTGAAGCGCCGCACGGCGAATACGCGGGCGCGGTTGCCGAGACAGCCGAAGGAGCATGGTTGATGGGCGCGCGGACGGCACAAGACGAAAGATTTGCGATCAGAATGTGGATGCCAGGGCCGCGGGCAGTAATGAATACCATTTTGGCGATTGGTGGAGAGGATCTGGTCGAGCCTGTGATTGTTGCTCCGCGCGCGCGACCCAATCGGCATCCATCGGGCTTGCATCCGTGGGACGATGCGAATTTGCTGGCGCTGGACGCGCGCATCAGCCGCGACGGAGATTTGAAGGGCAAACCGGTGTCGGTTCGCCTGGAGGCGCAGGATGCATCAGGCCGAGCCGTCCGAATGGGAACGGCGCCCGTTGAGCCGGATGGGTCGTTTTTCGTGAAGGTGCCCGTCGATAAAGCGATCCGGTTTGAGCTGCTTGATTTTAGAGGCGCGGTTCTGCGGCAGGAGCGTGGTTGGTTCTGGGCGCGCGGTGGCGAGCAGCGTATTTGCGTGGGCTGCCATGCGGGACCTGAGCGCGCGTCGGAAAATCATGTACCGGATGTGCTGATGCGAACCACCGACCCTGTGGATTTGACCGGCGCGAAGACGGTTGCGGGAGCGTCGCATGGAAATTGATGTGAGATCTGTTGTTCTTGTTGCATTTTTCGGGGCGATCACGATAACGGGGCTCAATGCCACCGCGCAAACGGCGCCAGCCTCGATCCCAGTAGCCCACCAAGAAGCGCCTGTCACAGCGCCGGCTTCGCTGCAATCTGAGATTCGCTTTGAAGACGCCACAGATCAATCCGGTATCGACTTCACGCATAGTTTCGGCTCGGCCAAGCTGGGATCGTTACTTGAGGGAACGGGCGCGGGTTGCGTCTGGTTTGACTACGACAACTCGGGGCGGCCTTCGCTATACGTCGCCAACGGAAGACCGCTTGACGATTCGATGCACCCCTATCCACTGAAGGAGAAGCCAACTCCTCTTCCCCACAATCACCTCTATCGCAATGATGGAAACGGGCATTTCACCGATGTAACAGAAAAATCGGGCCTGAACCCAGATATGTATTCAGTCGCTGTGGCGGCAGCTGACTACGACAACGACGGGTACGAAGACCTGCTAGTGACCGGATATGGAAAGGTTGTCCTCTATCACAACGACGGCAACGGCCATTTCACCGACGTAACGGCAAAGGCCGGAATCGAGGTCAGCGGATGGGCAATCAGCTCGACGTGGCTCGACTACGACAAGGATGGCTGTCTCGATCTGTTTGTGGGGCGTTACGTCAAGTTCGACCCAAAATATCGCGCATTCTACGCCGCGGATAATTATCCCGGTCCGCTCGACTACGCGGGTGAGACCAATATGCTGTTTCACAACAACTGCGACGGAACATTCACGGATGTGACGGAGAAGTCGGGCATTGGAGCATACGTGGGCCGAACCATGGGGGTCACAGCGGCGGACTTCGACAACGACGGATGGGACGACATCTATGTGGCTAACGACCGAACGGAGAATTTTCTGTTTCGCAACCAGCACGATGGGACGTTTGAAGAGATTGCCAACGATACTGGAACGGCATTTGGCCAGAACGGCGAGGCCACTTCGTCGATGGGACCGGTGGCCGCCGATTTTGAGGGAAGGGGAGTTCTTGATCTTTGGGTGACCGATGGAAGCTATAACCGTTTCCTGCGCAATGCCGGGACCGTTGAGAGTGGTTCATCGGTTGCGCAAGGCGATTTTTCAAAGGCTGGTTTTGAAGATGAGGGCGCGTCCAACGGAATTTCGCAGACCGATGCGCAATACGTAAGTTGGGGTTCCGGGGTCTACGACTTTGACAACGACGGCCAGCTCGACATTCTGGTCTTCCATGGCGGGCTGATTCATCTGATTCCGCAGGAACACACGCTGTTTCGCGGGCTGGGGAATGGCCGTTTCGAGGATGTCTCCCGCCGAGCGGGGCCTGTGCTGAACGAGCGCACTGTGGCGCGGGGCGCCTGCTTTGCCGATTACGAAAATGACGGCAAGGTTGATGCCTACGTGGTGAACCTCGGGGCCGAGGGAAAGCTGCTGCACAACATTTCCACCGGCGCGGGCCACTGGATTGAAGTGAAGCTTGAGGGCACAAAAAGCAATCGCGACGGAATCGGCGCCCGCGTCGAGGTGATGGCAGCAGGCAAGCTATGGACAGCTGAGCGTGTAGCAGGTTCCGGATTCCTCTCGCAGAATGAGAGCCGATTGCACTTCGGACTGGGGACGGCGGGTGTCATCGACAAACTCACCGTCCGCTGGCCCAGCGGGATCGTGCAGACGCTAGCTGCGCTGCCTGTCGATCGTGTGCTCACGGTTCAAGAGCCGGGACAAAGGAACCCGCGATGAGCCGGATTCGAGGCGGCAGTTGCGGGCGGCTCTATCCGGTCGCCGGTCTCTTCGTGCTCACGGTTGCTTTGTTCTCCTTGCTGGTTTGGAATGCGGGAGCCACGAATGCTGCTGCCCAGCCCGAAACCCAAGCGGAAGCGGGCTATGCTTCTCCGCTCGAGCTGATGTTTTCGCCCGACGCCGCGCGAATCTATGTTCTGTGCAACGAGAGCGACGAGGTGAGGGTACTGGATTCGAACACGTACGCACCCATCAAAAGCATTCCTGTAGGTCACGAGCCGCGCGGATTTTCACTGTCTCCGGACGGAAGGCGGTTGTTTGTGGCCAACTCCTGGGATGACACCGTGTCAGTGATCGACACACGGGCCCTCGCCGTTGTAGCCACCTGGCCGGTTGGCGCGGAGCCATCTGGTGTGATCGAAGACCGAGCAGGCAAATACATTTTTGTAGCCAACCGCATTTCCAGCGACGTTGCCGTTCTGGACACGCAGACGGGGACAGAAGAAAAACGCCTGTTGGCCGGGCGTGGCGCGAGTTACCTTACGCTTTCTCCAGACGGCAGCTATATTTACGCGACACATATCTATCCCAATCCTTCGCCACTGCGGACAGGTCTAGAGAATCGTACGCCGCCGGAGTCAGAGATTACCGTCATCGATGCGCGAAAAGCAGAAGTGGCCGACCGCATTCCGTTGCACTCCATCGCCGGGGTTTTCCACGTCGCGCTATCAGGCGACGGCCGCCTCGGAGCGGTGGCCGAGTTTCACCCGAAGAACCTCATCCCTTTGGCGCACTTGGAGCACGGCGGCGCGTTCGCATACACGCTCACGTTGTTTGGAGCGGATGTGGGTAAACCGGTGGAGATTCCGCTCGATGAACTTGACCGATATTCTTCGCAGCCGTTCGGCGTGGCCATCGCGCCGGATAAATCGCGTATTTATGTCAGCCTTGCCGGCTCAGAGAGTGTACTGGCAATCGATGCGCGCCGCCTGATGCGCTTCATCCGCGCGCGGCCGAGGCCCGCGTCGGGCTCGTTTGCGCAGGATCTTTCGGCCAGCGGGAACTACGTAATCGCGCGCATTCCGGTGGGGCACAATCCGCGCGGTCTCGCGGTCTCGCACGACGGCACCCGGCTCTTAATTGCCAACCGTCTGGATGACACCATAAGCGTGATTGACACGAGAACCCTTCGCGTAGCTACAACAGTCAAGCTGGCGGGGCCGAAAGCGGTTAGCGTGCTGCGACGGGGCGAGCAGACTTTCTATTCGGCGCACTATTCCTTTCAGGGGCAGATCAGCTGTTCAAGCTGCCACATTGATTCCACCTTCGATGGTCTGCAGTGGAATCTGGAGCCGAACGGATTTGGCCGCGACATTGTCGACAACAAAATGCTTGAAGACATCAAGGACATCGGGCCTTACAAGTGGAACGGTGGCAATCCCGACATTCCGACGGAGTGCGGCCCGCGAACCGAAAAGTATTTTTGGCGCTCGGAGAACTACAGCGACCTTCAGCTAACCGACCTTGTCATGTACATTCGCAGTCTGCCCGCCCGGCCCAACCGCTGGCGGAAGGCTGACGGCACGCTGACACCCGCTCAGGATCGCGGTAAGGCGATCTTCGAGCGGGCTGAAGACAAGTTCGGCGCGACGATCCCGCTCGAAAATCGATGCTCATACTGCCACAGTGGACCTGAGGGAACCAATCGGAGACTTTTTGACGTGGGGACGACCAAGCCCACCGACCATCCCGGGTCTTTCAAAGCGCCGCAATTGACGAACATTGCTCTGTCTGCTCCATATCTTCACGACGGCTCGGCGCGCACGCTGGAAGAAATATGGACCGTCTACAACCCGCAAGACAAGCACGGACGGACCAACGACCTGACCAAAGACGAATTAAACGACCTGATCGAATACCTGAGGACGCGATGAAGAAGTTCGCGAACAAGGAATGGCTTGCGGTGACGATCCTTGCCATTGCATCGGCCGGGCCGATGGTGCGGCGCAGCTTCGCAAAGGCGCCTCAACCTTCGCTTCGCTTCGATCGAGCAGCATCGACCGTTCCGAAAATGCCGCGCTTTCGGTTTGAAAACTTCACCACCGCGGACGGTCTTCCTGACAATCACGTCTACGCGGTACTGGTGGACGGCAATAGGGTTTGGGCGGGCACGGACAACGGCCTCGGTCTTTACGAAAACGGAAAGTGGAAGACATATTCGACGCAGGATGGGCTGGCCCACCGTGCCGTGCTTTCACTGGCGTTGGATAAGCGCACGGGCGATGTTTGGGCTGGAACCATGGGTGGGCTGAGCCGAGTCTCTGGCGGGCGCATTGTCAGCTACACGCAGTTGAACTCGGGCTTAAGCAACGACGTGGTGTACGGCGTCGCCGTCGAAGGCGAAAACGTGTGGGTGGCCACGGCAGCCGGAGCGGGCAGGCTAAACCTCCAAAGTGGAGAGTGGTCGCTTTATAACGAGCGCAACACGCCTATGCGCGAGATTTGGGTCTACGGAGTTTCAGCGACCGCGAAGAAGGTCTACTTTGCCGTCTGGGGCAGCGGACTGCTTGAGTACGACCAGAAAACAGCGCGCTGGGATCTCTATGACGACCCCGATGGCGAGACCGAACTGGTGCTCTTTAAAGACCAGGGTTTGATCCACGACATTGTTTCGTCGGTCAGCTACGTCAACAACATCGTGTGGGCCTCGACATACTTCGGCGACAGCCGATACGACGGCCGTTCCTGGCACAATTTTCTGACCAAAGACAGCGGACTGCCCTCGAACTTCACAAATTATGTGAAGGGCGTCGACGCCAGCCATGCCTGGTTTTGCACCGATAAAGGGCTGGCATATTACGACGGCGCCAACTGGGCTGTCTACACACGCTCACTTCGCACGCACAAACCGATGATGACAGTGCGGGATGTGAAGGGGAAGGTTACGGAGATTCCCGTCGCCAGCGGTCCCGCACACAACTACATTCTTAACATTGACTTTCAGGGAGGCGACATTTGGGTCGCCACTGGTGAAGGGCTGAGCCACGGAATTCTACAGCGATAGAAAGGGAAGAAAAGCCATGAGCGCATTTGCAGAAGTTTTGGAAACCATCGCGCAATCGCCAGTGAGGAAGCGCGCGATCACGAATCATGAAGTCCTCAACGAAGCCCACGCTTATGCCAAGCCGAGTTCGTTCTCGCGCGGAATGAGGATCGATCTGAATGGCCTGACGATTTTGCTGATCTCGGGCACTGCGTCGATTGACGAGAACGGCGAATCGGTTCACATTGGCGACTTTCGTGCGCAAATGCGGCGTACGCTTGCCAATATTACCGGATTGCTGGCCAGCGAAGGTTGCACCTGGCACGACATTGTGCGCACGAGCTGCTATCTACGCGACATCGAGCGCGACTATGAGGCATTTAACGACGAGCGAACGGAATTCTTCAAAGATCAAGAGATTGACCCGCTGCCAGCGTCCACAGGGATCCAGGCGATTCTGTGCCGACCTGAGCTGCTTGTAGAGATTGAAGCGATTGCCATGTTCCGGACACAAAAGGTCGATAGCGGCAAGGAGTAGCAAACATGCGTCACGGAATCGTGTACCCCGCGGTTTGCACGCTGGCTCTGGGCGCTGCGGTGTCTCTCGCTGCACAAAGCGGCCATGTCTGCGAGTGCGGTAAGCATCCACCTGGGCCGCCACACGACCGGATTGAGAGGCCATATGCCGGTGAGCCGCGAGATCTAAGGCCGTACGCCAAATTTCAGGAACCCTACTCCGAGAATTACCTTGAGTCCAATATTTACGCAGGCAGCGGTCGCGAGCTTCCCGATCCCAAGGATGTTACAGAGGTTAGGATCGGTTTCTTAGGCCCTGTTGACCCTGCTCCCGATGCGGCGGACGGCATGCGAATGCTTCATGGGGCGGAATTGGCGGTGGAGGAAGCGAATGCGAATGGCGGTTATGGCGGCAAGCCATTCAAGCTGATCGTCCATAGCGACTACAACAACTGGCAAGCAAAGGCGGCCTATGGGCCGAGCCGTCCGACTGAATCGGCAATCTGGGGTTCGGCCGCGGACGAAGCTGTGAAAATGATTTACGACGACCATGACTGGGCCATTTTTGGATCCATCAGTTCCGAATCGACCCATATTATTCTGCGGGTGGCTCTTAAAGCGGAGATTCCGATCGTCAATTCCGCGTCAACCGATCCTACGATTCCGGAGACGTATATTCCGTGGTATTTCACCGACCTGCAGGACGATCGGGTGCAAGCCTATACGCTGGCACGTCATATCTACGGCGAGCTTGGCCTGAGGCGGATTGCGTTGCTCAGGATCAATAACCGCTACGGTCGCATGGGCGTGCCCAAGTTTCGCAATGCTTCAGTGCGGTTGGGCCACCCCGTGGTCATCGAGCAGAAGTTCTTGCCTGGCGACACGGATTTTTCGCGGGAATTGCAGATCATCCGCGATTCACGCGTCGACGGAATTGTGCTCTGGGCGGACCAAGTCGAAGCCGCCGGCATCCTGAAACAAATGCGCGCGATGGGCATGAAGCAGCGGGTTTTTGGATCCTATCGCACGCTGGGACCCGATTTGCTGACACAAGCCGGGAACGCCGCAGAGGGTTTCGAAGCCGTTTTTCCTTACGACCCGACGCGGAAGGATCTGCGCTGGCACGATTTTAACCGTCGTTTCGAGGCTCGCTTCAACGAGAAACCGGAGCAATTTGCCTCGCTGGCCTATGACGCCATGAATGCTCTGCTCGAGTCCATTTGCAAGGCCGGGCTGAATCGCGCGCGCATTCATGACGCGCTCGCTGACATTGAAGAGTACGACGGCGTGACTGGGCATATGGTCTTCGACCCGCTCCAGAAAAACGTTGCTCCCATGTACCTGGGAACCGTGCAAGATGGCGCCATCACGTACAAACTTGCCACCATGGAGAAAACACCGGCTCCTTCGCAGACGTCGGCTGCGCAAGCAGTGCCTGCCTTATCGAAGACAGAGCCACAGGCGCCCTATGCGCGCGTCGGTGAAGATGAAGTGAGTTTTACGGGGCCGCAATCCGCGAGCCTGCCGCCAGGTCCGTTGCGGGTGATTCTCTTTGGACCGAAGGCAACGGAGATTGCCATTTCTCCTCATGTCTTGACCGCGTTGCACGATGAAGCCGGCAGAGGCCGGCAGTGGACAATTCTGCCGATCGAAAGCGCTCAAAATTGGGGCGCGGCATCCACGCAATTGGTCCACGACTTGATGGATGAACATGCTTTGGCGATTGTGGCATTGGATCGGGATGCGAGCCATTTTGCGGAACAGCTGGCTTTGAAGTGCTTTGTTCCCGTAATTGCTCTGAGCACTGACAAGACTTTGACCTCGACCAACGTGCCGTGGGCCTTCAGGCTGCCATCCGAGACCGAGCCGGCAGCGGCGCTGCGACTTTTGTTTGAGGCGGCCGCGCCGGCGGGCGCCAATCCACAAAAGACCAGGGATGAGCTGGCATCCGGGCATGCGTTTGAGGGCATTTCATTTATGCCCACGGGAGAGATGCGAAGCCGGTGAGCGGCTGATTTCCCGATGTTCATCGCTCCGAACTAACGAATTATATGATTCGCGACAACCCCCTCGCCTCCTCCAGCGGGGAAGGGGATCGCGTCAAAGGCCTCAGGGGCAGCGATTCAGAGCCGCGTGATAAACTGCGGTTATGTCGGGATGGTTCGCCGTTCCCCGGTTCAATCGGCGCGCTCCGCTTGCCTTCGGGCTCTGTCTGCTGGCATTTCTCTTCGCAATTGAAGCCAAGACAGCCTGGTATGGTCCAGCAGCCGGTTTCGGTGGCAATGTTCGCGCCGCAAAAGCGCAGCCAGTGACCTCGCCTGAAGTCGTGGAGCACGGTGTAACTTCGCCTGCTCGGGCGAATCCCGTCGTCGCGTTCTTCGCTTTTCCATTGATTTCCATCGCGATGATCTTGGGCATTCCTGCTTGGAAAAGAGGCAATGTCCTTCCCGGGATATTTTTTGATTTCCCCGACCGGGGTTTTTCGATTTCAAATCTCTTCCGTCCCCCGCCGACTTTATAACTTTTCGTTCATCGCGTTCTGATTCCATAGCCCTCCTTCCGCGATAAGCCGTGGAGAATCGGTCTGCCCGGTCTCAGCGCGATGCAGCAACCTGTTCCGAAAAAAGTTGTGGGGAAAGTACGAATGGTCCTTGCCAAGGTTAACCGTCGCTTGATCAACCAGCTTTTGCCGGGTCGCATCCAACCAGTTGCTACCTGCCCCATTTGTCTAAGTTCCCAATTGTTTCCATGCGTCGCCCCGGTAGGCGGTGTTGGGAATCAGGAGTAGGCTCGTCATGCATAAACGAATTCTTCTTTTGACGGCAGCTGCATGCGCAGCTTTCGGCATCAGCTCATGCCGTTCCGGCGGAGCAGACCACGAGGCCAGTGCCGCCACCATTCCATCGGCCAGGGTCGCAACCGCTCAACGCGGCGATATTTCCCATGTGCTCACGCTGGCCGGCCAGTTTCAGCCTTACCAGATGGTCGACGTTCATCCCAAGGTGAGTGGGTATATGAAGCACATCAACGTCGACATCGGCGATATTGTGCACCAAGGCCAGACGCTGGCTGTCCTTGAGGTGCCCGAGCTGCAGGCCCAGTTGCAGGGGACGGTCTTCGAGCTCAAGCAAAGCCAGGAGGAGGTCTCGCGGGCGCAACATGAAGTGAAGAGCGCCGAAGCTTTGGACTTTGCCTTGCATGCGCAGTCGGTGCGTCTGCAACAGGCAGCGGCATCGCGGCCTGGCTTGATCGCGCAGCAGGAGCTGGACGACGCGCAAGCCAAGGATTTGAACGGCCAGGCGCAGGTGGACGCGGCCAAGGCCGCACTGGCTGCAGCGCAACAACACGCGGAAGCGGCACGATCAGACAATCAGCGCGTGCAGGCTCTCGAAGACTACACGACCGTGACCGCGCCTATCGCCGGCGTGGTCGTCTGGCGCTATGCCGATACCGGCGCCCTGATTCAAGGCGGCTCTAATTCCAACGATCAGACGTTGCCCATCGTAAGGCTTTCGCAGAGCAGTCTGCTTCGCCTGCGCGTTCCCGTGCCGGAAGACGATATCAGATTCGTTCACGAGGGTGATCAGCTCAAGGTTCGCGTCGATGCCATTAATCGTTCCTTCACTGGCAAGATCGTTCGCTTCACGCGCAACGTTAGTTTTGAAACGCGGACAATGGAGACCGAGGTGGACGTCGACAATAAGGATCTGTCTATCGCGCCGGGTATGTATGCAAATACCGCGCTCGAGCTCGCCAGCGCCACGAATGCGACCACGATTCCTATTGAAGCTCTGGT
>DASXFF010000133.1:0-16967 GCA_036489735.1 Occallatibacter sp. | reverse complement strand
GCTTAACCGCCAACGCGGATGTTCGAGGCAATACTCCAGCGCCAGCGTGGTATTCAACTGCCGGTCGGGCCCGTCCATGGGCTGCAGGAAGAAATGCCGGAACGCCATTTGCTCAAAGAGATTTGGCTCTGCGCCGGGCTGCGGAAAAACGAGCTTCAGCTCGTCGCCGCTTCCCTGTTTGACCTGTGCCCCGGCCTTTGGGCTGACGCAAATCCAATCGAGGCCCGCTGGGGCTTCGATCGTTCCGTTTGTCTCGACGGCGACCTCGAATCCGCAGTTGTGCAGAGCATCGATGAGCTCGCGATCGATTTGCAAAAGAGGTTCGCCGCCAGTGCAAACGACGAAGCGCTTACCGGACTTCGCGTTGGCCGGCCATTTGCTTTCGACCGCCGTTGCGAGGGCCTCCGCAGACGCGAAGCTTCCGCCGCCAGGCCCATTCGTATCGACGAAATCCGTATCGCAGAATCTGCAGATCGCAGACGCGCGGTCGCGCTCGCGCCCTGACCAGAGGTTGCATCCGGCAAACCGGCAAAAAACCGCCGGCCGTCCGGTCTGCGCGCCCTCGCCTTGCAAAGTGTAGAAAATCTCTTTGACCGCGTAACTCATAAGTGCAGCTTCTAGCCGTTAGCTTTTAGCTTCTCGCTGTGAACCCCCACCGCGCAAGAAGCGAAATCTCTTTTTCCGGCGCGGAGAAGCTAGCGGCTAAGAGTTAGAAGCTAGTGGCTGCTTTTCAGCAGCGGGTCTCCGATCCCATTTTCGTAGAAGCCCTTTGCCCTTAAAAGGCAGGAGTCGCACTGGCCACATGGCGTCCCTGCGGGGGAAGGATCGTAGCAACTGCTGGTTAAGGCGTAATCGACGCCCAAGCCGCGCCCTAGCCGAATAATATCCGCTTTGGAAAGCGCGATGAGCGGCGTGTGAATTCTGAGCGCTTGATGACCCTCTACACCGGCTTTTGTGGCGAGGTTAGCCATTTTTTCAAACGCAGCAATATATTCCGGGCGGCAATCTGGATATCCGGAATAGTCGAGCGCATTTACACCCAGATGAATATCGTTCGCGCCCAATACTTCGGCCCATGCCAATGCAAAGGCAAGAAAAATCGTGTTTCGTGCCGGAACATAGGTGATCGGGATGCTCCCCGTCATCTCGTCCGTCGCGCGGCCCTTGGGAACCGCGATGTCATCGGTGAGAGCCGATCCGCCAAAGGTGCGCAGATCGATGTTCACTGTCCGGTGCTCCGCAACGCCAACCGATGTGGCAACACGCTTCGCGGCCTCGAGTTCCCAAACATGACGCTGCCCGTAAGAAAACGAGAGCGCATAGACCTCGTAGCCTTCCCTTTTGGCCACAGCGAGAACCGTCGCGGAGTCGAGGCCTCCGCTTAGCAACACCACCGCATGTTTCTTTTCACCCTTAACGATCATCGCGTAACCCAGATGTTTGAGTTTGATGTTCGCAGCAAAAATGAATTGTCATCCTGAGCGAAGTTTGCCGCATTTTGTGCGGCAAAACAAGTCGAAGGATCTGCGGTCGCTTATCATCAAACCTCCCATGTACCGTTTCAAGTCGGAAGGAGATTCGATTTTCCGAAGTTGCACTTAGAGCACAGCGCCTGGAGATTCTCAAGAACGGTTTCGAACGCCCGGCAAATGGGACAGCGCGAATGTAGGTTCACTCATCGTTCGAACCAGGCAAGCGACCAATGTCAGACATCGCCGGCTTCATGCTAGCATCAACGACTCTCATGCAGGCCGCCAAAACAGCCGCAGATCCTTCGACTCCCTCCCCCTTCACTACGTTCGAGGTTCGGTCGCCCAGGATGACAACACCGTAAAAAATCTCTCACCGCACAAAACCGCAAAACAACCTGAACTCTATTCGAATCATCCGACTTGCTGCGATGGCCGATATGGGCAGGGTGAGAATCGGAATCTCCGGATGGCGCTACGCGGGATGGCGCGGCACTTTCTATCCGGAAGATCTTGCGCAACGCCGCGAGCTCGAATTTGCTTCGCGTCGATTCGAGACGATCGAATTGAACGGCTCGTTCTATTCGCTTCAAACGCCGAAAAGTTTTGCGCGCTGGCGCGATGAAACACCAGAAGATTTTCAATTCTCGGTGAAAGGCTCACGTTTCATCACGCATATTCGGCGGCTGCGCGACATTGAGGCGCCGCTCGCTAACTTCTTTGCCCAGGGATTGTTGCGGCTCGGCCCAAAGCTCGGGCCATTTTTATGGCAATTTCCTCCGAATTTCCAGTTTGATTCGGAACGCTTTAGCCGGTTCTTTCAGCATTTGCCGAAAACCCTTGACGCTGCGGCCCAGATTGCAGGCATGCATGACGATTGGATGAAGAATCGCGCATGGACCGTAGCTGAAGGAAAAGCAAAACTGCGACATGCAATCGAAATCCGGAACAACACTTTTGTGAACGAAGAGTTTGTACGGCTGTTGCGCAAATACAAGCTTGCATTAGTAGTAGCCGATGCAGTGGAATGGCCGCGCCTGATGGATGTAACCGCCGATTTCGTTTACTGCCGCTTGCACGGCAGCAAGGAACTGTACTCGAGCGGTTACGGACCCAAGGCTCTTGCGCAATGGGCCGCACGAGCGGTTGCCTGGTCGCGCGGAAAAGAATCACCTGACGGCGATCGAGCCAGCACCAAACTTGCGGCCAAACGTCCGGCGCGCGATGTCTACGTGTATTTCGATAACGATGCCAAGGTGCGTGCTCCAGTCGATGCAGCGCGACTGAGAAAGCTAGTCGATCAGGACATGCGCAGGGGACACACGGCTGTTCGACCTATAGGCCGCGCCCAATGTCCATTGAAGGCGAAATTGGATTGCGCTCGTCGATGTAGGCTTCGATGCACCGGTCCAGAATGCCTTTGGCCTCCAGAATGAACTCGACAGCGTCGCGCGCCGCGCCATAGCCGCCCGCGTTCGGCGTCACATAGTGCGCCTCGGCTTTTACGCGTTCGCGAGCGTTGGCAACCGCAACCGCAAAGCCCACCTCGCGCATCGCCGGCAGATCGATGACGTCATCGCCCACGTAGCAGATTTCCTCAAGCGTCACGCCTTCTTTTGCCATGATCTCCCGGATTGGCTGCATCTTAAACGCGCATCCTTGATAGATGAATTCGAGCTTGAGGTCGCGGGCGCGCGTGGCGACTGTCTCGCTGATGCGTTTGGTAATCACTCCGCACTTCAATCCGCCGAGCCGCGCGAGAGAAATAGCCGTGCCGTCGTGCGCGGAGTAGCCCTTGGCCTCAACTAAGGTCGTGGATGAAACGCCGAAGCCAATCGTCTCCTTACTACGAATCTCCTCCAAAAGTCTGCCGTCCGCAGGACCAGCGCCGGGAACGAGCCAGATGGTTCCGTCGGTGAATACGCCATCGACGTCGAAGAGAATGATCTTGATCTTGCGGGCGCGGTCTTGCGCAGTGAGTGCCATAACTCGATTGTATTCGCGGCGTCCCAACGGACTAAATGACACGCTTTCGGGAGTCCTGATGTAGATTCTTCGTAGGCTGAGCCATATGCGCGACCGGACGAAGGTAGTCATCGGCTTTGGATCGATATGGGGACTTTGGGCGCTCGGAGCGACGCTCATTGGCTCGTTCACGATCGGGCGCAACGATACCGCCCCGGAGATTGCGGCATATGTACTCTACGGGCTTACAATCCTTCCCTGCTGCCTTCTTGCGATCTGGTACCCAAAGTGGCCTGCATGGTGGCTCGTTGTTCTCTGTTTCATTTCTCTCTTTGGCTTTGCCTACCAGGAAATCCATCAAGAGGCGCATTCGCTCCGGTCAGCGGTGGGTTGGGTTTTCACCGCCTCGATACCGGGATTGATTGGCGCTCTATTGCTTTGGAGCCGTCAAGGTGAATTAACCCGTGCTAGCCCGACCGGAGATGACGGGAAACGAAACGCATGACGGATCGGATCCCGCCCGACGGCAACCCGCCAACGCCCCGACTCGACCCCGAAGACTATTACTTCGAGGGACCCTATCTCGTCTTCACTGCCGCCTACCATCTCAAGCGCGGCGCCTGCTGCGGCTCGGGATGCCGCCACTGCCCTTATGGGGGCAACACTGCTTCGAAACTCGGCCCAACAAAACCGGAATAGCCGCCGACGTCATACCGGCCCCCAACCCGATTTCAGTCGGACCCGCCGCTCGGCGATGACTGCGCTGCAGGCGGCGTGCCCGTTGGCGCTGCCGCCGGCGGACGCACCAAAACTGCAAAACGCGGAAACGCGAAACTCCCTGCAGCATCGTCAATCACATTCAGCTGGCAAATGTACGATCCCGGTTTGAGGCCGCTCAAAGGCACGTCGAGCTCGATCGAGACGGCATCGCGTCCTTCAACATTGATCGACTTCGCTTGCACCACGGGCGTTTCGTAGACCTTCGTCGATCCCTGAATAAGCTCGAGGCTGCTGAGCAAATTGATCGCCGGCTTGGGTTCTTTCGGTGCCCCTTCGGCCGGCTTTTCGCGCGCAGGATTGTAGATCTCATAGAGAAGAAACATGTGCTGGTCCTGGCGAAAGACGTGGCTGATATTGGGCACATATTCCTCGCCGTTTCGCACCAGCGGATCGTCTTTCTTGCTTGGGCTCCGCTGCGACGCCAGCACGATAGAGCTCATCTTGAGCGGAGCCTTTTTAAGATCGGGCAGCGTAATGTCGGCGATGAACGAGCCCATGCGCCCGGTCTGATTTTCGCGCACGACGAATTTGAGCTGGTACTTGCCTGGCGGCAGGTTGAAGCTGGTGGTGTACTGGATGTTCTTTTGCCGCGCCTGGAGCGACGGATCGAGGTTGAGCTTGACCGTATCGCGTACGCGTCCCACAGGCCGCTGAGACTCATCGATCACCGCTCCAATCATGTCGAGCGTGGCCTTGTCTTTGTCGCCGCCCTTCACAAAGGGTATCTGCGACCCCGGTACAACTAGCGAAACCGGCATGTAGAAACGGTTTTCGTCGAGCAGGAAATACATGGCGTTCATGTAGACCGCCATATCGGTGGCCGACAGGTCGCTGGCCAGCTGATCCTGAAGTTCCTGCTCGCGGTCTTCCTTGCCGGAGTGCCTGAAATCCGCAGGCGCGTAGTATCCGGGCCGGTATTCGAGCTTGACTCCGGGCTTGTCGATCTTCACCGCCAATTTGCGATATTTGCCGTCGCGTGCAGGATTCGTAGAGTGAAAGCCGATGGCGTAATAGGCCGAATTGTCCTTCTGCACTTGCGCAAAAGCCGGGGCGAAATCGTTGGAGTCGAAAAATGCCTTGCCGCCGGTATCGTGGGATAGTGTGCTCATCGTTTCCTGCGTTGCGAAGTTCTCGTTCATGCTGTTCAGCAGCGCGCCGCCATTGAATCCACCCTGCCCTCGCATACTGCCTGTCGAGGCGTCGCCCAGCGGCGCTACGGCCTGCAAACCGCGCGTGTCGACGGAGTAGATGGCAAGGTCGGCACGAACCGCCGCGTTGATTGCCGAACGCAGTGACGCCTCGTTTTCGATGCCATCGCGCGAAATGCCTCCGGAGAAATAAAGCAGCGACTTCTTTTCGTTGATCTTGATAAGCGATTGCGATATGGAGCGCAGCGCAAAAAGTTCGCGGTCGGTGTTGAGATCGTTGTACTCGCTTTCGTCAGGCGTGTACGCAGTGGTGTCCTCCACTTGATTCGAATTGGCATTCGCGCCCTGCGCAAATCCCTGCCCCTCGGTGCCGTTGTACGCGGCCACTTCGTTGATAAGCGCATTCTTGTCGGCGGTAAAATCCTGATCGACATTGAGCGTGTCACCCAGCGAAACCAGTGCCACCAGATCGGCAGGCTGCATCTTCGTGCGCAGAAAAGTCTGCGCTGCATCGACGCTGCGCTCCAAGTCTTCGGGCTGCATCGACGTCAGATCGAAGAACATCACGATCAGCCGGTGGTTGCGCAACTCTTCGGGCTTGGCAACTGCGACTGCTTTGCTTCCGCTGCTCGGCCCCGCCGCCAGCCCGCTGACGGTCGCTTCGGTCAGCGGCGTAGCCATGTCCACACTCTCAAAATCGAAAGTGTCGATCTGCTGCTCCTTGCCGTTCTCGTAGACTTTGAAGTCGCTCTGCTTCAGCCCCTTCAACAGCTCGCCGGTCTTCGCGTCGCGCGCCACAACGTTGGTCAGCACCAGTTCAGCATTGGCTTTGAGCGTAAAGCCGCCCTGCGGCGTCGAGCTTACCTGGCCGGATGTGGATTGGTTCGACGCACCGTCACCGGAGTCTTGCGCAGCGATCGGGTACGCTCCCGGCGTTAGAAGCGCTAACAGTGCAACTCCCTCACCCAACCGCTGCACCAACGCTTTCATCGCTCTCCTTCTGCCGACTGGCGAGTCCATCCGCTAACTCGCTAACTCGCTAACTCGCTAACTCGCTAACTCGCTAACTCGCTAACTCGCTAACTCGCCGACTTGCTGTCTCTCAGAACCGAAACCGTGCCATGAATTGGAACTGCCGCATCTGGCCTACTGAAGTCACCTGGCCAAACTGTGGCGTGCCTTCTGTCGTACCCACTCCCTTGTATTGCACCGTGTTAAACGCATTCTGCATCATGGCGCGAATCTCCAGGCTGCGCGTCTCGCCCAGGTTCGCGGTCTTTGAAAGAGATAAGTTATTCGAGACCGTTCCCGGCCCTTCAATCGAATTGCGCGGAGCGTTGCCAAAGTAATCGCAAAACCCCTGTGTATTGCCCGGAGCCGAATACGCCGCGGTGTTGAACCACCTCCGCAACGAACCACCGCCCGCAGTCACCGATTGCCCCGTGAGGTTCGGCCTCAGTGCTCCCGTGTTACCGCACTCGACGCTTTGTGCGGTTGGCTCAAATCCCGGCGAGAGCCAGCCGCCGGTGGCAAAGTTGAAGCTGCCGGAAAGCGAGAGGCCCTCCAGGATATGCGAGCCCACTCCCGTGGTGACCCAGAATTTGTCGGGACCGAATGGCAGCTCGTAGAGATACGTCCCGCTTACCTGGTGGCGAATGTCCAGAACCGAATGACCCTCCTCCGCAGCGGGATTCTGCCAATCTTGTACCAGGGAGTCGCCGCTGCCATTCACTGAGGTTGCGTCGTCAATCGAATGGCCATACTGGTAATTCGCGCCCACCGCCATGCCTTTTGCGAGCTGCTTGTTCACGCGCACGGTTCCGGCATTCATCTTGTAGTACGCCGTCGCCTGGTCGTAGTTGAATGGCGGCGGCTGGTCGCGCGTGCCTGGATTACTTGGGTCGGTGCCAGGGCTCGAGGGCAGCGCGCGCGGCGCGAGCTTTACTTCCAGATGATTCGATCGCGCCCCGTTATAGCCGACGTTCATCACGATGCCCCACGGCAGTCTCTTCTGAATGTCAAGGCTCCATACCATCACGTAGGGAAGCCCGTAGTTCGGATTCAACGCGTAGTTGCCGACCGTCTGAGGCGCGGGAAATCCGTTGGCCAGCGTGAAGCAAGTTCCGGTCAGCACGCAGGCGGTGGAAGGCGTATTGCCCACCGCCTCCTGGTTCGTCTGCTCGTTGGTAAACGGAGGCTGATGCGCCATGGTGGTGGCAAAGCCTGCGTATTCGCCCACTGTGTAATTGGTTCCGAACCCCGCCCGCACCACCATCTCCTTGATTTTGGGCACGCGCCACGCAAAGCCCACACGCGGCTGGAAAGCTTTGTGCCACGGGAAAACAAGCGACGAAGGCAGCCCGTTCATTCCTGCCGTCTGCTCCGTCTCGGAGGTGAATGCGCCGGCGGGATTGGTGGCCACATCGGCCAGATGTCCATACTTTTCCGTGTAGGGTGCAAAAAACTCCCAGCGCACGCCATAGTTCAGCGTGAACGAAGGCACCATTCGCCAGTCGTCCATGGCATAAGCGTCCACCACGTTGTCGCGCAGATAGCTCTTCTGGAGCGATGAATTCAGCATGGTCGACTGCGGCAATCCGAGCAGAAAATCGGCAATGGACGAGCCGGTCGCCGGATCATGCGTCGCATCCTCGCTAAACAGGCCGGTAAAACTGAAATCGCCGGTGGCATTCGAGCCGGCCAGAAAATCGTGGTGCACGCGCCGGTAGTCGCCGCCGAAGCGCATATTGTGCTTGCCGTGAATCCAGCTGAGGACCTGCGTAAAAGAGATGGTCTGCGCAATCGAAAAGCTCGGCTGCGTTTCGCTCAGGCCCTGGATGCCGTTGCTCAGCGAGATATCGGGCGCACCGTAGTTGAGAGGCACATTATTCGGGATGGTAAGTCCGGCCGCCACTGCGGCATTGTTGGTCGTATCCGTAAAAAAGTTCGTCGTGTGGCTGTTGCTGCGATTCCAGCTGACGTTCGAAATGCTGGTGAAGCGGTGGTAGCCCAAAGTGTAGCCGGCCTGCAGGGAATAGGAGCTTAATGCGCTCTTCCCGCCCAGGTCCGGAAACAGATTCACCTGGTCCGAGGCCGAATGCGACCAGTTGTAGTTCAGATTGATGCTCTGGCGAAGGCCCTGGTTCTGTCCGGCTCGGCGGCCGCCGCCAAATCCTCCACGACCGCCCGGCTGCGTCGCGTTGGCGCCAAGGCTGCGGTTATAGCGGATGCCGGCCTGCGTGGAGTTCGTCTGTGCGGTGGTCAGCAAGTGGTAGTTGTAGCCGTTGATCGTGCTGCCGGCGGGTAGGTTCGGTTCAGGGAAATAATTCAGGAGCGTCGTCGCCTGAGGGGAAATCGATTCGCCGGCAGCACCTGCGGGCGGAATCACGTTGGGTGTGCTGTTATAGGTGAATTGCTGGCCGGTGACGGGATCGTAAATCGGCGGCAATCCTGAGGCGGAAAAATCGCCGCCCCGCTCCGCAATCGTTGGCACGGTGGCATAGAAATCTTCCGGCAGCGATGAACGCGTGCCGCCAAGGCTAAGAAACACTGTGTCCTTGCCGCTGGGCTTGGTCAGGTGCGGAAGATAGGGCGCGCTCATAAATGAGAGCGTGAACTTGTTGCTTCCGTTAGGCGGTTGTTCCTGCGGTTGCCCCAGCAAAGCGAATGGCTCCGCGTTGAGCGCCGAGTTCGTTCCGCTCCAGGCGATGGCGCCGTGCGGCTGTCCGGGATTGAAGTTGCGGAAGTTTCCCCGGCCGCCCCCGCCGAATCCGCCACCGCCTCTTCCCCCGAAGCCTCCGCCGAACCCACCACCGCCCCCGCCGCCAAGTCCTCCGCCGCCGAAAGCGCCTCCGAAGCCTCCGCCGTCACCGGCTCCGCCGAACAGGCTCGGCTGACCGGCTCCGGCGCTTTGCCCGTTCAATCCTCCCTGCACCTGGATCGTCTGAAGCGCGTCGCGCATTCGATTTTGATCGAGTCCCGCAAGTGCGCTCACCTGTCCCGCCTGCCCGCTGATCGCGACAGATTCATCACTGAAATCCGAGTTGCCGGCAATCGATGGCAACGCAGCGCCGCTGGCTCCCGCCGTTCCGGCCCCCGTATCGGTATCTGCGGACAGCGCATTCAGCAGGCTGACGTTCTCGGGCACATCGCCTGCCATTTGCTGAACGGTTTGTGCGTCTCCACCCTGGCGGGCATTCTGCTGAGCTTGCTGTCGATCGATTACCGCTTGCCGCGAGGCGAGAATGATCTCAAAGTTCACCGTCTGATCGTGGCTGGACGCGTTGAGTACGGCTTCCTGGGATCCCTGAGCAAAGGCAGCAAACTGCGTCCGGATGACATAACGACCGTTTTGGGGAATATTCAATTGCCACGTTCCCGTAATGTCGCTGGTCGTGGAATAGCGTTTCCCGGTGAGCGTGTTTTGCGCGGTGACCGTGACGCCGGGCAGCGGAGTGGTGCCGCTTTTGACCACCCCATGCAGTTTGCCGCCGGTTATAGGTTGCGTGCCAATCGGCGCCGCGGAATCCGCTGGAGTTTGCGTTACTGGAACCTCAGCAGCCGAAGTCTGCGTCGCCGGAACCGGAGATGGCGGAGTTTCCGAAGCCGGAGTCTGTGGTGTTGGGGCCTGGGTCCAAGCGGCCAGGCTCGCGACGAGAACAAACCCCACCACCGCCGCCGCACGCTTTATTGCTGCCTGCCGCATCGCAATCCCAGCCTCTCTTGCCAGTATTGAGTCTGACGAGCCTTCGATCCGGAAGGTTTACCAACGCGCATGGGCCGTTCGGCCAAGGAGCAGCAGCCGACCCAGTTGTTCAGGCGGTGGACGCAGTTGATCACTTGAAGCCGCAGAAGACTTTTGCGCTTGCAATCCCCGCCGCCCCATGTTAACTCTCAAGTTAATAGTTTTCTTGTTGCTGCCGCGGAAGTAAACGGGGCAAGCATCGGTCAGGAAGAGGAATGAGCATAAAGATCGGCACCACGATCCGTGCGTATCGCCTGCAAAAGGGATTGTCGCAGGGAGATATCGAAAAGAAAACCGGGCTGTTGCGCTGCTATCTATCGCGCGTCGAGAACGGTCACACTGTGCCCTCGCTGGACACACTGGCCAAGATTGCTCACGCGCTCGACCTGCCGATAGCGCAGTTTTTCGCCAGTGACACCCTCTCCCGCCAGATGAACACACAGAGTCTCTCTGACGATGAGCTCCGCTTCCTCACCCAGTTGCGCCGCTACTCCACGAATCTGAATGAAAGCGACCGCAAACTGCTTCTCGCAATGGTGAAAAAGTTCTCCGCGACCGCTGTGCGCTGATTGAGACGGCGTTAGCCTTGCGGCGGCGAAATATGAGCGACATAAAAGCCAAATAGCACCAGCAGCAACACCACCAGGGCAACAGTCAGACGCAGCTTCAGTTGGAACTCACTGCGCGGTGAGCCAATGCGTGGCACCATTGGAGCTGCGAAAAGCAGGCCGCACAAGAAGCCGCCAATGTGCGCCGAATTATCCACTTCCACGCCCGTGAAACCGCTGCCGAAGTTGATCGAGAGACCGATCACGAGATTAATCGCGGCGAAGTAAATGACGGACTTGCGCAGTTTTCGCACTTCCAGCGGCGGCACGGGCAAAAGTCTTGCCTTCAGCAACACGATGAGTACCCCCGCAATGCCGAAGACTGCGCCGGACGCCCCTGCCCCGGCCTGGAAATACAGCGCTCCAGATGCGTCGTGTGCGGGCCAAATCCAGTTCTTGTAGGTCGAGAGCAGGTTGCCTGCAGCGCCGGTGAGAATGTAAGCCGCGAACAACCCGAACGATCCCATCAGCGGCTCGGCCAGCAATCCCAGGTTCCACAAGCACCACATGTTTGTGGCCAGGTGAAGAATGCCCACATGCACAAACATCGCGGTGACAATGCGCCACCACTCGCCTTGAATCAGAACGTTGTCCGGCCGGTCGGCGCCCCACGCCATCAGCTGATCAAGATTTGGCATCCATACGCTGGCGCCACGCGCGACCATGGCCACGAACACGGCGCAATTGATGCCCACCAACAAATAGGTGGCCGGCGATTCAGCCCATCCAGGACGCCGCCGTCGCGGCGGGGGCACGAAATCGCTGGCGGGAGGAAGAACCTCCGGCTGGGGCGAAGAAGAATAACTTCCCATACCATCACTCTAATCCATTCTTTTCTAGACGCCGGCTGCGCTTTTCACATCGACGCCCCGGCTTCAGATCTCCGGTCAAAAACTGCAGAACAACCGGTTTGCACTTCTCGCCCGCCCGCCGCCGCGCGATATTCTGGAATTTGCTCTGCGCGCGGCAGCAAAAGTCGAACGCGACGCAGATATCTGATGAGTCTCAAATCCGAAACGAATAAGGAGCGCATTTTTGAACTCGAAAATCGATCCAACTGGAACTGGCGCGAAGACCATTCGCCGCGCGCTGCTGAGCGTTACCGACAAGAGCGGGCTGGTCGAGTTTGCGCAGGCGCTCAAAACCTTTGGCGTTGAGTTGATTTCGACGGGCGGAACGGCAAAGGCGCTTCGCGATGCAGGCCTGGAAGTTAAAGACATCAGCGAGCTGACTGATTTTCCGGAGATGCTCGATGGCCGAGTGAAGACGTTGCATCCGCGCGTGCACGGAGGCCTGCTCTACATTCGCGGCAATCGGGAGCACGAAGCCGCCGTTGCCGCTCACGGCATCGAGCCTATCGACATGGTGGTTGTAAATCTCTACGCGTTCGAAAAGACCGCGGCCCAGACTGGTGTGGCCTTCGGGCATCTGATCGAAAACATCGATATTGGCGGACCATCGATGGTGCGTTCCGCCGCCAAGAATTTTGAAGACGTGGCGATCGTTACGCGTGTGTCAGATTATGCAGCGCTGACTGAAGAGTTGAAATCGAATGCGGGGGCGCTCACGCGCGCAACGCGTTGGCGCCTGGCCAAACAGGCCTTTGCGCTCACTGCGGCTTACGACTCGGCGATTGCGAATACCCTTGAGGCGATTGCCGATGCTCCCTCGCCTCAAGCGCCCGCCGCGCCCGATCTGACTTCGCTCCCCCTCACGTTGCGCATCAACCTTCCTTTGGCGCAGGCGCTGCGCTACGGCGAGAATCCGCACCAGCGTGCCGCGCTCTATGCCGACGGCTCTGGCCGGGGCATTGCCGGCGCGACGCAGTTGCAGGGCAAGGAACTGAGCTTTAACAATCTGGTTGACCTGGACGCTTGCTGGGAATTGGCGCAGGAATTTGAAGAGCCTGCCGTCATCATCGTCAAGCACACCAACCCTTGCGGTGCGGCCAACGGCGCCGCAATCCTCGAGGCCTATCAAAAAGCCTTGGCGAGCGACCCGGTTTCGGCCTTCGGCGGAGTCATCGGCATCAATCGCGAAGTCGATGGAGCTGCGGCAGAGGAAATTGCCAAGCTTTTCGTCGAGGCCATCGCCGCCCCTGCATTCTCGCCTGAAGCTCGCGAGCGCTTTGCCGCGAAAAAGAATCTGCGCCTCGTCGAAGTCCGCGCCGCCAAGCCGCGCCCGGTGGTCAAGCAGGTTTCGGGGGGCATGTTGCTCCAGGACGCCGACACCGGCAAGGTCACCGAATCGGAGCTGAAAGTTGTAACCTGGCGCCCTCCGACCGCGGAAGAGCTGCGCAGCCTGCTCTTCGCCTGGCGTGTCTGCAAGCATGTCAAATCGAACGCCATCGTCTACGCACGCGATGGTCAGACGCTCGGTGTGGGTGCAGGACAGATGAGTCGCGTGGACGCCGCTAAGTTCGGTGCGATGAAGGCCGCGCTGCCGCTCAGTGGCTGCGTAGCCGCCTCCGATGCATTCTTTCCCTTCCCTGACGGTCTCGAGGCTGTCGCTCAGGCTGGGGCCTCGGCTGTCATTCAGCCGGGGGGCTCGGTTCGCGACGACGAAGTGATTGCTGCTGCCGACAAACTAGGCATGGCGATGGTCTTTACCGGAATCAGGCACTTCCGGCATTGAACGGTCGCGAAGAGCCGTCGCAGATTCGTACACGTTGTTGCCTGCACCAACATCTGACCCCTTAGTATCAGGAAAATCCCGCAATCTGCCGCGCATTCGAACCGAATGACAGGTAAAATCGTCTGTAATACAGGGCAGGTTCGACAAAATTCTCTGCCTATCGCCGCGTCTTTGTGATTGGCGGCTCAGAACTTATGGAATTCCCTACATGATGAGAAAACTCCTTCCAACGCTCGATCTCGCGCTCGGGTTTGCCGCCGCCATATTATTCTTGCTTCCACTTGTGCCCGCCCGCGCCCAGCAAACGCCGGCAAGCAGCCCGTCGGCGAGCCCCGCGAAGGACCAGCCCAACGGCGCTCCAGCCAAGACTGCACCCGTGGAAACGGCAAAGGCCGACGCTGGTTCGAAACCGGCAGTGGCAGCGCCCACCTCGGCGGCACAGACGGCGCCAAATCGCGCCCAGGCTTACTATCACCTGGCGTTGGCGAGCGTGTATGAGGATGACGCTATCTCCGAAGGACGCACGGATGAAGTGAACCAGGCGATCGAACAATACAAGCTTGCCCTCGATGCCGACCCCGATTCTGCTGAATTAAGCGATGATCTGGCGGACCTTTACTTCCGCGCGGATCGCGTGCACGACGCCGAAACCACGGCGCACTCGCTGCTCAAGTCTCATCCCGATGACATTGACGCGCATCGGCTGCTCGGAAGAATCTATCTGCGGCAACTGGGCGAGAATCAAAACGGAGGAGCGCCGGCGGCGAACTCGAGCAATGTGCTGGACCAGGCCATTGCCGAATTCGAACGGATCGTTGCCCTGCAGCCGAACAGTGTCGAAGACCGCATGGTGCTGGGGCAGCTTTACACCGTCAAGCACCAGCCGGAAAAGGCAGAATCCGAATTCAAGACCGCGCAAGCCATTGAACCGGAGTCAGAAGACGTGGTGCTGAACCTGGCGCGATTGTACGCCGAAAGTGGAGACGTGCAGCACGCCGTGAAAGCGATCGAGGCGGTTCCCGTGGACGGTCGGACGCCGAAGATGGAATTCACTCTGGGCGCTCTTTACGACCAGTTGAAGCAGCCTAAGGACGCCATCGCCGCCTATCAGCGGGCGGACGACCTGGAACCCGGCGACCTGCAGACCATGGATGCGCTTGCCGCCGCTCTCCTGAGCTCCGATCAGCTTGACCAGTCGCTCAAGGAATATCAGGCGCTGGCCGAGGCCGATCCGGAAAACACCGAGGCGCTGGTCCACATCGGCGAGATTCAGCGCCGGCAGCACAAATACGAAGATGCGCTGGCCACCATTCGCAAGGCGCGCAAAATCGACCCAACCTCGCTGGATGCCGGCTACAACGAAGGACTGCTTTTCGACGTTTTGGGACGCTTTGACGAGGCCATTCAGACCTATCAGGAGATGGTCGACGCCACTTCGCACGCCAATGGCGCATACAAGGAAGACGAGAAGAACAACCGCGCGATCTTCCTCGAACGCCTGGGAGCGGTTTACCTCGAAGAAAATAAGACCGATCAGGCGGTCGCGACTTACCAGAAGATGATCGACATGGGCGGAAGCTATGCCGCACAAGCCTACCAGGGCCAGGTGGATGCATATCGCAATGCTCATCAGTTTGCCAAGGCGATTGAGATTTCCCGCAAGGCCGTTGCCGCCAATCCTCAGGACCGCGACCTGAAGCTGATGCTGGCCACAGAACTTGTCGACCAGGATCACCCGGACGACGGGCTGGCGATGGCCAAGGGCATGCTCGATGGTGCGAACCCCGATCAGCAGCGAGCGGTTTGGATCGCTCTGGTGCAAATGAACATTCGTCTGCGCCGCTGGAAGGATGCAGAAGACGCGTTGGACAAGGCCGCGCCGCTAGCGACCAAAACGCAGGATCGCACCAACATTTTCTTTCTCCGCGGCGAGTGGGCCGAGCGCCAGAAGCACGACGACCAGGCCGAGCAGTACTTCCGCCAGGCTTTGAATCTGGATCCAGCCAACGCGATGACCCTCAACTACCTCGGTTATATGTGGGCAGACAAGGGGATCAAGCTCACCGAAGCTCTCAAGATGATTCGCCAGGCAGTCGATAGTGAGCCCATGAACGGCGCGTTTCTCGATTCACTGGGTTGGGCCTATTTCAAGATGGGTGAGTACGAGCTGGCAGAGGATAATCTGCGGCAGGCGGTGAATCGCGATCAGACCGATCCCACCGTGCACATGCACCTGGGCGATCTTTATGAAAAGACCGGGCGCATACGGCTGGCTGCGGCACAGTGGCAACTTTCTTTGGATGAATTCGCCAAGTCGTCACCGGCCGATATCGAACCTGGCGACGTTGATAAGGTGCAGAAGAAGCTGGAAGGCGCTCGCGTCAGGCTGGCCAAAGAAGACAGCTCCGTGGGCCAGGCAAAGCCTGAATAATCTCGCGCCGGCGTTTCGACCGAAGCTCGTTTAACCAACCGGAACCACCACGCCGAGCTCGCGAGCAGTCCGGATTTGTTCTAGGCGATCGATCCATTTCACCATTTCAGAAAGTTGGCCCGGCCATCGGCGCTCCAGAGCGCCAAGCACCTCATGTCGCCTAATGCGATATAACCAGACCTGAGCAGTGAATTTCGCATTTCCGCAGCAAGGGCTGGACCGGATGACCGCGCTCAAGACGGAATCTACGACCGCGTTGCCGCCGGGAATCGCGGTAGCTGGCACCGCGGATAGCGCGTTGGCGCAAAGATTCCGCCCCGAGCCGCCACATCCCTATCGCACTCCGTTTTCGCGGGACGCTGCTCGAGTGTTGCACTCCCGCGCTTTTCGCCGCCTTGCCGGAAAGACACAGGTCTTTACGCGCTTGCCTGCGGAGGGCCTTTCCGACCACTTCCGGAGCCGCCTTACTCATACGCTCGAGGTGGCGCAGATCTCGCGAACCGTGGCTCGCGCGTTGGGCCTGAATGTGGAACTGGCCGAGGCCCTGGCCCTCGCGCACGACATCGGGCATCCTCCCTTTGGACATGCCGGCGAGAAAGCGCTCGACCGTGCCCTCCGCGGTCACGGCCTCCACTTCGACCACAACCTCCACGCGCTGCGCATCGTTACCTGGTTTGAAGAGCGTTACCCTGCCTATCGCGGCCTCAATCTCACCGTCGCCGTCCGCGAAGGCATCGTGAAGCACTCGCGCGATTACTCAGCCCAGGACCATCCCGAGCTTTCCGAGTATTTTCTCGATCGCTTTCCGCCGCTCGAAGCGCAGTTGATCGACCTTGCAGACGAGATCGCTTATCTCACGGCCGATCTCGACGATGGATTGGATTCCGGCATCCTGGTTCTGGATCAGGTTCGCGATGCCGTGCCCTTTTTCCGAGGCTTCCACGACATGGCTCGCGCCAGCTTCCCAGATGCGCCTCCCCGGCTGGCCTCATACGAGGCGCTGCGGCAACTTTTGAATGCTTGGGTGACCGATCTGATCGAAGAAGTTCATCGTCGTGTAAATGCGCTTGGCGCGACGACGCTGGATGAAATCCGGCGCGCTCCGCAAAGACTCGCGGCCCTCAGCACGCGCATGGAAAAGGATCGCATCGCCGTAAAGGATTATCTCTACGCGAATCTTTACAACAC
>DASXFF010000124.1:0-7796 GCA_036489735.1 Occallatibacter sp. | reverse complement strand
GTCTTGCAGTTTCATCATCCGCTCCGTTTCCGCCGCGGAGTACTGCTGAGGGGTTTCCACCCCTTAGCTTCCCCCACCGCTTTTCTAAAGCGGACAGTTCATGTGTGATTTCAACCGGACAATTCACATACTAACGACACTTGTCACTTTTTTGTTCTGGCGCGCCGTGGAGCTTGATGCGAAAATGAAAATCGCTGCCCGCGCCGGGTTCGCTCTTGACCCAGAGATCGCCGTCCATCATCTGGACGAGTCGGGAACTGATGGCCAGTCCGAGGCCGGTTCCGCCGAATTTCCGCGTGGAGGAATTGTCCCCCTGAGTGAATGCTTCAAAGATAGCTTTTTGCTTGTCGCGTGGGACGCCCATCCCGGTGTCGGCGACGGTGAAGTGTAGAACGACTGAACTGGTGTCCTCTGACTCGAGGACGACATCGAGGGATACTCCGCCCTTCTCCGTAAACTTAATCGCATTGTTCAACAAGTTCACCAGGATCTGGCGTACCCTGTGTGGGTCTCCTTCAACCCACGCGGGGATCTCCCGCGCCGTTTGCCAATGCAGATACAGACCCTTTTCATGTGCAGCCACGAGCAGCGATTTCGCGGAGCTTTCAACTAAGGCCTTGAGATCGAAAGCGATGCACTCCAGTTCCAGCTTCCGCGCCTCCACTTTCGAAAAATCGAGAATGTCGTTGATGATTCTGAGCAGCGAATCTGCCGAAGATTTGACGATGGTCAAGTACTCGCGCTGCTCGGAGCTCAGCTCGGAATCTAGCGCGAGCTCGGTCATCGCGATTACACCATTCATTGGCGTCCTGATTTCGTGGCTCATGTTCGCTAAGAACTCGCTCTTGGCCTGACTGGCTGCCTCGGCGGCCTCTCGGGCTCGTTGAATGGCCGCCACGGCGTGTTTGCGTTCGGTAACGTCTTGAGCGATTCCGACCACCCGAATCAGTCGTCCGGCCTTGTCGCGAACGGGGAAGGCGCGACTGTCGATCCACCGCTCTTCACCTTCTGGTGTATTGATGCGATATTCGGAGTCAACATCCTCACCTTGCTTTTTTTTCTCAAACTCCAAACGCACTCGCTCCTGGTCATCCGGATGAATTGCATCAAACCAGGACCTCGGATTCTCATATAAGCTTTGGCAAGTTCGTCCCCACAACTGTTCGTAGGCTGGGTTCACATAAGCGATCTCGTCGCCTTGTGCATTCATCATCCAGAACACCTCCCGGACGTTTTCTGCAATTTGCCTGAATCTCTCCTCGCTGCTCCGAAGAGCTTCTTGAATTTGCCTCGATTCGGTAATGTCTTGGCCGATACTGGCTGTACCGATGGGTTTGCCCGACGTATCGAAGAGAATTGTGTTGTTCCAAGAGATCAATCGTCGGATTCGGCTCCTCGTGAAGATCTCATTTTCGTGATGAGAGGGTACGAGAGATTCCAAGAGTTGTGACACGAACAGGTCGGCTGGATATTGCCCTGGAGGAACAAATAGATCACACCAGTTCTTTCCAATGATCTCCTCCCGCGCCCAGTCCGTGAGCTTCAACAAATACTCATTGCAAAATGTAAGATTCCCTTTTTCATCTAAGATGATGGCGATTAGATGCACGGTTTCGAGCAGGTCGCGAAAACGTCTTTCAGATTCCTTAAGGGCTTCGGGAGCAGGCCCGCTAATAAGACCGTTTCCACCGCCGTCGTCAGCCGCGGACACTAAGCTGGAGTTTGCTTTGTACGGAGTCAAGTGAAGATCTAAACCAAGAGCGTTCGGCTCCATTCCGTGGTCTCCTCGGCATGTATTTGGTTCCACAATGCATGTTTCGAGCCATCCCCTCGAAGATCCCTGCACGGCTCTTTTGCGCACTACCTGAATTGTTTTGGAAAGCAATAACAGCATCTAAAAGCCAAGATATCCATTTGGGCTTCCCACCTTTGGGTAGTATACAGCAATCGCCTCGATTGCGACCAATGTTTTTCGAAGCGCATGGCCGGAAACTCTTGCCAGCACCATGAAGCGTGGGCGACGTCCCTTCCGCCGGAGCCAGACGGTGACTTAGGTACCCCAGGCGTCGCAGTATGGGGGTTCCTCATTCGTTGTAGAGCCGCATTTCGGGACTTGTTTTCTGATGCTCCTATTCTGACGCTTAATAGGACCATATGAAATCCCCCGTAGGTAACATAGCTGAGGGTACTAAGTAGAAGTGCCGTGGGGCGCTTGGGAACGCTTCGGCAAACGGCACGGTCGTCGCCCGTCGTCCATCGGCATCTCGGTTGCTTCTCCGCCGGACATCATTTGCCGAGTCGATAAGCGCGGCGATGGTTAGATGAAGCATGACCTCTTTGTCGGGCGTCTGCCAGGCGCGCTGGCCAGTCCGTCGAACCATCGCGTTCTCAGTCTGCCGCTATCCAAGCGTAATGGCACGACGGTTCGTCATGAGGTTCACGATCAAACGATGGCGGGAAAGGCCAGAGTTTGTCAGGTTTGAGAGAGAATGGCGTTGCAGGATCGCCAAAGCGATCCCGATGGGGGTTCTGGTAGTCGTCGACCTAGTCGAAGATCCACAAGGGGTGACGCCGGTCGTGGTTCGCAAAGTTTGCAGTCGTTCGAACACCGAGTCGCGAGTGACCGTTGGCTTCCTATCACCGCAAAGGCCGAGGAGCGCACACCGCATAGTCAGTCGCATTCGCCAAGCTCTTCAAGGGCCGCCACCCAGTCCGTGGCCCACACGTCGATGTATATATTGGAATTCAACTCCCGACTACCTCGCGGCAAAGAGGGAGCTTTAGGGAGGTCGATTTTCCGGAGTCGGATTCGCCATAAACGAACGTCAGGACCGAGCTTCGGACTTTGATGGATACCTCGCGGACCGCGGCCCCTCGACCCACTAACATGGGCTCAAGGCGGGAAACTGGGCGACAACCAGCGACGCGATCCTACCGCTACGCGACCGCGTCTTCGCCCATATCACCTTGTAGAGCAGCCGGACGGATCGCCGATCCGTTTCCAAGGCGGAAGCCTATTTGCCATGCTTCATCGCGCCGCCAGTGCCTTGAGATCTTTTTCCTTTTCTCGGACTCGCCAGTTCTTCTGAATCTTCTTTCGTCACTCGCCAAACCCGGGCTGTGTTTGATGCCAAGCCTCTCCGGCACTCCTGCGAGCAAAAATGGTCTATTTCGCGTTCCGAAACCCGCCAGTTTTCCTTGCACTGTTCGCACAATCGAATTCTATGCAGTTCTCGGTTTCACTGCGAGCCTGGTTGGACCGCCCGCCAGCACATAAATGTTCGCTCGGCGGCCCAACCGGAGACGAACGATTGGATCGGCCGGGGAAGTATAAACCCGCGCATTGCCGGCCGACTCGTTCAGGGCAGCCAGCTCGCTGCCAGTAATGCCCAGGTGGTTGAACATGAAATCCCCAGTTATGCCGAAGTATGGGTTGAAGAAATAGCCGGCTCCTCCCTGAACATTTTCGCCGTGATCCAATTTGCCGGTGTCAGATCCTGTGATTGTTGTGAATCCGGCCCCGACATTGATCCAATGAAGATTTTAATTTCTTACGCGGCTCGAACAATATGGCCCGGCGGATTCGACTTGTTGCAGCTCGCATGCCAGTCGAAGTGACATGGCGCGAAATTGTTCTCACTTATGAGCAATCGGGTGGGATTGATGATATCGGGGAAGGCAGACGGCGTCGAGCAGTTGGACGCGGGTGTCAGTTGTTCGTCGAACTGGAAGTTGTACCGCCGGGCAAGTAATCTTCCCGTCTCAGGTACCACAGCAGAAACAGCGTAACAACGAGCGAAGCGATCATGATGATCGCGAACATGGAATGCGCCTTCGTCCAGAGCGGATACTCGATGTTCATCCCGAAGGCGCTGGTGATGACGAGGGCCGGGAGGGCGGCGGTGCCAAGCAGAGTCAGGGTTTTGGTGGCCTCGGCGTTGCGATTGGAGACGCTGGAAAGATAGATGTCCAAGACACCCGCCACGCGATCGCGATCCGCGGCGATGGTGTCCAGGATGATCGCGAGATCGTCATGCACGTCGCGCAGAAATGGGGACAGATCCACGCTGATCAGGGGGGTGGGGATATGCCTCAATTGGGACACAACGTGGCGAGTCGCGCTCAGGACGCGCCGGAGTTCCAGTAACGTGTTCCGAGCCTCGCCGGTCTTCTCAAGCACCACCGGCCGCGGAGCGCCGACCACCTGATCTTCCAACCGCTCGATGCTCGTTTCCAGTTTGTCTGCAAGCGGAATGTACGATTCGACGATGCTGTCGATCACGCGGTACAGCACCTGATCCGGACGCAGTTCCTCCCGCGAATTCCCCAAGGATTCAAGCAGCGTTACCGGCGCGCGGTGTACCGTTACGAGAAAGTCGGCGCCGACGAACAAGGCCAGATCGTCGGCGCTAATGCGGCCGGAGTCGTTCCATGTTAGGTATTTCAGCGAAATGAATAGATAGGTTTGGCTGGTTTCCAGCTTGGTGCGCTGCGCACTTTGCCGGCAGTCCTCCACATGCAGCGGATGAAGCGAATACTGTGCCGCCAGCTCCCCAAGCATTTTGAGGCCGGGATCATGAACGTCATGCCATTGCATGATGGCGTTAGCGCCAGTGTCCGCCATGCCACCGAAACTCAACCGACGGCGCCACCCAGAATCTGTGCCCATGGGGCGGCAACACCCATGCTCCAGGTACCCAAACATACCGACCACCCACCCAGTTCCAATATCCGTCCACCCAGACATAGCCGGGTCCCGGGGCGACACCGACTGGCCCTGCCACATATGCGGCCGGCGGAGGTGGAGGCGGTGTGCCGACGGCGATGCCCAAGTCTACGTGCGCCGCCGAGGGGGCGAATACCGGCGCTATCAGGAGTGCTGCGACTGCAAACAGTGTCTTGTTGAGTTTCATAATGGCTCCACGATTCCTGGATGCACCCGATAGTCCAAATGCAAACTCATGCGAAAACAATGAGAGTCTTCCGGCGACTGGCGAACCTTGGAAGCTGCGCGTCGACGGTTAGACGAACTGAGACCCACAGATTCGCGCGAAGCACCCGCAGCGTGCAGCGCAGTCAGTCTTAATAGATGCGTGGTAAGCAAGATGCAGAAGAATATTTCGAGGCAAACCATGACAAATTCCGTTAGCATTCCGTCCGCAGGGGCAGCCGACACGATCACTGTCGCTCGCGGTCTACGCAACACGTTTCTCGCCGGTTTTACTCGCAACAACCGCGGCGCGCATGCCCGGTTGGAAGTGCTTGGCCCGGATGTGGGCTATCGAGTGGAGACCGACAACCGGCCATTCGACGGCATCGCCGCCGATGAGAAGGATGGAGAAGATGCCGTTTGGATTACCTTTGGATCTACGCCCGAGCAGCATCTCACGCATGGCGTTCACGGCGTCACTGCCATTCGAGTGCGTCTGTCCTCTCCCCTTCGCGGAGCGGCGGTGCTGGTGGAGGCGCGTGACGGAACCAAGACCCTGTTGGAGTTGAGCCTCCCGGAAGACTACGAGCTGCCGCCCGCGCTAGCCCAGAAGCAAGGCCAGGCTGCGTGATGACGCCGATACATCACGATGCGGAGGCAATTTCGTTTGACGATTTGAGATCGCTGGCCGCGGCAAAGACTCCTTGCATTACCGCTGCCATCGCTATCCCGAATCCTCTGCAACTCCGCGCGCGCATCAAAAATCCGATATGTAGCGTCGAGATGAACTGAAGGAAACGGGATTAAGCCGTGAAGGGAATACTACGCTGGTCGCACCAGTACTGAACAGCAGTGCGACTGATCTATCGAACTTCTTCTGTTTCTGGCTGCAGTGCGGAGCCAGCCACACCTCTCTGTGCCACGCTGCTCATGGTGATCCGCCCCTGGTCGCACGCGATGCCCGTTTCGGAGGGCTTGTCGGCCGCGTCCAAGTCCTCCACATCGATGTCGCTGACGCCGGCGAGTCGGATCAGCTTCCGCTCGATCAGCTTGTCCATGGCTCGCATGGTCTTTTCGATCGGATGGCGGCTCACCCAGTGCAACCTGCGAAGCTTGAGCCGATCGGTCCGCAGGCGCATCAAACTGCCTTCGCAGGCCTTCAAAGTGAGTTGGTAGGAGGGCGGACTTTGCTTGCCAGAAACACCTCATCGTTCGGGCGGTAGCTTCGGCCACCAACTGTTCCACGCGGCCTTCGCCGCACGTCTCGGCCGTGTCGATATGCATGAGGCCCAGGATCGAGTCCCAAACGCAAGGTTTCCACGCGCGCTTCTCCTGTCGGGCCAAGTGCCCCTGTCCGATCACGGGGACTTCCACGTTGGTCCAAACAAATGGCCGTTTGATCATTGTCTCACTTGGAGCCACGTGGTGGCGGCGGGAAGTGTTGGAACATGTTGTCCACAACCTTCTCGAGTTTCTTCTCATCTTTGTCGGGTTTTCCAGACATTGCGTCCTGAGCCACTCCACGCCAAATCAGTTTTCCGGTGTGCTGATCGAAGAGATCGACCACCAGGGTCCCTATAGGCGTTTCCTCCACCGTAGTAGTCGCGATTCCGCCAAACCCGCGCCAAAACCAACGGCCCCCAAAGCCGTCATAGAATGTCGTGAGCGTGGGTTGTTCGCGGGTGGAACCGAATGCCGTCACGGCGACGTCGCCGTCCGCATCCACTTTGTACCAACCTTTTGCGACGAGTTGGGCATCGACAGCTCGGGTGATCCGATCCACCCAGATTGGATCGCCGGCTTTGACTCTCATCCATGAGTACGTTTTGTAACGCTGGAAATCGGCGGCGTGATCATAGTCCGTCACAACCTCTTTAGCTAAGACGACGAGCGCGCCTAACAGCATCAGGGTCAAAACGGGTTTTGCATGCTTTTTCATAGTGCCTCCTTTGGCAATCAAGACAGTGCAGCTGGGAGGCCAATACGTCCGTCTCGCCAGATCAATGTGCAGCCGGCCGGCTCCGTCTACGGATGGAAACGAGCCGTCTACACATAGACTTCACATCGCCGCGAATAGCGGGACTGCATCGCAACCATGCGCCAGAGTTGTCGGCCAAAGAAATGCCGAGAATGAGGAATAAGCCCACTAACTGAGGCATGCGCTCCCGTAGGAGGAGGACAATGCAGTTATTCTCAGAGCAAGTGTGCCGGACACGGTCCGGCAGTGAAGAGGCCGTGTTGATCGGCAGAATTCTTGCGGGGAGAAAGAGCTATTCGATGAGTTGCTCAAACCGCACCTGCCGCTCCCTTGCTTCAAAAGCGCGTCCCGGTGCCGATATAGTCCAGTCCGACGATGGTGCAATCGTCGCTCAGGGGGCGGCCATTCTGGAATAGGCACGCCGAGGTGAAGATCTCATCCAAAGACATTCCTAAGGAAACGAACCTTTCCAGCCGCTCATCGCCGAAGAAATCTCCCTCTGGGTTCTCTGCTTCGGTCACACCGTCAGTTACCAGAATGATCCGGTCTCCGGAATTCAAATGAAAGTCCGCGTGGCGATACTCCGCATTTTGCATCAGGCCGACCGGCAGATTGGATTCGCGCAGGCGGATCACTTCTCCCCTGGTGTTCGAGACAAAGGGTGGAATATGGCCGCAGTTGAGATACTCTCCTTGGCCGTCGGCCTTCAGGCAGACGATGACAAGCGTGGCGTACTTGGCTCCCAGGTCCCGTACGCAGAAGAACTCGTTGGCATTACGCGCGATCTCGGGCAGCGGCACATTGGATAACAGACCTTCGTGGATCATACCTTGCAGCAGAGACGCCATCACGGCCGCCGGGACGCCCTTGCCCGACACATCCGCGATG
>DASXFF010000087.1:0-8887 GCA_036489735.1 Occallatibacter sp. | reverse complement strand
GGCGCATGAAGCTCTCCGTCTATGTCCTTGGCAAGGAGATCGCTGTATTGGAATCTGTCGGCGATTTCAAGAGCGTGCTCACGTATTCCCCGAATGCAGCGCCCGATGATTTTGTTTCTCTGACCATGCCGGTGCAGACGGAATCGCATGTGTGGGACGATCAGTTGCCTCCTATATTCCAGATGAATCTACCGGAAGGCTACCTACTTCAGGTCCTCCAGGAACAGTTCGGACCGCACATCGGAGCCGACCCCATTGCACTGCTCTCTGTGATAGGCCGCAACATGGTCGGACGGATTCAAGTGGCCGCAGCAGGTGCGGTGTTGGACGAGCCGGCCAAACCGGTTGAAGTCGCCGAGCTGTTGCGAGGAGACAACTCTGAAGAGGCATTCGCCGAACTTGTCCGCGAGCACGCTAGTAGCGGCGTCTCCGGTGTTCTGCCAAAGTTCCTCGATACGCAGATCGAGTTACAACCAGAAGCGACGGCGGCCGAGAGGTTTCAACATCACAAGAAAATTTCACTGCTAACGCGAAGACATATCATCAAGGGATCTTCCAGCAGACTGCCTTTTGCTGCTCTTAATGAATATCTATGTATGAAGGTGGTGGCAAAAGTATTGCCTTCCGCTCGAACAGAAGTATCGCGTGATGGAAATGCACTCGTGGTGTATCGCTTCGACGTGGACGAAGAGGGACAACCGCTTTGGGGTATGGAAGACTTCTGCGCGTTGCTGGGACTGCGGCCTGCAGCGAAGTACGACACGACGTGGGAACGCATCGCCAAAGCGGTGAGAGACCACGTGCCCGGCGAGCGTCAGCACGAGACATTTCGGCATCTTTCAGCGATATTGCTGCTGGCGTATGCCCTGCGCAATGCCGATTGCCACGCCAAAAACCTGGCTCTGCTCTACACCTCAAAAAAGGACGTCCACCTTTCGCCCGCCTACGATTTCCTGACAACGAGCGTGTATGCCGGCTATCAGAACAATCCGCCGGGCATCAGCTTTCTCGGCAAGAAGACGTGGACTCCCGGGAAAAATCTGGCGAAGTTTATCACCGGCACATTTGGTGTCTCTGCCAAAGAACAAGCCCTTATTCTCGAGTCAATTAGCGACGCCGTTGCCAGCGTTGTTCCTCTTGTCCAGGAAAAGATGAAAGAGCATACCGAATTCAGAGACTTAGGCAAGCGCATCCTCCTTGCTTGGCAAGAAGGAGTTACCGGGTTGCGAGATCGCCGTATCTACGCGGCTGGCAACTGGCCTTCCGGAAAGGTGTTTGAAGGCATCTCCGATCCTCCGAAATTAGAAAATCCCAGGGTCAAGATTGGCAGCTCTCCCCTTCTCGGAGAACGCTCCAGAAAGCGCTAATACCAATTGAGCATCGGCGAGACGTCGCTCAATCATTCGGACGAATTGAGCTGAGTTTCTCCAGCCTCCTGATGGCATTTGCCAATCGACTCTCTTTAAATTCCACATCTCTGCGCGCCGCCCGGACACTGCTTCGGGTCTTTACCGCCGCCCTGCGCCGCGCGTGCTCTGCTTCGGCCTATCGGCCGCCCTTCTGGGTTTCGGTGCCCTCTCAAACACCTTCTGCAAACGAACGCGGAAGATCTTTGAGCGACTCCCGAAAATGCGCGCGCGCGCCTTGGGAGGCGGGCCCCTCGCTTAGCTCCGCCCGCGTGTCCCGGTCGACTTCAGAGATCTCGGGACCAAAGGAGATCAAGCGATGGCAAGCGCAATTCAGCAGCAAAGCAACTTCACCAACACCATTCTTCACGGCGACTGCATCGAGACGATGCGGCAGATGCCCGCAGCGAGCGCGGACTTCATCCTCACCGATCCGCCGTATCTCGTGAACTATCGCGACCGTCTTGGACGCTCTATCGACAATGACGCTAACAGCGACTGGCTGAAACCGGCAATGGCCGAGGCATATCGGGTCCTCAAGCCGAATCGCGTCGCCGTCATGTTCTATGGCTGGACGCGAACCGACGCCTTCTTCGAAGCGTGGAGAGAGGCAGGTTTCCATCCCGTTGGCCATCTCGTGTTCCGGAAGACCTACAGCTCAAAGAGCCGATTTCTCAGCTACTGCCACGAGCAGGCTTATCTACTGGCGAAAGACAGGCCGCCACTGCCAAAGTCTCCGCTGGCCGATGTGATCGAGATGCCCTACAGCGGCAACAAGCTCCATCCAACGCAGAAGCCGGTTGCGGCGTTAGTTCCGCTAGTCCGTAGCTTCTCGCTTCCCGGCGAGGTGGTACTCGATCCCTTTGCAGGCAGCGGCAGCTCCTGCGCAGCAGCTCTTCTGACAGGTCGAAGGTACATCGGCATCGAACTCAATGCTGAATATTTCTCCGCAGCGTCGCGGAGAATGGATCGAGTCAAGGCGAGGATCTCTGCAAGGAGATCCTTGGCATTCCAACCCCAGAGAATCGTATCCGCGCGCCCGTCGCGCCTCAAGGCGAGCATTCCCTCACCCGCACTTCTATCGCTGCAGCCTTGACCCACGGCGTGCACACGGTCTTTTCGCCTGCCATGGTTGGAATGCCTAGCCCTGCACCTCTGCGGTTTCGCTCTCGCGTCTTGAGCGATTCTTTTTCTCTAAGGAACCTTGTGTAACTCCGAGTTGTCCGTACCCGGCAGTAAAGCTCTGCGCAGTCATCTGTCCGACTAGCCGGCTATTCGGGAGTGTGGCTCGCGTTCCATCGTCGCTGAGTGCTTGGCGATTTATCGCTCGTCGAGAAAGAGGATCGGCAAGGTCAAACGCGCTTATGAGCATTACGGCGGTGGTTGCGCGAGGGATTGCTGGTTTCAGTTCAAATCCGTTGCAATAACAACCTTGCCGATGGTTCGTCCTCGATTCGAGGAGATCGTGGGCGGTTCTCATCGCTTCGGGAGTAAGCCCTGAAAGCCGGGTAGTTGCAATCGGACGGATTCGTCATTCAGCGATGAGGGCGGCAAAAGCTTCGAGAGTGTGCCCTTGGCTCTCAACGGCGTATCCGTGGAGAATCTTGCTGAAGACCATCTTCGTACGCAGCGATGCGGACTTCAACATAAGAGCGTTGGCGCTAAGTGATGGTGACATGTCAATGATTGAAAGATGTCCGAAGGGACGAAGCAACTTCGCTATCCATGGGAGGTTGTCGTTGCGGTCGAAAAAACTACGTCAACCTGGTCAATGTGTTCTGCTGCAAGTTGTTCGTGGATGTCCTTGCTGTGGTCGATCACGAGATCAGCGCCCATCTCATGGCACCACTCACCGGATTCCGGACGCGACGCAGTGCTGATGACCAAGGCGCTTGTCTCCGCTTTCAGGGTTGCGTGGCGATGGAGCCTGCTCCGCCCGCTCCTCCAATGATGAGCACGCGTTTGACCCCGACGGGCAGATCGCTTTGCTCACGGAACATGGCCTCCCACGCAGTAAGCGCGCCGATTGGAAGAGAGGCAGCGTCAATAAATGTGAGACTTTCGGTAAACTTGGCAAGAATTCGGTGATCCACCGCCACACGTTCAGCCCAGGCACCATCTCGCGTCATATCTCCGGTGCCGAAAACTCTATCGCCAGTTTTGAACCCGCGAACACCGCCACAGAGTCCTTCTCCTTTAGAATTTGCTATTTCCGCAGCGCGCCAATAGCCCGCAATTGGCCGGAAAACCACGACTTCTCCGAGCAATCAGAGAATCACCTTCCCCGCGACCGTCCCGCATTCGTTCCCCAATTCTCTTAACGCAACAGTGGCAGTTCCCTTTTGAGTGAAGTTGGATCGCGGGTTCGACGTCTCGCTTGCCTTGCAAAGTGTGGTTGCAAACCTAATGCTCGAAAATGGAGGCGAGGTTCGAAATCCCGTTCGTTGGGGCGAATGCTCGGAGCAGCTATGCCACCGTGCGTTGTCCCCACTCCGGCTAGAACCGGTGAGTGCTGCAGAGCAGTGTTACGGCTGGGCCAGATCCGAGACGACCCTTTCTCTGGCATGCTGGCTGCAGTTTTCTTGGGTCTGTTGGCCGAGGGCTGGTCTGATCTTTCTAATTCAGGAGACTCGATAGGAAGATGTACCGATTGACGGTCGTGCTACTATACTGTTCATCCGTCACTTGCGAATGTCAATCGAGCCCGCAATTTCGTGTTGTTGTTGCTTGCGCCGACTTCTTCGCGCCTAGTTCTTTATTGTCACCACGCCTGTGACATCTTCAATCATCAGAATTTTGAGCTAACGTGCGTGCGTTCGCGCCGCTTCGTTGCACGTTTCAACATGACACAGACATTCGTGCTTCGATTTATTGGCTGATGACCCTTCGGCCGTAGTTGCATTCGGAGCTGAAGCCGTATCCGCAAAGAAAGTGTTCGGGATCACCTCCTGAGCCCTCTTGCGAACACGTAGCCAACGCGTCGACCTGTTTCGGTTCGGTCCACGCCTCAGATCATGTCACTTGATTCACCTTGGAGGAGGTCGTTCATGTTAACAAACGTATTGCGGCGGCGAACGTTCTTCATGTTGCTCTCGCTCTTCACAATTCTTTCCTCACCATTGCTGTCCCAGACCTTCCGCGGAACCATTAACGGCAGTATCACCGACCCGTCGGGAGCCGCTGTTTCTGGCGCCAAGGTAACGGCCACGGATGTGAACACAAGGGCTGTCCGCTATACCATTGCGTCCGGCGCGGGCGAATTCTCGTTTAGCGATCTCCCATTGAGCACTTATACGATCCATGTGGATGCCGCAGGCTTCCAGGCTACCGAGGTCACCGGTGTGCAGGCGCTTGCAGGCAAAGTTTATACGCTGCCGGTCAAACTGAACGTTGCCCAACAAGCCTCGACGGTCGAAGTTTCTGCCGATAGTCTTTCGCTCGACACGACCACCACCACGCAAACCACCACACTGGACGGTAAATCGCTGCAAAATACCCCGCTCAACGGCCGCGACTTTACGCAGCTTCTCGGCACGTCGGTGTCCTTTGCCGGTTACAACAACTCAGGCTCCGTAAACGGCACGCGCAGCAACCAGATCAATTACACGATCAACGGCACGGACAATAACGACCTGTACTTAAACGCAGTCGCGGTCAACCAGGGCGGCATCAGTGGTATCGCCGGCGTTGTCTATCCCATCGACGCGCTTGACGAGTACTCTCTGCAAACGACAGGCAACAGCGAATCGGGTCGCAGCCCCGGCGGCAACCTGAACATCACCACCAAGTCCGGCACCAATCAGTTCCACGGCGACGCTTACTACTACAACCGCAATGAGGCGCTGGCTGTAACCTCGCCGTTTGTTACCCCCGGAACTCCGGCGTCGCCCCTGCGCAACCAGAACTACGGCGTTTCGCTCGGCGGCCCCATCTGGCGCGACCACACCTTCCTCTTCCTCCTTTTCGAAGAGCAGAAGTTCGTCATCGGAGAACCCAATAACGTCACCGAGCCCTCGCCGGCATACCAGAAGCTGGCGCTCGCGGAGCTGAGCAAATACGGTGTCCAACCCAGCCAGGTCTCGCAAAACATTCTCAGCACGCTGTGGGACCCGTCGGTCATTGCCAATTTGCCCGCAACCCCGTTCAACTACTCCAGCACCGCACCACAGAGCGGCTATAGCCACAACGCCGTGGTCCATCTCGACCATAATTTCAGCGACCGCAGTCACCTTTCGGCTATCTGGTACTTCGGGCAGGGCTACGCCGTGGCTCCAAGCTGCGTGTTCGTCTGCTCCTACCTGCCGGAATACTTCCAGACCGTTCCCTCGCACATTCAGAATTACAATGCGGTCTGGAATTACAGCCTTCGCCCAAACCTGACCAACCAGCTTGCCGCTGGCGCCAACTTCTTCACGCAGGGCTTTTCCGATGCGGTGCACACCCAGAATCCCCTGACACTGGCCGGCCTCAACACAGGCGCTACGCTGTCCGGCTCTCCGCAGATTCAAATCAACGGCTTTGACTCGATCGGCGTAACACCAACCTCGGGCCGCAACGATATCTCCGGTCAGATCGCGGATACACTCTCGTGGACAGTAGGAAAGCACCAGCTGCGCTTCGGTGTTGAGTATCGCCGCGCCTACATCGATCTCTACTACAACTGGGGCGGCCGCGGCGCCTTCAACTTCGGTACCGGTCCGGCCCCACTCGGGCCTTGGGCAAACGACACTTCTGTCACCGATTCCAACATCCTGACTCTGTCAGATTTTCTTGCCGGCTACGCATATACGTCCACCATCACCCTCGGTACCCAGGAACGCTTCATCTACACCCACACCGGAGCGGTTTTTGCGGAAGACTCCTGGCAGGTGACCCCGAAGCTGAACGTCAACCTCGGCCTGCGTTACGACTACCAGCAGCCCTTCTACACCAACGACCCGAACCTTTCCATCTTCGACCCCAACAGCGCCACCGGTCTGGTGGTCGCGGGCGCGGGCTCCGGCACACCGGACTACATCTACAACAGCAACAAGCTCAACTTCTCGCCGCGCTTTGGAGTCGCCTACCAGCTCAATAGCGGCACGGTCGTCCGTGCGAACTATGGGCTCTACTTTGACCAGCCCGCCGGCCAGGCATTCTTTGGCAATATCGGCATCCCCAACCAGGGCTCCGGCGGCGCCAACAACAACCCGGCCGGCAGCCAGCCCAACCAATCCATCGTCCTCAACACGCCAACTGCCAAACCCATCTGGACCTACAACCAGGCCGCGCCTATTTTCCAAGCGAGCCAGGGACAGCTCACAGGCACCAACATAGTCTCGATCTACTCGGCCAGCCGTAACTTCAAAACGCCCTACGCCGAACTGTTCGGCTTAAATGTCGAGCAAAGCCTGGGGAACGCGTGGGTCCTGAACATCGGCTATGCGGGCACAGTCAGCCGCCACAACCTCGTCCTGCAGGACATAAACCAGAATGCCCTGGGCGGCGATCAGAACACCTCGACCGTCGTCGGACCAAATGGCGCCACGTTCCCCTACCAGCAGTCCACGCGGCCCTATTTCTCCAAATTTCCCAACCTGGGCATCATCAACCAGATCAACTCCGCGGCTTCATCGAGCTTCAACGCGTTACAGGTGACGCTGCGCAGCAGTTCCTGGCATGGGCTTACCAGCCAATTCGCTTACGCCTGGAGTCACAATCTGGACGATTCCAGCGTGTTCAACACCATTCCGCAAGACTCGACCAATCTGGCCGGTGACTGGGGCAATGCGAACAACGACATTCGCAACCACTTCTCCGCATATCTGAATTACGAGATTCCGACCCTCTCGTATGGGCCGAAAGCTCTGACGCATGGCTGGGGAGTCAACGGCATACTCAAGTTCCAGAACGGCCAGCCGATCAACGTGCTCACCGGCCAGGACAACAGCGGTACCGCCGAGGGCGAGGACCGCGCCAATATCACAGGGCCAGCGCTCACCGGCAACGAGCCAGTGCAGCAGCACTCTTTTGCGCAATACCTTAACCAGAATAGCTTTGCCGTGCCGGCGGCGGCCAGCTACGGCAATCTGGGCCGCAACCAAGTCATCGGACCCGGCTTCGGAGATGTCGATCTGTCGCTTATCAAGAACACGCCTATCTACAAGGAACGCGTGACGGCACAGTTCCGCGTAGAGATGTTCAATGTTTTGAACCGCATAAACCTGGCACAGCCGAATGCCAACCTTGGCGCTGGCACTTCTTTTGGCACAAGCACCCAGACCATCGGCGGCGAATACGGTGCGCCGGGCATCGGCTCCGGAGAGCCATACAACACTCAGCTCGCTGTGAAGATTATTTTCTGAGACGTTCAAACAAGCATGCGAGTCGGCCGACTGCGGCATGTCGGAATCTGTTGGTCGACCACTGCCCACTGGCTGTCAGCACACATTGCTGACTAAAGTGCTTTCAGGTTTCACCGACGAGATGCCGACTTAGCGGTACAGATCGCGTACTTAATTTAATACAAGTGACTCGAATTCTTGCTGCGAAGGCAACCTGGCTGGTGCTTTGGCCAGCACTCGAGCGGAGTCATGTCCTCGTTCGACAGACACCACTCGGATCGCCTTTTCCATCTTCGTCTCCATCACGCGAAGAATCTCGTCACGTGCGTTGCGTGCGGCGTCCAAAAACAGATAACTGACGGCTCCGCGGCTGCGAGATTCAGTGCTCGCAGATTCGCGGTTTCGCCGCTTGCCGATCATTATTTCGCGCAAACGAAGAGAAGTTCCTTCTTGCGGCTCCAAATCTGCTGGTTTCGTCGGAGGGCGACTTCTTTCAGGCGCTCGTAGTTGTGCGCCAACGCGAGCACCATGACCCATGGTTCGTCGATCTGGTATCCCTCGAACACATAAAGCGGATCCATGCGGGCGACGCCGACCGCATCGGCCTTGTGGGAGACCGCAAATGAAGTGGCAGCGGCAGCAAGCTGTTCAGCGGGGCTTTCGTTTTGCAATTCTGCTACAGGCAACAATTCGGGCTAGTCGTATGCGGCGTGGAATGCTGAAGCAGAGCCGGGACATTTGCGCGAGCTTTGCCGTGCAACCATCTGCAACTCGCCAAAAGGATGTTGATCGGCCGGGTGCCAGAAGAATGGCGAGGGCCTGCGCGGCGCCGCCTCCCCGAGTCCGTTGATCGAATTGCCTGAAGACTTGAGCAGAGCCGGGGTCTCTGGCCTGGGACGATAGCTATTCCGCTTAGGACGTCTGGGATTCGATGGATCGGACATGACTAGCCTCTGAGAAAAGGCGCAACAATCAAAGGAGCGCGCATTCCCCGTGGAATGCATCGATGGTTTGAGCTCGCTGGATACCTCTACTCTGCATTTGCAGGTAAGTACTCCCGGCTCATGACGACGTACCCTTCTAGCGCGGTCTTTTTGCCGCGCTCACGATAGAGAGCTTCGTCTCGCGGTTGCCAGGTATCCAACCCGTCCACATAGC
>DASXFF010000073.1:0-37942 GCA_036489735.1 Occallatibacter sp. | reverse complement strand
AAGCAACTCGCGGCCTGGAAAGAGCAGTCTCCCGACCCGGCTCCTGAAGCCTTCATCTTCTCGAATCAAACCGGAGGATTTCTGGATACGGACAACTACCGCAAGCGGGTACTGCACAAGCTGGCAAAAGACCTGGGACTGCCGAAGCTGACGTTTCAGGTGATTCGCAGAACGATTGCAACGTTGGCTCAAAAGAAGGGCACCGTGAAGGACGTGCAGGGTGTTCTCCGGCACTCCCGAACGGCAACAACCACCGATGTCTATATGCAGGAGATTCCCGAGAGCGTGCAGGCGACGGTCAACTCCATCCATAGCGAACTGAGTACGAAGTCCTCATCTCGCAATGGACAGGTATGGACGGTGGAGCGTCGCGCCCAAGCGTCGCTAAGGTCGAAAGCAAGAATCGCAGCGAAAAATATATCTGCTGGAGAGCGGAAGAAAGGGGAGAACAGACGCGCTGCATCATCCGGTTCTGAGAAAGGTTTTTGTAATTTGCTACCAAATGCTACCAAACGCTCCGGAGAGCAGTTTGTGTCTAGTCGCTAATCTATTGATTTGTAAGGGGTTATTTGGTGGACCTGATCGGGATCGAACCGATGACCTCTTCCATGCCATGGAAGCGCGCTCCCAGCTGCGCCACAGGCCCACGTTTGGCGGGACAACTCTTCTATTGTCTTAGCTTGGGGCAGGCAAGTCAAACGGAGGTCAAACTGGCCAAAGCAGGAGCAATAACCGTGCGCGCGAGCGCCATTGGAAGAGCATTGCACCCGCGCGATGTTCATATTTTTTGCTGGCACCGACCCGGATTGACGGGTCAAGGCCGGCGTTCCTACTCGATCGGCCCCGCGAGAACGTAAACGTAAACCAGGAATCCCACGCCAATCAGCAGGGGAATGGTTCCGCAAAGGTAGATCGCTGTTCCCCTCAGCAGCTCATGCAGGAAAATCATGACGCCGGCTCCTACGGCGATGTTGACCAGGCCGCCCATCTTCATGCCTTCGCGCGCCTTGATTCGCTTGAGCGTGTCGTTATCGTGCAGCAGTTCAAGCGCGGCCTTGGCTCCCTCGCCTGACGCCTCGGTGATCCGGCGCAGCGTCTCGGCTCTGTAGAAAGCCTCGCGCTCCTTGCGCTGGCTATCGACCCAGTGGACAATGGCCACGAATGTGAATACCGCCACAATGGCCACGATCGGAATCAGGATCGCAATCGTCTGCGGGCCATCGAGCATTGCAAACAACTCTGGAATGTTTCCCATCTTATCCTCCTTGCCGGGGATTTCCCCCTTGCGAACGGTACGACAAGGGGAGCACGCAAACGGTTGCATAATCTTTTCTGAGAAAATTTCCTGAAGATATTGCAACCAGAACCGGGTGGTCATGGTCGTACAGTTCGGAGAGGAGCGCCTTTCGATATGCGAACTGCGGCCGGGATGCGTGCCACAATGAGCGCCGGTGAAGACCTGGCCGATGTGGAACGCGTGCTGGCCGGCGATGTCCAGGCGTTCGAGGGCATTGTTCGCCGCTGGCAGGGTCCGATGGTGAATATGGCGTGGCGCTACTGCCGCGACCGTAGCCGGGCCGAGGAGATGGCGCAAGAGGCTTTTGTCCGCGCATGGCGCGGGCTGGCAGGATGGCGGCGTGAGTCAAGTTTTTCCACGTGGCTGTTCGCGCTCGCAGCCAATGTATTTCGCTCAGAGCTGCATCGCTTTCCCGCAGTGAATGTGCCGCTTGAAGATGTGGCCGAGCCGGCCGAACCGGCGATGCAGCACGAAGGATTGGCAAGGCAACAGGGCGAGGATTCGGTAAGGAGAGCGGTGCTGGCACTGCCGTATCGCTATCGCGAGCCCGTGGTTCTTTTCTACTTTCACGAAATGGATGTGGCGGCAGTCGCGAGCACCATGGGCCTGCCTGACGGAACGGTGAAGGCGCGGCTGGCGCGAGGCCGGGATCTGCTGCGAAAGAGATTTCCGCACCTGAAGGGAAAAAGCACGCCGCTGCCGGGTCCGGCGCCCGGGTCCAAGAAGGAGGTTCTGCAATGAAGACAAACCTGAATCCCGAAACAGATCATCACGCGAGTCGTGACGCGATCGATGCCATTCTCGCGAGCGAAGAGGATCTGATTCCTTCCTCCGGTTTTCTGGCGGCGATGATGGAGCGCGTACGTGAGGAAGCGGCAACGCCCAAGCCGATTCCCTTTCCGTGGCTGCGCGCACTGCCGGGCATTGTGCTGATTGCCGCCGCATTCGGTTGGCTCGGATTTGAGTTGGTGCATGCGGTTGAGGCTAACCCGCAGGAGTTTTCGGTGATGCGGTGGCATGTGACCGTCGCAGCGGCCACGAGACCCGATCTCGGACCCATTGTGTGGGTGGCGTTGGCACTGGGCGTTGCGATGATTTCCTGGCTTCTGTCGCGGCGCATTGCGGGCGGCTCGGGGCTGCTGTAGCCGTCGGCGCTCGGCCGGCTATTCGATCGCAAACACGGCTTGGCCGGCCCTCCGGCGCGGCGTCGTGAGCCGCTTAAACCTGAAATCGTCGCCTACTCGGCTGAGTATCCCTGCCCGAACTCAGGGTCCACGGGGTTTTCGAACATCGATGCGTCGCGCGTGACGATCGTGAGCCCTGAGGGCGTGACAAAATATCGCCGCTTGTCCTCTACGGGGTCGTAGCCGATGACCGTTCCTTCCGGAATATGAACGTCGCGATCGATAATCGCCCGCCGGATCCTGCAGTGCCGCGCGATGTTCACATGCGAAAAAATGATGCTCGCATCCACGTCGGAGTACGAGTTCACGCGCACATCCTGTGACAACACTGAGTTGTACACCGACGCGCCGGAAATGATGACGCCCGCAGTGATGATCGAGTTGACGGCCATGCCCGACCGTCCCGGCTCGCCGAACACAAACTTTGCGGGCGGATACTGCCTCTGCCGGGTACGAACCGGCCACCCCTTGTCATATAGGTTGAACACCGGCGACACCGAACAAAGGTCCATATTGGCTTCGTAGTACGCATCGAGCGTCCCAACGTCGCGCCAGTAGAGCGCCTCTTTTTTGTTCTCGTCGACAAAGCTGTAGGCCATCATTTTTTTCTGGCCCAGCAGGTTGGGCAGAATGTTGTGTCCGAAATCGTGCTTGGAATCGGCGTCGTCGGCATCGGCGATCAGGGCCTTCAGCAGCGTCTCAGTGTTGAAGATATAAATTCCCATCGACGCGTCGACGGTATCGGGGTTGAACGGCGATCGATAGTTGGTCGACGCCGGCTTCTCCTGGAAGCCCCGAATCTCGCCCGTCGTGCCTACCTCCACAACCCCGAACCGCGAAACCTCGTCGGGTGAAATGGGCAGCGTGGCTAGTGTTACTTCCGCTCCCGTCTCCTTGTGGTGCGCCAGCATGCGGCTGTAGTCCATTTTGTAAATGTGGTCGCCGGACAGAATGATCACATGCGCCGGCTGCTCGCTGCCGATCGAGTAAAGGTTCTGGTACACCGCGTCCGCCGTGCCCATGTACCAGTTGGCGCCGGTTCGCTGCATGGGCGGCATCAGCTCAAAAAACTCACCCAGCTCCTGGGCCACAATTCCCGTCCAGCCCTCGCGAATGTGCCGGTTCAGGCTCAACGCCTTGTACTGCGTGAGGATATACACCCGCCGCAGTCCGGAATTGATGCAGTTTGAAAGGGTGATGTCGATGATGCGGTAGTGCCCGCCAAACGGCACCGCCGGCTTGGCCCGGTCGCGCGTTAGTGGAAACAGCCGCTCGCCTGCTCCGCCTGCCAGCAATACGCCCAGTGTGTCTTTCATATCCATAAGGCAACCTGCTTCACTTCACTGCCGGCTCGCGTCTTACGGCTCGGCAGATGAGTGCCGCTATACGAAACGGCATACTTTCAGACGGCACTTTTCTTTTCCCGCCGCTGAACGCAGGAGAATACCACAGAAACCAATAAACTTTGCAGCCCAGCTATCTTCTTGATGACGCCGCAGGCCGAACGGTTGGCCCCATTTGCCTCCCCACGTCTCGGAGTGTCGGCCCAACTTTGCTGAGAACTCATACTCCATCAACTCTGCGGGGTGCCCCGGGTCCGGGGTCCCCAATTTTGGGACCGCGGGAAAGCACTCCTTTACACTTACCGCGAAAAAGCTAGGGGCTAATGGCTAGGAGCTGGTAGCTGTCCCTCTACCAACCCGATTTCCAGTTGGTCTTCTTGTCGGTCGAGCGCTTGATCGAGGTGAACTTGTATTCCAGTCCCACCGAGATGGCAAAGTTCACATCGTATTGCCCGTAGGTCAAAGAAGAATGGGGCGCGTCGCTGAATGTGTAATGGGTCATCACCGCATCGGGCGTGATCCGAAACACCCAATGCTCGTTCCGGTTCAGGTCGAAATGCCCGCCGATGATCCCCGCCGGTGCAATCTGGTTGTAATAAAAACCCACAACATACGGAGGCTCGCCCCTCAAATCTTTCTGGAAGTCCCCATACACCCCGCCGAACATGGCATGAGCAATAAGCGCTCCGTGCTTGTTATGCGGGCCCAGCCACTCCGCGCCTCCGACGAAGAAATACTGCTTGACCACCGGGCCCCTGATCACATTCCCGTTGTAGTTGTTGGGAGCCGCGCCGCTGGTGCCGATGTATCCCCGGCCCGTCGCTTCGACGCCCCAATTCCGCGTCAGCCAGTACGAGCCCTCCATATCCAGTCCGCCCAGGTTCGACCCCTGCAGCAGCGTCGGTCCGGCCTTCATATGGTCATAGGCGAAACCGAGCGACATGTCGTAGCGGTTGTCATAGCGGACCCTGGCCAGCGGGTCAACGGACAGGTAAACGCCGTACTCCGGCGTCTGCGCGGGCTGGCCCTCTGCGGGCGCCTGTTGCGACGAAGAGGAAGAGCCCTGCTGCGGCTGCGAACTCGGCTGTTGTGGGCTCGATTGCTGCGGGCCGGGCTGCGAATTGGAATCCTGCGCCCCGGCACGTGGCCCTGCGCACACACACAGCATGAAAACAACGGCAATCGTTGCAGATAACTTGACTGGGAGATGCATCACAAACAAGCTTACAGGACCCCCCCGAGGCCTTACAACGCGGGTTACGAGCACTTCTTCTTAGACGCGGTCGCTCTCAGCCCGTCTTGCAATTTTTGCCTGTTCACCGATCCTTGTTCCCTCGGTCCCTTGGTCCATTGTTCCCTGTTGCTAAGGCGCTTGGCACCGATCCATCTGCCGTGCCCAAACCAGGTAGCGCACCGTCTTGAGAATCTCGATTGCGTTTATTGCTGCTTGTGACAATGAGCTCTCCGGCTCGAGCGCCGGCGCAGCATGGGTCCGCCACTTCAGCGGCAGGCGGCTCAGGATCAGCCCCGCTCGCGGCAAATGGCTAGCCGTCGAAATCACTTCCGCCGACTCCCATCCGTGACCGCGCATGATTCTGAGCGAGTCGCACGTATTCTCCATGGTGTCCAGCGCCTTTCGTTCTTCCACGATGGCATCCGCCGGAATTCCCTGCGCTTCGGCGACCCGCGCCATCACCTCTGCCTCAACAAAACGGTTGTGTGCCGCGCCGCCCGTCAGAATTATCCGCGGCGCCACGCCGCGCTCGTATTCGTTCACGGCTTCGGTCACGCGTTCGAGTTCGACCGGCGTGGGATTCCCGTCAGCGTCGGCCGGCGACCCCAATACCATCAGCACATCAAAATGATCCTGCGTGGTGTTGTCTTTCGGGGCCAGCGCCCTCGCAATCGTCGCCCAGGCCACAAGTCCTACCAGCACCGCCGCTCCTGCCAGAGCGGCCTGTCCCTTCCATCCCCACCGCTGCCGCCGGATACGCAATCGTCGCGGCGTGCTTCTCTTCGGAGTCCGGGCGCGGCTACTTCCACCGCGCGTGTCGGCTCTTGGCTTTCGTGTCTTTACCAGGCTCAACCGCAATTCCCCCTGCAGCTTTCACTCTATCGCGCGCCGCAACACTTTCCTGCATGGCACCACATTCGGCGCGCGGATCGACGCGAAACGGCTCGCCGATCACCCCATCCCGCCACGCTTGCCCCTCTCAAGAAAAATGCATCAGAGCAAGTGAGATTTGACCTCAACAAGGAGATGCATTCATGGCGACCAGGAAAAAATCGACAACCGGGAAGTCTTCACGGGGCAGCAGCAAGAAGTCCTCCGGAAGGAAGTACAGCCCCGCAGCCGGCAAACAAGTGGAAACCGAAATGCGGGAAATGAAGGCCGGCAAACTGAAAAGCGGCCGGAGCGGGAAAAAAGTCACCAGCCGCAAACAGGCCATTGCTATCGGCCTTTCAGAAGCTCGGAAGAAGGGAGCGAAGGTCCCGCGCAAAAAGTCGTAGCGCGAAGCCGGTCAACGTCCCGACGATGCGGCGAAGGTTTCGCCGTTCGGTTTGGACTGCGATCGGTCTTTCGCTTCTTTTGATTGGGGATATAAGCACCGCTCAGCACGCAGACAAGCGTACCTACAGCACCGCCGGCCGGCCCGACGCCGCAAACACGATTTCGTTCAGCGATTTCCTCGTCCGCGGCGATAGTTCGCGTTCGATCAGTTTCTCGTCTTTGATCTGCGCCGGTTCGCCCTCATATCCAAGAGCGATCACCGAGCCCATAACGTAGTCGTCCGGGACTCCAAAGGCCTTGCGCACCTTTTCGGAATCGAACCCTTCCATCTGATGCGTGGCGAGGCCCAGCGCCGTTGCCTCGAGCGTCAGGTAAGAGCTCGCCGCGCCAAGGTCGAACAACGCCACGCGATTGACCGCGCCGGTGCGCCGGAATTTGGTATTCGTCATTCCAAGAATCAGCACCGGGGCTGTTCCTGCCCATTTTTTGTTGTTCTCGCTGAGCGAATCGAAGATCTTTGTGTAGGTCTCGTCCGGCGTTCGGCCCAACAGAAAGCGCCATGGCTGTTCGTTATACGAAGAGGCCGTCCAGCGCGCCGCCTCGAAAACCCTGCGCAGCAAATCGGCGCTCACTCCACGGCTAGAGAACGACACGGGACTCCAACGCTCGTGAAACTCCGGCAAGACGCCTTCCACATGGGGGGCCTTCTTGATTTCGTTGACCTCGCCCGCCGACATGGTTTCTCCCGCCTGCATTATTTTCCGCTCCTGCGAAATTCTCTAATCGCAAATGACAGTCGGGGGTGAGGATCTCTATTCAAATCTATTTCCACTAAGCCCAAACCTTTAACTAACCAACTCGGGAAATCGCCCTCGTACAGGCCCGTGTCGCACCGGTCCTCGCATCGGCATTGTCACTTGAAATCTGCGCCATGCCGCGCCGTACCCTTCTTGTTTTATTTGATTCCAACCGGGGGACTTAGGATACTCAGCCCTCGTGAAGATTCCCCGCAAGGAAGCGCGACGCCGGACGCACTTTTGACATCCAATACACGGCAGGAGGTAACAAAGATGAGCACTAGAACGCGTACTTTGCTTGGAATTTTGGGCGTTGCTTTTCTGGCCCCGGTTCTCGCGGCGGCCCAGCAGAACCCGTCCAGCGGACAGGTTTTTACCCCGGGCGGTGAAAACGAAACCCAGCTGGCGAAAGAGGTTCGCCACAACCTTTTGATGCTGCCGTACTACTCAATCTTCGATGACCTGTCGTTCAGCGTGAATGGCAGCGTTGTGACGCTGCAGGGCGCTTGCCCGCCCGAGGCGCCGTGGGACATCAAGTCCGACGCGGCAGACGCGGCGAAGAGGGTGAAGGGCGTCACGCAAGTCATCAATAACATCAAGCTGCTTCCGCTGTCGCCCAATGATTGGCAGATACGGCGAGCCGAGGAGAAAGTTATCTACGGCGATGCCGATCTCGGAACGCGCTATGGATACCAGGCGTTGCCGCCGATTCACATCATTGTGGACAACGGGCATGTGACGTTGACGGGCGTAGTGGACAACCAGTTCGACAAGACTCTCATTAACACCCGCGCCAACACCGTCCCTGGGGTGTTCTCCGTGGACAACGATCTCGTTGTGGTCAACCAGGGAAAGGGTAAGGAAAACGTCTCGAGCTCGAAGTAGCGCGTCGCGACGGGGCCTTGACAGAGTGCCGGCATGATCGCGGGAAATCCCCACCTGCGTCATGCCGGCACAATTGCATTAAGCTTCAATGCGCGTTGGACTCTGACCCTTGCCCCTGACCCCTTGTTCCCTCGGTCCCTTGCTCCCTGTCTCTATGGATACATCCGGTTCAGCATTCTCGGAAACGGGATCGTCTCGCGCACGTGGTCCAGCGCGCACACCCATGCCACCAGCCGCTCAATTCCCATTCCAAATCCCGCATGAGGCACGCTGCCATAGCGCCGCAGGTCGAGATACCACTCGAACGCCTCGCGCGGCAGCTTGTGCTGGTCAATGCGCGAGCTCAACAGCTCGTAGCTCGACACACGCTGCGACCCTCCGATGATTTCGCCGTATCCCTCCGGCGCCAGCACATCCACGCACAACGCATAGCGCGGATCCTTGGCATCGGGCTCCATGTAAAAAGCCTTCACATTCGCCGGATAGCGGTGCACCATCACCGGCCGGTCGAATTGCGAGCTCAGCCACGTCTCGTCCGGCGATCCAAAATCGTTTCCATACTCAAACGGCGCTTCCAGCTTTCCATCCCTGTGTGCCTGGTTCAGCATCTCCGCCGCTTCGTCATAACGTAAACGCGGGAACGGCGCTTTGATCGGCTCCAGCTTCGCCGCGTCGCGCCCAATCACGTGCAGCTCCGGCGCACGATTCTTCAACACGCTCTGGACAATATGTGAAACGAACTGCTCTGCTAGTTCCATCAAGCCTTCAAGGTCCATGTAGGCCACTTCGGGCTCGATCATCCAAAACTCCGTCAAATGCCGCCGCGTCTTCGACTTCTCCGCGCGAAATGTCGGCCCGAAGCTGTACACCTTGCCCAGCGCCAGCGCCGTCGATTCGATATAGAGTTGCCCGCTCTGCGTCAGGTAAGCCGGATCGCCGAAGTAGTCCACCGGGAAAAGTGTTGACGTGCCCTCGCACGCCGCCGGCGTCAGAATCGGCGGATCGGTGCGGATAAACCCATTGCTGTCGAAGTATTCTGCCGCCGCCCGCATAATTTCGGCTCTGATTCTTAAAATCGCCGACTGCCGCGGGCTGCGCACCCACAGGTGCCGCCGTTCCTGCAGAAAATCAACTCCGTGTTCCTTCAACGTGATCGGGTACGGGTCCGACTCGGGTACGCGCTGCACCACTTCCACGCCTTCCACGTCCAGCTCATACCCGCCCGGCGCACGCTTGTCCGCGCGCACCTTCCCCGTCACAATCACACTCGACTCCTGCGTCAGCCCTTTCAACTTTTCAAATACTTCCGGCGTCACGCTTTTCACGTGCGCCACTCCCTGGATGGAACCCGTCCCATCGCGAAAGATCGGGAACAGCAGCTTCCCGCTCTCGCGCGAGTTATAAAGCCATCCGTGCAAAGTGACAGATTCCCCGTCGTGCCGTCCAATGTCGGCAATCGTCGCCGCATGTGCCGGGTTTTTCGCCACCGGAGTCGCATCGTTTCTGGTCTGTTCAGTTGGAGCTGTCTCTTCGGCCATCTCGTTTCAAGCTTTCTGGGCGGCGGGTTTCATCGCGCCGGACTCACCAGAATAACGCCGTTGCCGGTCCGCCGCTGTGATGCTGAAGAGGTCGCTTTGCCGACCGACGAAGGATCTACAGTTGCTTTTCGCACTTTCGAACCCAGCACGAACATCCGTGCCCCATCCATCCCGCGCCGTTTGCGGATGGGTGGGATACCACGAACCCTTCCACGTCGACGTCATCCTGAGGTAGCCGTAGCGACCGAAGGATCCGCAGTTGTTCTTGCCTTGTATCAGGGCTTGGCTTTAGCCATGCCGCAAAGGCCGCCGCGATTCTTTGAGAAACAAAGTACGCGGCGAAGCTGCGCTTAGACCATCCCGGAGGGACGGCAGGAAAATAGCCCAGGACGCAGTCCTGGGACACCCGCACGCGCATTTCGAGAAATAAAGTACGCGGCGAAGCCGCGCTGAGACCCATCCCGGAGGGATGGTCAGAAAATAGCCCAGGACGCAGTCCTGGGGACACCCGCACGCGCATTTCGAGAAATAAAGTACGCGGCGAAGCCGCGATCGAATACCGACCACGCAGCGTCTGAGGTCATCCACCAGAAGCCTCACCTTGCGCCCGTAGTCTGCGCCGATCCCTCGCCGGCACACTTTCGTGGTTCCTTGTTTCCTCTCTTTCTGCTGTCAAGCCCCGTGACCCAAAATAAATTTGACCAGCCCTCTAACCCCTTTCTCTTCCATCTCTTATCTCTGATCTCTTTTTTTCTCAAGTTTGCCGATTATTTCCGCTAAATCTGTATCCTTGTCTTAGGGTCAAAAAAATAACAGGACGGCAGCGGCTCTGATTCGAATTCTTATTCGCTTTGTCGCTCGGCAGCGTGTTGCCGCAAATGGCTGACCCAAAACCGGTGCGAATGCCGGAAAAACAACTCCTAAGTCGCTGATTCTGGCTATGTTAACTGATAACTTCAATGGTTTCAATGAGTTATGAGAAATGATCGCGGGTATAAGTCGCTGAAAACAAATTCGTTAACCCCAAAATAGGAGGGGGGAGGGGTACCCATATTTCCTCTCCGATCCGCCCGTTGTGGCACTTCCATCGCCCAACACTGCCCATCGCTTTCGTCCCACAAGAATACGTTTTGATTGGACAACAAATGCCTCAAACCTGCATCCTAGTGTGTTGAGGAGCCGCGAGATGACCGAACGGCTTGAGTTAATTGGCGAAGAGATGCACAAGACACTGGCGGATCCCGATACCGCCGAGCGTTTCATTACCGAAAAGCACCTGGGCGACCGCATTCGCCGCCTGCGCCTGAAAAAGTCCATGGGCTTGGTCGAACTTGGCAGGCACACCGGGCTTTCGGCCAGCTTTCTCTCACAGTTAGAAACCGGCCGCGTGGTGCCAACATTGCGGAACTTGGCGCGCATTGCAATGGTCTTTTCAAAAGACCTCTCGTATTTCTTTGAGTCCGAGCCCTCGCCGATTTTCCGCGTGCACCGCAAGAAAGATCGCGTGCGTATTCCGCAAACCGGCGTCGAGCAGCCCACATACACTTTCGAGAGCTTGGGCTACATGGTCGCCGACCGGCACATGGATCCATATTTTGCCGAATTCATTCCCCTGCCCGATCAAGTTGAGCCCAAATCGCACATGCATACCGGATTCGAGTTCCTCTATGTTCTTGCGGGTGAGCTGACGCTGCGTCATGGGGAACAGGAAGCTAAGCTCGGTCCAGGCGATGCGGTCTACTTCGACGCAGGAACACCACACTCCTACCGTTGCACCAGCGCCAAATCTGCTGAGGCCGTTATTGTCACCATGCACCAGGCGCCTGCAGATCATCCGCAATCATTGCGTCCGCAAGTCGTTGCTGCGGCGCCCCGGCCTGTTGCGGCACAGCCTGCTGCACCAGTCCGAACCGTTGCCAACGGAAAATAGCGGCGCCTAGTTGTTTGTAGGTGAAGGCTGCAGGTCCCCGTACGTTGGGTAAGGCTTGGCCGCCGCGCTCGTCGGCATCGTCGCCAGGGTCTTCAGGTCCGCTTGCACCCGCTTCCACGTGCGAGCCTTTCGCTTGGTCGTGATCGGAGCGGCAGGGTCGGAGTAGTACGCCAGCACATCGCTTTTGATTCCGGGAGGGATCGGTTGATTTGGCTTGCGCGTCAGGCGGTGCAGTAGCTTCGCGTAGGTCTGGTCGGTGAGAGAATAGCCTCCGGGTTTGACCACTTGCCCGGTGTCCAGGTCGCGGTTGGGGAGTGGGTGTTCTCGATCGGGCGGCCCGAACGCCTCGACTGCAGCCGCCAAGTTGAAAGAGTGAGCGAGACGGTCTTTCAAGGGCGTGAACGCTGCCAGGCGATCGCGAAGAACCGTCGTGGCTGAAACCATGCTATGCATGTAGTCGGCCTCAGCAGTCTCGCTGGGCCCCTTAATAGCAGCCATCGACAACGGGCCGACCTTGGGCAAGATCAGCAATATGCCTGCAATGAAGTGGGTTTCGAAGCCCGCCCTCTTGCGGTAGGCGGCCCAGTTGTAAAGGGTTGCGGCAGCGGCAGCTTCCTGTTCGATCTTTTTTGCATCGGCCGATGCTGGCTCGGCCACTTCCTGATCGTGGTGCATCAGCGTGAGCGCGTAGGCGAGGCGGGGAATGAACTTTCGCGTTGCAAGCTGGTATACCCCTTCATTGAACTTATGCCGCTCGCCGACGCTGAAATCGTCGGTGACTCCGTAGGTTTGGTAGAACGCGATCGCCAGCTGGTGGATAGGGACTCTGATGCCGATACGGCGCATATATTCGAGCGGCGCCAGGTGGTGCTTCGCAATCTGGTCCACATCAAAGGCAAATTCGACTTGCACATGCTGATGGCGTCCCTCGGCATAGTTGACGCTCGTTCCATAGCGCGCCGCCAGCTTGGGGAACTGAAGCGCAACGGCGTGGTTTGTCGCTTGCGAGTGACCAATGGTGTCGCCGATATAGTGCGACAGCGCGCCGATGGCAAAGGCAAGCTCATTGGCGTTATGCGCGTTACGGAAGAGCGCCAGAATAAAGTCGCCGGTGCGTACGTAGTGCGTCAAGTCCGAGAAAAATCCGTCGCCGAAAGGGTAGTAGCCCATGTCCTGAATCACGCATCCCCCATAGGCAAAGGAGCGTGCTTGATCCAGTTCCGCGGGCGTCAGATTTGGATAGTTGCTCTTGAGCAATGGAACGATGGAGTCGTCCCATGTGAGGTCGATGATCTGCTCATGGGTGAGCAGGGAATACGCGGCTGCGTTCCGTGGCGCCGTGAGCGGCACGAGGAACGGGATCAGCACAAAGACTCGAAGCAGGTTGCAACGCATCGTTTTTAGCGCCGTAAGGAGTTGCCGGGAGCCGAAAGCCGCGATCCCGCGTTCATTGTATGTGAAGTCCACAGGAGCAAAAAAGCAGCTTGACGGGGCAAGATTTCTGAGAAAAAGCCAGATCTGCGGGGTACATCTCTGGCAGTTTGTGAGCGTCCCGTAACCACAGGTATCATGATCCTTCATGGGATCTGCGCCTCCAATCGAACTCGCCACTCTGAGCATGTGGGACACGCTGCTGCTCATGGCCCTGGCGCTTGTGGTTTTCGGGCCCCGGCGTCTGCCCAAGATTGGCCGCCAACTGGGCAAGCTAATGTACGAATTCCGCAAGGCTTCAAACGACTTCAAATTCCAGATGGAAGAGGAGTTGCGCGCGTCAGAGGAAGCTGACCGCCGCAAGAAAGCGGAAGAAGAGAGGCAGCGTGCGCTGGCAGCCTCTCCGGCGCCGGCACAACTTGAGGCTGTAGCCTCAAAAACTCCAGTGGGCGCATCTGAAATAACGGAGCCCAATGCGCCGGTCCTGACGGAAAGTCCTTATTCCGAGGGTACCGACCCCAATATCAAATCCGAAGAAACGCGGCTGCAAGAGGCCATGCCGCCTGCGGCACAATCAACCGAGGCCGCAATAGCCGCGGCCCAACCAACCGAGCCTGCGCCCGCTGCCCAACCGCCGGAACCTGCGCGAGCTGCGGCCATTCCGCAGATCCAACCGCCTTCCACTGGCGAGATCGTTGCCGCCGAATCACCGGCCAAAACCCAGGGAAACCTGTTTCCCGACGCTGAAAAATCGGAGCCGGCTGCTCACCATGGTTGATTCGGAAGAAACCCTCGACAAAGCACGCAAAGCCGTCACCGAACGCGCCGAACTCCCTGGCATGAGCCTGATGGAGCACCTTGAGGAGCTACGCAAACGCCTGGTTCACTCCGCCATCTACCTCGGACTCGGATTCATCATTGCCTACGTATTCCATGAGCGTCTCTACGGATTTGTTCAGGCGCCCCTCGATAAGCTTGGCATCAAGCTCAACTACACGCATCCAATGGATCCGCTGAACCTTTATCTTCAGGTCTCGCTGATCGGCGGAGCCATCCTCGCGTCACCCTTCATCCTCTATCAGGTGTGGCTGTTCATTGCACCCGGGCTTTATCAGAAAGAAAAGCGTTTTGTCATTCCATTCATGACGGCTACGGTGGGACTGTTTCTAACCGGCGCGGCATTCGGGTATTTCTACGTTCTGCCCGGAGCGCTAAAGATTCTTATCCTCGACTTCGGCAAGAATTTTCACCCCATCGTCACGATTGAGGAGTACACCGGCTTTTTTCTTTCCATCATTCTTGGGCTCGGAGTCAGCTTCGAGCTGCCTATTCTTATCTTCTTTCTGGCTTTGTTTGGCATTGTCAGCCCAAAGTTTCTCTGGAAAAATATTCGCTACGCCATCCTCGCGGTGTTTTTGGTTGCTGCCATCATTTGCCCCAGCCCCGATCCCGGTACGATGTGCATTTACGCCCTCCCCATGCTGGCCTTGTACCTGGTCGGCATCGGCGTCGCCTGGTGGGTCCACCCGTCGCGCCGAAAGAAGAAGGAGGCAGCCGCGTGAGTTTTTTTGCCTTCATCAAGCGGATCGAAGCACGAACTTTGGGTGCCCCATCCATGCCGCGCATTTGCTTTCGCGGCATGGGTGGGATCGCACGATTCTCCGCTCTCCTCGTCGCCCTTCTCATCGTTCCCCTTGCCGCCTCCGCCCAGCACTTTGACGGTTCCGCGGCTTACGAATATGCGCGCCAGTTCGCAGCCATCGGCCCGCGCTGGCCCACCGGGCCCGGCCACGTGAAAGCTGAGGACTTTATCCGCAGCCACTTCATGCGCAATCATGACCCGTTGGAACAAGACACTTTCACTGCCAACACTCCCATCGGCCCGGTGCCGATGTGCAACTTCATCGTGCGCTTTCCCGGCTCCAAGCCTGGCGTCATTGTGCTGGCATCGCACTATGAGACCAACTACCCTCTCCGGACCATCAACTTCGTCGGGGCGAATGATGGTGCCTCAACTACCGGCCTGCTGATGGCCATTGGCGATCGCCTGCGAGGACAAGCCGCGCACTCGCCAAGCAAAAAGTTCGATGGCTACTCGGTGTGGCTGGTTTTTTTCGACGGCGAAGAAGCTATTCAGCAGTGGTCGGCCTCCGACTCCACCTACGGCAGCCGGCATCTGGCCGCCAAATGGGGACGCGACGGAACGCTGAACCAGATCAAGGGCTTCCTGCTTACCGACATGATCGGCGACAAGGATCTCGACATCCAGCAGGAATCGCGTTCCGCTCCCTGGCTCGTTTCGCTGGTCGCCGAAGCGGCGAAGAAGTTCGGCTATCAGCGGTACTTCTTTCAGCAGCAAATGGAGGTGGAAGACGATCACCTGCCGTTCGTGCAGCGCGGCGTGCCGTCCATCGACATCATCGATCTCGACTACGGCCCCAACAACAGTTATCACCACACGGCGCAGGATACGATGGATAAGATCAGCGCCCACAGTTTGATGATCGACGGAGACGTGATCATGGAAACGATTCGCCTGATCGATCAGAGATAAGAGCAGCTTCTAGCAGCTTGGCGCCAGAGTTGCAGATGAAGTCAGTCCCGCAGAAACAAAAGCTAACGGCTATAAGCTGACGCGAACGGAGTGAGCAAGTGTCTCAAGCAGAAATAGGCATCATTGGCGGGAGCGGGCTCTATTCCATGCCCGGATTCACGAATATTCACGAGGAGCGCATCGATACGCCTTTCGGTTCACCGTCTGATGTCTTTGTGCTCGGCGAGCTCGAGGGCCGTAAGGTCGCTTTTCTCGCGCGTCATGGCCGCGGTCATCGCATCCTTCCCTCCGAGCTCAACTTCCGCGCCAACATCTACGCGTTCAAGAAACTCGGTGTTGAGCGCATCCTTTCCGTCTCCGCCGTCGGCTCGCTGAAGGAAGAGCACAAGCCCACCGATTTCGTGATCCCCGACCAATTCATTGACCGCACCTTTAATCGCGTCGCCACCTTTTTCGGCGACGGCATCGTGGGCCACGTGGCATTCGGCGATCCCGTCTGCTCCACTGTTGCCAAAGCCGCAGCTGATGCCTGCGCTAATGCCGGCGTTGTCGGCAAGCTGGGCGGCACTTACGTTTGCATGGAAGGCCCGCAGTTTTCTACCAGAGCCGAATCGAACCTCTATCGCAGTTGGGGCGCCGACGTCATCGGCATGACCAACCTGCAGGAGGCCAAGCTCGCCCGCGAGGCCGAAATCTGCTACGCCACCATCGCCATGGTCACCGACTACGATTGCTGGCGCGAGGGCCACGACGCTGTCACGATCGAGGAGATCGTGGCCGTGCTGCACAAGAACGCCGACAACGCCTGCAAAGTGGTCAAAGCCGCCGTCGCCGCGTTGCCTGGGGAACGAACCTGCGCCTGTGCCTCGGCCGCTAAATACGCCGTGCTCACCCAGCCTGACGCCATTCCTGCCGCAGCTAGAGAGCGCCTGAAGCTGCTCTTCGGCAAGTACCATGGTTGGTAGCCACCGGCGGTCGGGCTGACTGCATTCGGCGCCTGATCCGCAAGTTTTGTAGAAAGTTCCGCCAACTCGCAACGTCACCGCAACTTTCATTCTGAACGAGGAACAAATGTCCATCACCGTAGTCGGAAGCGTGGCGTTCGATACCGTTGAAACTCCCGCAGGTCGCAGCGAGCGCTGCCTCGCCGGAGCCGCGACCTACTTTTCGCTTTCCGCCAGCTTTTTTACCGATGTTCGCGTCATCGCCGTCGTCGGCGAAGACTTTGGCTCTGCCGAGCAAGCCGTTTTTGACGCCCGCAAAATCGATACACGCGGCATCGAGCGCGCCCCCGGCAAAAGCTTCTTCTGGCAGGGCTCGTATCTCGACAATATCAACGAAGCCAAAACCCTCCGGACCGACCTCAACGTCTTCGCCGGTTTTGAGCCCAAAATCCCCGACGTCTATCGCGACTCGCAATTTCTGTTCCTGGCCAACATCGATCCTGTGCTGCAACGCCGCGTGCGCGAAGCGATGCCGGGCGTGAAGCTCGTTGCCGGCGACACCATGAATTACTGGATCAAGGACCATCGCCCGGCTTTGCTTGAAGTTCTCAAGGGTCTCGACGTTCTGCTCATTAACGACACGGAAGCGCGCATGATTGCGGGCAACAACAATCTTGTGCAGGCGGCACGAGCTGTCATGGACCTCGGTCCTCGTTTTCTGGTCGTGAAGCATGGCGAGTACGGGGCGACCCTGTTCCACAAGTCCTCGCCAAAGCCTGGAAGCTCGGAGGCCCGCGCTTTCAGGGCGCCGGCACTGCCACTTGAAGCGGTCATCGATCCGACCGGCGCGGGTGACAGCTTTGCCGGAGGCTTCTTCGGCTACCTTGCGTCGCAACCGGAACTGACGCCGGCGGCCTTCCGCCGCGCCATGTTTTACGGCGGCGTCATGGGTTCATTCGCCTGCGAACGCTTCGGAACAGAGCGTCTGCAGCAGCTCACTCGCGCCGAGATCGATGCGCGCTTCACTTTATTCCGCGAGCTCACGCACCTTGACTGAGAAGCGCATTTCGCATGTGGAAGGCTGGGCGGTCCTGGTCTTCTGCATGACTGCCTCAGCGTTCGCGATTGTCTGGAGCTGGCGTAACGGAGCGATGATCAACTACGGCGACGCCATCGCCCACCTGCACATTGCACGCCGCGTCTTCGATTCCCGCACACCGCGCTTTTCGCAGCTCGGCTCTGTGTGGCTACCGCTCCCGCACATTCTTCTTCTTCCCTTTGTGCAGAATTACTCCTGGTGGGCCAGCGGTTTTGCTGGAGTCGTTCCGTCAGCCCTCGCCTACGTCGCATCGTGTTTCGGGATCTACCGTCTGGCGCGCAACTGGCTCAGCCCCGCGCCCGCCGCGCTTGCTTTGATTTTCTTCGCGCTGAATCCCAATCTTCTCTATTTGCAGACTACGGCCATGACAGAGCCGGTCTTCCTTTGCGAAATGGTCTGGATCGTGGTCTGGCTGGTGGAGTGGCGCACGGCGCTCGTTAACCCGTCAGAATCTTCGGGCTCCGATCCTCTCTCAGCTTCGTCGGCAACAATCTTTACCGTTGCGCGAATCACCCGCCTCCAGGTGTGCATCGCTGCCTGTCTCGTGGCCGCCATCTACACCCGCTATGATGGCTGGATCATTGCCCTCATCGCGTGGTCTGCCGTTGGATTAAGTTGGCTTCGTCACGCCGGTCGAGGCGGGCGTACAAGTCTCACGACACTGGCTTTCTGGCTCGCGACGATCGCTATCGCCGCTGCACCGCTTCTCTGGTTCGTCTACAACTCAGTTTGCTTTGGCGATTGGCTCTTCTTCGCGCGAGGTCCTTACTCGGCCCATGCAATCGAACTTCATACCGCGACAGCGGGTGGCTCGCCGCTTCATCCCGGCTGGCACAGCCCCTGGGTTGCGTTGCTCTTCTACCTCAAAGTCGCAGAGCTTGATTCGGTCGCGGCGCCGGGATGGGGAAATCTCTGCGGCAACGTGGTTCTCGCACTTGCCGCGGCCGGCACTGCCGGAGCTTGGCTCGCAGAAAAATCTCGGGCGCACGCTGGCGCGCTAACGTGGGTCTTTTTGCTCTGGATTCCGGTTCCGTTCTACGCATGGTCCGTCGCCTACGGATCGGTGCCCATCTTCTTCCCAGCCTGGTGGCCCTTCACCTGGTACAACACGCGCTACGGTCTCGAGCTCTTGCCAGCACTCGCGCTCGGCGTCGGATTCGCTGCTCAGCGAGTCCAGGGTGCATTCAGCCGCATCAAGCTCCCACCCCTCGCTCGGCTCCTGCCCAAACTCGTTTTCACGCTGCTCTTTGTCCTTGCCGGCCTCAACATTTTTCTTTTGCTCCGCTCTGGTCCCATCGTCTATGTCGAGAGCACGAAAAATGCCCTCGCTCGCCGGCCCTATGACAATGCCATTCCCCCGGCCCTTCAATCGCTGCTCACGCTTGATTCGCACGCGACCGTGCTCATGAATACTTCCATCTATCCCGAGATCGTTGCCTTCGCTGGAATTCCTCTCCGCCAGACCATTAACGAGGGCGACCTCGGCATTTACAGCTCCGCGCTCGCCGACCCATCCGCTCACGCATCCATTGTCATCGCATTCGAAGGCGACGTAATCGACGCAGCCATCAAAGCACATCAGGCCGACTTCACGCTCATTGGCACCTACAGCGCCAAGAATCAGCCATCAGCCGCGATCTATGCATCAACCAACTGGCTCCATCGCGCGCCGGATTTCTTCTAAATGCGAGCCCCGAACTCCCTGCTATCGTTGGTATGAGGATGTTGCGTTGATTCTCTTCACCAAAGCCCATGCATGCGGCAACGATTTCCTCATCGTCACGGAGGAAGCCGCAGCAGGCCAGGATTTCGCCGCTCTCACGCGCCGCCTTTGCCAGCGCAATACCGGGATTGGCGCCGACGGCATTGAGTTTTTTAAGTGGATAAACAAGTCTGGACCCGGTCCGCGTTCCGGCCGCGTCCGCCTTCACAATGCAGACGGCTCCGTCGCCGAAATCAGCGGCAACGGTACGCGCTGCGTAGCCGCGTGGATGGCCCAAAGCCTCGACTCGAAGCCCGGCGATACGCTCGAGATCACGACGGATGCCGGCATTCGCACCTGCCGCATCGTGAGCGTGCGCAATGGCGATGAATTTGCCGTGGAAGTGACCGCCGCGATGGGCGTGCCACGTATTGCCGCGCGCAGCATTGAGCTCGCCGCTGGCGTGAAGATCAAGGGCCCGGAAGTTTCGATCGGCAATCCGCACTTCGTTGTTGAAGTCGACAATCCTGAATTTGCAGTGGCCGGAAAGTCCTGGCAGGAAATTGGCGGCGAGATCTGTGTCCATCCCGATTTTCCCAACCAGACCAACGTCGAGTTCCTCCGCATCCTGAGCCCGAGCCAGATTGAGATTCGCATCTATGAGCGCGGAGTGGGTCCCACCTCATCATCGGGCACCGGCACGTCTGCCTCGGCGGCAGCGGCACTGGCATTTAAGGGCTGCACCTCGCCGCTCAAAGTCGTTGCGCCCGGCGGTGTGCAGACGGTGGAATGGAGCGGACCAGGAAGCGAGTTGCATTTAACCGGACCGGCCGATCTCATTGCCCGCGGGGAGGCCTGGTGATGATGAAGTTCGGTGAAAAGAGGGCGCTCCTCAAACCGCTGCCTGTGGCGCCGAATGCGGCCATCGGAGTCATCGCGCCAGCTTCTCCGGCGAAATCTGAGCGGGTCGATCTTGGCCTCGCTGCGCTTCGTTCGCTGGGTTATGCGCCCAGGCTGGCTCTCAATGCTCGGCTGCGCGAGCCGCTCTACTTTGCCGGGACCGCTCGAGAGCGCCTCGCCGATCTCCACGCAGCCTTTGTGGATCCCAGCACTGCCGCCATCATGTGTATTCGCGGCGGCTACGGATCGAATTACCTGCTTCAGGGCCTCGCTCTCGAAAGTGTTGCCGCACATCCGAAGACGTTCTTCGCCTATAGCGACCTGACCGGCATTCAACTTCGCCTGCTCGATGAAATTGGACTGCCCGTCTTTCATGGCCCCATGCTCGCTGCGGATTTCTATCTCTCCAACGGCGTGCATCTTGAAAGTTTTCGTGCAGCACTTGCCGGCGAACTTTACAGCGTCGGCGAAGCCGAAGGTATGCGCACCCTCAAGCCCTCTGCCTCCTCGAAGCCTGTCCGCGGCATGCTCTATGGCGGCTGCCTCAGCATAATCGCCTCGTTGCTCGATACGCCGTGGGAGCCCAACACGGAAGGCACGCTACTTTTCCTTGAAGACACAGGCGTCAAGCCCTACCAGATTGACCGCATGCTCTGGCAGTTGCGTCATGCCGGAAAATTCGAGGGCGTCCGCGGCATCGTCTTCGGCGAAATGCTCGATTGCTCTTCACCCGGAGCGCCATCTTCCCTGCTCGACGAAGCGATTCTCAATGCGCTCGATGGCCTCGATGTGCCGATCGCAATCGGCCTCCGCAGCGGCCACGTCTCTCGCGAAAACGTCACGCTCACCTTCGGCGTTGAAGCTGAGCTGACGGTCGGTGAGGCGGCACGTCTCGATCTCCTCGAACCGGCGGTTAAGAAATGACGGCATCGCCGCGCCACATTCATCTCATCGGTATCTGCGGCACGGCCATGGCCTCGCTTGCCGGGCTGCTTCAGCTCGAGGGCCACAGAATTACCGGCTCAGACAAAGCCGCTTACCCGCCCATGAGCGATCTGCTTCGCTCGCTCGGTATCCAGATTCTCGAGCCATACGCCGAATCGAACCTCGATCTGGTTCCCGATCTCGTCGTCATCGGCAACGCGCTCTCCCGAGGCAATCCAGAAATCGAGCGCGTCCTCGACGAACGCATTCCTTTTACTTCAATGGCCGCGCTGCTGCGCGAAGAGTTCCTTAAAAGCCGCGAATCCCTTGTTGTCGCCGGAACTCACGGCAAAACCACCACGACCAGCATGCTCGCTTGGATATACCAGGTGGCGGCGCGCACCGATCCGGCGTTCGAGCCGTCGTTTCTAATCGGCGGCGTAGCGGAGAACTTTGGCACCAGCTTCCAGCTTCGTGCCACGCGCAGGTTCATCCTTGAAGGCGACGAGTATGACACGGCTTTCTTCGACAAGGGTCCCAAGTTCCTCCACTACTTTCCCGCCGCGCTCATCCTCACGCACGTCGAGTTCGACCACGCTGACATCTACGCCGATCTCGAAGCTGTCAAAACCGCTTTCAAGCGCCTTGTCAATCTCGTTCCGCGCCGCGGCCTCATCGTCGCCTACGACGGCAGCCCTAACGTGACCGAATGTGTGAGCCACGCCTTTTGTACGGTGGAACGGTATGGATTCAGCGAGGCCGCCGATTGGCGCATTCGCAATCTTCGTTACGAATCCGGCCAAATGCATTGGGAGGTTTTTCACTCCGGAGCGGTCTGGGCGGAACTCGAAATGCGTTTGGCAGGCGAGCACAACGCTCTCAACGCAACTGCCGCCGCCGCTCTCGCTGCGGCCGCCGGAATTCCTACCGCTCTGATCGTCGATGCCCTCGCCACTTTCAAAAGTGTCAAGCGCCGGCTCGAGCTGCGCGCGGAAATCAACGGCATCACTCTCATTGAAGACTTTGCCCACCACCCCACGGCCATCCGCGAGACCCTTAGAGCGCTGCGCGAACTCTATCCTTCGCGACGGCTGTGGGCGGTTCTCGAACCGCGTTCCAATACGTTGCGCCGCAAAGTTCTGGGCGCTGATCTCATTGCAAGCCTCGGTCTGGCCGATCGGGCGATCCTCGCCGCCGTTTACCAGCAGGAACGCATTCCGGAAGCTGAGCGCCTGCACCCTGAAGAAGTGGTCCGCGCCCTCAACGAGGCCGGAATTTCGGCGGAGCTTTTTGCCAACGCCGACGCGATCGTCAGCGCGATCGCGCGGCAGCTTGTGCCAGGCGATGTTGTCGCTATCCTCTCCAATGGCGGCTTCGACGGAATCTACGAAAAGCTTCCTGCGCGCCTCCGCGAGCGTTTTCCCGCCGAATCAAACTGAGGCGCGCATGATCTGGTCGCTCATCTTCATCACCAACATGGTCTTGCTGGGCATTCCGTCGGCGCTGCTCTTTATTCCCTGGTGCTGGATCACCGGCAACGTGATGCCGCTCTACAAGGCCACGCGCCTCATCTTGTACTCAAGCTGCCGCTTCGCCGGCGTGCGGTTCCAGATCGCGGGCCGCGACTTTATTCCCCGCGATCGCGCATGCATCTTCATGTCGAACCACGTCTCAAATCTCGATCCGCCCGCGCTCATCTCGCTCATTCCCGGCCGCACCTCCGCCTTCATGAAGCGATCTCTCATGAACCTTCCGATTCTCGGCACAGGCTTCCGCCAGGGCCAGTTCATCGCCGTCGACCGCACCGGCAATCCAACTGACGCTCAACGCAGCGTGGCCGAGGCTCAGCGCGTCCTCGCCACTGGAGTTCATATCACCACATTTGTTGAAGGCACCCGCTCGCCCGATGGGCGCATGCTTCCGTTCAAGAAAGGACCGTTCTTTCTCGCCAAGGCCGCCGGTGCGCCATGCATTCCTGTGTCAATCTACGGAACGGAGTCGCTGCTGCCCAAGGGCAGCAATCGCATCCGCCGCGGAGTCGCGCACGTTATCTTCCATCCGCCCATCGACCCGAAAGCCTTCGCTTCTCGCGACGAGCTCATGCGTGCCGTCCGCACCGCCATTGCCTCCGGTCTCCCGGAATGGATGCGAACATAGAGTCATCGCTGCGATACTAAACCTACACATCCATCCGGACCGTCCATGATCGTTTCGCTCATCGTCTTCGTGACCATTGTTGTGCTGGCCCTTCCTGCAGCGGCAATTTTCTTCCCGTTTACGCTTCTCACCGGCAACGTTGGTCCGCTTTATGCGGTCGGCTCCTGGATCGCGCGCGTCGCAATTCGGGTTGCATTCGTGCGAATTCAAATCTACGGCCAGGAAAAAATCCCCAAAGGCCGCGCGTGCATCTTCATGGCCAACCACATTTCCTATCTCGATGCGCCAGCGCTGATGTCGCATCTTCCCCGGACCGTGGTTTTTCTTAAGGGCTCGCTTATGAGGGTCCCCATCCTTGGCTATGCATTTAAGCTTGCACACTTTATTCCTGTCGAACGAACCGGTGACGCAACCGAAGCGCGACTCTCCGTCGCAGCAGCGCAGCGCGTCCTTGCCTCCGGACTTCACATCACCACATTTGTCGAGGGCATGCGTTCGCTCGACGGCCGTATGTTGCCCTTTAAGAAAGGCCCGTTTTACCTTGCCAAAGACTCCGGCGCGCCTTGCATTCCCATTTCAATCTTCGGCAGCGAGAAGATTCTTCCGGTAAACAGCAAGCGGATTTTCCCCGGAACGATGCACATCGTGTTCCACGCGCCCATTGACCCAGCCGATTACGCTACGCGTGACGGGCTTTCTGAAGCGGTTCGCGCTGCAATCGCGTCCGGATTACCGGAGTGGATGCGGACGTAGAGCGTGCGCACTGCAGTTTTCCGACACCCGCTTCAGACCTGCTGATGGAAACCGCAATCCCGATGTTTTCTCTGATAGATAGAAGCTAAAGGCTGCTTTCCTGACCACATATCCGTGTTTCTACGGCTGCACCATTGCGTTGTAGCCGTCTCCGAGCAGCCTGGCGGCCATGCGGCCAGCTTCCTCATGAGTCTGGAACGGGCCAATGCGCACATGGACCAGCCCGTCTGAAGAGCTGCGCTGTGCGATCGCCGGGAACCCACGTCCGCGCAGCGCATTCACCAGCACGTTAGCGTCCTCAAAATGCGAGACCGCGGCTACCTGCACCATGTACTGGCCCGCGTACTGCCCTGGGTTCGTTGAATACCCCGAGGACGCGGGCGGTGCCGCTGGATGACCCTGGGGCTCACTTGCCCTTGCAGGCTGAGGCTCATTGGCTCTCGCCGGGTATGCCGGACGCGGCGGCGTCGGTGCTGTATGAGCCGGCGCCGGTTGAGCGGGCGGAGCCTGAGAATGGGCCGGACCCGCAGGTTTGGTTGGGGGAGGATTCGCCGGTGTGGAAGGCTGCTCAGCCGATGGCGGGGGCTCGGTCGGCGCCGGGTTTTGGCTGCTATCCCCGTTCGGCGTCGTGCCGTCGCTGTTCGGCAGCGGTTGACTCGGCGGCAACTGGGCGTCTGCCGAAGGCTTAGGAAGCGTCCCGTTCCCTTGCAAAGGCTCCTGATCGGGAGCGGCAGTGGGTGCGGAGGGTTGGTTCGCAGCCGCAGCCAGAGCGGACGGCCAGCCGCGATGTCCGACCCAATATCCCGCTCCAAAGCATAGCCCGCACAGGAGCAAGAGGCAGAAAACAACCCCCAGCTGCGCGGCGGTGCTCAACGTCAGTTCCGTATCGTGCCCGCGCTCCTCGCGTTCACCGGGGAGACCGTCCGGCTCCTCGATTTCCGGCTCATCATTGTTAAAATATCCGCGCATATCCCCGCATGAACCACCTTCTATAGAAAAAGGGCCTTGAGCCCTCGCCTTTCGGCTCGCAGCCGATTGCTTTGTTCAGTGTAGAGCCTGGGAGGCTGATGGCTCGGCTCACGCTACTCCGGCGGCTTTACCGACGAGCTAATCTTGTTCAGCAGCGACATGAATTCGATTGGCAACGGGAAGACGATCGTTGTATTCTTCTCCACCCCAATATCGGAAAGCGTCTGCAGGTACCGCAACTGAAGAGTCATCGGCTGCGTGGCCATCAGCGCGGCCGCATCCACCAGCTTTTGCGCGGCGTTAAACTCGCCCTCGGCGTGAATGATTTTCGACCGTTTTTCGCGTTCCGCCTCGGCCTGCCTGGCCATGGCGCGCAGCAGTTGTTCCGAAAGATCCACCTGCTTTACTTCGACGCTGATGACCTTCACCCCGAACGGTTCCGTCCGTTGATCAATGATGGTTTGGATTTTCAGGTTGAGCTTTTCGCGGTGACTCAGCACCTCGTCCAGCTCCACCTCTCCAAGCACCGAGCGCAACGTGGTCTGCGCGAGCTGCGAGGTCTGGTAAATGTAGTTGACCACTTTGATGGCGGCCGCATTGGGATCGACCACGTAGAGCGTCACCACGGCATTTACTTTGATGGTCACATTGTCGCGCGTGATCACGTCCTGCGGCGGAACTTCCAGTACTTCCTGACGCAAACTGATGCGCACCATCTGGTCGATCGGCCGGAAAACGAGAATGATGCCCGGCCCCTTGGGCGTCCCCAGAACGCGCCCCAAACGGAAGATCACGCCCCGCTCGTATTCGCGCAGAATCTTGATCGAGTTCAGCAGGTAGAGAACAACGATGGCGATGATAACCAAGGTCGGAATCGACAGATCACCGATGGACATGGAAGCTTCCTTTCCTCACTCAGCAGGGATTGTACTCCTGTGCTCGAATTGCGGATGTTCGCTCGTGGGCGCCGCTGGCTCAACTCTGAGCAGCAACTCGTGGTGCCCCGTCACGCGCAGCTTTGTTCCCTTGGCAACGGGAGCACTCGCCGCGGCCTGCCAGATCTCGCCCTCTACAAGCACATGCCCCTGCGGATCGAGTGCCTCCATCGCGGTCGCCGGGGACCCCACCAGTGCATCGGCACCGATTCGGGATTTCCTTTTTCGCGCGCGCACGGCGAGGCGCACCAGAAAAACGGTGATGGCACCGAATGCTGCACTGACACTGATGGCCACGACCGGGCTGATGCCCATCTCCGGAACTGGCGCTGCCACCAGCGTGAGCATTCCGAATGTGAGGCAAACAATACCTGCAATGGCTAAGGCGCCATGGCCGCCGAATTTCGCTTCCAGCAGCAGTAGAACCATTGCCGCCATCAACAGCAGAACAGCGGTATAGCGAATCGGCAGCAAGTTCAAACCAAAAACGCCCAGGAGCACCATGAGCGTCCCAAGCGCGCCGGGAACAATGGTGCCGGGGGCGTTGAACTCGAGATAGATCAGCAGTGCCCCGCCCACTAGAAACAGCAGCGCGATGTTCGGGTCCACCAGCCAGCCCAGCAGCTTGTCGCGAAGCACGGGCCGAATCAGGTTGATGCGCGCGCCGGCAAGACGCAAAGTCAACTTCGATCCATCCATGCGAGGTATCTCGCGCCCGTTGAGCGCGTTCATCAATTCCGAATCGTTGTTGGCGATCACGTCGATCAGGTGCTGGTTCATCGATTCTTCCGCGGTATAGGAGTGCGACGATTCGACGGCGGCAATCGAAGCATCCGTGTTTCGATTCCGCTTGGTCACATACGAGCGCAGGAATGCTTCGGCATCGTTCTGCACTTTTTGCATTTCGGTGTTGTTGGGTTGTCCGACGAATTCAAATACGGGATGAGCTGCTCCCGCCTCGGTCCCCGGAGCCATTGCGGCCACATCGGCCGATTCAAGGATGAAGAACCCTGCAGAACCTGCGCGCGCGCCCGATGGAGCGACATACACGATGACGGGCACGCGTGAGCGCAGAATTGCACCGACCATGTCGCGCATTGAATCCAGCAGTCCCCCCGGGGTGTTGATCTCGATGAGCAGCGCGCTCGCTCCGTCGCTGTTCGCCCGATCGAGAGCCCGCGTCACCTCATCCGCGCTCACTTGCTGAATGGTGTCATCCAGAATTAGTTTGTCCACAATTGGCTGCGTGGGGACCGGCTGTTGCGCAGCCAATACTCCCGGTCCAAATCCCAGAAAAATCCATAAGGCCGCTGCCATTGCACCCACGGCAATTCGGCCCTTGTTAGCAAATACGCCCATGGCTCGCCTCTTTCCGGCTGGAACAAGGACTCGCGGCCCAGTCACAGGGCCAAGTCTTGATCCTCGCAACGGGTGTTCGTCTATGGAGCGGAGGATACGCTCTTTCGTCATTGGACGCTGCGGCGACCGATCCGGAGCGAATGCTCTCCTTCGTCGCCGACCGGCCACGGTTCGATTTTTAGTGTCGAAAAGCGAACCCGGCTATCGCTTCCCGCTCTTGGCCTCAATTTGACGCATCAGGTCTTTTGCCGCCCGACTTGCCGGCTCCAGCTTGAGCGCTTCGCCGGCCTCGGTGTCTGCCTGATCGAGCGCGCCCGCCTCCAAATCCAACTGCGCCAGAACAAGGTACGCATCGGCCGTAGGCCCAAGTTGCAGCGCTTGCTGAGCCTCTTTGCGCGCTGCATCGGCGTTGCCGCTGCGTTCTCGCACCTCGGCCAGCCCGGCGTGCGACTGCGCGCTCCTGCCATCGGCGACTACAGCGTCCTGATAGAGCCTCTCGGCTTCCAGAAGCAGTCCGCGGTCCAAAAACGTCTTGGCCTGCGTGCATAACCTTTGAGCACGGTCATGAGGCGTGAGAGCCGCCAGGCGCCCGGCATTCACTTCGTCCAGCATGGCCGCAGCCTGCCGGAAAGCTGTTTCATCAAAAGTGCGAACAATTCTTTCTAGAGGCTCAGTGTTGGCAGCCGCGCCTGAAGTGCCAGTAGTCCCTCCGGGGGCGGGCTTTCCTTTCCAAGCGTCATTCAGCGCCTGCGCCTCATTGTCGTTGGGACGTAACTTGAGGCATTGCGCCAGCTCATTCAAAGCTCCCGCAGTATTTCCTGCGCGCTTCAGGCTCACCGCCAGGTTGAAGTGGTAGTCCGCGGCGTTGGGATCGGTGGCCGCCGCCTGAATGAATTGGGATGTGCCGTCACCGCCCTGCCGGCTCACGGCCACACCTTCGTCGTTCAGCACTTCAGCCAACGGCAGCACACGCGCTACGTCGGCGAATGCCTGCTCCGCGTGCGCATAGTCGCCCAGAAACATCAGCGACAGGCCACGGTAGAAGTCTGCCTCGAGCCCATCGGCCCCGTTTCGATCCACCTTGGCAAAAGCAACGGCCGCGTCCTGATATTGCTGCTCGTTGTAGTCTTCGCGACCCAGCGCCATCCACGCCGGACCGAAGCCCGGACTCAGTTTTACCGCATTTTCCAGATGCTTCAGTCGCTCCGCCTGGTCCGACTCGGTAATTCCGCGGATGTACTGTTCAAATGCATCGAGCCGGATACTCTTCCCTGCCGCCGTAAAAGTCTCTTCGGCCACGCTGAATCGAGGGTCGATTTGCCTCGTCAACTTCCACGCCAGGTCACTGAAGACGGCGATCATGTCTTTCATTTCGCCGCGCGCCGTCACCTCCGGCAACATGCGAAGGTCGGGCACATCCACCAGCGTCGCCTCTGCCACAATTCCACTTCCATCCGTCGTGTAGGTGCCGACGACAATCGAATCGGCATCCAGCGTCTGCGCCAGCTTGAGCGCGCTCGCCCGCGAAGGCTGAAAGCCCTGTGGCAGACCCAGATGGTCCAGCGCATACGTGCGATCGGCGCGGCCGGTCGGTTGGAACCCCGCCGAAGCAAAGCGCGTGCTGAGAATCTCGGCTGCGGCTTCGCGCATCCACTCCAGATTCGGTTGACCTGTGCGATTATCAAACGGCAGAACCAGTAGCACACGCGAGCCGCCACTCTCCGAAGCGGTTCCGTCGGCGACGGCGCTCGCCTGTCCGCGCCCGCAAATCGCGGCAGACATCGCGCAAAGTGCGACTGTCACCGCTCTGGCAGAAGCACGCCGCACCCACCGCAACCGCATTGATTCACGTCGAAGCACGTCACGGAGATTATAGGCGCTGCGGTTGCGCCGGTTCGCGTCAGAGCACTGCTCGTCGGCCCAACGCTCGGCCGAAAATCCTTGGGTTTGCACGGCTTGGCCGGTATCATCGGTCAAGATCGGCAAGGGCGAGTGGAAACTCATTTTCAAACTTTGACCGTGCTGTTGCTCGTGGCAGCCGTCGTCGCCATGCTAACAAGGCGGCTCCATCTCCCTTACAGCGTCGGACTGGTTGCCGCGGGCATCGTCCTCGCAGCGGTTCCTTTCGCCCCCAGGATTGCTCTCACGAAAGATCTCCTGTTCACGGTCCTGCTTCCTCCATTGCTTTTCGAGGCGGCGTATTACATTAACTGGCGTGAACTGCGCCGCAACCTGCCGGTGATTTCCGTCCTTGCGACTCTGGGTGTGGTAATTTCTGCCGGCCTGACCGCGGCAGGAATGCATTACCTGATGCACTGGGAATGGATCAGTGCCGTTGCATTTGGCATACTGATCGCCGCGACCGATCCCGTTTCAGTTATTTCCACCTTTAAGGACGCCAAAGCTCACGGCCGCCTGCTGGTGCTCATCGAGGCTGAGAGCTTGTTTAACGATGGCACTGCCGCGGTGGGATTCGCCGCCGTAGTTGCCATTGCGACCGGCCAGCAGGTGGGGTCCGTACAGATTGGCGTCCGGCTGCTCGAAAGCATCGGCGGTGGCATCCTCTGTGGCGGAATTGTCGCGTTGGGCGCGCTCGTGCTGGCTGGAAGAACCACCGACCATCTGGTCGAGATCACTTTCACTACCGTTGCCGCCTACGGTTCCTTCCTGTTCGCAGACCATTTCGGCTTCTCAGGTGTGCTCGCCACGATCACCGCCGGGCTGGTGATGAGCAATTCCACGTGGATCGACGCCATCTCTCCTCGGGGAAAGGAGGCTGTGCAGACCTTCTGGGAGTACGCGGCATTCGTCGCGAACTCCCTCGTCTTCCTTCTTATCGGGATGCACGAGGCCCACCAAAACTTTTTTGCAGTCTGGGTGCCGGCTGTGGTTGCAATTGCACTCGTCACATTGGGGCGTGCCGCTGCGATCTATCCCTGCTGCCTGCTCTTTTCGCGCTCTACTCTTCGCGTTACAGCGCGGCACCAACACATCCTGTTCTGGGGCGGACTACGCGGCGCTCTGGCGCTGGCTCTCGCACTCGGTCTCTCTTCCGCGATACCTCAGAGTGAGACCATTATTGCCGTCAGCTTTGCGGTTGTGGCTTTTTCTGTTTTCGTCCAAGGCCTAACGATTGCGCCCCTGTTGCGCGAAATGGGAGAGATCTCACGCTGAGCAGAGCGATAAAGAACGCTCCAGAAAATTCTCAGTCTGCGAACACCGGCTCTTCAACTCTGGCTGCCGTGGGCGGCAACTCTGGATAATACGCATTGCGCGCGTATTGTTTCACCATCCGGTTGGTATTGAAGTACGAACCGTTGAAGGCAAGCGTCGTTCGCATCAGGCGCGCCCATTTTTCCGGCGTATCGCGGTAAAGGGGGACCACCGCCGTCTCCAGCTTCGCATAGAGTGACAGCGCTTCCTCGGCATCGTTAGCGCCATCTTCAATCGCCCATCCCGTGACGCCTTCAATGCAACCCTCGATCCACCATCCGTCGAGAATCGACAGGCTGGGTACGCCGTTCATGGCTGCTTTCATACCGCTTGTGCCCGACGCTTCATAGGGACGTTTCGGCGTATTTACCCAGACATCCACTCCCGCTGTCAATTGCGCACCGAGGTCCCACGCGTAATTTTCGAGATATACGATCCGCAAGTCGGTGTTGGAAAGCTTTGCAGCCTCCGCGACAACCTGCTGAATCAGCGCTTTTCCCGGTTCGTCCTGCGGATGCGCTTTGCCTGCATACAAGATCTGCAAACCACCGGCCTTGGCCGCAATCTCCTTTAGGCGCTCAGGGTCGGTGAACAGAAGCGTGGCACGCTTATAGGTCGCCGCCCGCCGCGCGAATCCCAGCGTCAAGACTTTGGGGTTCAGCACAAGCCCCGTCCGCGAACCCACCTCGGCCAGAAGATTTTCCTTGGCGCGTGCGTGTGCCTCCAGCATTTTAAACTCGGGCACGTCGATCATGTTGCGCAAATAAAGATTGTCTCGCCGCCACGCCGGCACCTGCTCTTCGAGCAGGTGCTCGATCGGCTCGCTGATCCACGTCGGCGCGTGTACGCCATTGGTGATCGAGTCGATCGAAAACTCGGGGAACATGGCCTGCGAAACCTTACCGTGTTTCATTGCCACACCGTTGGCATAGCGCGAAAAGCGGAGCGCCAGCAGGGTCATATTCAGCAAGCCATCGCGGAAGCACCCCAGCTTTTCCAGGCGCGCCGTGCGCTCGCCTCCCAGGATGCGAATCGCCTGCTCGGTTGAGAACCGGTCGTGCCCGGCCGGAACCGGAGTGTGCGTCGTGAATACGCACTTCCTCCGCACAACCTCAATGTCGGCATCTGTGGCCGCTCCCTCGGGTCCACCGCCCAACTGGCTCTCAAGCAGCGCCAAGGTCAGCAGCGCTGCGTGCCCCTCGTTCATGTGGTAAACGTTGATGCGCAGCCCGAGAGCATGCGCCATGCGCACGCCGCCCATCCCCAGCACAATCTCCTGCTGCAGGCGATAATTGGTATCCCCGCCATAAAGATGATCCGTCAGACCACGATCCCACCCGGAATTCTCGCCGAGGTCGGTGTCCAGCAGATAAATGGGCACGATGTGCCCGAACTGTCCCTTCAGATCGTAGCGCCAGGCACGAATCGTGACGGTGCGGCCCTCAACGGAAACCGTGACCCGTGCGGATTCTTCCGTGCAATAGTCCGCCGGATTCCAAGGCTGCACTTCTTCGGTCTGCGCCCCGGTTCCGTCCAGATGCTGCTGGAAATATCCCTTGCGGTGCAGCAGCGAAAACGCCGCGAGCGGAATGCCCAGGTCCGCCGCCGACCGCAAAGTGTCGCCAGCCAGCACACCAAGTCCGCCGGAGTACGTGGGCATCTCCGGACGAATCGCGATCTCCATGCTGAAGTAGGCCACGAGGCCCGATTGAGGAATGGTCTCGTGCAAAGATGATTTCGAGAGAGTGGGTTCCATATCGTTTTTTGTTTCCGGCGAACCGGTCGGCAATTCGTACCCGTCCAAGTCAAATCGAACCCGGTGGACGGGGACAGTTGCCTAGTTCATCGGGGCAAATACCCCACAAGTTTAGCAAGGAATCCGCGCCAGACAATGTCTAGACCCAGTTGCGAACATGGCCCTTTCGTGTCAGTTACTGCCAAGCTTCTTTCATGCCGATATAAAACATTTCAAATCTATTGCGATGCGCTCTTATATCAAACCGTCTTTCGTCCCGTTTCGCCGGTTTGACTAGCTCCGTTACTCCGCCGGCCCCGCCCACCACGCTGTCTTACTCGAGCCTATAGGCTCCATTTGATGCGCGACAAATGTGAATCTGCGGTTCGATTCCCATCTTCGCTGCGTAACGGCGCCCCAGCGACTCCGCAAACTTCGCGGCCTCATTTCGCTCTACCAGATTGACTGTGCAGCCGCCAAACCCTCCGCCCGTAAGTCGTGCTCCGATCAGACCCGGGAGGTCCTGCGCTAGCGCCACCATGGCGTCGGCCTCGACGCAGCTGCCTTCAAAGTCCTGACTATAACTTCGATGCGCCTCGGCCATCAGGCGTCCCAGCTCCTTCAGGTCGCCCTTTAGTAAAGCTTCGCAAGCCGCCACCGTGCGCAGGTCTTCACTGATGACGTGCCTGGCGCGCAGATAGCTCTTCGGTTCCATCTCATGGCCCCACTTCTCCAAATCTTCGAGCGTCGCGTCGCGCAGAAACGGCACGCCCGGCCGGTGATTCGCGATCACCGAACAGGCCGACTCCGACTCCCGCCGCCGTGTGGGGTAATCTCCGCCGGCCACCGAGTGCTTCACCATCGTATTGGCGATCACCAGCGTAACGTGGTCAGGAATTGGCGCCAGCTTGTAGCTCAGGTCGCGGCAATCGAGCAGCAGCGCGTGATTTTCTTTTCCATTGACGCTGATGAACTGATCCATGATGCCGCAATTGGCGCCCACAAACTCGTTCTCGGCCCGCTGGCAAAGCCGCGCAAGCTGCGGCCCTGGATAGCTCGCGCCCACCAGAGAAAGCACAGCCAGCGCCGTTGCTACTTCTAGCGCCGCCGAACTTGAAAGCCCGGATGCCAGCGGCACATCGCTCCAAATGCTGAGGCTGAACCCGGAGAATTTGTGGCCCTCGCCGGTGAGAATCGACACAACGCCCATCGGGTAGTCGCTCCAATGCTTGCTCCCCTTCGTCGGCAGCGCCGCTGCGTCGAATGTTTTTTCTTCGGCGTAGTTCTCAGAGTAGATTGCGATTTTGCCATCGGTGCGCGGCGAAATCCCAGCCAACGTGGCAAAATTGATGGCCGCCGGCATCACAAACCCTTCCGCATAATCGGTATGCTCGCCGATCAGGTTCACGCGACCCGGCGCCACAAAAATAGCGGGCTCGGCGCCAAAACGCGTGCGGTGCATGGAACGAAGTTCTGCTGGATCGTGCATCGTTCTCCACCTCCTTCTGAAAGTTCTCACCTGTTCGCGTTCAAACCGCCAAAATCTCGCCCAGGGGTCCTGCCCATGATAACGTTTTCTTTCGGGGATCGGCCTCGTCTTTTTTAACGGCCCTTCCTACCCCATCAAAACTTCCCCGGATGCCGGGCTGAGCCGTTCCCAAATCTCTCCCATCCACGCCTCATGCTCCGGCTTCATTAGCACGCTGCGTAGGCATTTTATGGCACCGCGCCTCTTCGCATCGCGATCTCGCCGCCCAAACCAGTATCTCGGCAGCTTTACAAGAGCGAGGTGCAGTCCGAGCGTCGCGCACGCGTCAAAGACCTTCTGCGCGCGCTGATTTGCTTCGCGCGCGCTGGGGCCGGGCATGGCCCAGACCACGATATCGAGTTCAGGCTTGCCTGCGACGAGCGGAACGAAACGAGCATCCGCGCGCAACCTTCTGTCCAGTTCCAGCGCCGCCCGCCGCCCCTTCGCCAACCCGCGAGCAAACTTCCCATCCGGCACAAGCGGCAGCAAACGTTGCGTCGCCCACAGAGCCACCGCCGCCGCACCCGCGCGCGAACATTCTAGGCTGATCTCGCCAAGATGTAGATCGCCCGACGTGAAGTAGGTATACGGCGAATCGTGTTTGTAAAACCGCCCCTCCTCCGGGTCTTTGAACAGTACGCACCCGCATCCGTATGGCTGCAGCCCACGCTTGTGCGGATCGATCACAATCGAATCCGCATGGCCGATCGCCGCAAACGCCCGTCGCGCCGGCTCATCGAGCTCCTTGGCAATCAACCCAAAGTAGCCGCCGTATGCAGCATCCACGTGCACCCGGAATCCGTACCGCTCCTTGAGCCTCAGAATCTCGTACAGGGGATCCACTGCGCCCATCGCCGTCGTTCCCAGCGTCGCCACGACGGTGCCAATGTCGCCCTTGCGAAGTTCGTCTTCCAGCGCGTCCAGATTCATCCGTCCGCGCTCGTCGGCCGCCACGCTTGCATATTCCAGCTTGAGCACGCCACTGATTCGCTGGTGCGTGTAATGCGCCTGCTCCGATCCCAAAATCCGAGAATTGCCTCGCCGTCCCTGCGCCACTTGGCTGGCCATCCACAGCGCATCAAGGTTGGCGATGGTTCCACTCGAAGTCAGGTGACCCAGAAACTGCTTCCACCCGAACATTTCGGCGATCTGCTTCACCGCCTCCACTTCCATCGCGGAGCTGGCCCTGCCGCCGTCGAGTGCATGATTGTTGGGATTGATCTTCATAGCCAGCGCATACGCGGCCCGTGCAACCGGATGCGGAGGCTTCAGCATTTGCCCGGCATATAGAGGATGGAAATACGGATAGTTGTCGCACAGGCGTCGCGCTGTCTCTGCGAGAATCACAGCGATCTCATCAGTGCTCGGGTTTGAGTCGGGTTCAAATTCCGGGAACACACCGAGTTGCGCCTCAAGCGCCTCGGTGGCGCGAGCCAGCAATTCGGGAACGGGATCCTTCGCCATGGCGAGCTCACCTTATCACAGGTCGCATTATGCCGCTAAGCCTCAAGGGTTCAAAGGCTTCCGAGGACTACCACCAACGGGTGAGTTAGAACACACAATTCCTGATGATTCTTTTGACGGAAATGTTAGAATACGGTCAGCGTTAGAAACGAACCGGGCGTGAGCAGTACTCGCCCAAAAGCAAGATTCTGCCAGTGATCGCTCCCGATTCATCCAGCGCAATTCAATACAGGAAATACGAAGAAAATGGAACAAGGTACTGTGAAGTGGTTTAATGACGCGAAAGGCTTTGGCTTCATTTCGCGCCAGAACGGCGAAGATGTTTTCGTGCACTACTCTGCGATCAACTCAAGCGGTTTCAAGAGCTTGCAGGAGGGTCAAGCCGTGCAGTTCAACGTCGTGAAGGGCCCCAAGGGTTGGCAGGCTGCTGACGTCCAGCCTCTCTAAACCGGATCGGCCGGATTCCGGCAGAATCTAGCTCGAAACAGCAATAAGGCTGTGAGCGCTCCTGACGAAAATCTGGAGTGAGCCCAGCCTTTTGCGTTTTTTGGCCGGGTCCGGGCCGTCAATTCCCTCAGCATCGAATTGGCACCGCACCAATTCAGAACCCGCAACACCGTCGCCGATTTCCCTCTGCCGGTCTACTGGCTCGTGAACTCGCTGACTCACTGCCGCTGTCCTCGACTTCGCGCCGCCAACCTTCTATTCTCGAAAGTTGACCGCATTCACCTATTTTGCGGCCGAACTGGATTCCTTTGCGCATGAGCACGAACTTGATCGCCATTCAGCTACCCGACGGGTCGGTTCGCGAGGTGCCATCCGGCACAACGCCTCTCGCCATTGCTAACTCGATCTCTCCGCGCTTGGCCGCGGCCAGCATTGTTGCGCGCATCACCCCCGTTATCGGGACCGCCGCCCAAAGCTCGATCGCCGGCTCCCCGCAGACTGAGGAGCCATCAGAGGCTTCAATGTACGCCGCCGAAGATACCGCCTCGCCTCGCCTCGTCGATCTCTCCGCGCCGCTCACTTCAGCCGTGCGTCTCGAGCTCGTCAAAGAAAACGATCCCGAAGCACTCAAGGTTCTGCGCCACTCGTCGGCGCACGTCATGGCCAGTGCCGTCCTCGAGCTTTTCCCTGAGACGAAGCTTGGCCACGGTCCGGCAACCGATTCCGGATTTTTCTACGATTTCTACCGCGAAAGGCCCTTCACGCCGGACGATCTTGCCGCTATCGAGAAAAAAATGGCGGAAATCGTAGCTCGCAACGAGCCTTTCGTTCGTGAACATGAGCCACGGGATCAAGCCCTCGCCGAATTTGAGAAAGACGGCGACTTCATGAAGACCCACTTCGTGACGAAGTTCACTGCGCCAGGCGATCAAGTCAGCTTCTATCGCAATGGCGACTTCGTTGATTTCTGCCGCGGCCCGCATGTGCCTTCGACCGGCCGCGTAAAGGCCTTCAAGGTCACCAGCCTGGCCGGCGCGTATTGGCTCGGCGACGAAAAGAATCCGCAGCTCCAGCGCGTCTACGGCACGGCGTTCTTCTCGCAAAAAGATCTGGATGCGCACTTCGCACGCCTCGAAGAAGCAGCACGCCGCGACCATCGCGTGCTCGGCAAGCAACTTGACCTTTTCAGCATTCAGGAGCTCGCCGGCGCCGGACTCATCTTCTGGCACCCGAAGGGCGCGATCATTCGCAAGGTGATGGAAGACTGGATGCGCGACGAGTGCCTGCGTCGCGGCTACAACCTGGTCTACACGCCGCATGTGATGCGCAGGGAGCTGTGGAAGGTCAGCGGGCATGAGGGTTTTTATTCCAGCAACATGTACACGCCCATGGAGCTGGATGACGCCGAATACCGCTTGAAGCCGATGAACTGCCCCGGCCACATCCTCATCTACAAAAACTCGCCGAAGAGCTATCGCGATCTGCCCGCGCGCTACGCAGAACTCGGCAACGTCTACCGCTACGAGCGCTCTGGAACTATGCATGGTCTGCTGCGAGTGCGTGGCTTTACACAGGACGACGCGCATATCTTCTGCATGCCCTCGCAGATTGAAAGCGAAGTGGCCGCCTGCATCGATTTTGCCGAAGCGGTCCTCAAGACCTTCGGGTTTTCGGAGTTCAAGGTGGAATTATCCACCTGGGATCCGAACGATCGCGCCCACTACGCCGGCTCCAACGAGAACTGGGACCTCGCCATCCGCTCGCTCGACAATGTGCTTAAGGCGAAAGGGATTCCATACAAGACCATTCCTGGCGAAGCGGCGTTCTACGGCCCAAAGATTGACGTTAAGCTGGTCGACGTGCTCGGACGTCTGTGGCAACTCTCCACAGTTCAATTCGACTTCAATCTTCCTGAGCGCTTCGAGCTCGAGTACGTGGGCGAAGATGGCGAGCGCCATCAGCCGGTCATGGTGCATCGCGCGCTCTTCGGCTCAGTCGAGCGCTTTTTTGGCGTGCTCATCGAGCACTATGCCGGAGCCTTCCCGCTCTGGCTCGCGCCTGTGCAGATCGGCCTTGTCCCCATCAGTGAGAAGCACACCGCCTACGCGGCCAAACTCGAAGCTGAGCTGAAAGCCGCCAGCCTCCGCGTTGAAACGGACGCCCGCAACGAAAAAATGAACGCCAAGATTCGCGACTTCGCCCTCCAGAAGACTCCATACATTCTCGTCTTCGGCGACAAGGAAGAGTCAGCTGGCGCGGTAAACGTGCGCACGCGCGGCAAGCAGGAGCAAAGCTCCATGCCGCTGGCGGAGTTCATCGCTAAAGCCAAAGCGCTGGTGGCC
>DASXFF010000066.1:0-9665 GCA_036489735.1 Occallatibacter sp. | reverse complement strand
GTTGTCGCGGAAGTATTCTCCCATCGCCGTTGCGGCATAGGGCGCGAGATAGAGCATCGGTGCGGGCTCTGAGGCCGAAGCAGCAACGATGATGGTGTGACCCATCGCTCCATGTTCAGTGAGCGTCTGCACCACCTGCGCAATCGACGACCGCTTCTGCCCGATGGCGCAGTAGATGCAGATCAGATCGTTCTTGGCGTTGTTGATGATGGTGTCGAGCAGCACGGCGGTTTTGCCGGTCTGACGGTCGCCGATAATCAGCTCGCGCTGGCCGCGGCCGATGGGAATCATGGCGTCAATCGCCTTTAACCCGGTCGCCATCGGCTCGCGCACGGGTTGGCGGTCGATGATTCCCGGCGCCAGGCGCTCGATGGGCAGCGTTTCGGTGGTCGCGATCGGGCCCTTGTCGTCGATCGGTGCGCCGAGCGCATTCACGACGCGGCCGATCATCGCAGCGCCGACGGGGACGGAAAGAATTTTTCCAGTGCGCTTGACCTCTTCTCCCTCTTTGAGCTCGGTGTACTCGCCAAGAACCACGGAGCCCACCTGATCCTCTTCAAGCGAGAGGGCGAGGCCGGCGATGCCGTGCGAGAAGCTGAGCAATTCACCCGCCATGACTTTGTCCAGGCCGTGGATGCGGGCAATCCCGTCTCCGAGCGAGGTGATGGTGCCGACTTCGTCCACCTGGACCTTGGAGTCGTAGTTCGCGATCTGCGCGCGAAGAAGTTGCGTAATTTCGTCTGCTTTGATTTGAGCCATTGTGCGTTCCTTCAGGGGTCAGGTTTCAGAGATCAGGGATCAGTTCGGCGCTCCGCTGCTGCGCGATGTCGATCCCTGCGTCTGAATTCCTGCCACCTCTTTTCAATCTCTGAATCTCTGAATCTACTGTTACTTGGAAATCCTCATTCATGTTGATTGCCGGTCCAAGCCTACTGAACCCTGACACCTGAAACCTGACACCTTCGCATTATCCGGCAGTTAATGTTTCCTTCAACCTCTCCAACCTTCCCCTCACGCTGCCGTCATACACCGTCGAACCGATGCGCACCACCGCGCCGCCCAGAATGGATGGATCGAGTTTGAAGCTGGGGTCGATCTTCGCGCCCGCCAGTTTTGCCATCTCCGCGATCAGATTGCTTTGCTCGTCTCCACTCAATGGGCGCGCCGTGACGATTTCGGCGGGGCGAATTCCCAACTGCTGCTGCAGAATGCTGCGATACGCCGCCGCCACTTCCACAACGTGGCCGATGCGGTCGTTCTGGGTAAGCACCGCGAGCAGATTGCGCAGCTCCTTTTGCATGCCGAGTTGCGCGTTGAGCTTGTCGAGAATGGCGATCTTTTGCGGCGCCGCGATGGACGGGTTGACGAAGAACGTGCGCAGCTCCGCGCTTCCCTCCCACGTCGCAAGAAAATCGGAGAACTGGCGATCGATCGCGGCGGTGTCAAGCTTGGCATCGGTCACCACATCGGCGAAAGCTTCGGCATAGCGGGAGACAAAAGCAGGCATTTAGTTTCGGCCTCCTTTGCCCGGCGCATCGGCTTGAGCTCCGGCGACAAACTCCGCAATTAGAGCGCGATCGGTTTCCGGCGTCAGCGCCAGTTCGCGCGAGGCCTGGTCGATGGCCAGGTCGGCGGCAAAGTCGCGCAGGCTGCGGCGGACCTGGGCCGCGGCAACAGCGATCTCCTGCTCGGCGGCAGCAACAATGCGCGCGCTTTCTTCGCTGATGGAGGCCTTGATGCGCTTCTCGTCTTCGAGACTGTCGTGCTCCACCTGGGCGCGGAATTTTTCCATCTCCTCGCCGAGGCCTGCGAGTTTGGCCTCGACCGCGCTCAGCCGCGATTGCGCGTCGGCCGTAGCTTCGCGCGCCGTTTTCAGATCCTGGCTCAGCGTTTCCTTGCGCTTGTGCAGGATCTTCGGCATAAGCCGCGCGATGGGAATCGCGATGCAGAAAAAGATGATGGCGAAATTAATCGCAAGCAGGAGCGTGACCGTCAGGTTGAGCGGCAGATGCAGCATCCGCGCCAGCGATTGCACCACCGGCGCATGCAGAAGATCCTGTTCCTGCTCTTCTTCGGATTTCGACCCCGGAGTCACGGTCGCGCTGGGACTGACTGCGTCTGCGGAGGCGGTCTTGGCCGGAGCGGTGCTGAGCGCCTGGCCGGCGTTCGGATTCTGAGCTGCATTCGCCGCCTGAGCAGCAGCGCGGATCGGCGCTGACGCAACGCCAAAAACCAGTAACCCGCCAAGAACAGCGGCCAGCGCGAACGCAAGATGATTCGTGTTCAAGAAGGTCTTTCTCAACGGGATCCCCCGGCGGTGGCAGGCAGCACGGCACGGACCGCTTGACCGGCCAGATCGGCGGCGGAGGCCTGAATTGCCTTACGAGCGGTAGCAGCTTCGGCCTCGAACTCCGCCTTGCCCTGGCGGACTTTTTCCTGGGCCGCCTTGCGGGCGGCGTCGAGGGCAGTGTCACGTTCCGCGTTCCACTGTTTTATGCGCTGCTCGCGGATCTTGTAGGCATCGCCGCGAGCCAGCCTCAGGCGTTCGGCGTATTCGCCGGTTTTCGCTTCAGCCTCGGCGATCGCGTTACGGGCATCCTCCATCGCTCCTTCGGTCAGCGCGCGACGCTTCGCCAGCACCGCTGTCAGCGGCCCCTGCACCAGAAACTGGTAGGCGATCACCAGCACGATGAACAGCGCCGCCGTCGGCATCGCGCCAATCAAATATCTTTCGATTGCCTGAAGGATCTCTTGCATGGAGGTACTGGAGTGCCGGCCTTTTTGCTGATAAATTTCGCAGGTGGAACCCTCTTTTGTATCAGGGGAAAGGGTTGATGGTCAACGCGCAGAGCGCCGCGGAAATCGCATTCTGTGATGCGAGTCACGAAACGGGAAATTCACATAAAAAAGGGCTTGCTATTGCCCGAAACGGGCCTAAACTGGAATCACCACCTAGACCCGGTCCAGGGTCCAGCGGGCTGCCGGTTTTGGGATATCCTTCCACTCCCAGAGCCGGACGCCCGCTTCTTACTTTTTAGGGCAGTTTTTCCAGTAGGCCCGGGATGCTAGGCCGGGGATAAATCCCCGCCCTACCGCGTCTCCGCCGTCAGCAGCCCCTGCCCGCGCAACCACGCCTCCAGCAGCCCCGGCCACTGGTCGAGCGCCGCGTCGCCCTTGCCCAGCCCAGAGCCGTGCCCCCCGTTCGGGAACACGTGCAGCTCCGATGGAATTCCCGCCTTCAACAGCGCCAGATAGAACTCGATGCTCGCTGCCGGAGAAACTGTCTTGTCGGCAAAGGTCTGGTAGATAAATGTCGGCGGCGTGTCCTTGGTGACAAACAGAATCGGATCGTACTTCGCGCGCAGCGCGTCACACTGATCCATCAGGTTCACGATCTTGCAGTAGCTCAGGTATGTCGTATCGCGCGTAATCGCGTCGAGCCACGGATAGCCGAGCACAAGGTAGTCCGGCCTGCTTGAAGCGCGTTCAATCGGATCTTCGGCGTTCGCATCGCCCGCAACAAATTGCGTCCCCGATAGCGCCGCCAGATGGCCCCCGGCGGAAAATCCGATCACCACAATGCGATTGGGATCGATGTGGTAGTCCGTAGCCCGCGCGCGCACCGTCTGAATCGCGCGCCGCGCATCGATGAGCGACACCGGAATCCCGTAGCCCTGCGAGCTCAGCCTGTAGCTCAGGATGAAGGCCTGGAATCCCCGCGCCGTGAACCAGTCGGCTACCTCGCGGCCTTCGAGATCGCCAGCCAGGTGCAGGTAGGCGCCGCCGGGGAAAATAATCACCGCTGAACCGTTCGCAGTTCCCGCGCGCGGGCCAAGAATGGTCAGCGCCGGCGTGTCGCTGCACGTTTCGGGCTTGGCATCCGGCGAAGTCGCGGCTAACGTTGGCGTCTTGGCTCCCGGCGGCGTACCGGGCCACAACCGAATGGTCTGGATGCCGAGAAATGCGTTGTCGGTGCCGGGCGTGGCGCAGTTCGCCAACTGCGCGTGTGCGGCTGGAATGGCAAGGAAGGTGGCGATCAGAAGCGCGATCAGGTGTTTCATGGGCGACCTCGGTGGGTTTCGCGAGGATTATAAGACAGGGGTCAGTGATCAGATGTCAGTGCTCAGTTCCGGTTTCAGTCTCTCGGGCTTTTTCTGATCCCTGACCCCTGACACCTGACCCCTGTCTTCACAGCCAGATCGCGCTGTGCCCCGGACACAGACTCGCCGCCTGCTCGCACAGCGCCTCCGCCAACACCAGCCCGTAGCGCGCAAAGTAGTATGCCCCGCCATGCACGCGCTCCTGCAGCACCCCGCCGGGGTAAAGCGCGTTGAAGATCGAGTTCGCGTGGCGCGTGAGCGTCGCCTCCCGCTGCAGTTGAAAGTTCGCGGCCAGCGTGCGCAGCCGGTTCATCTGATAGCGCATCTTTCCGGCAGCAGTATCGGCCGATTGGCCCAGCCCCTTGTCCTGCGATTCAAGCCACCCCACCAGCGCCGTCAGTTCGGCGTCGAGAGCGTTCCCCGCCGCCGCCAGTTTCTGTTTGGTTTCAACGGGCATGGCCCGCGCCGCCAGCCGCAACGCCAGCGTCGCCGCGCTCTCTTCGCTCAAAACCTGCTCCAGCGAAAGTTCGTGCTTGCGCAACAGCTCCGCAATCACGGGCTCAATCAGCGTGGCAGAAAAGCGCGCGATGGGCGGCGTTTGCCGGCCCAGAATGCGCTCGAACAGCACCGTTGACTGCGCCAGGTACGCGATCTCCGCCGGACCTCCCACCTGCGCCGTCGTCCCAAACAGAAAATCCTGAAACACCGGCCGCAGCAGCGCCGCCGGCGAAATGCGCTCCGGCTCGGAGTCGAGAATGCCAACCAGCTCCGCCGTCGAATACTTCTGGTCGCCTGCATGCCAAATGCCGTTCGGCTCGGCCGCCGTCGCCGCCGTGCGCCGCAATGCAATTCGTGCCCCCGATTTTTCGTCCATCAGAAAAAGAAGACTCGACTGCGGAGCCACCGCCACCTGCACGTGATAGCCGGCCGCTTCCAGTGCCTGCCCGCGCTCCGTCAGCGCCGCATGAAATTCATCGGCGTGCTCAATCGCAGCGCGCAACACCGGCGCGCCCAGCCTGTGAAACTCGCGTCCCGCCGCGTCGACAACCAGCAATCCCTGTGGAGCAAAAATCCGAGCGTAGAAATCGCCGAACGCCTGGGCAAACGTCCGTCCGGGCCGGTATGCCTCAATCAGGGCATTTGTCCCATCCGAAGGCCCAAACAGCTCTGCGGCGCGCTCGACCAAAGGAACAATCGATTCGTCGAACACGATCTTTCCCGCCGGCAGCGCAGCCTCGGGAGCCTTCGCGTAATTCAACGTAACCAGCTCGCGGCCTGCCGGAAACGTGACGTGATCGACCTCTGCAAAATCATGGTCTTCGCTGGCAAGCCAGAAAACAGCCACCAAAGGTCTGCCGCACGCCGTGCCCTTGCGCGCCCGCGCAATCGCCGTCGCGGCCTTCAGCGGCGTGTACAGCGGGCCGCCGAACAAGCCCACCTGCTGCCCTGTCAAAATCGTGCCCGCGCCCTCTTCAAGCGCAGTCAGCGAGTCTTCCGCACTCGAAGAAGAATTCTGCTCGGCCAGCAGATGCACCAGCTCAGCCCAGTGCGCGGGGCGCGCCGGTGGCGTTCCACTCACGTCGTCCAAAGGCAGAACGGCACGAAGTGCGCTCGCAGAAAAGTCGAGAAACAGGCGCGTCTGGCCCGGCATCACGGTTACTGGATAACAATCGGCTTTCAAGAATTCTTCGCTCGTGTCTCTTTTTGGTTTCGCCCATCGCTCGATGAGGCCGCAAGTGGATGGAATCGCAAAGGGATAAATTGCTCCTCCTAGGATGCCACGCCGGGGCCTTGCGATGCAGAACGACAGCAGGTTAGCTTGAACTCGTTTTGAAGGGGCACGGATTGCCGGGGTCCCCAGCGATCGGTCCTCGTCGCTGGGGTGACTTTATCCGTGCCAATAAAGCCCTGTCCATCGACATCGGCTTTAGCCGCTCAGGGGCGTTTTTATCGTCGACCGGCGGCACACATAAATTTTTCAGACCCTCAGGGATGCTTTTCCAACTGGCCGACGGCCCCTGATCCCTGACCCCTGCAACCGCGTCTCTCTGCGTATACTCGTGTTGAATCGAGTCGCCTGCGCGCGCTCGACAAAAGATCTGAGCGCTCTGCACCAAACAGGCCTGCTCCTAAGAAATCGAGGATGAAATGCCGAAGAAATCTCCAGCGAAGACCAAAAAAGTGAAGGCCGGAAAAATTGCCAGGGCCGCGGTCATCCAGCGCGCCACAATCGTCAGCTCCGAAGTCGTCTACACCGGGCCGCTGTTTCGTGTCCTGCATGACAAGCTCATCGAGCCCGATGGCCATCGCAACGAGCGCGATGTGATTCGCCACAACGGCAGCGTCGTCATCCTCGCCATCGACAACGCGAAAAGCAAGACCGATCCCTGGATTGTCATGGAGCGCCAATACCGTCACGCTGCAAATCAATATCTGTGGGAGCTGCCTGCCGGCAAGCTCGATCCCGGCGAGGATGCGCTTGCGGGAGCCAGACGCGAGCTGGCTGAGGAAACCGGCTACACGGCAAAAAAGTGGCGGCCGCTGGTGGAGTATTACGCCAGCCCCGGCTTTCTCGGCGAGTCGATGAAAGTTTTTCTTGCCGAGGGGCTCGAGCCGGGCGCCGATCATCCGGAAGAGGATGAACAAATCGAGCTCCGGCTGGTCAAGCTCTCCGACGTGCTCAAGGCCATCGAAAAAGGTGCGATCCTCGACGGTAAAACGCTGAGCAGCGTGCTTTTATACGACCGCATCAAAAACCGCCGAGGAAAACGGTAGCATCCAAAGATCGGGCCATTTCCCTGCTGTCCCGCTTCGCAGATTTCCATCCAGAACCGCATCGCGCGTGTTCGTCGCTTCGCACCGTGCGTTTTCCACCGCCCTCGCCTGGGCCGCGAATCTCTGCCCACATGGGCGTGTCCGTGATTCCACGTTGTGGAACGAACGCCGTGGGATCAACCTTTCACAGCCTTTCGGCGTCTTAGTAAATATCGGCGGGATCTCCCCCTCAGGCTCGCCGGACTCCACAAAAAGAAAGAAGGCTGGAACCTGTGGCTCAGTACAAAGGAAAGGTCAAGTGGTTTAACAACGCCAAGGGCTACGGATTCATCGGACGCGAAGACGGGCCGGATGTATTCGTTCACTATTCAGCGATTCAACTGGACGGATACAAAACGCTCAAAGAAGGCGACGAAGTCGAGTTCGATATCGTTGAAGGTCAGAAAGGCCCGCAGGCGGATGCCGTAGTCCGCAATCGGGATAGTGCAAGCCCCGCCCATAACGCCGCCTAGGCGTTCATAGGGCACCGGGCGTACCCGCACGACCGCCGCCCGGCGGTTCAGGGTTTCTGCGCCCATCGCCCTCCTCCTTGTCACACGCTCCCACAGTTCCCTGTTCTCTGCCCCAGATTTGTTGAACCGGCTGCAGATCGCCTACGCGTCGTGAGCGCCGCGAAGGGCGTTTGAAGCGGCAGGAAAATCCACGTCCGTTGAAGGCTCTTTCGTCCGGTGCTCCGCAGGGCTCGCGTGTTTCACCGCAGCCGTGCGCGTAACGGAGATCACGCTGATGTCGTCTTCCTGGCCAAACTCCTGTGCAGCGGCGGCCAAATCGGCCGCGCTCATCTTCCCGCGTAGCAACTCGCGGATGCGCTCAAACCCGAAAAGCTCGCCTTCAGCATTGGTCGCTTCCACAATTCCATCGGACATCAGCAGCAATGTATCGCCCGGTTCCAGTTGGAAATGCAGCAGCGACGGTTCCGCAGTTTCAACGATGCCGAGCGGGAGTGCGCCCTCCATGTCCAACGGCTCGCCGTTCAAATACGGCGGCAAATGACCTGCGTTCGCCAACGTTGCCTCGCCGTCAACGCCAATGTGCAAAACGAGACAAGTCGCCTGGGCATCGCCCCGGCGAATGAGCCGCCTGTTCAAAACGTTCAGCACAAACTCCGGATCGAAGCTCGTATCCGTCACCGTGCGGATGGCGCCTACCAATAGCGCGACCAGCATTCCGGCCTTCAACCCTTTGCCTGCGACGTCTCCCGCCACGATCAGCGCACTTCCATTTGTGGGATGTTGGACAATCTGGAAGAAATCTCCACCCACCTGCCGTGCCGGCCGATACACGGTTTCGATGGCGAACCCCGGAATCCGAGCCTGCTCTTTCGGCATCAGCACTTGCTGCACTTCCTGCGCCTGTTTCACATCCAGCGCCATTTGCCGCTGCCGCCGCAGCGATAATGCCAGGCGTCGCAACAGCAGCAACGCGATCACCGAAGCCAAAACCAGGTCGGCTGCCTCGCTGTAAAAAATCACCATGCCATAGGCGAAAAACGTTCCGTGCAAACGCAGTTCGATGAGCTCGCTTTGAAACTGCGCGAATGCCATCAGGACAACGGCGGGAAACAACAGCCAACCTTCCCGTCCCTGCTCGCGAATTCCTTTGACGGTAACGAATGCAAGCAAGCAGAGCAGTCCCAGCCGTATCACTTCCGACGAAGCGTGAAAGATATGGCTCGTCGAGTTAGGAATATCGTAGAGCAGATTTTCTCCCAATAGCTCAAAGACCATTTCCATCACGGCAAGTGCGGCGACGGCCTTTGGAATCCAGGCCGGGCGTCGTAATTGAAACCATTTCCACCACAACACGATCCAAACGCCTATGGCCAGCGGAGCGATCAAGACCTCTAGAGCCAGGAAAAACTGCCGGATGCTCACCAGTTGAGTCCAGTTTGCCAACGAAAATATGCATTCTCGCAAAGCCGCCAACATCAATGCGGCGGCCACCCACAAGTACACCTCGTCCGAACGGTCAAACAGAATCAGGCTCGCGGCCACCAGGGCCAGCAAAAGAAAAAGTCCACTTGAAAAACCGGAGAATGCGTATTCCTGGATCAGTTCCAGCCACTCCGCGTGATTCTCCGCCGCGATTGCCTTCATCTCGCCCAGCACCGGGGCGTAGTGGAATCCGCCCGAAAATGGGTGATGCGAAAGCCGCACGGGGCCCATCCAGACGCGGAATGAAAGGACCTCCGTGACGGGCCTGCCGCGCTCAATTCCGCCCGCTCCCGATTGGCCGGCGGAACGATCTTGCGGCAGCGCGAACATCGCCGGCTGGGTGAAGTAGGCTATCGGCGGCTGACCGGGCCCGCGAAATTTGCCCCAGCTTCCCACCAGAGCACCGTTGTCGAACAGTTGGTAGGCATCGTCCACCCATCCCACTGTTTCCAGAGCCGGCTGATCGCCCGGCCTGGGCACGATGGCCACTCGAATGCGATACCACGCCCAACCCCAATATCCCGCATGGCCTTTCGTTGTCCATCCCGGAACGTATTTAGGATCCCCGGTAAACGGGTCCGCCGCACCCCTTGGGGTCAGATCCACGGTCTCCCACTTCGAGTCGTCGTAGCCGGGCTCGGACCAAAGCGGCGCTTCCGTCATTGGATCGAAGGGCGAGTCGCCGATTTTGAACTTCCACGGCCCGTAGAGTGGAACCAGGGATTCACCAAACTTGATGGGCGTAGCGTCGGTTTGCGCCGGCGCGTCTCCCTGCGGAGGAGTTGCTTGCCCAACT
>DASXFF010000038.1:0-16820 GCA_036489735.1 Occallatibacter sp. | reverse complement strand
GAATCGAAGCTGAGCCTGAAGACTTCGAGGAGAGTTTTGTCGATTCGATGCTTGTCCAAAACCGCTGGTGCCGGCCTGAAGATTGAACCCCGTAAACTGGCCCGGGCGATTGAACGCATTGAAGAACTCCACTCGAAACAGCGTATTCAGTCTATCGGAATGCATGGGGATGCGCTTGGAGAGACTGAGGTCTTCCTCGTGGCTGGCAAACTCACGGATCGGCAGAGCTTTTGGCGCATCGCCAAAAGTGAAGTTAGGCGCCGGAGCAAATGCCGCTGGATTAAGCCGGACACTCTGCCCGTAAACAAAGCCGCCGCCATGATAGCCATTCAGACTTTGACCGGGCACAACATCCGGGCGAGCACCACCGCACAGATAAGGATTGCATGCGAAGATTCCCGAGTCCCAGTTAGGCGATCCTGCTGCCAGCGGTGTTCCGCTTGCATAAGTCTGGTTGCCGGCAAATTGCCAATCGCCCACGATGCCGTTCACGACGCTTCCCTGGTTGGCGAAGCGCTTTCCTTTACCGAATGGCAGTTGGTAGGTATAACTCAAGACCACGCGTTGCGGCGTGTCATACTCGCTGAGCGCTTTTTCTACCTTAAGGTTATAGGTATTCAAAGCTCCCGAAGTGCCGTTGCCGACCCACCCGGATTGCGATGGAAATTCCGAGTCGGCATTGGTCAATGTCTTCGACCACGTGTAGTTCGCGAGCAAGGTCAAGCCGGCAGAGAGACGCTTCTGTGCCTGCGCCTGGAGAGCTTCGTAGGTGTAAACGCCGAACGGCATCGACATCGTGACCGAATCAAGCACCGCATCTGCGTATTGCGGGAACGGGCGCAGCGCCTGGGCAACCGTGCCGCTAAAGCCCGGATAAGGCAGTCCCACCGTTGCCTGGCCCGCGCATGGAGTACCGGCGCCCTGCGCGGTGATGTCTTGATAGAGGCACGCGCCGCGAGCCATGTCCGCGGGATTTCCCTGGTTAGGATCGTGCATGCCGGCCTGCACATGATCGCCATGATCGCCGACGTATGCCACATCTAGCACGAACTTCGCCGGTAACTGCTGCTCAACATCCAGAGTCCAGGTTTGCGTGGTGCCAGGCCTGGCTGTTTTTGAAAGAATGAACTCCGGGCCCTGGCCATTCATCACGGTTGGATCGATGAAAGGCGGCGTAGGTCCGGGATAACTCGTAATCTGTGAGAGAACCACGGCCGGGGTTTGCGGAGTAACAGGGCTGGGATAGTTATAGGTTCCAAAGAATCCCTGCGCATCGCCTTCGCCGTATCCATTTACCTTCAGGTTCTGATAATAGATTCCGTAGCCCGAGCGCAGCACGGTGCCGGGGCGCAGTTCATAGGCGAATCCAAGGCGCGGGCCATAGGAGTCGTGGAAAGTGTTTTGCCAGGTATTTGTCCCCAGTCTTCCCTGTCCCGTTCCAAGAAAGACATATGCGCCCGGGCGGCCGCCTGCGCCGGGGTTCGGCAGGGTTGGATCGACAAACGATTCCTTGCCCTGAGCTTCGGTCACCGGTGTCGGCACCTCATAGCGGAAGCCAAGATTTGCAGTCAGCTTGGAATTCACTTTCCAGTCGTCCTGGACAAAGCCTGCGTAGTACTTAACGCGCCAACCCACGATCTGCGGAAGCGCGATGATACCGCTAGAGGCTGCGCCGAGATAGAAGCTCGCATAACCAAAGCCCGAGTTAGGGTCAGACGGAGAACTGGTCTGGCCTGTGGTGAAGTTGAATGAGCCCGACGTATTGGTTTCCACATTGGTATTGAACTGCTGCAGGCGCGCATCCGCTCCAAATTTGAAGCTTTGCCGGCCATGCTGCCATGACACCGTGTCGTCATATTCATAAGTGTTATCGACAAACTGATCGGCGCCGTCGCTGGGCATGGCCGCGCCATCGGGATAGTTATAGCTGAACGATGGGAAGGTAACCTGCGAAACCCCTTTCAATCCAATCTTCGAAGGCCAGTTACCGCCATAGCTTCCAATTCCGCTGTACTCCTGGCGATAGCGTCTGCTGAATCCCGCATTGAAATGGTTCAGCAGATTGGCCTTGAACACGTAGTCATAACCAAAGCGAAGGTAGTGCGTCCGCTGATTGGTGGAACTGGCGTCGAGCGGAGCGCCGTCGATGACGTAGCCGGTCGGACGCCAATCGTAGTCGTAGCTCCCATTGATCTTCTGCCGCGCGCCAAGGTTCTGGTCGATGCGGACTTCATACATGTTGGCATTCGTGACGTTGAGGGAATCCTGTTCGAGATTGAGGTAAGGCGAGGTAGCGGAGGCGGGGGCCTGAGGCAAATATGGAATTGAAGCTTCAAAGACCGGGTCCGGCGGGCGGGTGATCTTGTTATCGGGAAAAGGCTGGCAGGTCTTGCCCTGGTTCGCGCCGGTGCAAGTGGTGTAGTCATACAGCACGGCGGGCTGGAAGCTTTGTCCGAAAACTGTGATTGGCTGCAACAAAGCCGAGAAGTCGCCGTTCAACATTGCTTGTGTCGGCGCTGAGTTAAGGCTATTTCCGCCGGTGTTATAGCGGAAACCCTCATAGTTGAACATGAAGAAGGTCTTGTTATGTCCGTTATAAAGCTTGGGAATGTAAACCGGGCCGGAAACGATGGCGCCGAAATCGTTCTGTGTGTCGATGGGTTTGGGCGTGCCTTGCAGGTCATTGATCCAGCTATTGGCGTCTAACACTCTGTTTCTCAGAATGTCGTAAAGCGAACCATGCAGGCTGTTGGTACCTGACTTGGTTACAAGATTCACAACACCGCCGCCGGTTCTTCCAAACTCGGCGTCAAATGTGTTTGTCACCACTTTGAATTCCTGCACGGCTTCCACACTCACGCCGTAGTTCATCTGCAGGCTGGGAGAAGCCAGCACGATGGTCGATCCATCGACAAGAATGTCGACCGCTCCCTCCTGGCCGCCATTGAGCTTGAAGCTGGTCTGCTGCGTAGGCGAATTGGTAATTTGGCCTGTGTAGCCGGGGGTCAAAGTTACAAACTGCAGCGGATTGCGCACAGTGCCGTTGAATTGGAGCGGCAAGTCCTCAATCAACTGGGCAGGCACCGTAGTGCCAATATCGGAGGAGTCGGTTTGTAACTGGGAGGCATTGCTAGTGACTGTTACCGTCTGCGTAGCTGCTCCAACCTTCAAGATAGCTTGCGCCTCAGCGGTGCTTCCAACGCTGACGGTGATTCCGTTTTGTGTATAGGATTCAAACCCGGGCGAAGTTACTGCAAGCGAGTAAGTCCCTGGCGGAAGTTCCGGGAAGGTAAACAGGCCCTGTCCGTTCGACTTAGCGGCATAAAGGCTGCCGGTGCTGGTTTCCCTTAGATCGAGCGTGGCGCCGGGAATGATAGCGCCGGTTGGATCTTTGACTGAACCGGATAAGGTGCCGCGGCCGGATTGCGCCATGGCTGCCGGTATGCCGGCTGTCAGGCCAAGCACCATCAAGAGCCAGACCGCCGTGCGCCACGATCTTTTCGCCTTCCCCATTTTAAGTCTCATTCTGCTTCTCCTTTTTACTTCTTACTCTGGTTGAAGATGGTTCTCAGGCCTCCATCGTGTGGCCAGTCAAGCTTGAATCCGGGGTATTGCTCGTCAATTCCAGACCACGGTTGATCTGGCCGGTTACGCGGATGGACCACAACTGCAAAAGCGCTATTACCGGCAACGCATATTTAAGGGCTGCGTTCCCCGACCATCCGTAGGCGATGACCAGGAACAGTCCGCAACCCAGGCAGCGCCCTGCAAACAGCCCCAATTCGTGGTTGAAGATGTACGCGTACTCGTTGCGGGATTCGAGCCGTGACACGGCATCGATGACATGAAACTGGATGGGGTAGTAGGCGAGATCGAGCAGCGGCTTTGCAAGCAGAAGGCAGCCGATGAAGATCAAGACGCCAACCGCGTTGAATAGCGCTGTGTTGACGACTGCCCCAATGAAAAACAGGAAAAGTCCGACCGAGAATACAAGGATGCGATGCCGGGGCGCGGCTGTTCTGCCGGCCAGGTAAAGGACTGCGGCGGAGACAAGGCCGCCAATGGCCTGGGTTGCTCCCAGAGTGCCTTCCTGGCCTACCAGCAGCATGATGAGCATGGCCGGCGCGGTCACAATGTATCCCTGCGCCAGACCTTTGAGCAACGCCAGCTTCAGCATCTTCCACCACAGAGGATGAAACCGGAAGTAGACGAAGTCCGCGTCGCTGGGAGTACGGAAGACGCCGCGCTCCACAATGATTGAGGCCGCGACGGTAAGGCAGAACACCACCAGGGCCACAATGTGGTAAGCGCGGTTGGGAATACCGCCCAGCCAGCCGTAGAGCGTGGTTCCGCTGATGAACCAGCCGATAAGCGCCGGGACGATGACGGAGGCCAATGTGGCAACAAACATTTCGACGCCGTAATAGTAATTTCGGTTTCCGTTGTTGGTGGCGGTGAGGGCAAGGAATCCTCGGTTTGCCCAGAAGAGCCCGGTAGCGAGGCCCATTGTGAATCCCGAGGTAGCCACGCCGATAGGGGTTAGGATGCTCAATTGCATCATTAGGATCATGGCGACGCCGGAAAGCAGCATTCCAGCGGCGTAGAGGTGCCGCGCCCCCACGCGGGCCAGCACTTTTCCATTCAGGTAAAAGGCCAGGGGAGTGGCTGCGTAAATTGAGAGCTGATAGGTCACCACGCGGGCGACGGCGCGTGAATTGCGCATGACGTAGGCCGCCACGAATATTTCAATGACAGGCAGTACCAGCGCGTACATCATGTTGGCCACCATCAGAATCTGCATGGATCGCGGACACTGAAGGAAGACTTCCAACTCCTTGCGCAGGCGGCTCATGGCTTACCCCGCAAGGTCTTGCCCGCGGACCCTGGGGCCAGGCTGGCAAGGATTTCAGACACGGACAAATACGCCGCGCAGATCACGCTGTCTGCCGCGCCGTAGTAGAGAGTGAGCCTGTCTCCATCCACAAGATGGCCGTTGGTGAAGATCACCTGGCCTAGAAAACCCTCCTGCTCATAACCGGCCAGCGGCTCCATGATCGGCTTTTCCGACCGCGCCAATACCCGCCAAGGTTCCTCAAGGTCGAGCAGCAGCGCGCCCAGACAGTAGCGATTTTCTTCAGTGGCGCCATGGTAGATTTCGAGCCAGCCCTGCGGAGTGCGTATGGGCGAGGCTCCCGCGCCAATGCGGGCACTATCCCAGCGGCCCTCGCGCGTATGAGCCAGGCAACGGTGATTGCCCCAGTGCTTCAGATCCGGCGACTCGGCCAGCCAGATGTAGTTGCCGCCCAGTTCCGCGCTGCTGGGCCGATGGAGTGCGTAGTACCGTCCGTTAATCGGCTCGTCGAAAAGAGCGCAGTCCTTGTTGTGCGGGGGAAGGATCATGCCTTGCTGTGTGAAACTCCGCCAATCGGTGGTCGTCCGCAGACCCACGCCTACGCCATTGTTCGATACCTGCGTGTAGGTCAGATAGAAGGCGCCGGCGATCAGGGAAACCCGGCAGTCTTCGATGCCATAGGCCTCCAGCGCACCGGCGCCGATCAGCGGCCTCGCACCCTCCGGCTCAGAAAACATAACGCCGTCCTCGCTCGAAAACAGCCGGAGGTGGGATAGGGTCGTCAGATAGTCCGCGCCGTCAAAGCGGATGACGCGAGGGTCGTCCAAATTGATGCGCGGGTCTCCGGTGCTGAATTCGAGGATTTCGATTCCGTTTGCGCTCTCAGGGTTGAGGACGGGCATGGAAATTTTTCCCGGCGTCTGTACCGGCCGTTCGGCGACACGCACCAGCAGCCAGGTCCGGTTCTCAAAGCGGAAGACGCCGGGGTTCAGCAGACAAGTCACTTCCAGACCGGGCGCGCTGGGGCGCAGATCTTTGGGGCTCAACAAAGGGTTCTCGGCGAATCGGTGTGCCAGATCGGCGGCCATGGAGTCTCTGTTTTCCGGCTGGGCGAGCCTGGAGATGTAGGATTCAGCGCATCGAAAAACTGCTATGAACGGCCCGGTGATAACGTTTGTCGATGGGGCGGGCCGCGGAAAAGGTACTTACGCTGGAAATCTTTCGCAATCAATGCGAATTACATGTGAATAGCTGGGCTTTGCGGGTGCGGAAAGAACGACAACGAAACACGAAGCGCCTCACCGATCGGGTGCCCCACCCTTGCGGGGCGTTTTCCGCAAGGGTGGGATACCACCTGCGGTGGGGAGGACGCGGCTTGAGCCGCATTGGCGTTCGTGCTTTCCCACCCTTGATACGATGAAGCCGTCTCAAGACTGGGGCACCCAGCATTGATTGGCGCCGGGCCCACTGACCGCCGCAGCTTCTGCCCGCAATTTTGATCGCCAGCTGCAAACTGCCGGCTTGCGGCGATTGGCGCTCTGGCTCGTCTGTATACACTGAACGAAGGCAGGATTGAACTCGAGATGACGGAAGTGGATGAGGACCTCCGGGCTGACCCCCGTTGGCAACTGATCGAACGGATCACCGCTAGCGGCTCCTTTCAAAAATCGGCACGGCTCAGGGATTTGCTGCGGTTTCTCGCGGAGAGAAGCCTGCACGGGCAGTTGCAGGACCTGAGTGAGCACCGGATTGGCAGCGCGGTCTTCGGCAAGGCCCAGGACTACAGCGTGGTTGAAGACAGCTCGGTCCGGGTCCATGTCCGGCAGCTCCGCCTCAAGCTGCACGAGTATTTTGACGGCGAAGGGCGAGGGGAATCCTGCATCGTCGAAATCCCCAAAGGGGCCTATACCACGCAGTTTCGCACCGTAGAGCACAGCGCGCCCGCGCCCCTTGCAGGCGCCGCGCCATCGCAGGGCCTGCGCTCCTGGCGTGTTGTGCTTCCGTGGGTGCTGGCCGGTTTGTTTCTGCTCACGACTCTGGGAGCATGGTTGCACAAGCCGTCGGACCCTCCCGCGGTCCCGCCGCCGTGGCCCTTGACGTCGCTCTTCGATTCCGGCAACCACCCGGTACAGCTTGTCGTCGCCGACATTAATTACGGCATGATGCGATTGGTGAACGAGGAGCCAATCTCACTTGAAGAGTATTTGAGTCCCTCGTACCGCAGCGGGAACGGGCTTGCAAACGCTCACCCCACTGTCCGGGAAGCGCGAATGACGCGGTATCTTTCCGACTCGCTGCTCACTTCGTATGCCGATCTGGTGGTGGCCACCAAGCTTCTGCGCATCAGCGGCGATGCGCGCGATCGCCTCGTTATTCGTTCCGCGCGGGAGCTGCGGCCGCGCGATCTCGAGCAGGGTTCGTTCGTCTTCGTGGGCAGCCCCAGTTCAAACCCCTGGGTCGGTTATTTTGAGGACAAGCTCAATTTTCGGGAGCATGAAGGCGTGGTGGGGGAAAGCCTTAAATTCTTCGACAACACCCATCCGCGCAGCGGCGAACAGCAAGCCTACCAGGGGCTGAAGTTTACAGGCAGCTCGGGTGAGGATTATGCCACCATCTCACTTTTGCCGTTCGCCAACGGCCGCGGCAGCGTCCTCATCCTGCAAGGCCTCCAGCAGGAGGGAACCGAGGCTGCCGGGCTGTTCCTGGCAGACCCCGGCAATCGCCAAAAGCTTCGCGAATCTCTCGGCATCTCTGCCAACCCGCAGCAACCGGTGTACTTTGAGGCTCTCATCCGCACTCAAGCTGTAGCCGGGGCGCCGAACGCAACATCAATCGTAGCGACCCGCGTGATACACCCCTGAGCGTGCCTCGCAGCGCATGTTACTGCCGCAGTTCGATCACTCTTGCCTCGCCCGGCGCTAATGTCAACTGCATCTTTCTGCTCCGGACCTGCAGCGGCCGGTCGTGCCTAAGGTCATAGATTGTCGCGGCTCCCCCCGCGTCTATCGTGACTCGCCTCTCCTGCTCATACGGGTTGTAATAGAGGAAGGCGGGAGGCTGGTCGCGATCCAGAAAATCGGTTTCGCTTAAATTCCAGCGCAACAGCCATGGGTCACCCTGCGGCTGAATCATCTTGTCCAGCCACATCACATACGCGCCGCCATAGATGGAGCGGTGCCCCGCGAAATCCCCGGTGGCGTAAGGGCTGTGTCCTTTTTCATCCCGGCTCAGGCGTTCGTAGGGAACCATAGGCGGCAGCTCCGGACGGCTCTGATCTTTCGCCGGCAAATATTGCGGGTAAAACCAGCGCAGATTCGCAGCAGCATTCAGAGCGTAGCGCGCGACCGCAGCGGCCATCTCCGGGCGATGGCGCAAGGCCGGCAAAACATAGGGCAGCACCACCATCGTTTCCATGCTGTACACCTGGCCGGCCGGTTCCGTGCAGAAACCCGCCATCAGGCCGTTCACCTCATGGCCTCCCCATCGCCCGGTCGCCATGAGGCCTGCGTGCGAATCGAGCACAAAAGCCAGGGCCTTACCGCAATCGGCCGGGTAGCCCATCGCCTGCAGCCTTGCAGCCGCCATCACCGCCATCGCTCCGCTGGGAATTTCGTACCATGGATTCGCGGAAAACCCGAGATAGCGGTCGATTCCGGTCTTCGCCTCTTCCAGGAAAGGCGCTTTGCCTGTCAGCTTCCACGCCAGCAGCATCACGTAGCTGTAGCCGCCCACCGCATCCGGTTGGCGGTAGATGTCGTGATTGGTAAACGGAGCGCTCTTCGAGAAATCGTAGCCCTGGTCGTTGAAGTTGTACTTGATCTGCTGCGCCATCTCTTTCAACCTCGCCGCGCTTTTTTCCACGCGGCCCAGCCAGATGGGATCGTGGTTGAACCGCAGCCGGATCAAGCCAAAGGCGAGCGCCGTTACATTCATCAGATACCAGTACTCGCAGAGCGTTGCACCCGGTCCATCGAGGAACAATCCATAGTCCTCGCTGAAGTATCCGGCTAGGGATTCCCCCAGGTTTTCGAGCCCCTCTCCGCGCAGCTCCTTGCCCATCGCCATGGGGCCATAGGTTGTGAGGCCCCCGTCCCCCACGCCTTCCAGTGCGGAAGGAAACACCTGCCGGCCATCCTTCGCACGAAGATTCGTTCCATGCGCCGGATCCATCACGTACGCTTCAAAGGCGTTCGACAGCGCGTGGAAATCCAGCGGCTGGGCCTCAGGGCGGCTCGGCATCACGCTCCCGTTTTGACCGGAAAAAGCTTCGCCGACCCTGGGCAGGGCCAAGCCTGCCACTCCATACGCCGCTATCGCAGCCACAAATTCCCGACGATTCACCCGTGCCTCCCCCAGATACCGGCTCCGCAGCCGCAGCACCTATTCTCCGGCAGCCCTCCCGCAGCCGCAAAGAGCTTAACAGTGACGATCAACGCCCCGAACATTGATTTCACATGTGAGTTCCCTCCCCCGGATTCGCCTTCGGCGCCCCCAAAGCCATCTGTGCACCATCTCTTCAATACCTTTGGCGGTGTTATTGTTGTCTTTCCGGGGGCCAGCGCCGCAGCTTTATGTCCAGGCGGTTCAGGAGTGCGCAAAGGAACGCGGAGGCATCCATGACTGAATCTTCCGATCTTCGGCTGGCGAAAATGCCGCTCAACAATGGGAGCCAGATACCGGCACTCGGATTCGGCACCCTGATTCCCGACGCAGCGGTGACAAAGACCGCTACCGGAGATGCTCTGGCAGCCGGATTTCGGCACTTCGACTGCGCGGAGCGATATCGGAACGAGCGTGAAGTGGGCGAGGCCTTGCACGCAGGGCTGGCCGCTCAAGGAATCGCGCGGGGCGACATTTTCGTTACCACCAAATTGTGGAACACCAATCATCGGCCCGACCGCGTTCAACCAGCCTTCGAGGCGAGTCTGGCGAGGCTCGGCATCGACTACCTTGACCTCTACCTCATTCACACCCCGTTTGCATTTCAGCCGGGCGATGAGCAGGACCCGCGGGACCGGAACGGCGATGTAATTTACGACCGCGATGTAACTTTGCTCGAAACCTGGAGGGCAATGGAGAGTCTTGTAGACCGCGGCACTTGCCGCGCCATTGGACTTTCCGACATCACCCTGAAGGCGCTTTTGCCCATCTACGAGTCGGCAAGAATCAAGCCTGCCGCGGTCCAGGTGGAAGCCCATCCGTATCTGCCTGAAACAGAGCTTCTGGAGTTCTGCAAAGAGAAAGGCATAGTACTTCTGGCTTTCGCGCCTTTGGGTCACGGAATGAAGCCGGGCCTGCTTGAAGATCCAGTGATTGCCGCGATCGCCGCGCGAGTTGGGAAGACACCGGCACAGGTTCTGCTGGCTTGGGCGGTCCAACGTGGTACCGCTGTTCTTACGACGCCTAAATCAGCGGGCCGCGCGAGAGAGAATTTCGACATCTCAGCCCTTCCGGAAGACGCGTTTGACGAAATCAATCGCATTCAAACCCGGCAACGGCTCAACGATGTGGTGAACACCGGCAGTCCAGGTTTCATTCCGCAAGTTAAGCCGGCATAAAGGCCGCGGACCAGGAGCAGCTTATGCAAGAGCCACTAACCCAGCAAGAGGAACAAAATCGCGCCGCCTTGATGGCGCATTGGATTGCTTCTGCGGCTGGCGATGTAAATGCGGAACACGATATTTACCACGACGACGCCATCTGCGATTATCCCCAGTCAGGCGAGCGAATCTGCGGGCGAAACAATCTGCAGGCTCTGCGGAGTCATCACCCCGGCAAACCGTCGGGTTTCAACGTGCGCCGAATTCAGGGGAGCGGTGACCTGTGGCTCACGGAATACACCATCGTCTACCAGGGCGCGCCGATGTTCACAGTCAGCATCATGGAGTTCCGCGACGGCAAGGTGATGCACGAGACACAGTATTTCGCCGGCCCTTTCGAGGCCCCGGCCTGGCGAAGCCAATGGGTTCAGCAGATGGACACGCCGGCTTGACGCCTGCCCGTCCCTAAATACCGGTGAGATTGCGGCAGGACTGCCCGTCTGTTTCCCTTCGCTCTATCTATATTGGTGTCTCGACAGAGGACCTGCGCGGATCGGCCGGATGGGTGGGAAGAAATAGTTGAAAAACTGAGCCGCTTTGACCGGCGCGCTGGCTTGATTTTGCCTTCAGCACACCGCCATGCCGTCCCGCGAGTTCCCGGCTTATCCAGAGGCCAAGCCCATTCCCCTGATCGTTCTTGGTCGTGAAAAATGGGTCGAAGCTTCTGGCCAGAGTGTAGTGCGACATACCAATCCCGGTGTCCGCGACGGTAATGACAGTCCCCTGCATTGCTTTTCGAGTGGTATTGCGGGTGCGAATCACCAACCGGCCGCCGGCAGGAGACATGGCGTCAATCGCGTTGGCAACCAGGTTGCTCAAAATCTGTCGAATCTCGCCCTCTTTGCAAAGCACCTGCGCGGATCGAAGAGACCGGGTATCCGTCTGGATTCTCGCGTTCAGCAGGTGCTCCCGCTGCAATAAGAGGACCTCCCGCACCAGAGAATCGCAGGAGACGAGCGACGACACCGAATTGCGATTAAACCGCAAGGTTTCGCTGACGATTGACGAGGCCCTGCCGAGTTCCCGCTCCGCTGAGTGAAGATAATCCTTCAGATCATCCATCTCGCGACTCTGCTGGGCAAGATAAAGCAGGTTGGTAACCGCTTCCAGAGGATTGCGGATCTCGTGAGCTATGGCGGCGGTGAGACGGCCGAGCGAACTGAGATGCTCGGCCTTTATCAGAGCGTCAAAAGTTTGCCGCTCCAAGGTGATGTCCCTGAAAAAGATGACGATCCCGTCCGATACGGGGCGAACCGAAATAGACATCCAGAGATTCAGGGGCGCGGTCAGGAACGTTGTGAACTCCACCGCGGTTTTTTCGTCCATAGCGGGGTGATAACGGCTCTGGCTGGGTGGCTCGTGCTCCTGGGCCGGGAAGCATGCGCTGTAGTTTTTGCCAATCGGACTTTCTCTCGCAAACAGCACTTCGGTTGCCGCCACGTTGCTATAGGTTATGTTCCACGCTCGATCGACCTTGGCGACCGGATACGGACAGGCATCGATCAGCTCCCGTAAAGATGCCGGGGAAATGGCTTCCGAAACCAGTTCGCGGGAATGAGACTTGAGTTGAGTGTTCACTCTACCCCCCAGCACGCCGCCCCCAAAACAAGCACAGAGAACAGAAGCCCGACTGGTTAGATGCAATCTAACCTAGGCAAATCCCTAGGTTCGTACATTATTCCCAATTTTCCGGCACGACAAGCCGCGTGTCCGCGCTTTGAAGGCAATTTCGCTGCGATCGATTGTTAAGCCCTGGGGAAGCGTATGATTGGTCGCTGCAAGCCCCTCACCCAAAGGATTCACATAGAAGTTTTTCAGGAACACCCAGCGCCCTTGTTGCAAAGGGCCGAGCGGATATTGAAGCGAATTCCGCCCAAGTGTGACGGCGGCGCATCAGTATTATTGATTTCTTGCCGGCGCGGTTCGCAAAAAAACAGGACCAAAGGCAGAAATTGTACGGCTGCCGTAACATTGTGATGGCACTCTACGTCGGTGCCGAAGGCGGACATGCGATGACAGATGAGACCCTTCCTGAAATGACGCCCGAGGATACCAGCGAAACCGTCGAACCAGTTTCAGACACCCCCAGTAAGTCCTCCGAGACGGACTGGATGGTCCATGAGTCGCCGCTTGAAGTGACGACTTTGCACATGGGACTCGAAATCGAGACCGGCGCAACGGTGGAATGGAGCGAAGAGAATCAAACCGCCGTATTGCCCTATCCCATAGTCGGCATCGGAGCCTCCGCTGGAGGGCTTCAGGCTTTTCGGGAGCTGCTGGAGAATTTGCCTGAAAAGACGGGCATGGCTTATGTGTTTATCTCTCATCTTGCTGCGGACAAGCCAAGTTATCTAACCGACATTTTTTCGCGGCATACCGCCATGCCTGTCCAGGTGATTGAATCGGGAGGCCGGCCGGAACCCGATCAGGTTTATATTCTGCCTCCCGGACAAACCGCGCGCATCTCCGGTGGAATATTCCACCTGGAACGCCGCGATATCAACGAACGCATTCACTTTCCCGTTGACGATTTCTTCCGCTCTCTCAGCACCGACCAGAAGAGCTACGCCCTCGGCGTAGTGCTGTCCGGAGCTGATTCCGACGGGACGCTCGGTCTTCAGGCGATTAAAGGTGAAGGCGGACTGTCCGTGGCGCAATCGCCCGAAACCGCTGAACAGCGGGGCATGCCTCTCAGCTCGATCGAAATGGACCATGTCGATTTCATCGGGTCGCCTGCAGAGATTGCTGCGGAGCTGAATCGGCTCGCCCGTCTCTTTACGCTACCCCAGATACGCTCACTCGAAGACGGCTTGCCGGTACCGAACCAGGAACAGAATTTGCAGCGAATCCTGCAAATTCTGCGCAACGTCACGGGGCTTGATCTTCGCCAATACAAACAGGAAACGATACGGCGCCGAATTGGACGCCGTATGGTGGTACGGCGGATCGACTCTCTCACCGAATACGCACGCTTCCTTCAGATTCGGCCCGACGAGGTTCGGACCCTTCATGAAGATGCACTGATCAACGTGACGCGATTCTTTCGCGATCCCGAGTTCTGGCACTCACTCAGCACACAGGTGCTGCCGACCTTATTTCAAAATCGTTCGCCGGAGAAAGCGGTGCGCATCTGGTGTGCGGGATGCGCAACCGGAGAGGAAGCCTATTCGCTGGCCATCACCGCGCTCGAATATCTGACGGCCAACGGACTGGATTCGACCGTGCAGATATTTGGAACCGACGCCAGCGAGAACGCCATCGAAATGGCTCGAGCCGCGATCTATCCTGAGTCGCTTTTGGCTGAACTTTCTCCTGAACGTCTGCGCCGGTTTTTCGTCAAGGTAGATCGCGGATATCAGGTTTCAAAGAGAGTGCGCGACTGTTGCATCTTTGCCCGGCAGAACCTTGCAAGCGACCCGCCCTTCTCGCATATCGATCTTTTGTGTTGCCGCAATGTACTCATCTATTTCAATCAGCTGCTGCAAAAACAGATGATAGCGACATTCCATTATTCGTTGGAATCCGATGGCTATCTGTTGCTGGGAATGTCAGAAAGTTTGAGAGATTATGGCGACTTTTTCGCCGCATTCGACCGCAAGAATAAAATCTACTCGAAGATCGGCGGTGCGCCTTCCAACGTGCACCGGCTTTCCAACGCCCTGACGGTCAATTTCCTTCCATCGAATATTCGCGGGGCAGACTCTACCTCGATTCCAGCGGAAGGGTGGTCTGAACTGGAGCTCCAACGTGCAGCGGACCGTATTGTTTTGGCCCGCTACGCTCCGCCGGGGCTTATTGTGGACGATCGGCTCAACGTGCTTCAGGCCCGCGGGCAAACCGCGCCATTTGTCGAACTCACGCCTGGAGCTGTGAGTTGGAACCTGTCGCGGGTTCTGAGGGACGATATCGCAGTAGAGGTGAAAGGCGCCGTCGAACGATCGATCAAAGAGAATATACCGGTAACGATTGTTTCCACAATCTCTCTTGAAAATGACGGACCCCAGGCATTGAATGTCGAAATCCTGCCCATTACCAGCGCGACCGCGCGATCGCGGTGCTTTCTCGTATTGTTCTCTTCTCCGCGTGGATTGCAGAGAGAGAGAATCCTTGAGCAGATCGTTCTTCCCGGCCTGGCGGTCGAAGGCAATAACAGAATCGTCGATCAACTTCACCAGGACCTCGCTTCAACCCGCTTTCATCTTCATTCCCTGATCGAAGAACGAGACGCGCGAAACCAGGAACTCGTCTCAGCAAATGAAGAAATCCAGTCTGCCAATGAAGAATTGCAGAGTACAAACGAGGAACTGGAAACAACCAAAGAAGAGTTGCAGAGCGCGAATGAAGAACTGCAAACAGTGAATGAAGAGCTGCAGCAGCGCAACGCAACCCTCACGCAGACGGGCAACGATCTCACGAATTTGCTCAACAGCGTAAACATGCCGCTGCTGATGTTGACGGACGAGTTGAAGATACGCCAGTTTACTCCGCCCATGGAGCGGATCCTGAACATACGAGCGGCCGATATTGGACGCTCTATCAGTGAAATCAGGCTTCAGCTCAGCATTGAAAACATTGAGCCGATACTTCTTGAGGTGCTCGATACACTCGGGACTCGCGAGTTCGAGGTCCAGGATCGCGATGGTAAATGGAACCTTCTCCGCATCAGACCGTACCGCACAGCCGAGAATAAGATCGATGGACTGGTGGTGCTGCTCGTCGATATCGATCAGCTCCGCCACAGCCAGCAGGAGCTTCGCATTGCCCGCGATTTTGCCAACTCCGTCGTTCAAAGCGTGCCGGTGCCGGTCGTTGTTCTTGAGATGGATTGCGGCATTCGCACGGCCAATAAGGCGTTTCGCGAACTGACGCAGATGAGGGAAAATGAGCTGGACGGACGCTCCTTACCCGATGTGGCAGGGCATCTTTGGGGACTGAGAGATTTCAAAGCCAGGCTCGGAGAGCTCTCTGACGCGGAGCCGGGCACTCTGCTCGAATTCGAGCATCAATCCAACACTTCGCAGAACAAGACCCTTCTCATCAAGGCGCAGGCCCTCCCAATCGATGGCAATCGCATTTTGCTTTTGACGATGGAAGACATTACGCTGCGGCGCGATACTGAGAAGACGGTCAGCCAGCGGCATGAAGAGCTGCAGAACGAAGTCGAGGTCAAGGATCGAACGTTATCCCGTGCCCAGGAGCAGCTTCGCGACCTTGCAGCGCACCTATTCACGATGCAGGAAGAGGAGCGGCAGCGGGTAGCGCGCGAACTTCATGACGATATAAGTCAGCGGCTCAGTTGGCTGGAAATTCTTTGCGCAAAGGCCGAATCGAATGAAGGCGAGGCTCTTCAGGATATTCGGAAAGAAGTTCAATCTCTCAACACGGATGTTCGAGAGATTTCGCACCGGCTGCATCCCGCAATTCTCTCCGATCTTGGATTATCGGCTGCCATCAAGTCGCTGGTGGATGATTTTCGTCAGCGGGAGCAAGTACCGGCAACCTACTCCGAACTCGATGTACCCAAGAACCCGCCGCAATCTGCGATGACCGCAATGTACAGAATCACCCAGGAAGCTCTTCGCAACGTTAGTAAACATGCGGGTGGAACTCATGTGAAAGTTTCGCTCGAAGGAATCAACGGAATGATACGGCTTCAGGTGCGCGATTTTGGAAATGGATTCGATCAGGATCGCGATTATCCGGCACGCGGTCTGGGTCTCGTCAGCATGGAAGAACGCGCCCGGATTGCGGGCGGGGCCTTTTCCATCACATCTTCTCTAGGCAACGGCACAGATATTGTGGTGGACATTCCCTTGGACGAACATGCATAAGCCTCGGATTCTGATTGCAGACGACCATGCTTTGGTGGCAGAGGGTCTGCGGGGGCTTTTGGCAGAGACATACGACATCGTCGGCATCTCTGCGAATGGACGGCGCCTTCTGGCGGATGCGGCAGCTCTGAAGCCGGACATCATCGTGTTGGACATCGGTATGCCGGAGTTGAACGGCATTGATGCGGCTGTTCAGCTCAGCAAGCTTGTGCCTGAAGCGAAGCTGGTTTTTGTAACTCAACAGATAGACGCCCAATATCTTCGCGCAGCGTTTCGCGCCGGCGGCACGGCCTACGTCGCAAAACAGTCTGCTAGCCACGAATTATTGGCAGCGATCAAATGCGCTTTAGCGGGCGAGATATACGTCACGCCCTTGCTGAAGAATGCGCTCCCCAATCTCTCTCTGAATGACCTTCGCCAAGGCTCCGACATTTTTGCCAGAGACCTGACGCAGCGCCAGCGCGAGGTTCTGCAATTGATCGCCGAAGGGAAGACGGTCAAGGAAATCTCTGCCGCCCTGCAGATTTCCCCCAAGAC
>DASXFF010000035.1:0-5610 GCA_036489735.1 Occallatibacter sp. | reverse complement strand
GCGGCGTTTCGTGTGGAAGTCTCTGAGTCTCGGGCTGAGTGTTTTGCTTTTGGCATTGTGGCCCTGCAGAGCGGCAAAGGCCCAGGATAGTCCACTGGTGCTGCAGCGCGATGGGCGCGTGATCTCGCTGGTTCCCTATGCTCCGAACATTGTGCGGGTGACGATAAGCACCACCGCGGCCGCGGCAACAGGCGATCCGGGATATGGGTTTGTTGGCAAGCCATCCGCAGCAGGATGGACGCACGAGCACGATGCGGAAGGCGATGTCTTCCGCTCGCCCCGCATGGTGGTTCGCGTCTCACCGGAGAATCCTCCGGACGATGCGCTGCCCAAGCCCATGCCGCTCGACGCGCTGAACAGCCAGTTGCGCAGCATCTACTTCGGCGGCGGAGGCGGTCATCGTCCGCACAACGACTCGCTGCTGGTGACAACTGCCGACGGCAAAACATTGCTGCACATGCGCGGCTGGACCATGGCGCCCGAACGCCCGGAGGTTGCCCGGTTGGACGCAGGCGCAAAGGGCAACCGTGTTGCGGCCGTGTTTGACTCGCGTGCCGACGAGCATTACTACGGATTGGGACAGCAGCAGAAGGGCTGGATGGACCTGCGGGATCACGAGATCCGTTGCTGGCATGACTACGGCGCAATCGGTGGCGAGGACGTCTGTGTGCCCTTCATGGTTTCGACGCGCGGCTACGGGCTGGTCTGGGACAACCCATCGAAAACCACCGTGGACCTTGGCTTCAACGGGCAGAATGTGTGGTCGTCCGAGGTCGGTGACCGCATGTCGTACTTCGTCATAGCGGGCGAAACCAGCGACGAGATCTACGAGGGCTACCGGTTGTTGACCGGCGTCTCGCACATGCTGCCGCGCGCGGTGTACGGCTACATTCAGAGCAAGGCGATTTATCCCACGCAGCAGCAGACCCTGGATGTGGCGAAGGAGTATCGCGAGAAGAAGTTGCCGCTCGATGTGATTGTTGTGGACTTCCTCAACATGACCAAGCAGGGTGAACTGGACCTCGACCCAAAGCGCTGGCCGGACCCGGCCGCGATGAACCGCGAACTGCATTCCATGGATGTCAACACGCTACTGAGTGTGTGGCCGCATTTTTCGCAGGGCACTCAGTTCTACGACATGCTGCTGAACAAAGGGTGGCTGGTGCATACGCCCGATGGAAAACCGGACCCCGGAGGCTTCAAGAATGTCATCGGGCCAAATATCGACACCACGAATCCCGAGGCAGCTAACTGGTTCTGGGAAAAGATTCGCGACCGCTACGTGAAGCCGTACGGTTTCGATTACATCTGGCTGGATGAAACGGAGCCTGATATCGATCCCGCGAAAGACGTGTTCTTCATCGGTTCCGGAACGCGTTTTTACAATGCGTATCCGCTCTTTCACACAGCCTCGGTGTACGATGGGTTCCGGCGAGATTTTGGGGATAGCCGCAGGGTGATGATTCTGGCGCGCGCGGCGTACCTGGGGGCGCAACGCAACGGCACAGTGTTCTGGTCGAGCGACATAGTTTCCACGTGGGACATGCTGAAGCGCTCGGTTCCCGCGGGGCTGAACTTTGCCGCAAGCGGCATGCCCTACTGGGACACTGATATCGCCGGATTCTTTTCGCCTTCGCTTCCGGCGGACTACCACGCGGAACACAAGCCATTGATCGATGGATCGGACGTGCGCGGCACAATCGGGAACTATGAGGACTATCCCGAATTGTTTGTGCGGTGGTTTGAATGGGGCGCGTTTCAGCCCGTGATGCGCGCGCACGGAGAGCGGAATCACAACGAAGTGTGGGCGTACGGCAAGCAGGCGCAGCCCATTCTGGCGAAGTATCTTAAGCTGCGCTACCAGCTTCTGCCGTACACATATTCGGTTGCATATCGCAGCTACCTGACGGGCGCTCCTTATATGCGGGCGCTCTTCATGGATTTTCCCGAAGACCCCAAGACCGCGAATATTCCGGATGAATATATGTATGGGCCGGCTTTCCTCGTGGCTCCGGTTACGGAACAAGGCGCGACGCACCGCACGGTGTATCTGCCGGCGGGGTGCGACTGGTACAACTACTGGACCAACGAACGGCTGCACGGCGGGCAGACAATTTTGGTGGATGCTCCCATCGATACGCTGCCGCTTTTTGTAAAGGCGGGCAGCATTGTTCCTCTCGGCTCAGAGGTCCAGAGCGCACAGCAGCCGCAGAGCATTGCGTCGGTGCGTGTCTATCCGGGAGCGGATGGAAAGTTCACCCTCTTTCAGGACGACGGCAAGACCTACGACTACGAGAAGATCGGCGGCAAACTCACGAACCTAACCTGGGATGACGCTGCGCATCAGCTCAAACACGACGGAGCACCTGCGTGGACCGGACCGGATTCCGCAGTTGTAACGGTCGTGAACAAGCAGGTCCGGTGAGTAGGTCATTCCAACTCCGCGACGCCAGACCTGCTGGAACGTGCGGGGCAATCGCCGTGTTGGCCTGATGTCAAATGTTGACGGCGAAATCTCCGATGAGCCCATTACTCGTAGCGTAGCGCAATAACCGGATTCACACGCATCGCGCGTCGCGCTGGAATGTAGCAAGCCAACATCGCTGCTCCCATCATTCCTGCGATAACAAGAACGATTGTCGCGGGATCATCGGGCCGTATCCCATAGAGAAGCGAAGACAGCAGCCGCGCCGCACCCAGCGCCGCGGCAATCCCGATCGACAGTCCGATGCTTGTTACAAATAGTCCCTGCCGCATGATCAGCTTCATCACGTCTCCCCGCCCCGCGCCCATTGCCATGCGTACTCCGATCTCTCGCGTGCGTTGCGAAACCGCGAACGAGATCACGCCAAACAATCCAATCCATGTCAGCACCAGCGCCAGAAGCCCGGATGCGCCCAGCAAAAGTCCGGTGGTGCGTGCTGCGAACATTGGCAGAGACATGAACTTCGCAATGGTTTGAACTTCCGTAGCGGCCATGTTGGGATCGACCAGTTGAACCTCCCGTTGAATGGAGTCGAGCAATGCCTCGGGGGCTGCCGAAGTATGCACAACAAGAACCCGGCGCGGCGGCATTTCCATTTGAAAGAGCACGGGAATAGGCGCTTCACTGAGCGAGCGATACTTGCCGGTTTTTACCACTCCGATTACTTCACTTCGTGCTTTCGCGTCACCCACGGCGATCAGCTTTCCAATTGGATTCTGGCCGGGCCATAGCTTGATGGCCAGCGCGCCGTTCACGACGACCACATTCGCCTTTCGATCCAATTCGCCCTGGGCAAAATCGCGCCCGCCCAGAAGCGGAACTCCCATGGTTTTGAAGTAGCCGGGCTCAACGCGGAAAGCATCGACCGGGACGCCGTCTGGCTTTGTCCCGGCGAGGCTCTGATCGGTTACGGATGTCTGTTCTCGCGATGTGTCGAGGGGAAGATGATTCACGTAGCTTGAGGAGACCACGCCGGGCAACGCGCGGATGCGCGTGGACAATTCCCGATAGAAAGCCTCAATCTTCACATCGTTGTAACCGAGGCTGCCCGCATCGAGCGTGGCGACGGCTACATTTTGCGTGTCGAAGCCGGGGTCGATGGAAGCGGCGTTAAGCAGGCTTCGCACGCAAGGGGTTGCGCTGAACAATAGCAGCGCGCAGACGGCAACCTCGCCGATCATGATCGCCGTCCGAAGCCGCGATTTCCGGAAGCCGCCCGAGTGTGCTTCGGCCTTGATTACTTGCACCGGATCGATTCGCGTGCCCCTCAATGCCGGGGTTACTCCGAAGATGGCACCGGTGCCAAGGGCAACCAGAAATGTGAAAACGAGTACCCGCCAGTCGGTCGGCAATTCAATCGAGATAGGAAGACTTGCCGGGATCAGATTCAGCAGCAGGTGAGAGGCCAGCGAGGCTAGCAGCACAGCAGTGCATCCGGCGATGAGTGACAGCAGCAGGCTCTCCACTGTCATTTGCCGAATCAGTCGGCCGCGCCCTGCTCCTAGAGCCGATCGAATTGCCATCTCCCGCGCGCGGCCGGTTGCCTTCACCATCAGAAGACTTGCGGCATTTGTGCAGGCGATTACCAGCACCAAACCGAACACGACCATCAGCATCCCGGTAAAGGCGGTGACATAGCCGCGGAATGGGCCGGGAACGGGCGCGTAAGTAAAGAGTGCTTCATCCATATTCTTATTGGTGTCGGCGTGAGCGAACTCGAGTTCGCGGGCCAGGACGCTCATTTCAGCCTGCGCGCTCTTTGTGGTTTGGCCGGCGGCAAGCCGTCCATCGGCGAGAAGCCAGTTGCTGTTGCGGCTCGTCAAGCGGCCAGGGTCATGCAGCAGTTGTTCAACCATCGACAGAGAAGTCCAGAAGTCCGGCGCCATTGCCACTTCAAATCCCGTAAACCCAGGATGCGCGACTCCGATGATGGTGTAGTTCTTGCCGTTCAGCATGATCGGCTTGCCGATGATGTTTGGATCGCCTCCCAGGCTCTCCTTCCAAAAGGCATGCCTGAGAATCACCAAAGGTTGAGGGTTATTGGGCTGATCGTCCGCGAATGTGAAAGCACGTCCCATCGCCACATCGACGCCCGCAACGGAAAATGCGTTGCCGGAGATGAGCTGTCCGTGCAAGACCTGTCCGTGACCTGCGCGATTCCAGATGATCTCTTCCGGATCCCCATCGTAGGCCAAAATCCCAGAGAACGATCGCGCGTGGCTGCGAATGAATGCATAGTCGGGGTATGTTAACGGCATGAAACTGCCAATGCCGGAAGCACTGCGCGGATGCTCCCAGACTTCGCGCATCTGGCTTGGCGCAAAGAACCCTGCCGGGGGCCGCAGCAGCAAGGCATTCACGAAGGTGAATACGCACGCGTTCATCCCGATGCCCAAAGCGAGGGCGATTACGACCCCGGCAGTCGTGCCTGGATGCTTGCGCAGCATGCGCGCGCCGAAGCACAGATCGCGCCACAGCGATGAGAGGGAGAGAAACGTCCGTGCTTCTCGCTGCTTCTGTTGCAGCAAGGCGGCATTGCCAAACTGCCGCCGCGCTGCGTTCGCAGCCTCCTTGGGGGACATCCCCTGGCTCACGAATCGATCCGTGAGCAATTGCAGGTGCTCCTGCAATTCGTCATCGAACTCGCTATTCACGCGGCTCTGCGCAGGCAGCGCTCGCATTCTGGCCCAGAAAATCCGAAGACCCCGCATCGCTCTCAACCCTGCCCTTCCTGGCTCAACACACGCCCGACCACTCCCGCAAACCGTTCCCAGTTCTCCGTCTCAACTTCCAATTGCTTCTTGCCGAGCCGGGTAATGGAGTAGAAGCGCGCCTTGCGATTGTTTTCTGAAGCGCCCCACTCGGATGCGATCCAGCCTTGCTGCTGCAGGCGCAGAAGCGATGTGTAAACCGTGCCTTCGTTCAGTTGCAATACATCTTCGCTCAACTGCTCGATGCGCCGGGCAATGCCAAAACCGTGCAAGGGCCCCATGGAACGGAGCGTCTTCAACACCATCAGGTCCAGCGTTCCCTGCAATACCTCAGACTTTTTATCGCCCATCGCGCCTCCTTTGGACATACCAAAGAAGCTACATCATCTCCTTTGCAATGTCCATAGGAATAAT
>DASXFF010000029.1:0-13973 GCA_036489735.1 Occallatibacter sp. | reverse complement strand
TACATGGGATCGATGCTGGCTCTCGGCGCCATGCCTGATCTGCTGATCCAGGTTGGCTCCGCCAGGGGGTTCGTGGCTCGTGCCATCGTGCCTTTTCTCGTGAGGAAGGAAGTATTCATCTCGATTGGCATCGGGATGCTCGCAACAGTATTAGTCAACGAGAAGAAACTTAGAGCTTTGGCGGTTGGGAATCTGCTGGCATACTCCGCGCTGTTTTTGTGCGCAGCCGCCCTCAGCATTGAACTATATCTCTATTCGGACACTGTTTCCTTCGGCATATTTGGCCTCGCTCTCGGTGCGGCGTTGGCTCACCTTCTCTTCAAATTCGGAGACAAGAACGCGGCCATTGCCGGATTCCTGGCGGTCGTCATGGCTTGGGGGGCGACCATTTCAAACGGCTTCAACTTTCCAACCCTCGCATGTGGCGTCATGGTGGTTTTCCTGGTTCAAGTTGTCTTTGCGGATTTCGGCGAATTTTCCGGGCATCGGCTCGCATCGTTGGCCACTCTCGGGCTCTTGACGTTAGTGACACTGGTCGCTTTTGGTGTGGGCAGGTACCACCATATCTACCGTGATTTGGCGGCAAATCAATTGACCGAGAGGTTGGACGGAGTTCTGCCGGGTGGCCGACTTCTCCGCACCAATCCCAACACATACGCTTTTCTATCCGATTTGAATCTTGCCATTAGCGAGACGCACGGAATGCGTTACGCGATTATCCCTGGATTTGCCGCATATTGGGTCAAAGGCCCGGAGTTAGACCCTCTGCCCATCGACTGGCCCTACCAGGAGATGCTGCCGAATCCGAAGATGACTGCCAAGTTTCAGCAGAGCATTGCGGATCAAAAGGGGAAAATTATCCTGCTCGTCGAGAAGGTCGAGCCAACCGATCTGAGGTCCGGATTCGAGCCGTTGGACGAGCCCATCTATCCGGAATCCGTGCTCGCTTACGTGAGAACGAATTTCGCGAAGGTTGGGGAAACAAAGTATTTCGAATTGCGTCGATAACCGATCAGCCGCCTGCCATCCACGGGCCGATTGACGCCGCTCAAATCGTCGAAGTCGCTTTGGGAATGGTTTTGAATCGATATCGAATAATCATGCGGATCATGCGCAGCCCAAGTCGGAAAGCCTTTTTGAAGCTGCCGGTAATCTTGGATTCGCCGGTGCGCGGGAGATAGTTCACCGGAATTTCTACGCAGGTGAGTCGTGATCGGATCGCCAGCATCATCAGTTCTGGCGAAAAGTGACTCCCTCCCACCGTAAACAGCGGCTCGATCTGGCGCAGGGCGTCGCGCCGCAAAAGCTTATAGGTACAGCCCACATCGGTTAGACAGGGTCCGTTGTGCATGTACTCAAGCATCTTGGCCACTGCCCAGTTGCCGTATCGCAGGAACGGCCCCATGTTCGACCCCTCCCAGATGCAGGTCTTGGAGGTTCGTGTGCCGAACACAATATCGAACTCTTCCGCATAGGCGAAGAATTTGTAGATGTCCGTTGGCCTGAAAGTGCTGTCAGGTTCAACCAGAACGATAAGATCGCCGGTCGCTTCTCGCAACGATGCCCTGCAGGCGTAGCCGTAACCCTGACGTTCTTCCCGCACGACTCGAGCTCCGGCGGCCTCAGCCAGCGTGGCGGTTCCATCGGTGCTCTTGTTGTCGGCGACGACGACTTCGTCAACCTCGGCGAGTGCCAGGTATCCGCGAACCGCGGTCTCAATGCCTGCCGCTTCGTTGTAGGCCGGCATCGCTACGCTGACGCTTAAGTTCTTGTACACGACTTCACCCAGCTTGAGGGCAGGCCTTCTTCCAACTCAATTGCGTTGAACTCGCTTGAGGTGCGTGGTCCCGCCTTGATGACCCATCGCGCCATGCGTTCGAGCCCCGCTTCAAGACTGATCGTCGGCTCAGCGCCCAGAATGCGACGGGCTTTACTGTGATCGCTGAATGCGTGCTGCACCTCATTGCGAGCGGGCAAAAACTCTATTCCCGTCCGCTTTCCCATTGCCTGCTGCACCGCCTCGGCCAGGTTCAGCACGGAATATGGAATGTCCGCGCCGATATTGAAGACCTGGTTATATGCACCGGGAACTGAGATCGATCTCGCAATGGCCGGGGCAACATCGGAAATGTGGGAGAAGGCGCGTGTTTGTGTTCCGTCCCCAAATATCGTGCACGGCAACCCCTGCATCACCTGGTTCATAAAGATGCCGATGACGTTTCTATATTTGTCACCAACGTTTTGCCGTTCTCCATACACATTGTGCGGCCGGAAAACAATATAGTTAAGCCCAAATAGCCGGTGCGCCGCTTCCAGGTCCATTTCCACTGCGAACTTTGAAATGCCGTATGGATCCACCGGTGCAGGCGCCATCTCCTCGGTCATCGGGGTCTGCCCTGCGCCGTACACGGCAATGCTTGACGTAAATACAAAACTCCGGCAGTGGTGGCGGACTGCTGCATTAATCAGCGTCACGCTCCCCAACAGGTTATTGGTGTAGTTGAAGCGCCGAATGAAGTGACTGAGCCCTTCAGCGGCATAGGCCGCGATGTGGAAGACATAATCGAAGCGGTGGCGGTCAAACAGTGAATCCACCAGGGCGACGTCGGTAACCGACCCTTTGACGAATTCGATCTGAGGGCTGACATTGTCTAAAAAGCCGCCTGAAAGATCGTCCAACACGACCACGGAATGTCCGGCCAGCGACAACTCGTCCGCAACGTGGCTTCCAATGAACCCTGCTCCACCGGTCACGAGCGATTTGGGGTTCAATGTGGTTTCTGGCATGTTTGTTTCTCCACAAGGTTGCGAAAGATCGTTGGCTGAACTCAGTTAGGGATCCGCACCTGGGCGAATCAAGCGACCGAAGCCGCGATTGATCTCGATCTTAACCCACAGGAATCGCTGCCCCGGTTGCTCACTTGGTTCATTTCCGATCGCGCAACATTGATCAGGCGGGCTGTTGACCCCGGCACCAACATGACTTTTGTCATATACCCAAAAACAGATTCTTCACGCATTGTGAATAGACAGGGCACAAGATCCCATAAGGGTCCGCGACCGGCTGCGGCCGGTGCACGCAGCGGTCCCGCCGGCCGATTGAACAAGCGCGCAATCAAATGCGGAGCATCGCGCCAAGGAAAGCTCAGTCGGATCATCGATGGAAAGGCGGCGCATGTACTTCCCCCACTCGCGTAACGCAATGCAATCGGGCAGAAACCTGCAGATCAAGTCACGGAGCTCTTTCCGAGCGCTCGGGCTGCTCGCAGCTTTTATGGGAATGGCAGGTTGCACGGCGAAGCTCCCGACGCTCAAACAGGTTGCCGCACCCACCATCAGCTCGTTCTCGGCAAGTCCGACGTCCATCATTAACGGCTCAACGACCACAGTGAGCTGGGCCTCCACGGGAGCCACCGGGATCGCCATTACGCCGGGGACATTTGCGTCGACTTCTTCGAGCGGAATGGTGGTTCTGAGCCCCACGGCGACCACCACGTACACGCTAACAGCGACGAACACCTCGGGCACAGCGACCGCAACTCTGACGGTGACCGTGACGCAGCCAACCCTGCCCTCGATCAGTTCTTTCACGGCCAGCCCGACGAGCATTCCGCTGGGCGGCATCAGCACGTTGAGCTGGACCACTTCAGGCGCGACGACGCTCAACATTGCGCCGGGCAATCTGGCGTCGACCTCCGCGATTGGAACCGTGAACGTGAGCCCGGAGGCGACGACGAATTACGTGCTGACCGCGACGAATGCGGCAGGATCTGTGACGGCGACGGCCACCGTGACCCTGACGACTGGCGGCGGGGGCGGAACATTGTCGATCACCACAACCAGTTGTCCCGGAGGAACGCAGGGCATAGGCTATGTAGGCTGCACGATCGCGGCAACGGGCGGGACCCCTCCTTACACATTCTCTGTCGACGACAGCGGCAATTATCCGCCCCTGCCCGAGGGGTTGACACTCGACACGACGTCGGGCGAGATTACGAGTCCCTTGATCGGTGGCCAGGGAACCTACACGCCCGAGTTTGTGGTATCGGATTCGTCGGGCGCAACGGCAAAAGCGCAGATTGCCTTTGCCATGAATGGGAACAATGTCTTCCTGGCGAATGTGTTCACAGCCGCCTCGATTTTCCACCATCGCGTAGATTTTGCGACGACGAATCTGCCCGTGGACACGTCACCGGCAGCGCCCATGTACAGCGGCTATCTGCCGGAGACGGTGAAACCTTTCTTCGGAAATAATTCGAATGCGCCGTTTCCAAATGGAATTCCGGCCATTGAAGTGCCCTATAACCAGCCTGACGTTTCAGTGGCAACGACGGTCTATCAGTCCTACTTCACCTCAGGGCCGATTCCTGCCTATGCGCCAGTGGAGGGCACGAGCAATTCCACGGGAGACAGGCACGTGCTGGTCTACCTTGAGCCGGGCAACGGGAATAATCCAGCGCTCTACGAAATGTGGCAGGGAATTTATCTCGACGGGCCATGGACCGATTCATCGAACGCCGAATGGCCGAATGTGGCGACCGATGCACTGACGGCGCAGGGACAGGGAACTTCGGACGCCGCAGGACTCCCGGTGGGTCCGCTACTGGCGAATGCCGATGAAGTGATCGGAACCGGCACGCCGACGGCGCCGAACGGCACTGTCAAGCACCCGATTCGATTCACGCTCAACCATATGTTGAACTACTGGGTGTGGCCGGCCACGGAAACGGCGGGGGTGGGAAGCTGCAAGGACAGCGGCGGCAACGCAATTCCAGTCGAAAGCGAGATCTCTGCGGCAACGCCACCGTCAAGCTGCACGATGAGCGGAGCGGCTGGCGAAATTTACCGCCTGAAGGCGTCCGTGACAACACCGGCCTGCGCGGCAACCAGCCCACAGGCCGCAATCATTATCACGGGATTTCGAAACTATGGAATCATCCTGGCCGATAACGGAGACAGCGGAGGGCTGATCGGGACGCCGGACGCGCGTTGGAACGATGCGGATTTGGAGTGCCTGACGAGCCTGACGCTCGGCGACTTTGAACCGGTGAACGTGTCGAGCCTGATGGTGACGAACGACAGCGGGGCCACGAGCCACTAGGCGCGTTCGCCAACGCGAACTCTCATTGGAAGAATCGTGCTTTCCCAGGTCTTAGAATCGAGGGCTGAGCGCCTGTCACCTCATTTCAGGGATCAGTGCGAGGGGGGAACGTAGTCGGCCGGCAAGGCTGCGCCCGAACCGAAGAAAAAGTCCTCCATTTGCTCCACGAGGAACTGCTGCGCCTGCGGCAGCCAGGGCTGGAGACGGTACTCATTGAGCAGCATCTTCTGGCGGCCAAGCCACTCGTCCCAAGCCGCCTTGGAGACGTTCTTGTAAATCTTCTGGCCAAACTCCGAGTCGAAGGGCGGCTCGTCGAGGCCCTCCATTTCCTTCTTGTTCCGAACGCAAAAAACAGTGTGCGCCATCGAAATTGCTCCCAATGCCATTGTAATCGGAGGTCTGGGAGGGCGCTGAGGGGTGAACGAACCGTAAATTCTCTTGACAAGGAGATGGGTGGCGGGTTGTTCTATCTCCACCTCGCTTGACGACCTTGCCCCGGGGGCTAAACTCCCCGATTCGCGAGGCGTAGCGCATAAGAGAAGAAACCCCCTCCCCTCCAACCGTCTTTTTTGAAAGGAGCGTTGCTATGGCCGACGAACCAAATGCAGCTGCAGCCACCTCGGGACTATCAGACAATGCCGCGGGGACCCTTGCCTACCTCACGGTGATTCCGGCGATCATTTTTCTGATCGTTGAGCCGTTCAACAAGAATTCATTTGTGCGCTTCCACTCCTGGCAGTGCATTTTTCTGTGCCTGTCAGCGATCGTGCTGGACATTGGATTCGGCATTCTCTTGGCGATTCTGACCATGATGATGCCGCTGGCGTTCTTCGGGCTCTTCCTGTGGCCGATCGTGAACCTGTTCTGGCTGGCAGTGGTGATCCTGTGCATGGTGAACGCCTACCAGGGCAAGCGCTTCAAGCTGCCGATTATCGGCGCACTGGCCGAGAAGCAGGCCGGCGCGTAATTGGCTACGGCGGGCCGCAAAGGCCCGCATGCCGTTCGAGATTCATCGCCTTCTGCCTTTCTTGAATCGCCGCTTGCTCCCGCCCGGGGGCCGTGGCGATGCGTTTTGGCGTCTTTTTTTGGTTTTGGATGAGGGCCGCGCGGGCCCTTTTCCCGTCAGCGGCAACTCTTCTTCCACCAGAGCAAATTGAAGCTTGCGTTCCTGGGTCAGGATGCGGTCGAGGATGACCTGGACGCGATCGCCCGCGCGAAAGCGCCGTCCGGTACGCTCGCCGACGATCTCGTGCGTATTCTCGCGCCAGGTATAGCGGTCAGCACGCAGAGTATCGATGGGTACAAGTCCCTCAACGAACAGATCGGTGAGTTCGACAAAGAGGCCGAATTTGGCGGGATTCAGGACGAGAGCCGCGAATTCGTCGCCAACGCGGTCCTGCATGAAGCGAACCTTCTTCCACTCGACCAGCTCGCGCTCGGCCTCCGCGGCGCGGCGCTCGTTGTAGCTGGTTTCTTCGGCGATCTCGGCGAGTTCGGGCTCGTGGATGGGGGGCGAGATCGAGCTTGAATTCGGTGACTGAGAAGGATGGCCCCCCACCCTAGCGAAGCTGGGATGGGGCACCGGACCCGGCGGTGAGCCGGCTTCTAAACGATGGGGCACCCCATGTCGTGCTCGACCTTCGTTGGGGTGCGACCAGGGCGAGCTGAGGCGCGAGGCGGCGATAGTGCGATGGCCGGGAACGCCAGCCCGGAGAAGCGTTTTAGCGATGCGGTGCACGATCAGGTCGGGATAACGGCGGATGGGCGATGTGAAGTGAGTGTAGGTGGGTGCGGCAAGGGCGAAGTGACCTTCGTTCACCTCGGAGTAGCGCGCCTGCGAGAGCGAGCGCAGCATTAAATAGCTGAGAATCCGCTCCTCCGGCTTGCCCTCGATGCGTGCGGCGAGCTTTTGGTACATGCGCGGCGTTACGGCGATGTCCTCAGGCACTTCGTGCTGGCGCGGATTGCGGCCCTGGCCGTGCGACTCGCGGCGCTCGGCGCGGGTCTGTATACGTCGCACGGGTAAAGGTCCGAGGCCAAGAGAAAAACCGAAGCCGGCGGCGAGCTCTTCGAATTGAACGACGCGGCGCGGATCGGGCTTCTCGTGAATGCGATAGAGCGAAGGCACGCTGAGATCCTCAAGCCACACCGCGACACACTCGTTGGCGGCAAGCATGAACTCTTCAATGAGGCGATTCGCCCAGGTCCTTTCGGATTTCGTGACGCCACGCATCTGGCCGTGCTCGTCGAATTCGATGACCGGCTCGGGCAAATCAAAATCAATGGAGCCGCGTTCTTCACGGCGCCGGTTCATGAGGACGGCGAGCCGCTTCATGCGCTCGAAGTCGGGAACGAGAGCGGCGTATCGGGCTCGCGTTCCAGCATTCCCTTCGATGATTGAGTGCACTTCGGTGTAGGTCATGCGGGCGGCGGAACGAATCACGCCTTCGACAATCTCGAAGCTCTCGATGTTGCCTGCGGGATCGAGCTGCATGATGCAGCTGAGGACAAGGCGATCTTCGTCGGGGCGAAGGCTGCAAATGTCTGTCGACAGTTCCTGAGGCAGCATGGGGATGGCGCGATCGGGAAAATAAACACTTGTGCCGCGGATGCGGGCCTCGAGATCGAGGGCCGACCCAGGAAGAACGTATTCGGCGACATCGGCGATGTGAACCTGCAGCTCGTAGCCTCCGTCGGCGCGATCGCGGACTAGAACGGCGTCATCAAAATCGCGGGCGGTCTCGCCGTCGATTGTGACAATGGGCAGCGAACGGAAGTCGGCCCTGCGCGCCGCAATATCCTCGTCAAAATGCGCGATCTTGCGCGCTTCAGCGAGAACCGCCTCAGGAAAGATGCGCGGGAGCTGATGCTTGCGAATCATCATCTCCACGTCGACGCCAAATTCGTCCGGCGACCCGAGAACCTCAATAACGCGACCGATAGGGGGGCGCGTGGGCGTGGGCCAGCTGGTGATCTCAACGTCGACAACGATGCCCTCCAAATCATCGGCGCGCTCCGCGCTTTCGGGTTTTGGAGAAGATTGTGCTTCACTACCAAGAACCCGATGCAGCGTTGCGGAGCCTGCAGCGGGCGGGATTTCCGCGCCAGGAGGAATCACAATGGGCTGGGTCATGCGGTCGTCGAACGGGATGACAACGTTCTTCCACTCCACCGACGAGGACCTGTCCGTGGGGACCCCGGGGACGTAAACGCTACCGCGGTCAGCACGCGCGATACGAAAAGTTCCGACGATTGTGGGGTTGCGGCGTTCGAGAATCCGTACAATGCGGCCTTGCCGGCGTCCATCAGCCTTGGGAGGGTCGAGCTCAACCAACACCTGATCGCCCTGCATAGCCGCGTTGATCTCGTTGGGCGGAATGAAAATATCTTGCGCGACTGCAGAAATCGCCGATTCCGCCGCTTTGCGATTGGGGCGGACGAAGCCATAGCCGTCGCGATGCAGATCGAGCCTGCCGGCGATGAGATTCTCACGCGATGCAGATGATTGGCCCGATGCCGCTCGGGGTAGACTCCAGTGTTCGCGATCGACCTTGATGAGCTGGCCTCGCACGGTAAGCCGGGCCAATTGCTGAAGCAGGAGACGCCGCGCGCGCCCGCCGGGCAGCGATAGCTCGCGCACTAACTGCTTGTATCCGGCCTTTTGGCTGGCTGAAGCGGCAATCCGGGCGAGCAACTCGCGATCGGTCATACGCCAAGACTAAGCCAACATGGCGGGTTGCGGCCTGTGGTGACTTTGGAGAGTGGCTCTTGCACAGATATCACGCAGTTGCCGTAGAATGGGGTTGCGCGTCATCCTGAAGCGCGCCGTCTTGGCGCAGACCGAAGATTGACTCGACCGATCTTCGGCAGCCGAGGAAATGGCCGCGGCGAAAGCAGCGGCAAGCAGATTATCCATTACGGGTTCGGGCCATTGGCCGTGCCTTGGAATCCCCCAGTCCTGAAGCGGACAGAATAGGAAGAGTACCTTGAGCGCAATGTGGAAACCAAGCCAGACTGGATCATCGATCCCGAATCCCACTCCGGAGCCGCAGCATGCGGCGCCGCCGGCACACGTTCCTGAAGCCCCAGCCCGGGTGCAGGCCGGAAGCACTGAGCAAGCCACGCTCGGCAAAAGCCTGTTCATCAAAGGCGAGATTACAGGTTCCGAGTCTTTATATATTGACGGCAAAGTGGAGGGCGCCATCAACCTGCCCGGCAACCGCCTCACCATTGGACGCAACGGCCAGGTTGGAGCCAACATCACGGCGCGTGAAGTCGTGGTGCTCGGCAAAGTCAAAGGAAACGTCTCGGCCACCGACCGCGTGGACATTCGCGCGGAAGGGTCGCTGCATGGTGACGTAGCAGCAGCGCGCATCAGCATTGAAGATGGCGCATTCTTCAAGGGGGGCATCGATATTCGTAAGCCCGACGCGAAGCAGCCGATGCAAGCCACCGGGACTTCGGGTCCGGTTGCAGTGCCCAATTCGGCGCCGGCCACCCAAGAGGCGCACCACTCGTAGGCCCCAACTGCCCGCAAGAACCTAAGATTTCGCACAAGCACAAGCGCTTCCGCTTCTCCGGAAGCGCTTGCGTTTTGTGAGACTCGCGATTTTGTTTGGGGTTTCCAACTGCTGGTGTGCCTGGCGCAAGTTCAGGCAGAGTTCGGTGCAGGGTAGCTTCAGCCCAGGCGCAGGCGGCGCATGGTCACGCGAGGCAGCGCCGAACCGGCTTTGTCGAGGACCCACATCGTGACGGCGGCCCAGACCGCGGTGCCGCCGAGGAGAATAGCGGCGTCAGCGATGGACCGGGCATGATGAAGCGCGGCCAAGCGCGGCAGGTGGTGGAAGAAGCGGGCAAGGGTCCATGTGACAAGCCATCCGGCTGTGCCGCCGGCAATTCCTCCCATCAGACAACGGCCCATCTCGACGTAGTCAAGGCTGGCAAGAGAGACCATGCGGCGCCTGTGCAACAGAACGGCCAGGGTGGCGGCCTGGAGGATAATGCCGGCGTCAGAAGCGATGGCAAGCCCGCCTGCGCCCCACGTCCTGTATCCGAACCCGTAGAGCGGGAAAGCGAGAAAGAGAATGATGGTACTGGCGAGCATGGGGAGCCATGTGATGCCGGCCGCATAGAAAGCGCGCGCGTAAATGGCCTGCGCGGACCAGGCGAAGAGAGAGACCGTGTAGAACGCCAAAAACCATGCGGTCAGATTCACATCGCCTGCGGTGAACCGCCCGCCACCGAAGACCAGTTCCACAATCGATTGCGATAGCGCAATCATTACCGACGCGGCAAGAATGCTGAGAGCCATAACGCGGGAAACGGAGTCGGCGACGCCGGAGGCGAATGCGAAGCGTTCATCTTTCGCCCAAAGCTGAGCGAAGAACGGCATGGAGGCGACTCCGGCTGCCTGGGCCAGTATCGCCATAGGCGCAGAGAACAACTGCTTGGCATTAGCGAGTCGAGTGATATCGCCCGCTCCGTGAGATGCATAAAATCCCGCGAAATACTGATCGAGAAACGGCAGCGTGAAGCCGAACATGAGCGGCAGCGTCATGAAAAGCCACATGCGAAGACCGGGGTGGTGAAGATCGATCTGCCAGCGAAAGCGAATCCGCTCTCGGGCCGCGCCCCAAGCATTCATTCCCAGCGAACCGAACAGGAATCCAGCAGTGGCTCCGATGGCGAGCGAACTCACGCCGAGCTTGCGGTGCAACAGCACACCGCATGCAATGATGAAAACGTTGTAGAGGATCGGGGTGGCTGCCTGGTAGAGGAACTGTTTTCGCACCAGCAACGTGGCTCCCAACACACTGCCCGCAAAAAGAAATATTTGCGCAGGAAGCAGGATTCGCGTCATGTGTGCGCAAAGCGCAACCTGCTCTGCAGGAAAGCCGGGATTGGTCCACCGCACGAATGGCGCGGCGAGGAACATGAGCACGATTGACGCAGCCGTCAGCGCCAGGACCATGAGATTGAGCACTGTAAAGAGAAGCCGCTCGCCTTCTTCTTCCTCGCCGCGCTCCCGATAGCGATTCAAAATGGTGACGAAGGTGATTGAGACGGCGCCCCCGACGAGGAAATTATTCATCAGGTCGGGAAGCCGGAACGCGGCCATGTAGGCGTCAGTCTGCGGGCCGGCGCCGAATACCCACGCAATATATTTGCCGCGCACCAAACCCACCAGTCCTGAGACAACCGACGATCCGGCGAGCAACACCGATGCCGAGAACACCGAATGCGTATGGGAAGGATGCAGAATTCGGAGCACGCGCGACCACCGCGAGCGTGCCGGCGGCGGGATCTCCGGCTTTGCAGCGAGCTCCAACTGCTCGGGATCGTGGTCTGAAGGCAGCGTGGTCACTTCTCTCGATTCTACTGGGAATCTCTGCGACAGCTCAGACCGGGAATTTAGTTGACCAATCCCGGCGTGCGCCTTTGGGTTATATGCTGGTCACGGAGACTCTGGCCAATGGACGCGATCGCGACGCCAAGGAGCAATTACAATCTCGCCCTGCCATTTTATGAAAGCTCTGTTCGAGATCCGCAGGCCCTGGCCTTGTTCGTCGGCGAATCCCGATTTTCTTACGGCGAACTCGCTAATCTTGCTCGCAGAATCTCCGGTTGGCTCGACCTCGAAGGCGAGGAGCGCTCCGGAAAAGTGTGCCTTCTAACGTCGCGAACCATCGAATCGTATGCGGGAGTGCTGGGTACACTTTGGTCCGGCGCAGCGTATGTTCCCATCAAGCCCGACACCCCGGAAGACCGCGTGATCCGGATTTTGCAGCAGACAAAACCAGACGCGCTGATCGCCGATCAGGCTGGATTGAACGCGCTTTCTGATCGTGTGCTGGAGCATGCTCCGAAGCGGGTTTTGCACGGACCCACTGCAAAGCCACCGCAAAGCGCTCTGCAATTTCCCGGAACGAACTTTGAGAGCTTCAGTGATCTGCTTGACACAGGGCCCGACCAGCCTGTGACCCGCGCCGGAGATGACCTGTCGTACATCATTTTTACTTCCGGCACGACGGGCACGCCGAAGGGTGTGATGATCGAAAACGAAAGCGTCTGCCAGTTTATCGAGATCATGCACCAGCGGTTTTCGCTGGGCCCCGGCGATCGCATTGCGGAAGCATCGGAGCTGACCTTCGATGCCTCGGTCTTCGATATGTTTATGGCATGGAGCGCAGGTGCTTCGCTCTTCGTGGTGCCGCAGGCGCAGCTCATGGCTCCGGCAAAGTTCATCCGCGATCGTGAATTGACGCTTTGGTTCTCGGTGCCTTCGACGGCTTCGTTTATGGCGCGCATGAAGATGCTGAAGCCGAACGCATTTCCTTCGCTAAAGATTTCGATTTTCGCCGGAGAAGCGCTCGCGGTGAGCACTGCCCAGGCATGGCAGGTGGCCGCGCCCAACAGCATTGTGGAGAATTTCTACGGACCCACGGAGCTCACGGTCGACTGCATTGCTCAGACGCTCGAAGACCCTCCGTATGTCACTCCGAATCGCGGAACAATGGCAATTGGCACGGTTTTCCCAGGGGTTCGCGCAGGAATTGTGGATGCAGAGTTGAAGTTCCTTCCGCGGGGCCAGGAAGGCGAGCTGGTGGTGTCGACGCGCCAGGCGGCGCGCGGATATTTTGGGGATCCCGAACTTACAGCTGCGCGGTTTTCCATGCTGAACGGAGAACGTTGGTACCGCACCGGGGACCTGGCTTATGAAGACTCCGCCGGGGCATTTCATCACCTGGGGCGAATCGATAACCAGGTAAAGATACTCGGCAATCGCGTGGAGCTAGAAGAGGTGGAGGCGCATTTACGAGAGATCCTGGGCACCGACATGGTGGCGGCGGTGGCGTGGCCCGTTGTCGACAGCCGAGCCTCGGGCATCGTGGCCTTCCACTGCGCGGTGGGGGTGACCCGCGACCAGGCGCGCGACGAAATGAAGAAGCGAGTGCCGGATTATATGGTTCCGCAACGGATCCATTATCTGGACGATCTGCCATTAGGGGCGACAGGAAAGATCGATCGAAAAGCGCTGGCTCGGCTGTTGGATGAAGCGAAGGTCTAGTGCCATGATGCGACAGCTCACTCTTCCCGATGGCTTAACGGTGTTCTCGTTGAACGCCGACGAAACGCGTTTTGTTCATCGTGAAGTCTTTGATGAGCGATGCTATTTGCAGTATGGAATCGAAATCCATGAGGGAGATTGCATCTTCGATGTGGGGGCCAATATCGGCCTTTCGACGGTGTTCTTTCATCTCCAGTGCCCCGGAGTGCGCATCTATGCATTCGAGCCGAGCCCCGCAACATTCGAGTGTTTGAAGGCCAACGTCGAACTTCACAAAGTGAATGCTCACCTGTTTGAATGCGGATTGTCTCGCGAATCGGGGACTGCGGAGTTTACGTTTTACCCCGGCAATACGGTGCGGTCCGGATTCCACATCGATTTGGAGACTGACCGCAAGACCACGAAGACCTACATGATGAACACCGGCATTGCCGAGCGCAAAGCGGATCTGTTTCTCGGCCTACTATTCAAAAAAACGACATTTCCATGCCGTCTGCGGACCGTCTCTGAAATTGTCGACGAAGAAGGCGTCACGCAAATCGATCTGCTGAAAATTGACGCCGAGAGAAGTGAGCGAGAAGTTCTGGCAGGGATACGCGATGAGCACTGGGGCATGATCCGGCAGGTTGCTCTGGAAGTTCAGGATGAGGAGGGCGCGCTTGGTGAGGTCGAGCAGCTTTTGACGAAGCACGGGTTCGATGTTGCGACCGAGCAGGATCCCCTTCTGAAAGGAACTGCGGTGTTCGGCATGTTTGCTCGAAGGTCGCAAGCGGAGCTCGCGGATCCAATTCAACGTTAGGAAAC
>DASXFF010000007.1:0-2410 GCA_036489735.1 Occallatibacter sp. | reverse complement strand
CGCCCTGGCTTCAATCGCGCCCGGCTCGTACTTCACCTTCCATTCAACGTGGCCGAGGTGAGGAACCTTCTGGCTGCCCAGGCTCTGACCGTTGACGAACAGTTCCACCTCGTCAAGGTTCGAGTAGACCCATACCGGGATCATGTCGCCTTCCCAGCCCTCGAAGTTCCAGTGAGGAAACAGATGCAGCGAGGGCTCTTTGCCCCACCACGCTTTGTAGTAGTAGAAGGTGTCTTTGGGGAAGCCGCACATATCGACAATGCCGAACTGCGAATTGATGGATGGCCAGCCGTAGGGCGTCGGCTCGCCGCGATAGTCGAAGCCGGTCCAGGCAAAGCCGCCGGCCTCCCAGTCGCGGGTTCCATAAAACTTCCACCACTCCTCGGCTGTTTCGCCCCACGGCACGACTCCGTCATAGTCGTTGACCAGGTTGCGCAAAGGGTCGGTCGTGTATGCGCCGCGCGTCGAGATCGCGCTTGAAGTCTCCGATCCGTAGATGGGCTTTTTGGGATTCTGCTGATGAAACTTGTCAGGAAAGCTCAGGTTGTAGTTGAAGCCAATGATGTCAAAGGACTCCGAAACGCCCTTCTCGTTATTGCCGTTCACGGCGGCTGAGACGACGCGGGTCGGGTCAAGCTCGTGGCAGCGCTGGACCATGGTTGCGCCGATCCTCGCGCCCTGCTCAGCCATATCGTTCTGCAGGTGCCACTCCTCATTGCCGATTGACCAGATGATGATGGAGGGCGAGTTGCGATAGCGCTTGATCATAACCTCAAGCTGAGCCAATCCCTCGGGATTGGAGCTCATCTGCCGGGTTTCGCACATCATCATCAGTCCCATGCGGTCGCAGCCATCCACCCACTCGGGCGTCGGCATATTGTGCGAGGTGCGCACCGCATTGCAGCCCATCTCCTTGAGGACAGCCAGGCGGAAGACCTGCAGGCGGTCCGGCAGCGCCGCACCGACCCCGGCGTGGTCCTGGTGGTTGCAGGTGCCTTGAATCTTCATCGATTTTCCGTTGAGGGAAAAGCCCTTTTCGGCGTCGAAAACCGCCGTGCGCACGCCGAAGCTGACTCGCTCGGCATCGCGCGCTTTTCCGCCGGCCTCAACCGTCACGACAGCTGTGTAGAGGTTCGGCTCATCGGGCGACCAGAGCGCCGCATCGGACAACTGCGCGGTGGCCGAAAACGCCGCCGAGCCGTCGGGTGTAACCGATTGCATCGGCGCATCGGCGGTGGCGACGGTTTTCCCCGTGGAATCGAGAATCTTCCAGCTCACCGTGGCGCTTTCCGCCTGCTTGCCCTGGTTCTGAACAATGGTGCTCAGCGCCAGGCTCGCGGAACTTCCGCTGACCGTACTGCGGATGATGCTGTCCCATTGGCCCAGATGCAGCGCATCGGTCTTGGTGAGCCAAACATGGCGGTAGATTCCCGCGCCTTCATAAAACCAGCCGTCGCCAAAGCTTGCATCCACGCGGGCGACAACGTAGTTCTTTCCGCCGTAGGTCAGAAAGTCGGTCAGATCGAACTCGAACGGCGCATAGCCGTTGTTGTTGCGACCGATGAAGCAGCCGTTTACAAAGACGATTACATCGCGGAAGGCTCCGTCGAAATCGATGGAGATGCGCTTGCCGGCATCGCCCGCGGGAATGTCGAATTCGCGCCGGTACCAGCCCACGCTGCTCTCCGGGTAACGCCGGCCAACAGGCTTGAAACCGTGCGAATTTTGCTCATTATCGTTGACAAAGGGCAGCTCGACCGCCCAGTCGTGCGGCAGGTTGAGCGCGCGCCACTTTGAATCGTCGAACTTGGCCTTGGCGAAGTCAAAATCGCCGGTCTTGGCAAAATCTCCCTGACCAAAGCCGAACTTCAGGTCTTTCGCCGGATCATCGAGGTTGCCGAACTGGAACTTCCAGCCGAAGTCGAAAAGAAGCCTTTCGCGCGGCGCAACGGCCGGCAGCGCTTCTGCCGACGGGTCACCGGCCAATAATGCCGCGGTGCGCCCCCACGCGGAACGAGCCAAGACAGATGAAGCGGACAATGCCGCTCCGGAGTAAAGCAGATCGCGGCGAGAGATGCGCGTCATAGGAGCCCTTCTTTCCGAGAGTATGTTTACGCCGCGGCATGGGACCTGCAGCGGCGGTCAATGCGGAACTATAAATCACACCGGCGGAGAAAGTAAACGATTTCATTTCTGCTGCTCCGGCGCCCTTTCGCGCCCGGCACCGGGAACAAAATCGTTTGCTCTCCGCGGTCAGCTAAAACCGGCACTCCGCCGCCCGCAGCGCCAGCCCATGAGCGACGGAGGTAAACTCATTGCCGCTGCGGATTCGCTCCTCGCCAAACCGCGAGGAAAAGATGCGCCGCACCGCCGGCACAAACGAGCTGCCGCCGGTGAGAAACACGCGATC
>DASXFF010000002.1:0-67990 GCA_036489735.1 Occallatibacter sp. | reverse complement strand
ATCGTCGCTGCGCTCCTTCCCCGTGCATCGACGGATAGAAAGAGGTCCACAGGCTGAAGGCCGACACGCTGCGGCTCATCGGGTTCCTCAACGTTTACGCCGTGCCCCGGCATCGGTATGCGCCGTCATTGCGCCGGCCGTGGTGCCGGCGTCCTCGCCCGCACTTGCCCGCTTATCATGGGGTCAGCACACGCGCTCCAGCGCATTCATGACCCCCTCCATCTTCATCTCGGCAGGCGAAGCCAGCGGCGAACACTACGGCGCCGAGTTGGCATCCGCGCTTTCCCACAAATTTGCTCCAAAACTCGAAAGAGCGGAGCTCTGGGGGATGGGCGGCCCGCGCATGGCCGCCGCCGGCGTTCGCCTCATCGTCCGCGCCGAAGACATGGCAGTCATGGGCCTCACCGAAGTCGTCTTGCACCTGCCCCGCATCTACCGCGAATTCCGTAAGCTCAAGCGCGCCATTCGCGCCAACCCACCCACCATCGCCATCCTCATCGACTTCCCTGAAATCAACTTCCGCCTCGCACGCGAGTTCCATCGTCTCGGCGTCCCCGTTATCTACTTCGTCAGCCCGCAGCTCTGGGCCTGGAAGCAGCACCGCATCAAGCTCGTGCAAAAACACGTGCGCCGCATGTTGGTCATCTTCCCCTTCGAGGAGCCGTACTACCGTGCCCGCGGCGTCGATGCCGAGTTCGTCGGCCATCCCCTCGCCGACCTGCCACAGCCCTCGATCACCCGCGAGCAATTCGCCGCCGAAAATCGCCTCGATCCCGCCCGCATCTGGATCGGTTTTCTTCCCGGCAGCCGCATTCCCGAAATCCTCAAAAACCTCCCCGAAATGCTGGCCGCCGCTGCCCTCCTCGGCGACAAATTCGAATACATCCTTCCCCTCGCGCCTACGCTCACGGCCGCCCAACGCACGATCATCCGAAGGATCATTGAAAATCACGGCTCCAACCTCAGAATTCGACTCATCGGGGATTCAGGCCCCGAAGGCAACCGAGGATTAGTCAGCCCCACCGCGGGTGGCCATGACGCTCGCGCAACCCTCTTTCACGCCCGCGCCTCCATCGTCGCCAGCGGCACCGCCACCGTCGAGGCCGCCCTCATCGGCAATCCCTTTGTCGTCGTCTATCGTGTCTCGCCGCTCACGTATGCTATTGCGAAGCGGATGGTCAAAGTGCCGCACGTGGCCATGGTCAACTTGATCGCCGGCAAACGCGTGGTCCCCGAACTCATCCAGCGCGACTTCACCGCCGCAAATATCGTCCAACACCTCAAGCCCCTGCTACCCGACGGCCCCGCTCGGGAGTCCATGAGAATGGAGCTTGGCGCAATAAGGGAGGCGCTTCGGGCACAATCCGTCAATCCGCTCGGCCAAACCACCATCGAACGGGTAGCCGCCATCGTAGTTCAGGAGATTGAAGCTTTGAACCCGGCGCCCGCGCAAGCGGCCAGAACTTGAGACTCACCTGAGGCCAATCACAGAGTCAAAAGATCCCAATGAACCAAGGACTAAACCACACCGAGACCGAACGACGCGAAGACCATAAAAAAATGAGCGATCGAATGAAGACATTCCTGATAGTTTCCCGTTTTGTCCAGAATCCCTTTTTCCGCCGGTTTACGCCCGCACTGCCGTTAACGGCCCTCGCCTCAATCGCCGGCCTCTTCGCGAGCACCCTTCCCGCCGCCGCCCAGGTCACCGCACGCCCGGTCCTTAATATCACCGGCTACGTCATCGACGCCGAGCTCGACACCTCGACGCACCACCTCACGGCCACCGCCCAAGTCACCTTTACCGCGCCGGCCAATCTCGCCGTGGTCACATTCGGCTTTCATCCTGCGCTCAAGGTCACCAAAATCTCTGACGATTCCGGCAAGCTGCTCGAGGCTGAACGTACCGCCGATGGCTCCATCCGCGTCACCGCCAACACGCCCTTTGTCGACGGCCAACCCTCCCACTGGACCTTCGTGTACGACGGCGTCATCACCGGCGACGAAGACGGCCCGGTCGAGGGGCTCAAGCTCGCCGCCATTCAGGAGCCCATCAGCTATCTTCTGTACCCGGCACGCTGGTTTCCCACCACCGGCTTCATGACCGATCGCTTCACCGCAGAACTTCACATCCGCGTGCCCCAGGGCCTGCGCGTCTTTTCCAGCGGTTCCACCGGCCCCTCAAAGCCCGTCACCCTCTCAACCGGCAAACCCGGCGAGGAATTCGACTTCAATTGGACCAAGCCCGGATTTCCCGGAACCGTGATTGCCGGCCGCTATCTGCCGCCCGTCTCCGTCGGCGCGGGCAACGTCAAGGTCTACGTCACCATCTCACATCAGGCCTCGGCCAACCAGATCGCCCAAACTGCCACCAGCGAATACAACTTCTTCACCAACTTCTTCGGGTTGCCTCCCACGCCGCGCATCAACATTCTCGAGCTGCCCGACGATACCCTGCCCGCCGTTTACGCGCCTGAGATTGCCGCCGTCATGGGTGCTCGCATCGGCGACAAATCCGGCATCCGCCTGCTCGCCAACACCATCGCCCACCAGTGGTGGGGACTTGAAATCAGTCCCAAGAATCTCGACGATGCCTGGATCACCAATGGCATGTCGCGCTATGCCGAATTGATGTATGTCGAGGACGAGAGCGGTGCATCGGCCATGAAAACCGCCATGGAAGACGTGGCCGCAGGCGCCTTGGCCTACGACACAACACCCCTGTCCAGCGTTGGCCGGATGGATCCCTTCACTCCCCAGTTTCAGTCCATGACCCTCGAAAAAGGCGCCATGATCTTCCACATGCTCCGCTGGGAAGTGGGCGACAAGCCTTTTCAAGCGATTCTCCAGGCCGCGCTCACCCAGTTCGCGGGCACCCCCATCCGCACTCAGGATTTCGAGAAGGTCGCCGAGGAAACCAGCCAGAAACAGCTCGTCCCCTTCTTCTCCCAGTGGATCGACGGAACCGGCGCGCCTACCTTCACCAACAAGTACGCCGTCTACCGCCTGGGCAACAACAAGGGCTTCCGCACCATCGGCGAGGTCGATCAGGATCTCGACCTCTTCCGCATGCCGGTCGACCTGCGCATTGAAACCGACGGCAAAACGGTGAACCAGAAGGTCGAGGTCGTCGGCACCGATACCCAGTATGTCGTCGACACCTTCGGCCGTCCGCGCCGCATCAGCGTCGATCCGAGCGACTGGGTTCTCAAATCCACCCCCGACCTCCAGGTCAGAATCTCCATCCTCAAAGGCCAGCAGCTCGTCGCCCAAAACGATCTTCTCGGCGCCATCAACGAATATAAGAAGGCGCTCGAAGCCAACTCCCTTAGTTCCCTGGCTAACTATCGCATCGGCGAAGTGCTCTTCACCCAGTGCAACTACCAGGCCAGCGTCAACGCCTTCCGTGACGCTCTGCGCGGTGACGATACGCCCCCGTGGACCGAAGTCTGGAGCCACATCGCCATCGGCAAAATCTTCGACACCACCGGCCAGCGCGATCGTGCCGTCGCCGAGTACCGCCTCGCCGTCCAAACCAACGACAACACTCAGGGAGCCGTGAATGAAGCCCGCCAGTACCTGCAGAAACCCTTCGCCCAGCCCGAAGGGGTTTGCATGCGCTGACATGCTTCGCGAATTGAGTGTACCGGGACATCCTTTACGTTTTAGACCGGGGACATGGTTTACAAGCCCCTTGCGGTGAGAGTGGCTCTAGTTGCGGGTTTTCGGCGGGCTTTGCCGGTTTTTCAGATCAATGATAGTCGCAGCCGTAGCCGTGGGAATGTGGGAATCCCCGCAGGGATTTCCAAGGGGTGTGGGAAGGGTGGAAAGCCGGCTTTTTGGCTTTCCATGCTTTCCATACCCCATCATTTCCATGGCTTGTCTTTGGCCGGGCAAGAGTTTGTTGGAGGTGACAATGACGCCAAGAGAACCCGCGTACATCTCCTTTTGGAGTTCGGGGAGCGGTCGCAGGGTTTGAGTTGTAGTATTTCTTCTCGTATGAGGCAAGTGAGAAAGATCGCAATTCTTACTGTATCGGCTGTTGGACTCATCGTTTTGCTGGGCTGTCTTTGGTTCTTGAGTCTTTCGATTCGAGCACAGGCCCCGGCAAGATTGGCTGCGAGCAGAGCGCGCAGCTCTGCTGAGGTGCGCCAGGTGATTGGTCAACCGCTAAACACAGGACGATTCGTCAAGGGATACCTCATTTCGAAAGGTGGTAATGGAAACGCCGATCTGACGATTCCTATCTATGGTCCACTTGGGCGCGGCACACTCTTGGAATGGGCACAGGAAGACGAAGGCAAGTGGCATATTTGCTCCCTCGTGTTCCGGTCGAGCGATGCTTCCACTACGACTCAACTTGTCAGCGACGCTTCAACGCACTGCGAACGGGAGTAACAGTGTGTTCGGGCGTTCACTGTCGAAGCGCCGGGCGAAAACGCATCTCAGCGCTGTTGAACTCGCCCAGTTCCGTATCGCAGAAGAAAACGCGATGAACCTCCTCGTCCATCTGTTCCAAGCCGATCTCCTCGTTCCGGAACACCTCGCTGACGAAAACTGTTTTGTAAGGCATCTCCCCGGTTTGCTCAGAATCTTAAGCCCTCCCACGAAAAAGGGGCTTCCCATCCTAAAACTCCGCCCGCAGCGTGGAATTCTAGGGTGGGAAACCATAAACCCCAACCCACCTCTACCCCCGTCATCCTTCGACTCGGTTGCCGCTGCGACCGAGTCAAAGGATCTACGGTTGTTCTTCGCGAATCATCCCCCACTTCGAATCTCGGGTGCCCCAGGTCCCGATTCCGGGACCTGGGATCGCACGAAACCTTCAGGTGCCTCATTCTAAAAACTCCGCCCGCTGTAAGGAGTCTTGGGGTGAGAAACAGCGAACCCCGCGCCCAACGAGTTTCAGGGCAAACCGCGAGCCCGCGCCGTAGGCGCAACGGTTGTTAGCCCCGCGCTTCAGCGTGGGGGCAGATCAAAACAAAAGCCGCCGGAGTCCCGTAGGGACGCCGCCAAACCCGCCGGCTGAGAACCGGAAGGAACCTGCGCCTTCACACCCGCACCACCATCTTCCGCCTCAGCATCCCCGCCGAAATCAGCGTAATCAGAACCCCCACCGGCAGCGGCTCAATGAACGTATACGCCATGTTGACCAGCGGATTCTGGTAGAGCTGCTGAGAATGCCTGATCTCCGCCACCTGCGCCGCAACCGCGGCGGGCGAAAGCCCTGAAGTCTCCACCCTGTGAATCTGCGCAGCAAAGTAGCTGTCCATGAAATGCGGCATGAAGTTGAAGTAGACGATCTCCCACATGGCCACATAAAAGACCGTCGTAATCAGGGTGATCAGGATGCCGCAGGCCAACCCACGGCCAAACGAGATTTGGCCCCCGAGGATGTTGTCCCTGTAGCTGCGAATGCCGAAGTAGACCAGCAGGAACGACGCCACCATCGCGGCATAGCCCAGAATCAGGCTGTGACCGGAGCCGATCTTCTGGGCGACCAGAAGCTGGCCACCCATCAGGACCGCGATCATGACGCCGGAGCAAATGCCGTAGGTGAGGACGATTTTCTTCAGGTCAGCCTCCTTTTGCGAAGGATATTCAAGGACCCACCGAGATAACGATGGAAGATCACGACGTATCGCTACATGACCAGGTCGTGAGGAAGTATATCCCGGCTATGCCGACCGCGCTCGCAACGTACAATCCAGGATCCCCTGCACAAATCCCCCCGTTATTCCTGCTTGCAAATTGGTAACGCGCACGTTACTATTCGACTATGATCGAAGTCCGCGAGTACGTCGACGCGCGGGGCCGCAATCATTTTCGCGAATGGACCTCCAAGTTGGACCCGGGCGTGCGCGCGAGGATTGACAAAACAGTGTTTCGACTCGGAGAAGGGAATCTCTCAGCCGTCAAGCCGGAAGGCGAGGGGATATCGGCGCTCCGCCTCGATTTTGGCCCTGGGATACCGCGTCTACTTCGCCAGCGATGGCGAGCAGCTTGTGATCTTGCTGGCTGGGGGAACTAAAAGACGGCAACAGGAAGATATTCAGACAGCGCGGCGTCTTTGGACCGAATACAAGAGCCGCAAAAGGAAGGAGACGTGATGGCACTCACTCGAAGCTTTCGTGAATCGGTGATGGAAGAACTCCGGGAAAAAGAATATCGGCGCGCGTTCCTGGGCGAGGCCATCAACGACATGCTTGCCGGAGATCTCGATTCGGCCAAGATGGTTCTTCGTGAATACATCAACGGTACTGTCGGGTTTATCAAAGCAGGTAAGGCCGTTCGCCGATCTCCGAAGAGTCTTATGCGGATGCTCAGCCCAGACGGCAACCCCCAGGCGCGAAACCTTCTGGAACTGGTTGCCTATCTTCAAAAAGTCGACGGAACCACTGCCGAGGTCCGTTTGGCAGAGCGGGCTGCATAGCCGGACTTCCTTTGCAGCAGCCAGCCTCCCGGCCGGCTGCACTGCCGGCGTCCTCGCCGCCAGCCGGCGTCACCCACCCTCCACCACCGCTTCAGGCCCCAAAAATATCCGGGCCCTTAGGCCCGGATCCTGACCACTGATCACTGTCTACTGATCACTGTCTTTGCTGCCTGCCCAGCGATAGAACCTGCAGGTCCACCTTGGCCAGGCCGGCCTTGGCCATTCCCAGCTTCTTGGCCGCGCCGTAGGAAAGGTCGATAATCCGCCCTTCCTCCACCAGATCGCCTCGATCCGTGATCCTCACCACCACCGAGCGGTGGTTTCTCAGGTCCACCACCCGCACGATCGATCCGAAGGGTAGCGAGGGGTGGCAGGCTGTCATGGCGTTGATGTCGTAGACCTCGCCGCTTGCCGTCTTGCGTCCGTTAAACACTCCGCCGTACCAGGAAGCCACTCCCTGAATCCTGTCTCTCCAGTTCTGTGCAGCGGGGGTTGGTGCGTTCTGTGGGATCCGGGGTTCCTGGTCGGCGAGCATTCCCGGTTTCGCACTCAGCGAATCCGGAGTTGCGCTCGCTGCAGGGGAAGCCGCAGGCGCTGTGTAGGCTGGTTTGGGAAGACTCGCATCCGCTTGCACGGTGCGCGCCGAATACAGCACTACCAGCGCCACCATTGCAACGGCGGAGACACCGGCTACGAGGCAAATCCATAGCGGCGCCTTTCGTCTTAAGTTGCGTGTTTTCCTTGTTCTAACCATTTCCGTATTTTACTAGACCGACACTAGTTGGATGGCGATGTTGTCAAGAACGATAACTGGGAAATGTTGAAAAAATCCCCGCCCCGGATGGCCCTGCGCCGCAAGCTTCTTATTACCTTTGACATACAGAATTGCACCAATAATGGTGCAGTCATTCCTATTTTGGGCATCGATCCCTGTGCAAAACCGAGCGCAAGAGGGCAACCGGCCCGAATCGACGAGCATCGTCATGCTAAGAATTTGATAACAAATGACTTATAGAGAATTTTGGGGTGCAAAATTTCTTTTTGAAGTTTGCCGATTATTTCGCCGATTTTGCTAGGCTTTAACCAGGGTCTGTCGAAAGCCACCTTCTTCTCAAGGTCGCTTTCGTCGGGCCTTTTTCATTTCTGTCAACAAAAGGGGGAATTCCATGCACTTAAGCGGAGAAGGTTTGGAGCTCATCAAGCGATCTGAGGGGTTTCGCGCGCAGGTTTATCGTGATGTCGCCGGCTTTCCGACTGTCGGCTATGGGCACCTTATCCAGCACACCGAGTCCTTCCCGGTTGCCATCACCGAGCCTCAGGCCGCCGCCTTGCTCGCAAAAGATGTTCTGGCCGCTGAGCTGTCTGTCGCGAGGCTCGTCAAGGTCGAGATCACGCAAGGCCAGTTCGACGCTCTCGTCGACTTTTGCTTCAACCTCGGTGCAGCTCGCCTCGCCGGCTCTACGCTGCTCCGAGACCTTAACGCCGGTCGCCACGATGCGGCCGCCCAGCAGTTGCTCTCCTGGGACCACGCCGGAGGCGTCGTTGTTGCGGGACTCAAAACGCGCCGCGAAGCCGAGCTCCGGATTTGGAAGGGAGCGCCAACCGCAGAACCCGCGGCCGTAGCGTAAGACATCGGCTCGGTCGTCATCCAGCCTCGGCGGGGTCAGTTTCATCTGCCAGAGTTTATAAGTCGTCTAAGTCCTTTAAAAGGCTAAGGTTGCGTGTAAGCTCTTTGAAATCATGGGGTTACCGGACCCTATCGAAAGATGCAAGTCGCTGAAAATAAATCTCTTAGCCTCAAATCGGGGGAGGGGGAGGGGCATAGATCAAAACGGTAAAACAGCCACCGGCCCGGCTAGTTGTTCGCTCACTTGCCGACTTGCTATCTCGCCGACTTGCTGACTTGCTAACTCGCTAGCTTGCTAACTTGCTGACTTGCTCTGGCTTGCTAACTCGCCGACTTGCTGGCTTCAGTCACTTCCAGCAGCTCGTCGGCCTTCAGGTACCCTTTGCGCCGGAACCAATCTTCCATCGCGCTCTGCAGCCGGTCGATAGGAACGCGATTACCAATCTCAAGCTGTCCATCCCCGGCCGGAAAGGTGTCGTCGAACACCGCATCGTTGGTGAAGTTCCGCATGGCAAAGTTGTCGATTTGCCCGATCGGGCAGGCGTGGCGCTCGCCCTTCGAGTCGACTCGGTTCACTGTCACCCGCCGCGCGAACATGACTTTACTCTAGAACGCCGAGGTTGCTTTTCGTGGCGGCCGCATTAGCGTCTGACTCTGGGGTCGTGGATAGGGCGAACTGTGCTCCTCATCAACCCCAGACTTGTCATCCTGAGCGGAGCACGCTTGGGGCCCCAAATTCGCGGCGCGAATCTGGGGTAAGCGGAGCGAAGGATCTGCTTCTGTCTTTCTGATGATCCTCCCCAATGATCGGGGATGGCTCTGGCGAGCAACTTGCGCACCATCCGGCGGCATCGATAGGGTAATTGCTTCGGGGATTAAGGCTTTACGGAGGAAGACCGAATGAGACTGCTTTTGCATTGGATCCTCAGTGCCCTCGCGCTTCTGATTGTTTCCCATCTTGTTCCAGGCTTTCACGTCAACGGGCTGCTTCCCGCGTTGATCGCCGCCGTGGTCATCGGACTCTTGAACGCCACGGTCGGCCTCTTTCTCAAGATCGTCACCTTTCCCTTGGCCATTCTCACCCTGGGAATCTTCCTGCTGGTGATCAACGGAGTCATGATTCTCCTTGCCTCCGCTGTAGTCCCGGGTTTCCACGTTACCGGGCTGGGACCGGCCTTTTGGGGCGCAATCATCCTCGCCCTTCTCGGCATGTTGATTCGGGCCGTTGTCAGGGATAAATAGCCTGGATTTGTAGTCAGGATTCGGAGGAAGATTTGCAGCGAAGATGGGTGTCTGCGAAGGCTCGAACGTCCGCAGTCCGCGCGCCCGCTTAATGTGCGACTGCGTCCTTAGCCGCCGGCTGGCCCGCGCCCGCCGGCGAATGCGCTGCCTTCTTCGCCGCCTTTGGCTGCGGTTTCACAGCTTGTGGCGCTTTCGGTCCAGGCAGGGTTTCTGGTATGCGCACTGCGCCGGCGCTGCCAAAGCCTCCTGAGCCCGGAATGCGCGCCGGCATCACGATCACTTTGCCCGGCTGGTTTTGCGCGACGCGTAGGTAAACACCCCAGCCCCCTCCCGCCACCACAAAAACAATGGCCGCAGCCGCAGCGCTGCGCATCCAGCTACTCTCCGGGCGCAGGCTTCTCGGCCACGACAGAACACTGCCTCGCCGCGGCGCGCGATCGAGCGCGTTATGAATCCGGTGTTCGAGGCCTTCAGGAGCGGGCAGGCTCGCCACCAGCCGCAGAGTTTCTTCCGCCGATGTCTTTTGATCGCGAGGGTTCGAACTCATTGCAAACTCCTCTCTCGCGAGGTTCTCTCATGGTCAAGCAGTTCGGCCATCAGGTTCCGCGCCCTGAACAACCTCGATCGCACGCTCGACTCGGTAATTCCCAGCACCGTTGCGATCTCCACGCTGCTCAGCTCTTCAAAGGCAGAAAGCAGCAGCACCTCCCGCTCTTTCACGGGAAGCTGCTCAACGCAGCCCAGAACATGGGCATGGTGTTGGGCCGCAGCAGCCCTCTCCTCGGCCGACAGGCCGGTCGCAGGCAGCACGCGCGCCAGCTCGGCCACATCGTCGGTCTCAGGTCGCGTCTTGGCGCGTCGCTTGCGGTCCAGCACGATGTTCCACACGATGCGAATCAGCCACACGCGATGGTCGCGCACCTCGCCCAGCGAATCGCGATGGCGCAGGACGCGCACAAACGCCTCCTGCACGGCATCCTCTGCATCAGCTTGATTGCGAAGAACGGAATAGGCCACGCGGTAGAGAGCGCCGGCGTACTGGTCAACCATGGCCGCTAGCGCGTGGTCTTCCGCGCGCCGGCGGGCTTCGTCATTCACCGCGCTCGTGGGACTCTCCATCCACCCTGCGACAATGGCCTGGCTGGTGCTCATCACTCACCAGACGCAGACCGGAACCGAAATGCTCAGGTTCACCCGCAACCTGCCGCCCAGACTTGCCCCCGACGCCGGCTCGCGGCCTTAGAAGATGAGCCGGAATCCCCATCAAGTCGCGGTTGCCCGCCTACTTGGGGCTCAGCTTTTGCGACGCAATCTGTCCCGCCGCGCCATCCTTGTCCGCGTCCTTAACCTTGGCCCACAGCGCGCGAGCCATGTCCTGCTTGCCCTCGGCCGCATAAAGGTCCGCCAGGTCCAGTTCGGCCACGCTCGCCGATACCGTGGTTGAAGGCTTGGCGATGATCTCGTTATAGAGCGCGATGGCATCGTTGTCGCGCGAGGTCTGCCGGTAGAGACCTGCCAGTCCCAGCTTGGCCAGGTTCGCAGTATTTCGATTCCAGCAGCCGGCCGCCCCCTTCAGCGCGGTCTCAGCGTCGCCGTTCTGCCCCAACTCTTCGTATGTGATTCCCGCGAAATACTGGGCCTTCGCCCCTTCGGGCAGCCAGCTGTAGTCATGAGCAATGGCCACGAATTCGCGATTGGCTTCCTTTGCCCGCGCCCCAGCAGTGGTGTAGCTGCCGGGGTCCGGCGGCGCGCCGGGAACGGCCAGCGGCGTGGTGTATACATCCAGCGCTGCGTCCAGCGCCGTGTTTGCCGCCGACGAGCGAATGTGCCAGAAAACCAGGCCGCCGATGACCACGATCAGGATGACTGCGAGGCTTATTCCCCACCGCACCGCAGCAGTCCGGTGCTCGCCGACCCAACTGGCGCTGCTTGCGGCAGCTTGGGCAAATTTGTCCTTTTTCAGGGCGTGACGTGTTCGAGTATCCACGAGGTCTTTCTTGTCCTTTTTCCGATGTTTTTTGAGGTTCCGGTTACCTTCGGCGTTTTAGGGAACGATCCGCTCTGAGCAGCCGGTGCCTGGTCGTCGCTCATTTGGGTCGCATCGACTTAGCGTTTGTACTTTTCCTGAAGCCGCGTTCCCTAAAACGCGATTGCAGGCGGGTCTGAACAGATGAAAATTGTGCCACTGCAACCCAACAGAGTATCCAGAAGTACTATTTCAAGTACTATTTCCTTGGACCGCTGCGGCCGAGTGGTGTTTTCCTCAAGAAAACGCCACCTTTCGCGGCTTCCCTAAAGGCACGTTCATTCTGGAACCGCTCTAGTGTATCAGCGCGGTTTAAGCGTGAGCAAACCTTCGGTCCGCCTCGCCGACTTGCTCCGCCGCCGCCTTGCCGCATGGCCGCCGGAACGATACCCTTAAACCATGTACGAGGACTTCCATGTCGCCGACCGCTGGACCGGCGAAGACCTCCATTGCCAGTGGAAAGCGAACATCGTTGCCATCGCCACCCGACACGCCGATGCTGTCGACGTTCGCTTCGACGTAAACGGGCGCCCCATGTGGATCGCGCTGCCCTGCACCGCATGGGTGGAGCAGAAAAAACGCACCGGCAAAGTCATCACCGACCAACTGGCGGCTCAGGCCGCCGGCCGCTATCTTAAGCAACTCGTCGAAGATGGCTACGACTCCCGGCGCGAGATCTACACCATGACTGTGGCTGAGGTGCTGGATCAACTGGACGCCGTGGTGGCAGAGGCGAAGACGCAAGGTTCCATGCCCGCGCTGCAGCCGGGACCGCAATTGATCGGCTAAGCCGGAATTCCGGCGCGTCTAATATACGTGCACTTTCCAATCGACTCCCATGATCCGAAACGCCTCTATTCTCCTATTCGCGGTTGGTGTTCTGTTGGCCGGCAGGCTGGCGCCCGCACAAACCCCCGCGTCCAACGCGCCCTTGCCCAATGCCGGCCAATTACTGCAGCGGGTGATTGCCAATGAGCGAAAAGTTGCCGCCGAGCGCGAAAGATACGATTGCCGCATCACTGACCGAACCATCGAGACCGATAGCAGCGGCAACACGAAAAAAGATACGACGGTAGTTTCTGACCTCTTTTATGTGAATGGCATTCCCATCGAGCGGACGCTTCAGAAAGACGGGAAAGATCTCTCCCCCGATGACCAGCGCAAGCAGGATGACCGGGTGATGAAGGAGACCCTGAAATACAGCAACCAGGCCAATGCGCAGAAGGCAGAAGACAAACAGAACCAGCAGCTCGAGGACTTCATGGAAGCGATGATGCTGACCAACGGGCATCGCGAGCAGATGAACGGTCGCAGCGTGCTTTTCTACGACATTGTCCCCAATCCGAAGTTTGAAGCAAAGAATCTGAACCAGCGCGTAGCCCAGGTCATGCAGGGCAAAGTGTCCATCGACGAGGAGACCGGAGAGTTGATCGATATCAACGTGAAGTCAGTGGCCGATTTGAAGATTGCGGGGGGTTTGCTGGCAAATGTACACAAGGGTCTCTGGGTCCACATCCATAACGAGCCGCGCGCTGACGGCGTCTGGCTGACCGGCTCCGCCGAGGGGTCGGGTGATGCGCGCGAGGCGCTTTTTCTCCATCCTTATTTTCGCTTCAAAGAAACCGCGGATGATTGCAATCTGTACTCGGCGACTGCCACGCAAGCGGGCCCGGCGCAGGTCGTGAAGCAATCGCCCGTCGCGCGCTAGGCCTCTGCCGGAGCCACAGCCGCATCGCCACGCCTGAGCAGGCGGCTCAGCATCACATACAGCACGGGGATAAAGACGAGATTCAGTACGGTCGAAAGCAACATGCCGCCCACAATCGTCGTTCCCACTGAGCGGCGGCCGAGCGCGCCGGCTCCCGTGGCGAAGACCAGTGGAAGAACGCCCATGATGAACGCGAACGACGTCATCAGAATCGGCCGCAATCGCAGTTCAGCAGCTTCAATGGCGGCTTCGGCGATGGTGCGCCCCTTACGGCGCAACTGCTCTGCGAACTCAACGATCAAAATCGAGTTCTTCGCCGAAAGGCCGATCAGCATCACCAGGCCGATCTGGCAATAGACGTCGTTGGCGAGGCCGCGTAACAAAACCAGCCCCAAAGCGCCCAGCACCGCCATCGGCACCGCCAGCAGAATAATGAATGGCAGCGCGAAGCTTTCGTACTGCGCCGAAAGCGTGAGATAAACAACCAGAATGCCCAGGCCGAAGATTACGAGCGCCTTTCCGCTGGATTCGAGCTCGTCGAGCGTGAGTCCCGTCCACTCGTAGTTCATGCCCTGCATCATGTTGTCCGTCGCCAGTTTCTCCATGCTCTTGAGTCCCTGCCCCGAACTGTATCCCGGTGCGGGCGACCCGTCGATCTCCACTGCGCGGAAGAGATTGTAGTGCGTAATTACGGGCGGTCCTGCACTGGCGGCGACCGTGACAAGGTTGTCGAGAGGAACCATTTCGCCGGAATCGGAACGCACGTAATAACTATGTAGGTCGCTGGCCTTCATCCGGAACGGCTGGTCCGCCTCCACATAAACGCGATAGGTGCGGCTGTTGTAGTCGAAGTCGTTGACGTATTCCGAACCCATAAATACATTGAGCGTGGTCGCGATCTGCGTGATCGACACGCCCATCGCCTTGGCCTTTTCGCGATCGATCGTAACCAGTTCCTGCGGGTCATTGGCAGAGAAAGTGGTGATCAGGTCCGTGAGATCCTTGTGGCTGGCGCCGGCGTTCACAATCTGGTGCGCCACCCGGTCCAGGTCGCTCAAAGTGTTTCCGCCCTGGTCCTGCAGCATGAATTGAAAACCGCCATAGCTGCCGACACCCGATACGGCCGGCGGCTCGAATGCCGCCACCAAGCCGCCATTCGGCGCAAACATCAGGCCTTGCAGCTTGGGCGAAATATCGCGGATGATGTCCGCCGTGGAGTATGGCTTTCCGCCGTGTTCGTTGGTTGTGTTCGTGTCCACAAACATCATGCCGGCGTTGGAAGCGCTGCCTGAGAAGCTGAAGCCCAAGATAGAAAACAATCCGCTCACATGGGGATTCTGACCAATAATGGCGGCTCCCTCATCGGCCAACGCTGTGGTGTAAGCCAGCGAAGAGCCCGGCGGCGCCTGCACGATCACCATGAAGTAGCCCTGGTCTTCCTGCGGAATGAAGCCCGTGGGAACCGTTCGATAGATCCATACCGTGGCCGCCAGCCCAACAAAAAAGACCAGCAGCAGCACGTAGCGCAATTGCATTGCAACATGGATAATCCGCGCATAGGTGCCGGCCAGCCATGTGATGAAATCATCCGCTCCGTGAATGAATGCGGCAAATACGCGCGAGACCGGTGCGATGTGAAGAAAATCCAGCTGGCGTGGTCGCGCCTCTTCGCCCCTCAGGAAAAGCGCGGACAATGCGGGCGAAAGCGTCAGCGCGTTGAAGGCCGAGATGGCGATGGAGAACGCGATGGTGAGCGAGAACTGGCGATAAAGAATTCCGGTGGCGCCAGGAAAAAACGACACGGGGACGAATACGGCAATCAGGACCAGCGAAGTGGCAATGACCGCGCTGGTCACCTCTTTCATGGCGCGCGATGTAGCCTCTCTCGCCTTGGAGTGCTCCATATGAATGTGCCGCTGCACATTCTCGATAACCACAATCGCGTCGTCGACCACCAGGCCTGTGGCCAGCGTGATCCCGAAGAGCGTGAGCGAATTGATTGAGAAACCGAAGATCCGGATAAAGGCAAAGGTCCCGATGAGCGAAACGGGAATGGTGACAGCAGGAATGATGGTTGCACGCCAATCGAGCAGGAACAGAAAAATGACCGCGATGACGATAACGATAGCCGCGGCCAGCGTGATAAGAACCTCACGGATCGATTCGCCCACCGCCGTTGTGGAGTCGAACGCAATCGCATATTCAAGACCGGGCGGGAAGTTCTTCGAGAGTTGCTCCAGCGCGGCTTTGGCCTGGCGGTCTACCTCGAGCGAATTCGCACTCGACAATTGCTCCACGCCCAGGCCCATTGCTTCATGGCCGGCGTACTTCAAAGCCGTGCTGTAACCTTCCGCTCCAATCTCCGCGTGCCCCACGTCCTTCAGTTGCACCAGGCCGTTCGGCGAATTCTTGACGATGATGTCGTCGAACTCTTGCGGATCGGTGAGGCGGCCCACAACGCGCACAGGAATCTGGTAGGACTGCTTCGAATCGGCCGGCGGCTGCCCCAGCTGCCCGGCTGGGACCTCGATGTTCTGCTCCTCGAGCGCGTTCACGATGTCGGTTGCCGTCAGTCCCCGTGCAGCCAGCCGCACCGGATCGAGCCAGACGCGCATCGCGTACTTGCGTGCGCTGAAGTTCTCCACGTCGCCCACGCCCGGCACTCGCTTCAGCGCGTCGACGACATAAATGTCGAGGTAGTTGGAGATGTATTCGTTTGAGTAGCGGCCGTCGCGCGTGAAAAAGCCCGCGCCAAAAACGAAATTGTAATTCGATTTCAGCACGGAGATGCCGGTCGAGATCACCTCGCCGGGCAGGCGGCCCTCCACGCTGGCCACGCGATTCTGCACGTCTACAGCCGCAATGTCGAGGTTGTATCCGGTCTGGAACGTGATGTTGATCTGGCAGACGCCGCTGTTGGTGCTCGTCGAGCTGATGTAGCGCATGCCCTCGACGCCATTGATCGCTTCTTCCAGCGGAATCGTAACGGCCTTTTCAACCGTCTCTGCATCGGCGCCCACGTACACCGCCTGAACCGCCACCACAGGCGGCGCCAGGTTGGGATACATCTCTACCGGCAGATTCGGAATGCAGATGGCTCCTGCCAGAATGATCAGCAGGGCGCAGACCGTGGCAAAGACCGGGCGATGAATGAAGAAGTCGACAAACACGTTGAGCCCTCTTTCCTACGAGACCGTCGCGGGCCGCGTGTGTTTGCTGTTCCTTGCCCGAACCCTGTGGTGCTTCCTGCGATGAGGATGATAGGCGGCCCTGCGCGGCGCGCCGTCATTCGCTGCAGGCGCTGGTTCAACTGTGCTTTGCGGACCGGCGCCTTGTCCCTGCCCCGCCGGACCCTGTCCCGCCGATCCCGGTGGTCCTTGCGGCGGCAGCACCATCACCGGCATTCCATCCACCAGGAACTGCGTTGCCGAAACAATGACCTGATCGCCCGCGTTCAGTCCGGAAACAATCGAGTAGCTATTCCCCACCGTGTCCCCGAGAACCACCGATGTCCGATGCGCGGCGGCCATTCCATTCTGTTGCTTCACTACGAAAACAAAGCTCTCTTCGCCCTGCCTCGTGACCGCAAGCACCGGAACCACGGCCATGGGTTTTGTGCTCCAGATAACATCGGCCTTCACAAGCTGTTCGTTGCGCAGCACTCCCGCCTTCGCGTCCACCGGAGCCTTCACCAGAATTCCCTGCAGTGTGCTATCCACCTGCGGCGAAACAAAATCGACCCGCGTCTTCTCCAGCAGCTTGCCGCTGTTGTCTGTAAGATTCACTGCCATCCCTTGATGAATGTCACCGCCGCGCTCAGTGGGGATATAGATGTACGCCTCGAGCTGGCCGATCTCGTCGACCGTGGTCAGCATCGTAGGCGGCGCCTGATTTGGAGAGACAAAGTCGCCAACATGGACTGGAATGTCGCCCACCACTCCGGCAAAAGGCGCGCGAACGGTGTAGTACGCCAGCAACTGCTCTCCCGCCTTGCGTGCTTCAACGGCCGACTCATAATCCGCTTTGGCGTTTTCGAAAGCCTGCTGCGCCTGCTCGTACGCATCGCGGCTGGTCACGCCGGCTTCGAACAACTTCTTCTGCCGATCCTCTTCCACGGTGTCGTAGTCGTTTAGCGCCTTCTTCTGCAGCTCGGTGGCGCGCAGTGAGTCCACTGTCGCCTTCTGCTGCCGTGCATCGATCTCCATCAACAACTGGCCGGCCTTCACCTGCTCGCCGGAGTGAACCAGAATGTCTGTTAATTGACCGCTCACCTGCGGCATAAGGGTCGTTGACCGGCGTGACTTGATCGTCGCCACATACTCGCTGGTTTGCGCCACCGGCTGCATGGTCACCGTAACCGTCTGCACTGGCAGCGCCTGCATCTGCGGCCCACCTGCTCCCGGTGCGGGTTTTTTCTGGCAGCCCGTTGCTGCCAATCCCGCCACGACCACCCAACCGACCGCATGAATGCGATGGAATCTGCTCTTGGTCACTCGAATCTTCCTCTGGCTACAGTGACCGCCGCACTCTCAAATGGACGGGCAGGCCCTGGAGCGTCTCCGCGATGCATCGTTGCGGCGATCGCCTTGATGATTTGATACGCGGATCTGGGTAATCGACACAAAAAACTGCGCGCGCCACGCGCTCGGTACGCACGCAAATGCTTGAGTCTCCATCGAGAATAGCGCACTCGACGGCTGCACGCCGGTGACGCTTCTGGTTCCGGCAACCTAGCCTCCACGACGCCCCTCAAACCCGCCGTGCGCGCTGCGTCGGTTAGTGCACTCGACGCCCCCATCGGTGACGCTTCAAATCCAGACAAGAAGGCCTGGACGATACCGCCGAAACGCGCCGTAGGCGCACCGTTCGTTGGCCCAGCGCTCCAGCGCCAGGGAAGCTTGCGCCCCATAATTTCTTCAGTCCCGTAGGGACTTGTGCCGGAATCGAGACCGATGCACTTCAGGCTGCCCAAAAGCTCCTTCGGGTCGCCGTAGGCGCACCGGTGGTTAGCCCAGCGATTGATCGCTGGGAATCTTGCCCCCATGAATGCTCCAGTCCCGTAAGGGCGGCGCGCGGACATGGAATTTCCAGGCACCCACCCCGAGGGGCGCTTACGTTGCCCGCGCCACCTCCGTCCTTTTGACACGTCATCACCGAGTTGATAGCCTTTGAGTTCAGGGCACCCGCGGCCAATCTCACCTCTGCGCAATGCTCTCCCAGTCGTCCCCGTCGTCTAGCCCGGCCTAGGACACCGCCCTTTCACGGCGATAACACGGGTTCAAATCCCGTCGGGGACGCCAGAAAATCAGCAGCCTACAAACCAATCCGGTTACCTCGTAAAGCGGGTCACCCAAAACCCTGTCAACAGCCGACCCCGCGTATTTCCCAGTTAACTCCCACAAAATACAGCCAATAACCGGTGCGATCCTCCATAACGGGTGCGGCGGGGCACCATGTAATCGTTGACGCCCACAGCGACGTTGCCCTGCGGCCACTTCGCGGAATCCTGTTCCAGCGTCTGGTTGGGAATCGCCGTTACCGGTCGCCATTTCAGAAATCTTGGGCGGCAAACTACGCCCACCAGTTCGCTCCAAGGGCGGACAAATGTCATCGCCATTCAAAGCATCGTGGCCGCACCACAGCTGCAGCAGATTCTCATTGCTTCTCTGCTGAATGTATCGCGACATTGTCCGTCAATGGCATCGCTCGTCCAAAAGGTAGCAACTGGGCATGGGGAAAGAATACGTCCTCTTCTCTGCTTTTCCTGTTGCTTTCCCAATGAAGTCGTGCCATCCTTCTGTTGGTAACCCAATGAAGAAGGGATGTGCTGAATCACATGAAGCAGAAGAAGGACGTTCAGCAGGGGACCCTGGCCCTGATGGTGCTCAAAACTCTTGATGTCTTGGGACCGCTACACGGCTATGCCGTTGCGCGGCGGATTGAACAGATCAGCGGCGACCTTCTTTCAGTAAATCAGGGCACACTCTATCCTGTTCTGCTCAGGTTGGAACAGGAAGGTGCAATTGCATCGGACTGGGCTGCTTCAGAAAACAATCGTAGGGCGCGGTTTTATCGTTTGACGCGGACTGGACGCAAGCTGCTCGGAGCCGAGAAGCGCGAATGGGAGCAGACGGCATCGATCGTAGCGCGGTTCTTTGAAGTGAAGGCGGAGGACCTCGCGTGAGAGCCCTGAGGCGACTCGTTGCACGTTTCCGAAATTTCGCGACTGCTCGACGCGGCGACGAGCGGCTGCGCGAAGAAATGGATCAGCATCTCGCCATGCAGACGGAGGAGAATATTCGCTCAGGAATGACTCCGGTGGAAGCCCGCCGGCAAGCAAGGCTAAAGTGCGGAGGAGCCGAATCAATCCGCGAAGATTACCACGCTGAAGAGGGCCTGCCGCTTCTGGAAAACTTAATACACGACACGCGCTTCACATTGCGAATCCTCAGAAGATCGCCAGGCTTCACAATCGTCGTCATATTAACTCTTGCGTTGGCCATCGGTGCTTGTACGGCAATCTTTAGCGCGGTCAATCCCATTCTCTTCGAGCCCCTGCCCTATCCACATGCCAACCGGATTCTTACCATCTGGAGCACGTTTGGGGGAGTACGCAGCAGGCTCGCGTTCGGCAACTGGCGGGAGTTGGTGGAGCGGAATCATTCATTCGAGGCGCTGGCAGTATACGAGCCGTGGCAGCCGGTGCTCCTGGGCGGCGCGCAGCCTGTGCGGCTGAATGGGCAGAAGGTCAGTGCCAGCTATCTGCGCGTGCTCGGCATCGAGCCATGGCTGGGCCGCGATTTCCTGCCGGCCGAGGACAGGTTCAACGGGCCGGCGGTCGCAATCCTAAGCTATCGGCTTTGGCAGCAAAAATTCGGCGGCGAACGCGGAATCATTGGCGCTGCCGTCACGCTCGACGGAGACCGTTACACCCTGATCGGCGTGATGCCCGTGGGATTCGAGAATGTCCTGTCGTCACAGGCGGACATATGGGCGCCGCTCGATTACAACGTCCAGGCAGCCGCAACGAATTTCGAGAGCGGCGAGTGGGGGAACCACTTGTATATGGTCGGCCGAGCGCGGCCCGGCGTGAGCCGCGAAGCCGCCCTGCGCGACCTGGATACGATAGCCGCCAATCGCATCGCGCAGTTTCCGCGCCCGCCTCATGCGGCGCTGCAGCACGGATTGATCGTCGATTCGCTGAAGGCGGACATTACGCGCGGGGTGCGCCCGGCGCTTCTGGCGGTGATGGGCGCTGTGCTCCTGGTGTTGCTGATGGCTGGCGTGAACGTCACCAATCTACAGCTGGCCCGCGGCGCCCAACGGCAAAGCGAGTTTGCGATGCGCGTCGCTTTGGGAGCGGGACGGATGCGCCTCGTTCGGCAGCTCGTCACAGAGAGCCTGCTGCTGGCCGGGCTGGGTGGCGCCGTGGGCGTGGCCATCGCGGCTGCCGGCGTGCGAATGCTTGTCGCCATGAGCCCGTCCGGACTGCCACGCATTCAGGCGATCCACCTTAGCGGCGAGGCATTTTTCTTCGCGCTGATCCTCACGACCTTAGTTGGCGTGGTGACGGGACTTGTTCCCGCGCTCTCGGCGTCGCGCGAGGAACTACGGGCAAGTGCGCAACCAAATTCGGCGCGTTCAACTCGCAGCGACTCGTGGACGCGGCGCACGCTTGTGGTGACTGAGATGGCGCTGGCGCTTGTACTACTCGCAGGGGCGGGCCTGCTGCTACGCAGCATGGAGCGCCTGCTCGCGGTCGATCCGGGATTTAATCCGTCGGGCCTGTTGACGATTCAGATCAAGACGAGTGGCCACGAATTCGACGACACATCAACCGCGCCGAGTGGGGGCTCAGACGCACGGCGGCGCTTTTTCCAACAAGTGTTCGATGCCGTCCGTCGCGTACCGGGAGTAACGGCTGCAGGGTTGACCACGAATCTGCCGCTCACCGACGACGCGATAATCTATGGAATTTACGGCGCACGTTTCGAGAGCGGTCCGTCGAATGTCGGCACCGACGTCTTTCGGTATGTTGTAAGCCCGGGCTATTGCGAGGCTATGCAGATTCCCCTGCGTAGAGGGCGCTTCCTGAGCAAGCTCGACGGCGATGACGCGCCGTCGGTCGTCCTTATCAGTGAGTCGTTAGCGAAGAGCCAGTTTCCTGGGCAGGATCCAATCGGCAAGCGCGTCCATGTGGGGCCGATGAACCGCCCTTGGTACACCGTGGTGGGCGTAGTGGGCGACGTGAAGCAGAATTCGCTGGTGACAGACGAGCCTGATGCGGTGTATCTGACAGCAGGCCAGTCCTGGTTTGCCGACGACACAATGTCCGTGGTGGTCCGCGAGCGAGGAGATGCTCTGGCGCTGGCGCCCGCGGTCGAAAACGCCATCTGGTCGGTAGACAAGAATCAGGCGTTGGTGCGCGTAGCAACAGCGGACCAACTGATGGCCGCGGACCAGGCGACTCGGCGCTTCGTGCTCATGCTCTTTGAGGCCTTCGCGCTGGTGGCGCTTGCGCTCGCAGCTACGGGGATCTATGGAGTGCTCGCGGGCAGCGTGGCCGAGCGGACGCGCGAGATCGGTGTCCGCTCCGCGCTAGGTGCATCCCGCCGAGACATTCTCGGCTTAGTGCTGGGCAAGGGAATGAGGCTTGCAGCGATCGGTGCAGCGCTCGGCCTGGGCGCAGCAGCGGTGTCAAGCAGCGCGCTGGTATCGTTGCTGTTCGGCGTGTCGCGTCTCGATCCGCTCACATATCTCTCGGTGACGGCGTTGCTGCTCGTAGTGGCCGCTGCTGCGTGCGCGATTCCGGCTGCCCGAGCGGTCGCCGTGGATCCTATGCAGGCATTGCGATCGGAATGATCCGATTTGGCGTTGAAGCCGCGATGGGATTGATTGCCCTCGCTTCCCTGTTCTCTGTTTTCTGTCCCCTGTTCTCTGACCGCTGCTCCCTGACCCTTGACCCCTGAACCTTGCTCGCTCGGTCCCTTGTCCCCACGGCCCTGCTGTTCGTGTCAAGCTCCGCATGCCCGCCAGAACCCTGCAACTCGCTGAAAGTATTGGCGCAAATAATTTTCCCAAGTTTGCCGATTATTTCGCCGAAATCGCTATCCTTATATCAGGCTCGAAAAAAGACGGACTCTCGAAAAGGTCGCGGGCGGCATCGGAATTCCCCGAGCTGCCCGCTAGCTTTTAGGCCACACTTCGCGCCCTCAAGCGAGGCCGAAACCGGCTCAGGGCCTCAAAAAAAAGAGCCTCTAAGTCATTGATTCGAGAGAATTTAAATTCTAACCCTTTTGTTTTCAAAGGATTACGGCGAATAATCCGAGGTATAAGCCCCTAATTCTAAACCGTTTAACCTCAAAACAGGGGGGGAGGGGGGAGGGGTAGCAAAGAGAAACATAAGATCGCGACACCTGCCCATCCCGGCAACGTCCCGGCGAGCGGACTATCGGCACTATTCTCTATATCTCTATTCGCTTTTCTCTGTCCCCGCCCCTCACTTGCCGAGAGAAAACACGACGCTAATCGTGGTTTGAACCTCGATCGGCTCATTGCTGAGCTTGTAGGGCTTGTAGCGCCAGGTTTTCACCGCTTCGATGGCTGCCTGCTGCAACATGGGTGACCCGCTCATCACGTGCACATCCTTGATCGCCCCAGTCTTGGAGATCGTGGCCTGCAGCACCACCGTTCCTGAAACCCCCGCGGCTTTTGCGATGTTTGGATAGACAGGCGCAGTTTGGCGAACCAGCATTCCCGTGGCAACGCCCGATGAAATATCGAACGGCCTTGAAGGCACGATCTTAACCGAGGGCTGAGTGCGTCCATTTAAAACGTCGCTCGCGCCGCCGAGGCCATCCGCGCCAGAACCCATGCTCACAGGCGGAGGCGCATTCTCTGCGGATTGCTTCCCGCCTTGCGGAATCACGGTTGGCGCTGCGAGTTGATCGTTCATCATCTTCGCTTGTTTTTTCGTTAACCCTGAAGCCGGCTGCACTGCCTCCGCTCCGCTGGTCAAGGGAGCAGCCGTTGCAGGCTGCGTTCCGGACGTCGGCGACGGCTTGGCCTGATTGGCAGGATCGCTATCCGGAGGATTCGTAATGGTCGTTTCCGGCTGCGTATCGCTCGATTGCGGGGCAAGTTGAACGGAAGGTTGCGCTGCGGGCTTCGCCCCACGATGAAGCAGCGGGCTCATCAGCGCCACCGCAAGCAATACAGCGGCGCCGCCGCCGGCCGACGCAATGATGATCCATTTCTTTTTGTCGGTCTTCGGTTTTTCAGCGACTTCCACGTTCTTCTGTGAAAACGCCTGGAACAGAGCCTGGTCGTTTTCGCGTTGCAAGGCCTTCGCAGCTTCAGCTGGATGAATCTGTGCCGCCGCAGCAGCGGCCTTTGCTGCACCCGATGCCGCAGGAACCTCCTTGGCGGAACGCCCAGCCTCCGGCCTCTGCCGGTTGATCGACCCATTTGTTCCATTTGCGCCATTCGATGGCTTGCTCGTGAACTCGTGCGGCTTAACCGGGTCCGGCGCAGCCGCCGGCAAACCCGAAAGACGTGGTCTCTCCACCACGGGCGACAAGCTTGCTTCCCGGTCAGGGGATGACTTGGGCGTCTTGGGACTCTTGCCGAAGGAATGAGCCTCTTCCCAAGCCTCCCATTCGCTGAGATTGTCGGGCTTCGGCGTGGGAGACGAATCGACGCCATCCCAATCGATGAAGTGCTTTTGCTTATCGACGATGGCAGGCGCGGATGGGGCTGGGCCTGAAGCACGGGGCCTTTCCACTGGAGGCGCTGCGCTCGGGACCCGGCCGGCGGATTCCCCGCGCGGGCTTTTGGGCTCGCCGAATGAGTGCGTAGCTTCCCATGCTTCCCATTCGCCGGGCTTGATAGGCAAAGGTTCTTGGGAGGCTTCGCCATCCCACTCGCCGAAGTCCTCAGGTAGTGTGTCAGGAAGCAGTGGAGTCAATTCTTCTGGAGATGCCATTTACCGTCCTCACCTTTCTCGTAGACCGCACCTTTGTAGGTGCGTGTTTCTCGCGGCCTAATGTCGGCGGCGGCGAATTCGTTTGGCCCAGCCGCCGGAATGGTATCCGCGGGGGAAAAACCGGTTGCAGGAGAGACACGCGAGAATGGTTCCTCAGACGCCGAGCTTGGCGCTGAAGCGTATGGAGATCCTTCCACTTCAAGCTCGACCGTGGCTTGCGCCTTCGTGTATTTGTCGGCCTCCGCCGGAATGAAAGAAGCGCAGAGCGTATACCTTCCCGGCGCCAGAACGTGACCCGCGGAAGGTGTATATGAAAATGTGCCCGGAACTGAAGCCATGGCATTCAACTGAGCAGCGCTCAGCTGGGTTCCGTACGAAATCGCTGCGGGAGTTGGCCAATTAATCAGTGCCCGCAACTTTTCGGTAACAGTAAGCGGAACCATTGCGCTCACGGTGGTGTAGTTCAGGGTGTCGGCCGGAGTAAAGATCACGGAAAGCTCGTGAACTCCCGGCGCCAGTTTTTCGCCGGCTGCAGGTGTGTAGGCAAAAGTTCCCGGCACGGTTGCCCGGGCATTGAGCTGAGTGGGGCTCAAGGAAGCGTCGTGAGCGATCGGTTCGGGAGCGGGCCATGTGATGGTGGGCGTCGCCTTGGCCACCGTCAGTGATACCGCGCTTTGCGATATCGAATAGCCCAAAGTATCGGTCGGCGTGAAAACCACCGTCAGTTCATGCTCTCCAGCCGCAAGCGCCGCCCCTAGATCCGGTTTGTATTCGAATGATCCCGGAACCGAAGCCCGCGCGCAAAGTTGTGTGCCGCTGAGCTGCATGCCGTACAAAATTGCGTTGGGTGTCGGCCAATGGATCGCCGACTTCGCCTTGGCCACCGAGAGCGATACAGTGGCCTGTGCCGGCGAGTAGTTTGCCGTATCCGCCGGGGTAAAAGTGACTGAGAGGGTGTGCATTCCCGGTGGAAGCATCTCGCCCGCTGCGGGAGAGTAGTCGAACTTTCCGGGCACCGGCGCCGAGGCATTCAGCTGAACATCGTCCAATGCCGTGCCGTAGATGACCTTCGCGGGCGGCCGCCATGAAATCGCCGGCGCTGCCTTCGACACCGAGATCGTCACCGACGCCTGTTGAGGCGCGTGGCCGCTGGCATCCACCGGAGTGAATGTGACCCACAGGGAGTGTGTGCCGACCGGCAACACATAGCCAGGGCCGGGCGTATAGACCAAGGTTCCCTCGGCCGATGCTGTGGCGTTGAGCTGCGCAAACGTGAGCCGGTTCCCGTAAGAAATCGGGTCAGGGGTTGGCCACGTGATGGTCGGATCGGAGTGCGTCCCGTCCGCAGGAAAAGCGTCGGCGTTCATTGGCTCATAAATTCCGGAAGCTGTCATGCCCGCGTCCTTCTCGAGACCTATGGGGTCAAGCTCCCACTTCGTCTCTGCTGGAATAGGTAGTCCATTAATCGAGCTGGCCATCTCCAGGCTGATGCGCGATGTGCATGTTTCAGCAAGTCCGCCGTCGCCATGCTGCAATGCGCGCGCTGCATCCTGATCATCGGGAATCCTCCATCGTACGGGCCTGCCAAGAGCCTTGGTGATCACGTCTTCATTGGCCGCTTCCAGAAAGCGAGATTCAGACCGGTTGATCACAATTTCCAGATTTTCGTTTCCTTCAGCGAAGAACTGTGAGATAAGCCGATTTGAATTCCGCAGATCGGAGATGCCGGTTTGGGTCACCAGATAAATTGTTGACGCGTCTTCGAACAAAACCTTGGCCGCAACATCGATCCTCGATCCCACATCGACAATCACATAGTCGAATTCCTGCCGCGCGATTGCGATCAGCTTGTCGATCGTGCTCTTGGATACTTCAATGTCGGGAACCTTGGTGGGAGCGGCCAGCACGTAAACGCCGGACCTGTGCTTGACCAGAAGATTATGAAAGAAAGCCGCATCCAGCCGGTCGATATTCCTCAGGGCATCCTCGGTCGAATAACCGGCCGATATTCCCAGGCACAGTGCGCAGTCGCCAATGGGAAGAGCCAGATCGATGAGCAGAACACTATGCTCCGGTCTTTGAGCCAGGGCGATCGCAACATTGCACGCTACTGTTGTTACGCCCGATCCGCCTTTGGACCCGAGGAATACATGAAGCCCCCCCGAGGCTTTCTCTCCGGTAAACGTCTCTATTCCTCGCGTGCCCTCCTGGGGATCCGTGATGCGACGTAGTGCTGCGGCAACCGCGCCGCGCTCGAAGGGCAAAAGCAGATATTCGCGTGCGCCGGCGCGCATCAGGCGGATGGCAAGTTTCGGATCGTTCTTCTCCGAATAGACCATGATGGCCGCGGTATCACTGGCGCCAGTTTCTTCCACCAATCCGAGTACCATGTCCGGATCGCTGTCGAGGTCAAGAACCACGACGTCGAACGACGCCAACAATCTTTGTAAGTGTTCCGGTTCCGGCGGATAAGAGTTGAACTCTCTGATGACGGCTCTGCGCGTATCGGCAAGGGCCATGGCTACCAATGTGCGGCTGCGCTCTTCAGGACCAATCAGCGCAACCGACAAAGGGGTGGTCGCAGTGGTGTCGGTATGTTTCATGTCGATACCCCGTGAGACGACAGTTGGGGCAACGGTATGAGGTGCTCTTTGAGATGAAATGCTCATGCAGACACCAGCGGTCTTTCCGTTCAAATCTCATGTCGACAGTTCATGCGCGAGCTGAACTCGCAAGCCTCTTCCGCCATCAACGAGCAACTTCGGCGCGATTCCGGGGAAGAAGTCTCAATGCGAGCATCAACTTACGACTGCCTGCCAAACAAGGCGTTGCTGGACGATAGTAACTATTTTCGAGTCACTTTTGGAGGTCGGGTAACCTTAAATAGTCATTACGAAAGTATTAACAGCACTCCAACATTTGGGCATGTTGTGCTTCCTGCACCGGGTCAAATGGCGTTTTTACGTTTGACCCAAAGTGATTCGCCTCGCTGGCCGCAGGCGATTCCTTGGGCTAAACAGACAGGTGCTATCCGCGTAAATATAAAGGAATCAATCGCTTACTTTTGACCGTCGCCCAGGATTGCGTCGATCCGGGTCAGATCCTTGTCGGTGAAGGCCAGCCCGGAGAGAGCGGCCACGTTTTGCTCGATCTGTTCGACGCGGCTTGCGCCGATCAGCGCAGAAGTCACGCGCCCATCCCGCAATACCCACGCCAGAGCCATTTGTGCCAGCGATTGACCGCGCTCTTCGGCCAGCTTATTCAAAGCCCTTACCTTCGTGAGCTTGTTTTCATCGACGTCGCGTTTTTTCAAGAAACCATGCGGCTTTGATGCGCGCGCGTCGTCGGGAATGCCTTTCAGATAGCGGTCGGTCAGCAACCCCTGTGCGAGCGGACAAAAGGCAATTCCGCCCACGCCTTCCTTGCCGAGCACATCGAGCAGTCCCCGTTCCGGCCTGCGCTCGAACATCGAATACTTCGGCTGATGAAGAAGGCACGGCGTGCCGAGTTCGCGAAGAATCTCGACGGCCGCTGCGGTTTGTTCCGGATTGTAGTTTGAAATGCCGGCATAGAGTGCCTTGCCGGAGCGTACGGCCTGATCGAGAGCTGCCATCGTTTCCTCTACCGGAGTCTCGGGATCGGGACGATGCGAGTAGAAGATATCGACGTATTCGAGGCCCATGCGCTTCAGGCTTTGATCGAGGCTGGCAAGGAGATACTTGCGCGATCCCCAGTCGCCATAGGGGCCAGGCCACATATCGTAGCCGGCCTTGGTGCTAACGATCAGTTCGTCGCGATGAGGTTTCAGATCAAGCCGCAGAATTTCGCCGAAGGTGATTTCGGCGCTTCCCGGAGGAGGGCCATAATTATTGGCCAGATCGAAGTGAGTGATTCCCAGGTCGAATGCGCGGCGCACCATGGCGCGTGAGGTTTCGAAATCGTCAACGCCGCCGAAGTTGTGCCACAAGCCAAGAGAAATAACGGGCAGCCGAATACCGCTGCGCCCGCAACGCCGGTACTGCATTGTGTCGTAGCGGTGATCGCTGGCGGAATGCAAGGTTACTCCTTAAATGATGCGGTGACCTACCTAGCTGAGGATTGCCGCAATCGAGACTTCTTTGCGACCGTCAGCAGGCGGGGGAACGATGCTGCCTTCTATCGGGACTCCATCGACGGTCAGCGAGACCTTGTTTCCCGCGCCTTTGCGCTCTACGCCGATCTTATAAGTGACGCCGCGAAAAATGCGCGTCGCGGTAAATCCAGGCCAGCCCGCAGGAATGACGGGGGCAATTTCAAGGCCGTCAAACGTGGGCCGCACGCCGAGGATCCACTGCACGATGGCGTAATAATTCCATGCAGCCGTGCCGGTGAGCCAGGAATTCTTGGCTTCGCCGTGAGTCGGCGCGTCCTTGCCTGCGATCATCTGCGCGTACACATACGGCTCGCAACGATGCAATTCGCTGATCTCTTCGCGTGCCGAGGGATTGATGCGCAGGTAGTAATCGTAGGCCTCGTCGCCATGGCCCAGCCGTGTTTCGCCGATCATCACCCAGGGATTCACATGGCAGAACACGCCTGCGTTCTCCTTGTAGCCCGGCGGATACGAAGAAATCTCACCCAGGTGGAGATAGTAGCGCGTGTAGGCCGGCTGATGGACCACGAGTCCGTGTTTGGTGGCCAGATGTTCGCGCACCGAAGCCAGAGCCTTGGATGCTCTGCCATCTTCGAGACCGATGCCAGCGAGGACGCAAAAGCCGTTGGACTCGATAAAGATTCTGCCTTCCTCGCACTCCTTCGATCCAACTTTTTTTCCGAAGCTGTCATAGGCGCGCAGAAACCACTCGCCGTCCCACCCGTGCTGCTTGATCGCCTCTTCCATTCTGTCGGCTGCGGTTAGAAAACAAGACGCGTCTTCCGGACGGCCGTGATGGCCAGCGATCGTTGCGAGCTCGCGCGAGGCGTGCACAAAAAGTCCGGCGATGAACACCGACTCCGCCACTGTTCCATCGCGATTCGTTGTGGTCTGGAACGAGTTGCCGGGCGTGTCGGAGAAGCAGTTTAGGTTGAGGCAGTCGTTCCAGTCCGCGCGCCCGATGAGCGGCAGGCCATGCTGCCCAAGCCGCTCCAGCGTGTAGCGAAAGCTGCGATGCAGATGCTCGTAGAGGGGTTCTTCCGTGCCGGGCTTGTTATCGTAGGGCGCCAACTCTTTGAGGATGGTCCCGTCACCCGTTTCCTTTAAATATGCCGCCACACCGAGGATGAGCCAGTGCGGATCGTCATTGAATCCGCTGCCAATGTCGTTATTGCCGCGCTTGGTGAGCGGCTGGTACTGGTGATAGGCGCCGCCACTCTCGAGTTGTGTCGAGGCCAGGTCCAGGATCCGCTCACGCGCCCGCGCCGGCACCATATGTACAAAGCCCAGCAGGTCCTGGTTGGAGTCGCGAAAACCGAGGCCGCGTCCGATGCCCGACTCGAACGACGACGCTGAGCGGGACATATTGAATGTGGCCATGCACTGATACGCATTCCAGATGTTGACCATGCGATTGGTATGTTCATCCGGAGTGTCCACCTGAAATATGCCGAGGAGCTTGTCCCAGTGCGCTCGAAGGCGATCGAAGGCTGCATCGGCCTGCCTCACTCCGAGATACTTTGCGATGGTCGGCTTCGCCAGCTCCTTATTGATGGTCTGCGAATGGGGGGGATTGAACTTCTTGTCGGTCGGGTTTTCCTGGTAGCCCAGGACGAAGACGATCTGGCGCGACTCTCCGGCGGCGAGATCGAGCTCGACCTGGTGAGCGCCTATTGGCGCCCATCCATGTGCGATGGAGTTTGTCAGTTTGCCGGCGGCCACGGCTGCGGGATTGTCCCAGCCGCGGTAGGGGCCAAGAAACGCGTCGCGAGAGGTGTCGTAGGCCGCAGCCGGTTCGGAGCACGCAAAGTACGCGAAATGATTGCGGCGTTCGCGGTACTCCGTCTTGTGATAAATGACGCCGTCAACCACTTCGACTTCGCCGATATTATAGTTCCGCTGAAAATTTGTGGCGTCGTCCTGTGCATCCCACAGGCAGAATTCCACGCTGCCAAAAACCGAGATTCGCGCCGGCGTAGAGCGCCGATTGGTCACGATGAGCTGCCAAATTTCCAGATTCTCGTCGAGCGGGACGAAGTAGCGTGTGCGAGCTTCGATGCCCGCGAATGTTGAGCCGATCATGGTGTAACCCATGCCGTGGCGGCAGGAATAATCTTCCGCCGCATGCCGCGTCGGTTGCCAGCTTGGCGACCAGAAGCGCCCCGACGCTTCGTCGCGCAGGTAAATGTACCGGCCTCCGCAATCCCATGGCGCGTTGTTGTAGCGGTAACGCGTCAGCCGCCGCAAGCGCGCGTCGCGATAGAACGAATAGCCGCCCGCGGTGTTGGAGATGATCCCGAAATACTCCTGGCAGCCGAGGTAGTTAATCCACGGCAGCGGAGTATCCGGCCGCGTGATGACGTACTCGCGGTTTTGGTCATCGAAGTGTCCGAACTTCATGTTCAATTCCTTTTTTCAACCAGGGAGGGAGTCGAGCATCAATTCACAAAGACGCACTGAATCGTTTTTGCAGGGAGATTTTTCTATGGTTGAAATCGAAGCGCGATTATAGCCGAATCAATGGAAGTGCAACAAGAATATTCCTGGCCTGGCGGCGACGGGGGAAGGAATTCGTTGCCGGGGCGCATAAAAATGTGAGAGACTGATCCGTCTTTCCACTCGAACCTGGCGGCTGAAGCGAATGATCGATACGGCGCAGTCATTGAACCGGGACCCGCAACGCCCGCATACGCACCGCCTCCGGCCATTCTTTCTCTGCATCGCGGGGCTGGCTTTCTGTCCCGGAATTCTCCTTTTTGGAGCCGAGAATCCGAGTCTGGCTATCAAAGTCAACCAGGTGGGATACCTTCCCGGCGGCCCGAAGATTGCTCTTGTGAGCAGCCCGGCTGAGAAGTTTGAGGTCCGGCGCGCGAGCAATGGAACCGTGGTTTTTCACGGCGTTCTGGGACCGACCGCCACTGACCCGCTCTCCGGAGACACCGTGCAGGAGGCGGACTTCTCTCGGTTGCGGCGCGCGGGAAGCTATTACATCCAGGTTCCGGGGGTCGGGAAAAGCTGGACCTTCTCTATAGACCGCAATGTGTTCGGTCGCACCTGGTACCTGGCGATGCGCGGCTTTTACGGACAGCGCTGCGGCACCGCCGTCGATCTTGGCCCGGAGTTTCCGGGATATTCCCATCCGGCTTGTCACTTCCGCGGCGAGTTTCATCCCAGTTCGGGCAAATCCGGCGAGCGCGACAACATTGGCGGTTGGCACGACGCCGGTGACTATGGCCGCTACATGGTGAACTCAGGCGTAGCAACGGGCACGCTGCTGTGGGCCTGGGAAATCTACGGGCCTCGGATCAAGGCGATTCAACTCAAGATTCCTGAAACCGGTAACGGCACCCCCGACATTCTCAATGAAGTCCGATGGAACCTGGAATGGATGCTCAAGATGCAGGACACCGATGGCGGCGCCTGGCATAAGCAGACCAGCACCCACTTCCCCGGCTTCATTGCTCCCGACAAAGACATCCTGCCGAGCGAGGTAATTGGGACCGGTTCTGCGCCATACAAAAGCACCTGCGCAACCGCCGACCTGGCCGCAGTGGCTGCAATCGCCGCGCGCGTGTATAAGCCCTACGACGCAGCGTTTGCCGCGCAGACGCTCGATGCCGCACACCGCGCATGGCAGTGGACTGAAAAGTATCCGAATGTGACGTTCCGCAATCCGCCGGGAATCTCGACCGGCGAATACGGCGACTCAAACTGCGCGGATGAAAGACTGTGGGCGGCTGCAGAGCTTTGGCGCACGACAGGCGAGACGGCCTATCACCAATTTTTCCTGAATAACTATGGCGCATATTTGCCCGATCTCGATTCTCCCGCCTCAGAGGGCTGGAGCAAGCTGGGTCCGATGGCGTTGCGCACCTACGTTCTTGCACGCCGAAAAGATGCAGACGCAAAGGTGCAGGCCGCAATACGCGATCGAATGTTGACGGCTGCGCGCGCCATCGTGAAGAGCACCGCCGCGAATCCGTACCACGTAAGCATGAAGCCAACAGATTTTGTCTGGGGCTCGAATGGAATCGCCGCACAGTATGGCATGGACCTGATGATTGCCAACCAGATCTCGCCAAATTCCGACTTCACGAATACCGCGCGCGACGATTTGGATTACCTGCTCGGCCGTAACACCTTCTCGCTCTCATGGGTCACGCAGGTCGGTCAGCATTCCGTCCTGCATCCGCATCACCGGCCAAGCGGATCGGGCGAGCAACCAGGGCCATGGCCAGGATTAATGTCCGGAGGGCCGAATGCCGGGCGCCAGGATGCCGTGCTGGCCGCGTTGCCCAAAGACCTGCCGCCTGAAAAAGTCTATGCCGACCAGACTGCCTCGTATGCCAGCAACGAGATCGCGATCAACTGGCAGGCAACTCTGGTTTTTCTGCTGTCCGGACAACTGCACTAGGAATTGTTTACCCCGCGCTCCGCCGGCTGGGATTGGCGACATTCGGCAGGAGAACGGGGAAACGATCGACGAGAGAACTCGAGGGTTTCGATGCATCTGCAAGCGCTAGATATCGGCATCATTCTTGCTTACATGATCTGTACGGTACTGGTGGGCTACTATGTGTCGCACTACGCCTCGCGCGACATGACCGCCTATTTTCTAGGCGGCAATAAAATGCCGTGGTATGTGCTGGGCCTCTCCAACGCTTCCGGCATGTTCGATATCAGCGGAACCATGCTGCTCGTCTACTGGATGTTCGTCTACGGCCTGAAAAGCGTGTGGATTCCGTGGCTGTGGCCAACCTTCAATCAAGTCTTCCTCATGGTCTATTTGTCAGCGTGGTTGCGCCGCTCGCGGGTCATGACGGGGGCGGAGTGGATCAAGACGCGCTTCGGCACGGGTCGCGGCGCGCAGTTGTCGCACCTGATCGTGGTTCTCTACGCATTCATCAGCATCATTGGGTTCTTCAGTTACGGCTTCAAGGGCATCGGCAAATTTGCCGCGACATTCCTTCCGTGGCACCTTTCGCCAAATGAGTACGCGCTGATCCTGATTCTGATTACCGCGATCTACGTCATCAAGGGCGGCATGATCAGCGTGGTGATCACGGAGGTGATCCAGTTCTGCGTGCTTTCGGTCGCGTCTTTCGCCGTGGGCATCATCGCGATGCGCCGCGTGGCGCCGGGTGTTCTGCACCAGGTGGTTCCGGCCGGGTGGGACAACGTGTTTTTCGGCTGGCACCTGAATCTCGACTGGTCAGCGCTGATTCCCGCGGCTGGCGCGAAGATCGGGAACGACGGCTATGGCCTCTTTGGCTTTTTCGTCATGATGCTTTTCTTCAAGGGCGTCCTGATCTCCGCCGCAGGCCCTGCGCCAAATTACGACATGCAGCGCGTACTCTCTTCGAAGAGTCCACGCGAAGCTTCCATGATGAGCGCCTGGGTGAATGTTGTCCTCACCTTTCCGCGGTATTTTCTTACCGCCGGCCTCACCATCCTCGCTGTGGTTTTCTTCAGCGACAACATCCGCGCCATGGGGGCCAACATCGATTTCGAACTTGTGCTGCCTTATACGCTTGGCCGCTTCGTGCCGGTGGGCCTGCTCGGGTTTCTTATCTCCGGACTCCTCGCTGCTTTCATGGCGAACTTTGCCGCCACAGTGAACGCTGCGCCACCATACTTCGTCAATGACATCTACAAGCGCTACATCCGGCCTGACGCGCCGCCGCGCACCTACGTCCGCCTCAGCTATCTTGCTTCATTTGCGGTGGTGGTCATCGGCGTCGCCATCGGATGGAATGTGACGTCAGTCAATGCAGTTGTGGTGTGGATCGTCTCCGGTTTGTGGGGCGGATACACCGCTTCAAACGTCCTGAAGTGGTACTGGTGGCGATTCAACGGCTTTGGTTATTTCTGGGGCATGGTTGCCGGGATCACATCCGCACTGGCTTTGCCGCCGATCATTGAGAACATTCCACCGGTTCAGCGTTTGCTCTCCACATACTCCATCAATATGGATGTTTCCATCGTCTTTCCGCTGGTGCTCGTCCTGTCGCTGATCGGATGCTTCGCGGGAACCCTGCTGACCAAACCCGAAGACGAGGAAGTCCTGAAAGATTTTTACCGCAGGGTGCGGCCATGGGGCTTGTGGGGACCCATCTATCGCAAAGTTCTTGCCGAGGACCCCGGCTTCAAGCGCAACACCGACTTCATGCGCGACATGTTTAACATTGCGGTCGGAATTGTCTGGCAGATCGCACTGGTTGTGCTTCCCATGTATGTCGTGATATGGGAACTCAGGCGCGCTGCCCTCACGCTGGCCATCGTTTTGGTCACTTCGGCAATTCTCAAGTTCACCTGGTACGACCATCTGGAGCACCGCGAGGTCGAGACAGATAAAGCCGCTGCGGCGGCGCATCCCACCGCCTGAATTTTTTAAGACCTGTTTGAGAGCAAACGAATGGCCAGAAAGACCAAACCGAGACGCGAGCCAAAGCCAGGACAGCCCGTCAGCCTGCGCATTCTGGGCGAGTATCTCGATCTATCGCCGGCAACGATCTCGCTGGTGCTGAATAACGCACCGGGAGTGCGCGCGATTCCGCAGGAGACGCGAGAGCGCGTGAAGTTGGCGGCCGAAAAATTCGACTACCGGCCCAGCTTCTATGCTCGCTCTCTGCGAAAGCGGCAAACCTTTTCCGTCGGTGTGTTGGTTCCGGAGCTGAGCGATAGCTATTCCGCGCAGGTGCTTACCGGCGTTGAGGAGTCTCTCATTGAGGAGGGGTACTTCTACCTCACTGCCAGTCATCGCCGCAAGCCCGATTTGATCGAAGAATACCCCCGCATGTTGATGGAGAGATCGGTCGAGGGATTCATCCTGATTGATACGGTCTTGCAACACCGCTTCACCATCCCGGCGGTCGCAGTCGCCGGGCACCGCGAGATTCCCGGAATCACCAATGTAGTTCTCGACCAGCGCCGCGCGGCAGAACTCACGATGCGCCATCTCTACCAGCTCGGTCACCGCAAGATCGCTTTCATGCGCGGCGGCAGCCACAGCTCCGACGCCGACGATCGATGGGATTGTCTGACAGTCGTCTCCAGGGAGATCGGAATCGTCATTCATCCGGAGTTGACTGTTGAGCTGAAACTCAAAGTGTCTACGCCGGAATTGGGATATGGACCGGCTTGCGAACTGCTTCAGCGCAAGGCCGAATTCACAGCCATTGTCTGCTACGACGACACGGCAGCCATTGGAGCTATCCGCGCCTTGCGCGACCATGGGCTGCGCGTTCCTGAAGACATCTCTGTGGTGGGGTTTGACGACATCCAGAGTGCAGCTTTTCATAATCCGAGCCTCACCACCATCCGCCAGCCCCTCCACAAGATGGGCACAATCGCCGCACGAGTTCTCCTGCAGCGGGTCCACGGCCAGAACTCTGTTCCGCACATGTTGTCTGTTCTGCCGGAACTGGTCATCCGTGAATCAACCTGCCCACCGCGCGAAAAGGCCCGGCGTTCAAAGCGCTCTTTATAGCGCCGCGCGTTCGGCAACGTTCAAAGGCTGCAGGGGGCGCCTGTGCGCCGCCAACCCACAGATTTCATTGCTTCCCGAGCTCGAAGACTGTTATAGTCCTGCTTTGACCGCACCGCACGGTGGCGGGAGCCGTACCTCGAACTGCCCGATCAAAAAGTTTAGAAACGCAGCCCGACCCAGAAGTAGCGTGTCCCTTGAATCAACACTTTCGGGAGTTCGGCCAGGGCGTAATAAGCAATCTGTCCCGGAGAGATCGAATTGGCGAAGACTCCCGCAAGTAAATCTGTAAACAAAGCCAGGCATCGGGCATTAACGCCGGACCTGCATCGCAAGCCCACCATGAGTGACGTGGCTCGGTTGGCTGGCGTAGGCACCATGACGGTCTCCCGTGTGCTGAGTGGCACCGTTCGCGTCTCAGCAGAAACCACCCAGCGGGTACAAACTGCGATTGAGCAGCTCCAGTACCGGCCCAACGTGCTGGCGCGCGCATTTCGCGGACAGCGAAGCCATTCGATCGGGCTCGTCCTTCCCTATCTATACGACCCCTTCTTTGCCAATTGCGCTCATGCGGTAACCGCCGTGGCCAGGGAGCGCGGATATTCGGTCATCATCACCACTTCCGACGAAGATCCTGAAACCGAGTATGCCGAAGTCGACGAGATGCTGCAGCGTCACGTCGACGGCATTTTGGTGATACCGTCTCGGATCCGCCAATCGCGCCTGACGCGCTCTCTCTTTGGCAAGACCCCGGTCGTAGCCTTTGACAGGCCCGTCCCCGATCCCTCCATCGACACTGTCCTCGTGCAAAACGCGGTTGGATCGCGCCGCATGACAGAACATCTCATCGAACACGGACATCGTCACATTACTTTTTTTGCGCTCAGCCGAAGTTTGTTCACCATCAGCACACGTTTTGCCGGCTATCGACGCGCCATGCAGGACGCCGGCTTCGAGGTATGTCCGATTTTTGACTGCAATTCAGAAGAAATAGCCGAGCAGATCCTGAAAGCCAAGATGGGAAGCGACACGCCTCCCACAGCCGTCGTCACCTCGAACACTTTGGTTACACGTTATATTCTGGGGGCGATTTCGCGCCTGGGCTTGCGCGTCCCTGGAGATCTCGCCTTCGCGGGGTTCGATGACTTCGATCTCGCTGAATTCACTTCACCGCCGCTCACCGTCGTCCGCCAGCCTGCGCAGGAGATGGGCCGCGTCGCGGCGAACCTGCTCTTTGACCGCATCGCCCGCGGTGAGATGCCCCAGTCAGGAAACCGCGTCGTTCTTCCCGTCGAAATTGTCCTACGCCGTTCGTGCGGCTGTAAACACCGCACCCCTGTCGTCATTCATTGAAAGCGATTTCACGATAACAGCGCTTCAATGTACGGCGAGCGTCTGTGTGGCCAGATTCCAGCCTCGCAAGCCGATCTCCGGCGTCTGATCACCTGCCGGAAACTCCACGTCCACTGTGCGTTCCTCGCCGGGCAAGAGCGATACGTAGTTGTCGCTGTAGTACGCGGGCAGGATACGCTGCCCGGTCGAGGCGTTCTCGAGCGTGAGTTTGATCATCAACGCTGCAGCCGAACCCTCATTCTTGATTCGCACCGCAACCACGCGCTCGCCATTTGCCGCAGCCGCTGTGGCCGACGCCGACACTGTCGCAGGCGCAAGCGAATTCAGTTCGCGGAAGCTTGCGTCGTTGGCGGCCCACCAATAGAAGTTGTCGCTCACCGGTGCGCCGGTCATGTCGCTTACCTGGAGCCGCACAAGAATTGTATGTCCCGCAGCCAGAGCTGACAGGTCAGGCTTCCCCACTGCGGTGCGATCATCTGCGCCGGCCTGTACTGGGTTGGTCTGATCGCTCAAGATCTTGCCGTCCAGGCTTTCCACCAGCGTGCGCACCTTGAAGGATTGCGCATTACCCAGGTTGATCAAATCGACTGACCCATCAGTCAAATTGAGCTGCGCGTGGATCGGTTCGCAGGCCTTCTGCGTTCCGTAGAAACTCGACTGCGTGTCGTAGTCCCAGCTCAGGAAGTTCCATTCCATACTTGGCCACGATGGTTGCGTCATCCAGATCATGCGCGCCGAATTGGGCTGCCACAAATGCGCGGCAAATCCCTCAAATATGGCACGATGACCAACATAATCGAGCATCTGCGCTTTGCGCTCAAAGTCTTCCAGGTTGGCTGGCGCGCCAAACTCAGTCTCCATAATCGCCATATATGGTTGCACCGCGCCATTTCCGCTCTGATGCCAATCGTGATAAGCCCAGGTGTCGCTGATCGGCCAGCGATCCGGCTCCGGAATGAAGGATTTCAGGCTCTCCAGCGTGGGCACGCTGGGAATCCCGAGCTCCACGCTGAAGCCGCGATTAATCCGGTAATACGTCTCGAGCGGCTGAAATTGATACGGCCCGGAGTTGCGCAGATTCACCTGATTGGAACTGCCGGTGTAATAGCGCGTGTGGTCGAGGGAGCGCACCAACTCCGCCAGGCCTTCGTTGATCACTGGCTGCGGCACGCCTTCATTTCGCCCGCACCACACTACGATCGACGGATGATGCCGGTAGCGCAGAATCGTGTCACGCGCGTTCTCAAGAAATAGCGCTGGATCTTCCGCTTCCAGATTGTAGTTCTGAGTCGAGTCCCAGAAATCGTTCCACACCATGAGGCCGTACTTGTCGGCCAGCGCGTAAAAGCTCTCCTCCGTGTTTTGGCCCATCCAGTTGCGAATCATGTTCAAATGCGCATCGCGGTGCAGGCGGAAGTATGGCTCGAGATGCTCCGTGCTCACACGCTTGAGCATGTCGTCCATGCCCCAGTTGCCGCCGCGCGCCGCAATGCGAATGCCGTTCACTCTGATCACCAGGTCTGTTCCCGGCCAATCGCCGTTGACGGGGCGGATCGAAGGCGAATCCATCGCTCCAGGCTCCAGCGTTTGCACCCACGAATGCAGCATCCAGTCCGGCAGCGTCTGCCCCGGCAGCACTTGGTTCGGCGTCCAATCGTAAATCTGCCGAATACCTTGGTGGGTGCCGTCGATCAGCGGAGACGCCTCATCATGTGTACGGCTGGGCAGCACCTCCACGCGCCGCAGGTGTCCCGACGCGTCGAAGAGTGAAAGCTCGTAACTTACTTCCCTCATTCCAAATTCAATTTGTTTTGTCTCGCTCATCTTCGCGCCCGCGGCAAACGAAACATTGAGTGTGTGCAACGCGGGATCGCCATAACCATTCGGCCACCACAGCCGCGGGTTTTGAACCTTGAGTTGACCGAACTCCGCGGGTTCCAGGCGAACCACAGTCTCGCCGGGATCGAGACGTACGTGTTTCGTCACTTTCACATCATCGAATGATGCAGTCAGCTCGCCGTCAATCGCTGCGCTGCCTGCATTGGTCAGCGGCGCTTCAATCTCGATGTCGGCCTCGCTGCGATCGGGTTTAGGCAAAGTTGTAATCACGTTCAGGTCGCCGATTTCCACCGGCCCAGTCGCCGTCAGCGTTACATCCTGCCAGATGCCCGTATCGCGGTCGCGAATACCGGGAATCCAGTCCCAACCCTCGGCGGCGGCAAACGTCGGCCCATCCAGCACTTCGATGCCACCGTTTTCACCGGGTCCACCTCTTAGCGACTGCTCATTCGGTATCCCTGGGTGCGGCGGCGGAGACACACGGACAGCCAGCGCATTTTCGCCATCGGCGGCGATATCCGTCACATCGAATGTTCCGCGCAAAAAAGCGCCCGTGAATTTGCCGAGCTTCTTGCCGTTCATCCAAACTTCGGCACCATAATTCACGCCTTCAAGCGTGAGCGTGAGTCTGCGTCCACGCGTAGCGACCGGCGTTTTGAACTCCACGCGGTACCAATAATCCTGGTGAGCCAGGCTCTCAGGAATTGCGAGATTGTTCAGTCCATAATCGGGATCGGGATAGATTCCACGGTCGATCATCGTCGTCAGCACCGTGCCTGGGACCGTTGCTACCAACCAGTCCTTGTCACCGAAGGCGGCTTGGGAAATCTCTTCGCCCGTCGCGCTTACTTGCGGAGCTGGCTCAAGGCGCCAACCGCCTGCGAGCCTCCACGGATCGTTGCCCTGCAACTCGCAATGCAAATCTGCCGCGCTCAGTTGTTTCGCCACCGGCTTTTGGATCGCGCCCACGCCGCGAGGAAATGTAGACGGATCCTGCGGTGCACTGTATCCGGCCTGTCCGCGCGTCTGAACCGGCCAGGACTGTGAAGCCTCCTCATACGTGAGGTTGCTGAAGTCCGGTGGCGCATCGGCCATCGTCTTCACCTGCTCCGCGTTAAGCGCGGTCCGAAAAATCCTCAGCTCCGCAATTCTTCCGCCGAAGTGCCCGTCGGCAACATTTGGTAATGGTGGCGGCGCCATCTCCAGAACCGGCGCAACGGAGCCTTGCACGAGAGTAGTCGTCGCCACCTCTCGACCATCGGCATAGAGAACCAAATGTTCGCCATCGCTGGTCGCAACAGCCAGGTGCCACTTGGCCTGACTCAATGTTTGATTGCCGGATACAAATCCGGCGGAGTTCTGCGCTCGCCCCAGCCATAGGCCCATTCGATCGCCCGCAATTCCGATAAAGCGCGCATCTTCCGCGGCAGGATCGCCGATTCCGGCAAGCAGCGTTATTCCTTGCGCCGCTTCAGGCTGTTCGAACCAGAAAGTGAGGGTCCACGAAGCGCGCCCCGCCAAAATCGGATCCTGCATCGCGGGCTGCCCCGAACCCTGACCGTCCATTGCCACAGCCCAATCGCGGTCAAGCGAAGTAGACGGATTCAGATTCTTATTCAATCCGGAGCCATTGGCCAGAAACACAGCATTGAAGGGACCGTAAGCTTCAAGCGGCACAGTTCCCTGCGCATTCATTGCCGCAGGCGCAGCTGCAACGAAGAATACAAGGAACCGGATCGCGGCGCGGACAACAAGCCGAGATCCGGCTTCACGCTTGAACGAGGTGTGCTTGAACATGGCAAACCATCCTATAGAAACTACGAAGGAGAGTGCAAAGGCTAAGGCTTAGAGATTCCCCCGATGTTTTGGCATCGCACTCGCAATTGAAAGATAACGATACCACTCATCGAGGGAGATTTGGAAAGCGAAGGATTGAGCAATGAGATCGGGCACCGCGAGAGCAGTCCTCACAACACACAATAATCGCTGATTTTCTCGGGCTTATCGATCGATTCTTTTTTGAAAGATTTCAGGCTAACCGGCATTGATTATGGTACAAATGGTAACAATCTCATTCCGCTTGGAAACAGTCTCATCGGTTTGATATTTAGGGTGCTCGGGATGGACGTTGCTGCGGAGAGCCGTGTGCTTGCGTTCGATGTTGGCGGCAGCCACGTCGCAGTCGCGGTCTGTGGCGCCCCGAGTTTCTGTCTTGGCGCCGTTGCCAATGCGCCTCATGCCTCGGTGTCCTCAGCGGACGGCTTCCTTGATCTCCTCTATGACCTGGGCATGAAAGCCCGCGCCGGATGCGAATCGGTTATGGGGGCGATGCTCGCCGTGCCCGGACCGTTCGATCTTCAGGCTGGCGTGAGCCTGATGCACCACAAACTGCCGTATCTCTATGGTGTCGATTTGCGCCAAGGGCTTGCCCTGCGATTCGGCTTTAAGCCTGCCCGGGTACGCTTTCTCAATGACGCCGATGCGTATCTGCTAGGAGAAGTCGGCGCTGGAGCGGCACGTGGTTTCACTCGTGCCATAGGGCTCACCCTCGGAACAGGAATTGGCTCAGCGTTTGCGGTCGACGGCGATCTCGTGACTGAAGGGCCTGGCGTTCCGACCAGCGGCGAAATCTGGAATCTGCCTTACCAAGGCGGGATCGTGGAGGACTTCATCTCGTCGAGGGCTATCGTTGGAAACTACGAGCGCCGCGCAGGCAGGAAGAGCGAAGTCGTCGACCTGGCAGCGTCGGCTGCATCTGACCCCGCCGCGCAAGAAGCATTCAGCGAATTTGGCTGCCATCTTGGGGCAGTGATTCGCACGCTGCTCGCGGGATTTGACGCGGACGTAACCGTGCTGGGGGGTGGAATCTCCCGGTCTGCGAGTCTCTTTTTGCCTGCAGTGCAGTCCGCAATCGGAGACTCCACGACCGAGTTACGCGTCTCAGAACTCAAAGACAAAGCTGCGCTCGTTGGTTGTGGCGTCGCAGCCTTCCGCACGCGGGATGGCTCGCCTGACGCCGGCAAATCCACGCCAGTACAAAACGTCACACTCTGAAAAACACGCTCTGATCAAGCCTTTCTACTGATAGAACGTCACGATGCTCTGCGCGGGAAGCGTGTAGCTGAACTGCCCGCTCGAAACCGTGACGGCAGGTTGCGCCGCCAGACTTGCAGCCGATGTGGACTCGTAAGGCGTCAACGAGGTCACGCTGCTGCCATTGTCCAACACGAACGACAATGTCTCCGTCGTCGTATTAGAGTTGATGGCTACGATCGTGTAATGCGCCGGTGAACTGCTGCTATAGGCCGAAACAAACACACCGGAGATAGGAGTTGCGGTCGCCGACACACGCACTGAGCCCGGGGAGATGAACTTCGCGTACTGGCCCATCACGTCGCCCATCGGCTGTATGTTTCCGGCGTCGTCGACAAGGCCGCAAGTTCCGGCGTTTGTTGCGCAACTGCCCGTTGTGGCGCCAAAGAGTCCCCACCAGACATAAGCGTTGTATTGGCCGGTGACCATGGAGTTGTGAATCGATTCACCATAGGTCGTCAAGGCTTGAGCCCAGGTGAGTGTGGCTGAGCTCAACGGCCCGAATTCGGTCATCCAGATTTCCTTCGGGCTATCTCCTGCAGGAATCGAGTATGGAGTGGGCTGGACTCCGTAGAGATGGCCGCCGATGATGCTGATGAGCCCTTGCGCATTCGTATCATTAAGTGCTGTTGCGGCATCGACCGGGTTAAAGGTATCCGACTCCGGCATGATGAGCTTTGTGGAGTATGCGTCCGAAGTAATCGTGGAGGCGTTGCCTGCAATCCAAGTGTCCATCTGCTGCGGAGTCCAGACGGAGGATTCATACGTGACGTTTTCCTCTGGCTCGTTCTGCATCGAGATGGCGTAAAGATGGAAACTGTTGGTGGTATTGAAGAACTTAACGAAATCCTCGAGGTAGTTGGCATAGTCGGCGTAATGGTTCGGATCTAAGTAGCCGCCGCAGTAACCTGTTCCCTCACCGCATGTGGCATTGAAAGCCTCGTTAAATGCACTACCGCTTACAGTCGTTGTGGTGCCGCTAAGCTTCCAGGCGGCCGGCGGCGTCCACGGCGAGGCAAAGACGATGGCATTGGGGTTGGCGGCCACTGCTTCTCTTCCGTTGGCCGCTTCATAATCCCATTCGCCGGTTTCGTATGGGTTGGCGCTTGAGGCCGATCCCTCGGGATCGATTCGCACGCGCAGGATGCTCAGGCCCAAACCGTTGGTCGGGCTAAACAAAGCTGTGGCCACGGGCGTGGGCATTTGCCCGAGCCAGGCCGTGGAGCCGCCGAAGCCCCGAATCGTTTGGTAGGTCGTCCCGAAATCGACCGTCACCTGGTTCGGAGTTGCGCTGGTAGTAAAGGTCCAAACATAGTTCGAGGCCAGCGCAACGCCGTTCGAACTTTGTGCCCCGGTTGTAATGGTCGCGGTGTAAGACGTGCTATAAGCCAAAGCCGCATTGGGGGTGAATGTCGCGGTCGACGTGCCCGTGTTGTAACTGATCAAGCCGCCGATTGGGGCATTGCCTGGTCCGGTCAGCGTGAACGTCGACGTGGTGAGGGTCGACGAGCTCATGGGCACGCTGAAGGTAGCTGTTAGAGCGTTGTTGATGTTCACACTGGTTGCACCGCTGGCCGGCACGGTTGTGCTGACAGTGGGAACGGGCGCCGTTGTGGTGGTAAAGGGCCAAGTGTAGGGTGCTGCCAGTGCAACGCCACCCGAGCTCATCACACTGCTTGAGATTGTCGCAGTATACGTCGTGTTGTAGGCGAGACTCGATGAAGGAGTCAATGTTGCAGTGAATGTGCCGGCATTGTAGCTAGGTGTGCCGCTCTGCACCAAGGTATTTCCAGGTCCGGTCAAGGTAAAGCTCGCCGCGGTAATCGTCGACGGATTCATCGACTGATTGAAAGTCGCCGTCACATTCGTCGTGATCGCGGCGGTGGTACTTGCGCTGGCTGGGCTGACGAGCGTGACTTGCGGAGGAGGCGCTGTAGCAGTCGTGAACGACCATGTGTCGTTCGCAGCCAGTGCGGCCCCTAGCGAGCTTTGTACGCCCGTCGTGATCGTCGCTGTGTAGGTGGTGTTGTAGGCCAGCGGCGACACCGGCGTAAGCGTCGCGATCATATTGTTGTAACTAACCGTTGCGGGAATTGCCGACCCGCCTTGCGGAGTCAGAGTAAATGTTGACCCGGTGATCGTCGAGGAGTTCATCGCCTCGCTGAAAGTTGCTGTAACGGCAGAAGTGATAACGATGCCTGTGTTTCCGTTCGACGGCGTCACTGCTGTGACGGTTGGCGCTGGGCCTGCTGCGGTGGTAAATGTCCAACTGTATGCCGAAGCGAGCGCAATGTTGCCGGAAGACATAACGCCTGTTGTGATGGTGGCTGTGTAGGTCGTATTGTTGGTAAGCTGCGCGTTCGGTGTGAGCGTCGCGACGTTACCGTTTGTGGCGTAAGTCACGGTCGCGGGAACGGCTGACCCGCCAAGCGGCGTTAGTGAAAATGTTGACGAAGTAATCGTCGAGGCGCTCATGGCCTCGTTGAACGTCGCCGTAACGGCCGACGAAGTAGCAACGCCGGTGCTGAGGTTTATCGGTGTCACCGAGCTGACTGCCGGTACAGGAATAGCGGCGGTTGTGAATGACCAGGTGTAATTGGAAGAAAGCGCGGATCCTGAGCTGCTTTGCGCCCCCGTTGTGATGGTTCCGGTATATGAGGTGCTATAGGCAAGTGGAGCGGCTGGCGTGAGTGTTGCCACGGTGCCGCTTGCAGACACCGTTGCCATAACCGCTGAGCTGCCCTGCGGCGTCAGCGTAAAGGTCGACGATGTGAGCGACGATGCGTTGATCGGCAGGTTGAACGTCGCGGCGACCGCCGAAGTGACGGCCACTCCGGTGGCTCCGCTGACTGGTGTGACGGCGCTGACCGATAGAACGTTGGTAGGGCAGTTACTCGTACAGGTTGTCCCGCCTCCTCCGCTTCCGCCGCCGCAACCAGCAATCACAAGACTTGCAGCCACCAGCCACCAACCCGTACGAATCCGCATCATCTGGTTTCTCCTTAAATGACCAATGAGGCGGCCGACTGCCTCTCTATCGATAAGTTTTGGATCGCGATCATTCGCTTGCGTGCGGGATCAGTTTTCCGGGCGTGCATCGAACCGCCGGCTGGCACTTCAGGGCCTTTGTAAATGAAGTAGATCAAGTCGCAGAATGGTTGCGCGTTCCGCAGCCCACCCATGCTAAATCAATTTATCTCGCTGCGCAACGCCGATCGAAACTCGGTACTGGGTCAGTTTTTCCAAACTTTACCAGTGCCCGAAACTCCGTTCCAGACAAGCATCGCGCCGCTTGCGCGGCGCGATCTTGTTGTCGTAATTCCGGTTTGGTACAGCCCTATTGCACGGTCACATTGATGTAGAACGGAATTGAGACCTGGTTTTCAGTGCCATAAACCTTGATGCCGTTGTTGGATGTCGCTCCACTTCCTGGAACGATGCAATTGTCGCCCGCGCCGCCCGGCTGGGAGGAACAAAACGAACCAACCTCGTCGGCCGTGATGGTCACCGGATAAGCTCCCTTGGGCGTATTCAGAGCCGCTAGAGGAGCAAGGGTTGTGGTGTTGCAAGCTGTAACACTGACCGCCAGTGCACCTCCGACAACCATCAGAAATAACATCAGCAGCATTCTGCCTTTTTCAAAGGCCCTGCGTCGGAAGAAGAGTCCGATCATTCCGAAGCCGAAGATTGCTGCCAGCGTGACCGAAGTGGTGCGAGCATTCTGGCTGGTTGTGGTGCCCGCTGTCACATCGGTGTAGAAAGTCACGGTCACCTGTCCCGGCGTGCATTGAACGGAACCGTTTGCAACTTGCGTTGTGGTGGCGCCAGAGGGACACGGAATGTCGACCGAGCTCGGTACAAGCGGATCCGGGTTGGGATAGCTGAACGAGCACTGTGTATGCGGCGGCAAGTTGTCGCAGTTCAGCGAGACCGGGAAGTTTGTGGCGTTCAATTGAGAGTTCAATCCCGCAATTCCGTAACCGAGGATCGAGGTAAGAGTCAGATTCATGCTCACCGAGCTCCCAGCTGTTACCGTCAGCGATGGAGCTGCGGTCAATGACGCTGCATTACCGGTTTGAGTGATTTGCAGCATCGGTCCGCGGACAGACTGCAGCACCGTTGACGTCGGGCCGGTAAGGCCGAGGAAGTTCTGATCCCCGCTATACACCGGATAGACGTAGTGCGTGAAAAGCACCGGCGAATAGCTGATACCTTGAGGCACATACCACAAACAACTTGTTGGGAACGCTGCCTGGGCGCCGGTTATTGTGCCTGCGTTCTCGATTGTCAGCACTCCGGCCCCGGATGAGGTCGGGCACGCTACGCCCGAATAACCGCCCGGGGTCGCATATCCGGCCAGCACGCAACTCGCCGCGCCGATTCCCGTTGCAGAAGTTCCGGGAGGGCAACTGCTCGAGTTGTCCATCACAGTAATTGACCCGGTGGGAACGCCTGCGGCGGTGTTCACTTTCATGATGAAGCTGTATTGGAATGGCTGCTCCGATCCGTCGTAGGGAACAGTGCCAGCCCCGGTCCCCGCTGGAACGAAAGGCAGATTGTTGTCTGTTGCATCGGGGAAAGTGGGAATCTTGATTGCCGTAATCGCAGACTTGGCCACGTTTACAGACATGGTTCCCGTCGATCGTCCGTAGATTCGATCGCCGCTATAAGACACGGTCATGGTCTGTGTCCCTGCCAAAACCGGCGACAGCGTGAAGGTGGCGCCGCCACTCGTCAAGCTCGACGTCGCTGTCGCTGTTTGCGGGGTGATGGTGGGGATGCCAGCGTTTGATCCTGAACTCGGAATCACCACTGTCCAGGTCGTGTAGCTCACAGTGACGGTGCCGGTTGGTGAAGTGCCCGTCCCAACCTTCGGAGCCACGGTGATGGTCAGTGGCGTATTAACCACTTCGGCCGCTTTCGCTCCGCCAGCGACGTTTGTCGCGGAGTTAGTCAACACCAAGCCCACCCCAGTGGCATTAATCGCAATCGGAACGTTGACCGCATTGCTCGCGATTCCAATTTGGCCGGTAAGTGTCCCCTGCTCTCCAGCTCCCGGATCGAAAGTGACATTTACCGTGCAGGTGGCGCCGGCCGCGAGAGGACTACCCGCTTCGCAGCCTCCAGTCGCCGTATCGGTCGCCGCGTAGTCCACCGAATTGGTGCTGGAATAGCCAGTAACGGTCAGAGACGAGTTCCCGGTGTTGGTGATGGTGGCAGTGGCGTTGGTTGAGGATGTGAGAGTGGCAGGCGTGGCTAACGTCAATGTGCCGCTCGTGCTCAATAGGGTGACGGCACCGCCGGCAGCCTGAACCAGATATACGTTGTTCGCGCGATCAAGAGCGACCGATGATGTTCCGCTCACCGCTGAGGCAATCGAAGTCTCGCCTGCCGGATTGAGAGCGTTGCCCACCCATGGGATGCGTGTGGTTCCGCTTGCCGACGAAATGTAGACCGCACCGGATGGGTCGACCGCCAAACCCGTGGCGCCGCTCAAATTGTTCAGCAGGGTTACTGGCGCGCCCAAGCCGCCGACGAGCTCAAAAAGGTTCACGCCGTCGATCACATATGCATTGCCTGCCGCATCAGTGGCCACCGCAGATGGGGCCGTGAAGCCGGTGGTCAGCATCGTTTCCGCTTGTCCCAGATTGACGGTAGTCGAGGCGCCAATGCCGCTGATTCTGACGACACGGCCATTACTCGGATCAGCAATGTACAGATGGTCCAATCCGTCTGCAGCCAACTGTAGGCCGGAGGCTCCCAGACCGCTCAGAAGGGTCGTTTGACCCGCCGCATTCAGTCCGCCCGGTCCAAAGGGGATTTCATAAACGCTGCCAGTGCCGCTATCGGCGATAAAAACATCGCCTGTACCATCGACCGCGACGCCAGTGGGAGACGTCAATCCGGTTCCAATGGAAACAGCCTTAGACGAGCCTGTGGCGCCGGGCGCGTACATCAAAACCTTTCCCTGTCCCGGATCCGCAATGTAGACATTGCCCAGCGCATCTGTTGCGACTTGCGAAGGCGTCATCAAACCCGCGCCGAAGCTCGACTGCAACGCAGGACTCGCCTGGATATTCGCGCCCATTCCGACGCCATGCAGCACCATCGACGCCAGAATGTTGCTCTTCGCGTCCAGCATCAGCAGCTTGGCGGAGACGTTTCCGACGGAACTGGGGGTAAACGAAATGTTCTCAAGGCAACTCTTGCCGGACGCGTAGGCAACCCCCGTTGTGCAGGTACCACCGGTAATGGCGAAATCGGGCTTCTGCAGGCCATCTTCGACAATCGCGAAACTTGCTGGCGTGGCCGCTCCGTTGAAATTGAAAATAACATTCGAGCCGGCGGTATTCGTGGTTCCTACAGAGGAGGAGCCAAACTCGGCATAACCGAAGCCGACCTTGGCCACATCCGCCTGGCCATTGGTTTGGGTCTGCGTGGTGGGAACATACATGAGATTGCGGGTTGCATCGATGGCAACCTGGCCGCCGGCCGGGAGTCCTGCAACCAACACCGCCGATGAGGTTTGCGGGGTTCCCGACGGATTCGGAACCATGACCACGCCCACTTGCGAGTCACTGATGTACAGGTTGCCGGCGGCATCGGAAGCGACGCCTTTCACAGCAGGCAGATTCGGATCGACGCGAGTCATCGCCGACTCGGCGGTCGTTGTTTTTGTCGAAAAGTATTGCTCGTTCGTCGCGTTCGCGGGTATTTCATAAACTCCCAAGGCTCCGCCGGAATCCTCTACGAAGTAGACATTTCCTTCCGGATCCACCGCTACCGAGTTAGGGCGTGCTGCCAGACCGATCGCTGGAATCCAGTTCCATCCCGCCACTTTTGGATTCGACCAGGCTCCCGTGACGGACAACCCCTGAAAATCTGCGCCGTTGTTGCCGCCTGTGTCCCCAACAATGATGTTGCTGTTGGGGCCGATGGCCATGCCCCAGGGCTGAAAGTAGCCGAAGTTTGTTATATCTCCGGTGCCCGTAAGGTCCATGATGCTGTATTGCGCCCACGCTTCGGGCTCGTTGTTGTTTCCAGAGTTGGTGCACATCGTCGTCGTGGGATTACTGGGCGAGAGGTCGTTAGCCGCTCCATCGTTGAGGCCGGTCCAGGTTTTCGTGGCCGCATTCCATGGGAACATTACGATGCAGTTGTTGTAGTTTGCTTCCAGGTAGAGATTGTTACCGGGATCGAAGATGACGCCGGGGTTTTGGTAGCCGCCCCCCAGGCTCGCCGAGGGGGTCGGACCGGCAATCACAATCGCCGGTCCTCCGCCCACTGGAAACTCATACAATGCTCCGTTAGGCCAATCCACCACCCACCAGTCACCGGCCTGGTCGAGCGCCGTGTCCAGGATGGTCCCCCAACCGGTGGGGTGACTCAAGCCGGCCGCAGCGCTGGCGGTCACCAATGGCGATCCCTGCCCTTTGGCCAGTCCAGTCAGGCACGTGCTAAGCAGCATCAGCGTAAATGCAAAGCCGGCAAACCGGCGAACTACGGTGAACGACATGGTGGCCATTGCATTCCTCCCCAAAATAACTCGTGACAACCTTCCGCGGGCGATTCAACTCTGCTCACGGATCGAGGCTTGCCTTCGTTTCTGCCTCCCCGGGAGTCGCCTCCAACTCCCGGAAAGCACTGCTCAATCGAACCGGATTTTCTGCTTCTACTGCACGCTGACTGGCAGCGTAAACATCGGCGTCGTCAGAGAGTTCTGAACCAGCGCCTCCGGATCGTAAGTGATGATTTGCACGTTATAGGTTCCGGCCGGCGTGGCCACCTTTGGAGCTGGCGGCGGCGTTGAGTATCCAGCGTTGGTGCAAGCGGTGATCCCCATGAACAAACCGGAAAGCATGATCGCGATGCAGATCACAGCCATCGAACGATAAAGTTTCTTGCGTCCTGCGATTAAGCCAACCAACCCGAGCCCGAACATGCCGGCCAGTGTCCAGGGCGACTGCCGCACGACTGAAGCCGTCGTGCCGCCATTGACTGCTACGTTCGTGCTGATGGTCATTACGATAGTTGTTGGAACTGCGCCGCTTGCGCCCACTGCCACTGTGCCCGTGCTCGGATTGGCGTAACTGAACGTGCACTCGGAGTACGGAGGCAAAGTAGAAATAGGGCTGGTCGCAGCCAGCTTGATCGGGGCATCGGACGAGTTGCATTCCAAACTTACGCTTTCACTGAATCCCACCAGCGGCATCAGTGTCAGCGTCACTTGAGTGGGAGTTCCGGGTGCGATTGTCGCCCCTCCCGATACGGTGATTTGAACGCTTGGATTGATGACGTAGAAAGTTTGCAGCGGAACTGTGACCGGAGCGTAGTTCACGTCGCCGCCGTAGGAAGCCGACAGATTGTAGACACCCAAGCCAAGGTTCTGTAGCAGGAATGTCGCAACGCCGTTGCCGTTCGGCGGAATGGCGCCATTCACACCTTGAGTTGGATCGGCAGGGTTTCCATTCTGCGTGAAGGTTACAGTGCCTGAGGGGGTTCCCACCGGCGAACTCACTATGGCAGAAACATAGACCGGCTTCGTCCAGTACACATAGGTATTGCCTGCCCACACTGTTACGAGTCCAGGATTGGCGGCGCAGTTCTGCGACGCAGTCCCGCTCGTCAAAGTGGTGTAGTTCAAACATTGACTGTTCGTTACCGGCACCCCAAGTGTGATCGTCGGCAGCGCCCGGGCGATTGTGAACGTGCCCTTGTTGGCGGTTCCGGCAAAGCACGGAGTGGATGTTGCGCAGGTGTTCTGTGTGGCGCCTGCGGTGCCGCTGCCGCTGTAGTCTGCACTAACGGTATAGGTCCCGCCGAGCAGCGCAATGTAACTGAACGTGGCGACACCGGCACTGTTCAGAGTTTGGGTCTGTTTCGGTTGATTGCCATTGGCGCTGCCCACTGAAAGTGTTACGGTCCCTGTCGGCGTACCGAAACCCGCTCCTGCACTTACGGTCACCTGGATCGTATTGCAGCCTGGATAAGTCGCTCCCGCGCAACCTGCGCCGGTAACGGGTGTAACCGCAATCGCCGCTGAACTCGGTGGACGAAGATCCTGGATTACATTGCCCGAAACCGCAATGTTGACGCCCGACGTCGCATTCACTGCATTGGTTATGACAGTCACGGACGCGCTCGTCTGGCCTGCAGCCGGGGCCTGGAGAACCATGCCGAGATAGCAGGAACCGCCCGGCGGTGTGCTCGTCGTGCCGCTGCACCCTGGCGAGTTTTGGGTGGCCGGAGCGACGGTGTAATCGCTGGCGTCGGTTCCAGTGAAAAGATCGACAGTTGGGTCGTCTGAGACCGTTAGCGGCGCGTTGCCCAGATTGAGGACCTGTGCATCGACTTCAGTGGGGACGTTGGGATTGATTTCTGTAACCGCGCTGAAGTTGTAGGTGCCACCGATGCCGAGTTGCGACAAACCGGCAGTCGTTGTTCCGGAGCCATAGGAAGCATAGGCATTTTGAGATCCGTCAAGTGCCACGCCCCACGGTACTGTCGGGCCGCTGCCCAAACCGCTCGTCAACAAAATCTGACTGTTGATATTCAGTGCACCCGTGGTCGTGCTATATGGAATCCACACCAGTCCATTGGCTTCCGCCGCAAAAACGGAGCCCGACGGGTCCACAGCTAAACCGGTTACCGGGCTCTGGAGACCGCTTGCAACCTTGGTCGAACTTCCCCAGGGTATCGAGATCTCCCACAGATTCGATCCATCGGCCACCCACACATTCCCTGAGCTGTCAGTGGCAATCGCTGACGGACCTGTAAAGCCTGACCCAAGGGTGATCAGTGGAAAGCTTTGTTCCATCACCTGTGTCTGTGGGTTCGGTACCTCGACGACTTGCTTCTTTTGCTGGTCCGCAACAAAAACATCCCCCTCGCCATCGACGGCAAGGTTAAGGTTGCCTGTTCCCAAACCAGAGGCGATCTTCGTTTGGTTGGCTGAAGACAATGCGCCATTGACATAAGGAATCATGTAGACGCTGCCGGAATCTCCGATATAGAGATTGCCGACGCCATCAACTGCCACCCCTGACGGCGCCGATAGTCCGCTGCCCAGAACCGTGCCAGACGTCGGGCTGCTGGTGCCTGCAGGATATTTCTCGATGGCCTTAAGAAGCGCATCCGCAACGTAGGTGTTGCCGTAGAGATCGGCCGCCACTTGCCTTGGTTCGTTCAGCCCTGAAGCAATCGACTGGATCGTTGCCGAAGAAACCACCGAAACCGCCGCACCTTGTCCGGTGCCGCTCAGATAGGCGTTGCTGCCTTCGATAACGACATTGCCTGCGCCGAGCAGCTGCACCTCGCCCTCAACAGGTCCGGCCTTGGTGGTGCTCAATTGCACGTAATACGGGCACCAGCTATAGGAACTGGTTGTGGTCATGTTGGCGCTGAACGCCGGATACGACGTATTCGCGGCGCACGGCATCACCGGATTTGTCGGCGGTGGATTGTCCAGCAAAGGATTGTTTGCAATCGCCGTGAAGTTAGTATTGCTCGGATGCGCCAGGGCAATGCTGGTTGGCGTGGCGGGTTGGTTGAACATGAAATACAGGGCGGCCGTCTGGTTGACGGAGGCCGTTGCGGAAGTGGATCCGCTCGCGTCTGCGGCAATAGCGCTCGACGAAATCTGGAAAGACGTACTGCTCAGGCCGGTGCCTGACACATAGAAGTTGAGTCCATTCAGAGCGTAGAGGGGGTCGCCCGATGTCGCCGAGATTGTGACCACTTGGTTTTCAGTGAGGGAGTTGTTCGCGGTCAGTGTCACCGTTCCGCCGCCTGCTGCTACTGCATAACTCTTGATAGGCACTGCGCTCGGGCCACCTACCGGAGAAGTCCCCAGACTCAGAGCGCCGGGCTTCCAAAGCACAATGGTCGAATACAAACATGTTGCCGTCGCGGTCTGCTGGGTCGTGGTATCGCACTGAGGCCCGTTTACGCCGGCTGGAGCCCAGTTGTTGTAATAGCTGGTGGCGATCCAGAGGAAACCTCTCTTATCGACCATCGGTGGGTATCCGCCATCTACCGGCGAAACCATCACCGTATCGTTCCACACCAGATTCGGGCTCGCCGGCGTTCCCTCGTTGGGAATCATGAAAACGCCATCGGCCTGCCCACCGTACGAGATGTTGTTTGTGCTGCCGAAATACAGGTCTCCCTGCGGGTCAACAAAAAAGCCATTGATGCCGTTCCAGCCGCCCTGGTCAATCCGCTTCAACGCCGATTCCGCGGTTCCGGTTCCATCGCCGACAATGGTCGGCGAGCCGGCGGGGATTTCGCGGATGCCATGCACATTGTTCGGATAGGAGCCCTGGTTCTCGACGAAATACAGATTGCCGGCGTGATCGACGGCAAGTTGGGTAGCCCCTGCCTCCAGGCCGGTGATCAACGCTGTCACCGAATTTGCAACAACGTTGCCGCTCTCATCCACTTGGTACTTGTAGATCGCTGACGTATCCGACGTGCTCACATAGAAGGTGACGCCGTCATCCGCGACCTGGAGATCTTGTGGGGGGATCGACAGCGTCTGCCCGCTGCCATTGGTGTAGGTAGGTCCTTTCCACACGTCTGCGTTGCTGAAAGTCCATGTCCCTGCGCTGGCGTTGTACGGAATTCTGCAGAATTGGACCGCTGAACCAAACCGATCCGTGACATAAAGGTTGTCCCACTTGTCGAATGCTACGGCGGCGTTCCAATAGGAGCCTTTGTACTCGAGCAACGAACAATCGGAGGCGTCCTTATTTGACGGTTCAGGCCCGACAATTTCTGTCGGCGTCGAGGCGCCAGGCGCCATATCGTAGATCACGCTGCCGGCGGAATCCAGGAAGAGAATATGCCCATAGATCGGATCCTGTTTCATGGAATAGATCTGGATCCAGTTGCCGGTGCTGCCATGGCTGAAAGGAACGACCGATCCCACAGTCACCGGAGCCGGCGCTGTAATCGGCAACTGAGCCTTGGCGGCAACGCCCGGCAACAGGCCGGCAAGAAGAACCAGGCACGCGATCCGTGCAACCCTGCGAAACATGACTGTCGATTCGATGGCCATACACTTCCTCCCACAAGCTCAATCAGAGATCCCGTTTCGAGCGGCTTACTCACCCGCCTACTTATGCGGCTTCGGCAGATGGTGAATGCCCACTTTCTTAATCCTTCTCGGCCAGCCGTTCCGCCCTGGCGGCCGTTTGCCAGTTCCATTTCCGAGGCCGCAGCGGTTCACGCAGCGGTTGCCCGGACACGGATCTGTCAGAATGTGAACTTCGCCTCCAGCTCCGCCAGCCTGTTTCCAACCTTGATATTTGCAACGCCAAAGTCCTGGTACTGAAGCATGCTTTGCTTCAGTGGCTGTCCAACGACACCGTCCTGAATACCGAGGTTCAGGTTCGTGGTGTTGTTGTTGTTAAACGAAACCAGTGGATGGTTGAATACGTTGAATGCACTCATTCGCAGCTGGAGGGTTTTTCCTTCTCCCGCGGAGAAGTTCTTCAACACCGTCAAATCGTGCTCCATAAAAGCCGGACCGCGCAGGTACGGTAGCCGATAAGTCCCGTTTGTCCCAGGCTCCGGGATACTGAAGGCCAGCGGGTTAATGAACTGGTGCGGGTGCGACCCACCCTTCAGACTGACACCCTTCACCAGCCCGGGCATCATTTGAACGTCCGGCGTTCCCAGCCACACCACCGGATTCATGTAGTTGACACAAAACGTATTCCCGTTCTTATCGGGCGTGATGCCGTAGACGCTCTCGCACGATGTCTGAGCCTGCTGATTGGCTTGGTTTGGATTCGAAACCTGCACAGCGTTCGCGAAACCTGCGTATCCGAAGCTAAAGTTATTGCCATTTTCAGAGGCCAGCGGGAAACCGCTCATCACTTGCGAGATTCCAGAGACCTGCCAGCCGTTGGCAAGCTCCTTGAACAACAGGTTCCCACCCTTGAAGCGAGTGCCCAGGTCGATCAGGTAATGAATATTGAAGACCTGAGTCCGGTCGTAGGGCACGGGGTTGTAGTCGTTGCGCAGGTTCACCGGATCGACAAGCTGGTTGTTATACGACGAGGCGGTGGCCAGGTTCTTGGCGAAGGTATAGTTTGCGCCCCACGTGACCATGCCTGAAGCCTTATTCCACTCGACTTGGGCGCTGTTGTAGTTCGAATAGAACTTGTGATTGAGCTGGAAGACATGCTGGTAGAACGGATAGGGACGGTAGAGGTCGTACTCAGGAGTACCGAGGCCGCCGATACCGTCGATGACTGGGTTCCCGTAAAGCGCGAGCAAGTTGGTTGGAATAAATGAGTAGTTAATATTGAAGAGGTTGTCGTTCGCGCCCGCCATATTCGGGTTGTTATTTGCCGGGCAGCCCGTCTCAATTCCGCAGATGATGTTGATATCCGAAGCGGTGTTGTAATTGGCGCCGCTGTAACTCGCGCCGCCATTGTACGACGAAAGATTGACACTATTATTGCCCACGTACGCAGCCCAAACGTGCGATTTCCATGGCAAGCTCTCATCGATTCCCACGTTGTATTCGTAATAGATGGGGCGTGCCGTGTCGTTCTGCCCGATCGTGTACACAGTGAAATCGGGGGGCAGCAGGGGCGACTGGCTGTCGATCTGGTTGTAGCTCAATGCTCCCTGCAAGTAGGACGTCTTGTATCCCTGCGCTGTGCCCGCCGCAAAGGCATAGGGCTCGAACTGCTCCTGGTTGCGGTATATACCCCAGCCTCCGCGCAGAATGGTCCTGCCTTTGCCGGAGATGTCCCACGACGCCCCGATGCGGGGAGTCAGGTTGATCGTTGTCGGGGAGTTAACCGAGTTCGATACGCCGCCGGTCTTCAAGCCGGCCCAAGTCACGCCAGGAAAACCGGCGCTGTTGCAGTTCCGCGTATAACCGCTGCATTGGGTCTTGTAGAGGCTGTCGGAGAATGTCGCCAAGCCATTGCCGTGCCTGTCCGTCCAGGGACCGAAGTGCTCAAGGCGCACGCCAAGAATCAGAGTAAGATTGTGGAGCTTAAACGTATCGTTCGCGAATCCCGCCACTGTCGTGTAGCGCATATCAACCAGCGGCGTGATGTTGCTCTGCGTAAACGAATCCGCATACCCCTCGTACATCATTGCGGTGGGGTTATAGCAGCTTCCCAGATACGCAGCGCCGGAGTTGCGTAGATTGCCGGCCGGATTGGGATTCACGCAGCCGTTATACGGCGCCTGATTGGTCGACGAATATTCAAAGTACGCGTTGCCGGGATTGAACGTATATTGGCCCTGCGGATAGTCAACAAACGCAGTGCCGTTAAACGTACCCGTCTCGCCGTAGACTCCGAATTCCAGGAAGTGATTCTTCAATTGCCAGCTGACGTTGTCCTGGAGGATTGGGTCGACTTGCTTGGTGTGGACCTGATTTTGGTAGAACCCGCCGGGCATGAGCACGTTCGGGTAGCCATTTCCGGCTCCATTGGCAATGGAGGGAACGGAAAAGTCGTTGTTGTTTTTGTACATGCCCAGGTAGTTGAAGCCGAGGCCCCCATTTCCCGGAATGTCGAACCGGTCCACCGCCGATGGGTTTCCCATCTTGCCAGGCCAGCTGACGAAGGACATGGCGGCGATAAATTGGTTGGTTACGTTCGCGCCGAAAAAGTGCGTATAACGCGCCGAAACAATATTCGAAACGTCTCCGCTCGTGATGGCGCCGGGATAAGGAATCGAGCCCGTGGGGAACTGATTGTTGACATCCACCGGGTCTTGGTCGTCTTCCCGCTGCAGGCCATAAACAAAGAAAAGGTTATTGTTTGCGTTGATGCTGTATTGCAGCGTGGACCGGAAGACGCCGCCGTTCTGATCCTGCTGGAGCTGCTTAATGTAGTTGTAGCCGAAGGGGTTGGTGAACGGATCGGCATTCGGCGCCGGGAACCAGTTCACAAGCGCCGCGCCCGCGGCGTTTATGTAGGGATTGGCGTTGTTGTTCGCCACAGCGGTTCCATTCGGCAAGAAGCTGTCGACATAACACATGGGCAGAATGGCATTGGGATTCGGGTTGCCATCGGGGCGCAGCCCGCATAGCTCCGCATCGAGGGAGGCGGCGCTAAAATCGCCCTGGCGTTCGGCCGCGGTCGGCACCCACGATGAAATCGCCTGCTGATCGGCCTCGAAGACCTGGTGGTAATACTCGAAACCCGCAAAAAAGAACAACTTATCTTTGTTGTGATTGAAACTCGTAAACGGAATCGGCAGTGGACCGCCGAAATTGCCTCCGGGGAAAAAATACTGCTCGTCGGGGCGGGACTGACGCAGGTAATTGTCGTACCAATCGTTGGAATTTAAGATCGCGTTGCGCGCCACGAAGTAGCCTTCACCGTGATACGTGGACCCTCCCGTCTTCGTCGAAGAACTCAAGACGGCCGGCCCTTTGGCGTACTGCGCTCCGTACGAAGAATTCGAAGCCTTTAGCTCGGAAACCATCTCGATGTTTGTTTCCTGCACCGAGCCTGTATTGGTGGAGATATTGGTGAGAGAAACGCCATCGCTGAGGATCGCGATTCCGGCCGGCCCCGAACCGTTGGCGACATAGGCGCCCGTGGGACCACTCAGGCCTTGCACGGCTGTGTTGAATCCTGGCCGATTGAATAGGCCTTGATCGCCGGTAGACATCGCATAGCCGGGCAACATCTTCACCAGCTCGCCCGCGTCGCGGCCGACGATACTCAGGGTGTTCAGGTCTTTAGCGGTGATGATCTCGCTGCGCTCGCCCGTGTCCAGCGCCGCCAGGTTGGAATCTACCTGCGCTTCTACTGTCACCGCCGCGACAGTTGAACCGACCTTCATCTTGATGTCCGTGTAACTCAACTGGTCTCCGGAGCGAACCGGAAACGGCTGGGACTGCCAGGACTCAAAATTATCGGCGGCCACCGTGATCTGGTAACTCAGCCCGGGGATCACGCCGGCGAAAGCGAAATGTCCATCACCGTTGCTGGTCGTGGTGCGCTTGATTCCAGTCGCCATGTCGGTTAATTCAACCGAGGCTTTTGGAATGACGGCACCTGTTGTGTCCGCAACAACGCCAGTCACGTTTCCTGTCGCTTGCCCATAGAGCGCTGTTTGCGCCAGCAGGAGCACTGCGGCTAGCATCACCAGCAACGAGGCAGTCGGCCTGTTCCCTGAAAAGAACTTCATAGTAGTCCCCCCGTCGGCTACATTCCCTTGTATCTTTGACAGCTGGTTCCCCAGTCCCCACCCCAGCCTTAAGTTTTTGCACACCCCTACAACTAAGCTTTTAAGTGCAACTTAAGCCTTTGAGTATTCGGACGCAGATTTAGGTTCTGCATTGATGACAGGGAATTCTGAAGCTTGAGGTGAGACTCTGTCAAGTGAATTCTTTCTAGGTTTTTCAATGATGGGATCGATACCGCGGGTTTGCCGGTCTTTGAGGCTCCTCAGGCCTTTGCGGACTGAGATTTGCGCCGTTTCGCGGAGAAATGCCCGATGCGAAAGCGCCATCATGATTCACGCCTACCGCGCTTCTGGTGTAGCGATTCCGATGGAACAACGTCTTTGTCCCCGCTTTGTCGCACGATGAGCTCGCCTTCGCTCTTGCCACCGAGCCAAAGAGACATCTCCGTGACAAATGAAAACCGCTTCGCTCGCCGCGCCTATTTTCACTGCGGACTCTTTCAAGAAGGGCCGCTTCGCGGCCCGCGTTGCTGATTCGAATTGGGCATCGCCTTCCACGTAAGCCGCGCACTTGCCGGCTCCGGGAGATGGCCGACGCTCCTCCAACCTTTGATGGAGGCGGCGATCGAGATTCAATGATTGCATTCCGATTGGGCGCGCAGTGCGTCGCTCCAGAGCCTCAATCTGGGTTAATTGGGTGCACATGATTGCGATATCACGATCGGCCTTGGATCGCCACGGCCTCGGCGCGCGCCGCAGCCGGAGTCCAGTCAGCTGGTTTGCGTCCTCCAACCGTCGTGACATCTCTCTATCCCGCGCGGAAACCACGCTCCGTCAGCCTGCCGCCCCGCCTAATCGGGCACCACAAAAAGGGTGACGGATTGCGATGGGAAGCTGTAATTGCTGATAGCGCTTGTCGTCCCGCTCGCCGGGGGGGCTACACTCACTCCTGCCTGCTGCACAATCGCGCTTAGATTGGCGTTGCTGTACTGGTATACCTGCGCGGTCGTGCCATTTGGCACCGTCAGGTTTTCCAGGCTGATCGTCGAAGTCAGCGCGCCATAAGTCTTATTGATCACCATGATGGTGACTGCGCCGTCGGAGCTTCTTTGGCCGCCATAAACCGCCAGCTGGCCCTCTCCGTCGCCACTGGTTCCGGTACTGGTCGCATAAAGATACGTATTGCCAAAAGCGGAGTCGTTGCCGTCGTAGTTGCGATACATCGCAAATGCGTAATTGCCTGGACCTTGCTGGTTATAGTTCGTTGTTGGCCAGAACGCGCCCATATCCAGCCCCTGGCGTCCAAAGATGCCGAGGATGTCCGCCTGAACCACTGCACCGTTGATCGATTCCAGGCCGCCGAAGTTGTACTCGTCGATCGCGGTCTTGGTCCCTGGGTAGTCGTTTGCAACCCATTTCTGCAGCATGGGAATCAGCTGCGGAGCCTGTGCCGGCGGCGAGCATTTGCTTGTGTAGTTCGGGTCGGTGATGTAGTTCGGCTGAGTGTCGTTGGGATCGGTGTACGTCGGATCCCAGAAGACGCGCGTCGCATTCATCCGCGCTTGCTGTTCCCCGGTATCCCCGGCAGTCGTAAACGCCACGGACGTGCTGGTGCTCGCCGGGTAATCCGGCGCGAAATACCCGTGAATGTCCACGTAATCGAGCAGTCGGACGCCATACGTCTGCGAGTAGTTCTTGAACTGCTGCAGATAGTACTCGATCATCGGCACGCCGCCATGGGATTCGCGATCAATCGGATTGCTCCACGGCTGATAACAGGGCGACCCCGAGCTCCACCCGGACTCAATGTCCTTCTTCGAGTAGAAATAGGCTTCCCAGTAATCGATCACCGGGCCGCTGACCAGCGCCGTCGGATCGGCAGTCTTGATCGCCAGTGCAGTGCCAATGCCTCCGTTCGTTACCTCGTCGTATGTAAAAGCAACTGGATGTACATCGCGATGCACCGCATCCCACCATGTCGGCTCATTATCCAGATCCCAGACCGCAACACCTTTTCCGCTGGCGCCATTGCCAAAGCTCGGATTCGTTACCAGGGAGTTTACCCAGCTGCCTGACCAGGTTCCATTTGCCCAGGTCGTTGTCGCCGGATTCGGCGCTGAGAGAATACTCGGCGCCGGTTCCGAAATACTGGTATACGCCTGGGTCGTGCTGTTCCCAAACAGATCGCATCCGCCCGATGTGGCGCATCCGTTCGTCCCCTCCGGATCGATGCCGTTGCCGCAATCTGCTGGGCTGTACGATTGCTGGCCGGGGAATTGCGTTTCTGGAAAACCACACGCATTTTGTGTGTTGTTTGACACCCACCCCAGCACCGGCACCGTGCCCAGCGTCGACGAGCCCGCCGCATCCGTGGACTGCACAAATTGCGTGAAATTCGTGCTTCCTGTCGCGTTTGGGAACTGGCCTCCGCCGCCGAGGAAATTCTCAAAGTCGTAGTCGCTCGCGGAGTTGGTCATGTTGGATTGATAGTTGTATCGCGACGTATCGTCGCCGCCCCAGCGCACGATGCCGGGGTTAGCGGTCTTCTCCGACGCTGAATCCAGGACATATCCATTCATTCCATAAACGTATGGGCTGATGGTGTGCGGATTCTCGCTTGGCGTGCCGGGTGTATTCACGTCGATGCTGAGTGCCGGACCTGCCGCGGTCGCTGGCGGACTCAATGTCACGGTCGCGCTTCCGCTCACATTGGTGAATCCGCTCATCGTACTCGTTGCGATTACCGTGACGCTCGCCGGAGCTGGATATGGCGTGGTGTAGAGGCCAGTCGCGCTCAGTGTCCCGGCGCTCAAGCCGCTACAAGACGAACAGCTCAGCGACCAGGTAACACCACTCGAGTAGCTGCCTGTGCCATGGACGGCCGCCGTAAATTGCTGCTGAGTTCCGATGGTTGCGGCACTCGGCGTTACCGTAATCGACGAAACGGACGCCTGATTGTAGTTTGCCGTCACCGTCGTGTTGCCGCTGATTGTCACGGTGCAATTGATTCCGCCGGATCCGCTTGTCGTGGTGCATCCGCTCCACGAGACAAAAGAATAGCTTCCGCTCGTAAGCGGGGCACTCAAAGTTACCTGCGTTCCGGAAAAATAGGAGCGCGTAAAGGGTGTTATCCCCGAGCTCGCCCCGTTGTTGTCGATTGGAGAAACGGGTGAGATGGAGATGCCGCTCGTGGGAGCCGCGGAGTTCACTGTCAGCGTATAAGCAACGGCGGGGTTCACGGTCACCTGCCCGGATCCATTGGCATTTTTATACGACGCACTGCTCGTTGCGTCGGGAGTGTAGCTCGCCGTCAACGTATCGGTTCCCGTGGTCAGCCCGCTTGCAGGAATCGCGACCTGCGCGCTTCCGCTGGTGAGCGTCGTAGGCGCGGAAGTAAAGCCGCCGCCGTTTAGCACCACCGAGCCGGTTGGCGTGGCTGTTCCCACTCCGCCACTCACGGCGACTGTCACCGACAGCGGGCTCGTAACGGTGATGCTCGACGATCCCGGAGTCACTGTTACGGTGGGAGCGGCTGTGTTTACGGTTAAGTTCACTGAACCCGTCGCGGTTGTGTAGTCGGTGGTGTCCGCAGGCGTAAAAGTTACGCTCTCGCTGGGTATGCCCCCGCTCGGCACAAGTGTGGGCGTAGTCCAGGCAAAACTACCGCTGGTTGAAGCCGCCCCGCCGCTCAATGTTGAAGACGCCAATGTCTGGCCATAAGTGATGGCGTTCGCCGTAGGCCAAGCCGATACCGTTGGCGTCGCCGGGTTCACCATCACGGAGACGGAGCCCTGGACCGCAATGTAATCGGTCACGTCAGTGGGCGTGAAGGTCAGAGATTCGCTTTGCGAACCTACATTGGGCGTGGTTGTGGGAAAGAACCACGTGAAGGCGCCGGGGACTGACGTAGCGCCGCCGCTGAATGTAGATGAAGCCAGAGTTTGACCGTAGGTAATCGCGCTCGCCACGGGCCACGACGAAATCCCAGGCATCGCCTTGCTCACAATGACAGTCACAGAGCCGGCCACCGAGTTGTAATCGGTCGTATCTGTTGGCGTGAAGGTTACGCTCTCGCTCTGCGATCCGGCCCCTGGGGCCGTTGTGGGCGTCATCCAGGAGAAGGCTCCGGACACCGACGCTGTGCCTCCATTCAGCGTCGACGAAGCCAGTGTTTGACCGTAACCGAGCGGCCCTGCGGTGGGCCATGCCGTCACCGTCGGCGTGGTTTTTGAAGTGCCGCCCCCTCCGCCCGTGCCGCCGGTGCCTCCGCTGCCGCCGCAACCCACCAGCCCGGCTATCGCCACGGCACTAACACACAACATTCCCCGCAGCCCCATCGGCACCATGCCCAGCCCCCTATAAATGCCTCTTCAATGTATCGGCACTCGGCCTTGAATCCCCAACCTGTCGACTTTCCGGTTCCGAATGCACGCCCCCGCAAAATTGGGCAAACTGAGCGGCCCGTGGCTCGAATTTTCCGCGGTTTTCAAACCCTCGTTGGCCTTCATTCCGCGCGGCACAGATAACGGTATCATGAATTTCTCTCGCTGGACGATCCCGCTCCGCCCCGTCGCCGCCTGCACGGCGCCCGCTCGATCAATCCCGGCGGCTTATCGCCAAGAGCCGCAAACCGATTCCCCTATGCAGGTCGGCCCGCGCCGTGTCTCCCTCCCCCGATTCGTACGCACCTCTAATCTGCTTTACTCAAACGTTTTTCACTTGACAATGGCAAATTTTGTCGAGTACGGTGTACCGTTACCAAATTTGTATGATTATCCGCGCGCAGTTCTGAGTCAGTTTCTTGCCAGCCTGCGCATGGAGGGGTGCCGAACTTTACAGGTCGGCTTTTTCAGGATTCTTTTTCCTGCGTAATATTGCTCTGCGTCTTGCGGGCCGATGCTGAAGACTGACCGTTCGGCCGTCGCGCCGAATCGTGCGCGAGATGGAATGGGGCACATACCGAATTCAGCGAACAGATGGGGTTCAAGAAGAAAGTTTGATGTTGGCCACGGACGATACGGGACAAACCGGACCGTCAGCGATTCCCCGCTTCGGGGATGGAAACAGATCGGAGGAGAAGGAATGCAAATTACATTGAACAGCTTGACGAGTCCAGTGCGGTCTCTTGCTGCGGGAACATGGGTGGCCCTGTCCGCCCTGCTGGCTCTTTGCCTTGGTGCTTCCACCGCGATGGCCGTCAGCAGCCCGCCGCCAATCGTGGTGACCGGTCCCACCGTTTTGATCGGAGACCTGCAATTCGGCGGCGCCACCGGCGGCTGGCCCGGAGGCCAGGCGCCTTTGGGCGGCACCTTCGTGGTTGGTCCGAACGGTGACGTTATCGTCGGCGACGGCTACGGCGGTTGTGCCTCCTGCGGAGTCTTCCTCATCACTCCCGCCGGCGTGCAGTCCGTACTCGCTAATTTCGGCAATAGCAACGCGGCCGGCATGGATCAATATGGCAACGCCTATGTCGCCAGAGACTACGGATCGAGCATCATCAAGCTTCCCTACAACGCCGCGACCGGCACATACACGGGATTTACCACTCTCCCCACCACCAATTGCCTCGGCGGCACACAGGACACGGCCGCCTGCGTCTTTGCACCTGGCACGCAGGCGCTTTTCGCCGGTGAGAACGGCGGCTTCTCTTCCCTGTTTTTCGACGGCCAGGGCAATTTCTTCTTCTCCACCGATGCCAATCCCGCAAATAATCCTGACACGATCTACGAATGCAGCGCGCTGTGCCAGGCAGAAACCGACGGCAATGGCACCCATCCGGCGGTCGTGGTTTACGCCGATGCGTCCGGTGGTTTGGGCTCGGTCGCTATCGATCCCTGGGGCAATCTCTTCTTTTCCGACGGCGCCGACAATGGCGCGAATTCCGGAAAAACCAGCTATCTGCAAGAACTGCCCTTCACAGCCGGACACTACGCAGCATCCCCGACGCAGATCACTTCGTACACGACGACCGCCGGATACAACGCGATAACCGGCGTCTCTGCCAACAACTTGAATACGGTGTTTTTCACGGTCGCCAACGACGGTGTCTTTGCCCTTCCGAACTCTTCGTCGGGCCCGAACGCCGCTGGAATTTACAAGGTGTCAGGGCAGGGCGGCCAGGGCTTGGCAGTTGACAGCGTCGGCAACCTCTATGTTGTGGGGTACAACAATACCCTTACGCACACAGGCGTCATGAAGACCCTTTTCAATAACGTGCCCTTTGCCGCGTCTCCGGTGGGAACAGCAGCAGCCGCAGCCACCATCACGGCGACGGATAGCGCCGGCAACTGCACCACTCCTCCCACTCTCTCCTTTACGGGCGTTGAAGGCGGGATTGTGTCGACAGAATTTGCAACCGTGGCCGGAACGAGCTGTTCAACCGCCGTCGGCACTGGCAGTGGCACCTTCAGCCCGGCACTGGCATCCACCGGCGCTTCCTATTCAGCAACCATCACCTTCACGCCGACTGCTGCTGGCAAACGCAATGCGGCGCTCGTGATTGCGGATTCAACCAACAGCGCCAGCGGAACTGCAGCTCTGACCGGCGTAGGCCAGGGCGCATACGGCAACGTCGATCCCGGTGTTTCAACTGCGTACGGTACCGGGTTTACCAAACCCTATTCGGTCTCTGTGGACGCCCTGGGCGACCTGGCCGTGGCCGATGAAACTGGCGGGCTCTTCTGGATTCCCGCTGGATCGCCGGCTGGAACTGCGCCCACATCGATCGGCACCGGATTCGTCGAACCTGACGCCACGGCATTTGATGCCAGCGGAAATCTCTATATAGCCGACTTCTCGAATAACAATGTCGTGAAAATTCCATATGTGGGCGGCGCATTGGCGCCAGGCTCGCAATTCACCCTGATCGCTTCCACATTCGACTTCAATGGAACGGCGCTGAACGAGCCCAGCGGTTTGGCGGTCGGACCCGATGGCAGACTGTACGTCGCCGACCTCGGCAACAACCGTGTTGTCAGCTACAACCCCGTCACCGGGGAAACCTCCGTTCCGCTTACTGGACTGAAGAATCCCTGGGGCATTGCAGTCGATTCATCCAACAACCTCTACGTCGCCGACACGGGCAATAGCAATGTACTTATCGACACGGCGGCCGGTGTTCAGTCGACGTTGACGGTACCCGGAGTCTCCGCTCCGTGGGGGATTAAAGTCGATGCATCCGGAAGCCTGATCGTCTCAGACCATGCGAGCGGCAATATCGTGTGGGTCCCAAACGTCAGCGGCACGCTGACCACCGCGAACGCAGTGACCATCGAGAAGAATCCCAGCTCCGCGCTCGGCATTGCTCTTGACGCTGCCGGAGATCTCTACACCACAGACGCGACCGGCAAGGCGGTCTATGCGATCCAGCGCACCGCCGCTGCCCTGAATCTTGGCACGGTGTCCGACGGCATAACCAACTCCGCAACTGTTTACCTGGAGAGCACCGGAAACTTACCCGCAACCTTGGCGACTCCCGACGTCACTGAGCCCGCCAACACCATGTTCACTCTCGTTCCGGCGGCGAGCGACGGGTGCTCCAGCGGCTCGGCCGGACCTCCAGGATCTTCGTGCCAATTCACGGGTACCTTCGCTCCGCCTCCTGCGACTGCCGACGGACTGCAAGCCGGCGTGGCAACCGTTCTCATCGCTACTCCCGCTGCCTCCTTCAGCGTGAACATGAGCGGCACAGCAACCGTATCGTCGATTCTGTCTCAGACGATCACGGGCTTTAGTCCTCCCGCTTCGTTGCAGGTCGGTCAGCAGATCACGCTGTCGGCTACCGGCGGTGATTCCGGCAATCCGGTCGTCTTCTCCATCGACCCAAGCTCCGCATGTCCCACCTGCGCCACCATCTCCGGCAGCGTATTGACCGCTTCTGCAGTCGGCGCCGTGAAGGTTGACGCTAACCAGGCCGGTGGCGCTGCCAACGGCAACCAATATGCCGCGGCGACGCAGGTCCAGGCGCCCATCACGATCAGCAACACCGTTGTCGCATCCGACGTGCCTGCGCTGCTGATGAGCCAGATCAACTGGAGCTACCAGAGCGGCTCGTTCACCGACGGACAGAACCCGGCGGGCGGAAGCTTCGCCGTCACTCAGAACGGCCTGATCTACGTCGGCACCACCTACAGCAACAAGACTGACATCGTGAGCCAAAGCACCGGTGCACTGGTCCAGCAGATTGCGATGAACGGTGGCGGCGTATTCACCATCGACAGCCACAACAACCTCTACATGGGGCACCTTTACAACACAGCGGTCTACAAGATTCCGTTTGTCAGCGGCGCCTACGTGGCATTGACCGACCTCTCATCGGCGCCAAACTGCACCGGCACCGACACTGCGATTTGCACCGTCGCAAATCTTCCCAGCGGTGGAATCAAGGCGGTGGCATTCGATGCCTCCGGCAACCTCTACATGGTCACGGTTCCATCGGGAACTGGCGTCAACGCAATCTATGAGTGCGCCGTGGCCTGCGAGACTGGCGGCACCGCAACGCTCGTCTACTCCGATACCACTGGGGCGGTCAGCCAGATTGCTTTCGACCCCTGGGGCAATCTGTTCTTCACCGACGGAATCTACAACGATTCCAGCTTCGCCAACGACGATAAGGTCACTTCCTCCAACCTCTACGAGTTGCCGTTTACATCGGGCACGGGCTTTGCATCCACACCCACGCTCTTGCAGACCCTCACCGACGCCTCTCCCGCCAACTACGACAATCAGTTGGATGGCGTTGCAGTTAATTCCACTGGCACCATCTACTACGCGGACCAGAACGACGGAATGTTTGCCATTCCCAACACCCAAACAGGAGGCCCCGACACCGCGCATCAATATGTGGTGTCGAACCTGGGCGCAAAGGGAATGGAACTCGACGCCAGCGGCAACGAGTGGGTCGTCGTTTATCACTCCGGTGGCGATAACCTGGGCGAGGCGCTCATCGGCGACTTGACCGCGCCGAACGCCCAGTACCAGGGCGCTCCGGTTACCACGCCAGCTACCGTCGTTGACAATGCTCTGCAATGCTCAACGGCGGCAACCCTCGGCTTTACGTCCAGCAACGCGGAATTCGGCGCAACAGCCGGCACCTCGTGTTCGACGATCTCAGCCGGCACCCTCAGCACTCCGGTGGCTGCATCCTCCTACACGGCCACCATCACCTTCACGGCGACCAAGCCCGATCTACAAACCGCAACGCTGACTGTAGCCGACACCACCAACGGCGGCCAGGGAACCGCAACCGTCAGCGGCCTTTCGTTGACGACTCCACAGACCCTCAGCTTTACAGCTCCAACAAACACCACCTTCACTTATGCACCCGGATTGACCGTCCTGGTGCAGGTAGCCAACGGACCTTCGAACAACCCCGTTGCTTTCACAGTCGACTCGAGCAGCGCGGGCGCTGGAACCTTCTCCAGCACCACGGTGACCGGCACAACCTCGTCGGCTACATTGACCGTCACCAAGGCGGGCATCATTAAAATCGACGCCAACGAACTGGGTGGCCTTGTGGGCGGCACATATTACGACGCCGCGCCGCAGGTTCAGTTGCCCATCACCATCAGCCAGGCAGCAGAGGCGATCACATTTACTCCGCCAACCTCACCGGTTGTATTCACGCCCGGATTGACGGTGAACCTGAGCGCTTTGGGCGGCGGTGCCTCAACTCCGGTAACCTTCTCTGTCGATGCCTCCAGCACCGGCGCGGGGTCTGTTTCCACCACCACGGTAACCAGCAACACTTCCACAGCCACTCTCACGGTGACCCAGGCGGGGACAATCGTGCTCGATGCTAACCAGGCGAGCGATGTCGACTATCTGGCGGCGCCGCAAGTGCAGGAGGTCCTGGTCGTCAACCAGGCGACTCAGACCATCGCCTTCACACCGGTA
>DASXFF010000197.1:0-41890 GCA_036489735.1 Occallatibacter sp. | reverse complement strand
GCACTTTCAAAGTGCTTCCGCATCTTGCGCATCTCGATGTAGATCTCGTTGCACACCGTGGCCGCGCTCTTCACCATGCCGGTGGCCTGGCAGGTGGGGCAAGGCACGCTCAGTGTGCGTTCGAGCGACTGCTTCACGCGCTTGCGGGTAATCGCCACAAGGCCGAAGTCGTTGAATTGCAGCACCTTGGTTGGGGCGCGATCGGCCTTGAGCGCTTCTTCCAAAGCCGCGAGGACCTTGAAGCGGTTCCGGCGCTCATCCATGTCGATAAAGTCGATGACGATGATTCCGCCGAGATCGCGCAACCGGATTTGGCGCACGATCTCGGGGACCGCATCGAGGTTGGTTTTAACGATCGTATCCTCAAGCCGCGCCGACTTGCCCACGTATTTGCCGGTGTTGATGTCGATGGCCACCAGCGCTTCAGTCTGGTTGATCACAATCGATCCGCCGCTCTTGAGCCAGACTTTGGAGCGCAGCGCCTTCGAAATCTCTTCCTGAATGCCGAAGTGCTCGAACAGCGGCACCTCTTTGTTGTAAAGCTTGACGCGGCGCACCAGCGAGGGCGAAAAGCGATTGAGGAACCGCACAATGCGCTCGTAGTCCGATTCCGTGTCCACCCAGATGTTGGCAAAGTTGGAGCTGACCTGGTCGCGCAGAATGCGCTCGATGAGCGAAAGATCGTGGTAGATGAGAGCCGGCGACTTCGACGATTCCGAGCGTTGCTTGATGTCGTTCCACAGATTCATCAGGAACCGCAGATCGGCGCGCAACTCGTCTTCCGATGCGCCTTCAGCGGCGGTTCGCACAATAAAGCCGCCGGGGGCCTCGCCACGCTCGTGAACCAGAATCCGCTTGAGGCGGTGGCGCTCTTCTTCAGATGCGATCTTGCGGCTCACACCGACGTGAGTCACGGTCGGCATGAAGACCAGGAATCGGCCGGGCAGCGCAATGTGGCTGGTGATGCGCGCGCCCTTCTTGGCGATGGGTTCCTTGGCGATCTGCACCAGAATCTCCTGCCCGGGCTTCAACAGGTCGGAGATGATGGGTAGATCTGAGGTCTGGGCCGAGCGGCGTGACGGTCCGCGCCGGTTGCTTTGCACGCGGCCACGTTGCCCGCGGCCTCCGCGATCGCCTCTCTGGCGGCTGGGCGCAGGTTGCGCTCCGGTCGAGCCTTCTTCTTCCGTTTCGACTTCGTCTTCCTCCACGCCGCCTTCGTCAAAGTTCTTCTGGATCCGGTGATCCAGATGAGCTTCCTGCAGCATTTCGCCCAGATCGCCTGTGCGCAGGTGGGTGGGAATCGTCTGCTCTTCGTAATCGTCGGTGTCATGCACTTCCGGCTTGTGCCGGCGATGATGAGGCGTGGCGTCGAACTCCTCGCCTTCGATCACTTCTTCTTCCACGACGCCTTTGCCGGGCGCGTAGGTCGAGGCTGGCGCCGGCTTGGCGGCTTTCGCGGCTTCTGCCGCATCGCCGTCTTTCTTCTTCTTGCCGAAACCGAACAGCTTGAATCCCGAGGGGCCCGACGGATCGACGCGATGAGAAGCATCTGCATCTTCTTCAGGCTCTGCGGATTCTTCATCCGGTGCTCGCAGCTCTTCCTCCGAAAGCGCCTCGACTTCCTCTGCATCAGCCGCGTTCAGCTCAACCGCCTCCGGCTCGAGCTCATCTTCCTCGAATTCGAACTCCGCTTCCTTCCGGGGTTCTTCGCTGAACTGCTCTCTCACCGGATCCGCAAACTCCTCGATCTCTTCAAGCGTTTCTTGCGGCGCAAATTCCGCGCGCGGCTCCGCGGCGAACTCGTGCTGCGGCTTGCTTTCGTTTTTTTGTTCTGCTTCAACCGGAGCTTCGGTGTCACGACGCCGCAATGAGAGTGATTCGCCCGGCAACAGCCCGCTACCGTCCCACACGATGGGTGCGTCGATCAGCGTTGAAGGCTTGGATGTGCTTGCGGGCCGGCGCCGTGCGAAGGGATCGGAAGATGTTTTCGCGCTCTCGGCCGCGGGAGTTCCGCCGTACTTCGAGAGCGACTCGCCGGGCATGACAAATGGCTCGGGCGCATGATGTCCGCGCGGCGCCGGCGCAGCGTCCGGTTCAATCCCCTGAAAATGTTGTGCCGCCAACGGCGGTTCCGCAGCGCGATCGGAAACCGGCTCCGATTCATTTTGCATGGCAGACGAGCCAGCCGGGCCACGGCCACCACGCCGGCGGCGACGCCCACGAAAGCGGCGGCTGCCCGCATCATCCGATTCCTGCGCTTCTTGTCCGGCTGGAGTCCCCGACGAGGATGATTCGATGGATTGCGACCGGGCTTCTTCCGCCGGACGATTCTCTTGGCGCGGCTCATGCCGGTTTTGGTCGCGGCGCGGGCGCTCTACCTGGCGGCCGATCTTAAATCTGTCGTCGGGAGCGCCGTTGCTCTCGATCCCGTGGGGATGCTTGACTTCGCGAGGGGCTTGCCCCGCGCCAGTTGCCGCTGCTCTCTCGAGCTCGTCTGTCTCTTCCTGATCTTCGAGCTCGATGAAGTCGGTTACGTAGAGGAACGCGTCGCGCTCCAGCCCCAGGTCGACAAATGCCGACTGCATGCCGGGTAGCACGCGTGTAACGCGTCCGTTGTAAATGGAACCCGCCAGGGTGTATTCGTTTTCGCGTTCGTAGTAGATTTCCGCGAGTTGATCGTCTTCAAGAATCGCAAGCCGCGTCTCATGCGGCGTGCTTGAAATACAAATTTCCTTTGCCATCGTACCTTTCCGTCCGGCAGCCTATGGCTGCTGGTACACGCGGCAAGGTCGAATGGGACGCACGATCGGCGGAGGAATGGATAGGCGGATAACCGGCGAAATGCCCCCGTGGCGGCCTCAGTCTTGAGAGCCTGCCGGAGGGCGGCGAACCAATGCGGATGTTGGTAAAAACAAGCCGAACGGGCTGCTGGTTGTGGTCGTCCGATGACAGAGAGTTTGTGGCCGTCGACACTGGAAATTCAGGGGCCTGAATCTCCGGCGGGGCCGTTTGACCACTGGCTATTGCAAAGAGTTCTCGCGCCAGCAAACAGAGGAATCCAATTCCCCAACGTACCGCGCGATCTTTGCAATCAGCGAGCCGCAAGTGGTCTTGCCGTCTCTGCGTACTCATAAACCCAATCCTGCCGAGCGCGATCCATCGGGACCGTGCCGGCGAAGTGCTTTTCAAAATACCTCTCTTGCCGCCTGAAACAATCGCCAGAAAACAATCTCGATCGTTCCGGGCCTTGCAAGGGCCAAACCTTGGGACGACACCCCGATCAAAGGGATCGAGATGCGTCAATTAACGAACCGGCGCATGCGGACATTCATCGCCACGCCTAGCGCCAGGAACGTAAACAGCACCGAAGATCCACCGTAACTCATTAAAGGTAAAGGGATTCCGGTGACGGGCATCAGCCCGATGACCATGCCAACGTTGACCGCGATCTGAAAGGTCAACACAGCCACTATTCCCATAATAATGAGGGAACCGGGCAGGTCGGCGGCTGTTTGAGCGTTCTGAATCAAACGCATCAATATAAGGAAGTATAGCAGCAGGATAAAAAACGCACCCACAAACCCGTGCTCCTCGCTGAAGGCCGCAAAGATAAAGTCCGTATAGGGAATGGGCAGGAAATAACCCTGCGTTTGTGTTCCCTTCTCCAGTCCCTTGCCCCAAACTCCTCCCGATCCAACGGCAATTTCCGATTGCAATACCTGGTATCCGGAGCCGTGGGGATCGTTGCTGGGGTTGATGAAGCTAGTCAACCGCGCCTTCTGGTAGGGCTTGAGAATTTTTCCGCTCGACCAGGCTCCGCCTATGAGGATGGCTCCGCAGACGATCAGGATTGCCGCCTGCTTCAGGTTGATTCCACCCAGGAACAAGCCGGCCACGAGGATGGGAGCATAGGTGAGCGTTGTGCCAAGGTCAGGCTGGATAAGGACCAGGATCATGGGCACGCCGACGAGGATAAAGGCCTTGAAAATCTCGCGCCAGGTAAGGTTGCGCCCCCCGAGATTGGCAAAGTAGCGCGCGACCGCAAGAATCAAGACTAGTTTGACCCACTCCGATGGCTGGAACTGGAAGGAGCCGAAAGAGATCCAGCGCCGGGCGCCCAGCGCCTTGTGTCCGGCGACCTTCACCGCGACCAGCGAGAGCACGAAGAATCCATAGAGCCAGGGCGAGATGTCGAGCAAGCGATGATAGTCAATCTTGGCGAGCACAAACATTCCCACCATGCCGGCGCCAATCCAGAAGATCTGCCGGGTTCCGAAGCTCGCAAACTTGGTGTGCACCGTCGCCGAGTGAACTTCCAGCACCGACATGGCGCACAGCAGGAGCACCAGGCCCAGCAGCGCCCAATCGAAGTCGCGAAAACTCAGGAAGCGGCGGACAGCCATGCTATTGCTCTTTCCGCCGTTCAGGCGTCAACGCGGCCAATTCCGAAGCATTTCGAACGGGTGTTGCCGGTCGCGGATTCGTGCCCCGCCGCGCATTGCTACCGGGGCGCGAATTTGTATCGGGCTGCGCACTTGCCGGCCGAGCTTCGTGTTGTGGCCGAGCCTTCGCCGCCGGAACATTTTCCGCCACCACTCCATTGCCATCGACGTAGAAATGCCCGCTGTGAATTCGCGGAGCCGAGGCGCTCTTGGCACCGGGCTTCGAGTCCGGCTCCGTCCACACTGCGCCCACATCAACCGGCGCCGCGGCCTTCTCTGGCGGCAGATTACCGGCTAAGCGGCGCTTCTTATTCACGAACGCCTCCACCACTTTGGCGCCGATGCGTGCGGGATAGTAGCTGAACTCGCCATCCTGCCACAGCACTGCAACCACCAGCTCGGGATTACGGCGCGGCGTGACGCCCACGAACCACACGTTGGGAAACGTAGCCCGCCCTTTGTTGGTCTTCTCCAGCGCTTCGTGACTCATCTGCTGTGCGGTCCCGGTTTTGCCGCCGAAGTCAATTCCGGGCAAGCCATCCGCGCCAGCCGTGTGGTAAAGGCCGGGCTGGACCACCTCAAACATGCCGTTGGTGATGATGTCCCAGTTCGCCGGATCGATGGGGACATACGCATCGCCGGTTCCGGGAAAACTATCCTGGAGCGATTTGTAAAAGTCGGCCGGAAGCTCGTTGGGAAAGACCACATGAGGCCGCACCATGTGTCCGCCCGATGCAATGCCGCCGATGATGCGCGCCAGTTGGATCGGCGTTGCCTCCACCGCGCCCTGGCCGATGGATACATCGAGCGTTTCATCGGGATACCAGCGGTGATGGAAGTTCTTAATCAGCCAATCCGGCGAAGGCATCAATCCTGCCTGCTCGCCCGGCAAATCGATTCCGGTCTTTTGCCCGTACCCGAATTCGTCTGCGTACTTCACGATCCGATCGATGCCCAGCTTGTCGCCGAGCATGTAATAAAACGTGTCGCACGAATAGGGAATTGCGTTATAAATATCGACCGCGCCGTGATGCTCATCGCAGTGGTGGTAGTAGCCATACGGGCCCCATCCGCCGTTGCACACGATGTGCATGTTCTGCGCAATGCCTTCCTGCAATCCGGCCACCGACATGAGGATTTTGAACGTCGACCCCGGCGCGAGTTGCGCCTGGATGGCCTTGTTTAACAGTGGATGGTCAGGATCGGTGATCAGTTTGTTCCATTCCGTGCGATCGATCTTGACGGCGAATGCGTTGGGATCGAAGCTGGGCCGCGACACCATTGCAAGGATCTCTCCGTTCCGCGGGTCCATGGCGACAATCGCGCCATTGCGGTCGCCCAAGGCGAGTTCGGCCGCGCGTTGCAGATCGTTGTCAATGGTCAGCCGCAGGTCCTGTCCGGGCTGGGCGTGCTCGATGCCGAAGTAGCCCACCTCGCGTCCACGGCTATCTACGACGACTTCGCGCGATCCGTCCTGGCCGCGCAGCAGTTCGTCGTAGGTCTCTTCCACGCCCGCCTTGCCCACCACGTCTCCCGGCTCGTAATAAGCAAAGCGCGGATTGTTCAAGTCGTCTTCGCTCACTTCGCCGACGTAACCGATGAGGTGTGCGGCAAAACCGTCGCGCGGATAGAGCCTGCGCTCTTCGTCGATCGTTTCCAGTTCCGGCAGCTCATTGCGATGCGCAGCGATAAACGCCTGCTCGTCGGCCGTCACGTCTTGCTTGATCGGAATAGGCTGATAGCCGGGCTGGGAGCGGTAGTGATGCAGCGTGGCCCGCAACTGATCCAGATCGAGATCGAGCCCATGCGCAATGATGGGGAGATCGGCGTCAACGTTGCGGCTTTGCTCGCGCACCAGGAAGCATGTGACGGATGGGTAGTTATCGACAACCAGGCGGCTCTCGCGGTCGAACAGCTTGCCGCGCGGCGCAAGAATCGGCTCCTTGCGAATGCGGTTCTGCTCGGCCAGCACGCGGTAGCTCTCGACGTTCAGCACTTGCAAGCGCCACAAGCCGGCAGCCAGCCCAAGCATCATCAATAAAATGCCGTACTGCACAAACGTCAGTTTGATGGTGGAGAGCTTTTCGCCGCGGTTGATGCTTAAGGCCATTTTCCTACTCTTCAGAATATCCCGAATCCATCTTTACGCTCGTTCGCTTCACTTGGTCCGTCGTTGCCTGCCTTTTAGTCCCTCACCTGGAGCCGGTCGAGCAGCGGAAACAACACCAGCGCAATCACTCCGTTGCCTGCTGCGCGCAGCAGCTCCATCAGCCAACTCCAGTCAACCGGAAGGCCAAGCAGAAATCGAGCCACGAAAAGATAAACACCGCTTGAGACGAGCGATAGCGCGAACGTAAGCAGCACCCGGATCAGGTGATTATCCACGTCGATCCGAATGCCCACGGAACCGGCCAGAAAGCCCGCGGCAGTTTTGGCGATGCCGTTGATGCCGATCGCGTTATGCGACAACGCATCTTCAAAAAGGCCCATCACCGCTCCCATCACCGAGCCTTGCAGCGGGTTGCGGCGGCTGAGCGCAAAGAAAACTGTGATCACGAGCGGCAGGTCAAACCACTCGTAGCGTCCCGCGACGCGTGGCAACCATGCCTGAAGCACCAGCGCGCCCAGCGGCACCAGCGTATAAACCAGCAGCGGATACCGGCGGATCTCCCTATCGCGCCGGGATTCGGCGCCGAGCACTGACATGGCTATGGATTCCTCGGCGGTGTCGTTTGCGGTTTCTGCTTCGTCGACGGCGTGGCCGGACTGGCAGGCGTGGAAGAGGAATGATTCGCCGAGCCTGCGTCAGGCGGCGCGCCGGAATTGTCATTGTTGCTGGCCGAAAACTCATCGGGATGCAGCGGCTTCGGCGGCGGCGGCGCTACGGTGGGGTTGGTGGAGTCGTTCAATGGCTGTTGATCCGGAGGCAGGTTGGGGTCCAGCAATCCTGGAAGTTTCTCTGCCATGATCTCCGACGCTTTCACCTGATCCTTGATTGCGGCGGGCACAGCGGCCTGTTCTTCCGCGCTCTTTGAAAGGTCGTCCTGCTGCTGGGGCGAGAAGCGCGGCTCTGTCGAGGTAATCACCAAAACCTCGTCTAGCCGATCCAGCGGGGCTGCCGGTGTGAGGATGATGTCCACCAGGCCATCGCGATCGGGATCGCGAACCACTTTCTTCACCACGCCTACCGGCAGCCCGCGAGGAAAGATAAGATCGCCCCCGGCCGTCAGCACGTGATCGCCGGGTTGAATGCGCTGATCGGCGGTGACGCCCACTACCTCAAGCTGGCCCAGAACATCGCCACGGAGAATTCCACGGATGCGCGTCGTCTCCAGAATCACGCCTGCGCCGCTCGTCGTGTCATTGATTGCCAGAACCTGCGCGGTATGCGAAAACACGTCGCGCACCTTGCCCACAATGCCTTCGGCGGTAATCACCGCCATATCCGGCCTCAAACCTTCGTGCCAGCCCTTGTCGATGTAGAAAACGTGCGAGCGGTCGCTGCCACTGGACCCATAGACCTGAGCGGCCAGAGTCGAATAGATATATTTTTGTTGGAATCCGAGCATGGCCTGCAACCGCTGGCCCTGGCGCGCATCCTCCAGCAACGCAGCCTGCTCGAGCCGCAACCGGCCAACCGTTTGCTTCAGATCCTTGTTTTGCTCGCGGACGTGGACCAGATCGATGTAATTCGACCAGGTGGTCGACATTCCTGTCGCGCTCCAGTGAACCAATCGCTCTGGTGGAGAGATCACCGCGTTCGCCCAGAGGCGGATCAGCCGCACACCCTTGGGATCTGTGTCCCCTAGAGTGCTTGTCCCGCTTGTCGTGCGGCGCACCTGGATGGCAAGCCCCACCAGCTGAATCAACAGCAGTGCCAGCAGCACCACAAGGTTTCGATAGCGGGTGAAAAGGGATTCCATAAAGACCAGGGTTATTCAGGGGTCAGGGGTCAGCGGTCAACAGGTCAATGGCTTGTTCGAGCCAAGCGAGTAGTTCCGATCCCTGACACCTGAAACCTGAACCCTGCTTTTAGTCGATCTTGATTTTGCGCAACAGCCGGAAGTCCGAGAGCATCTTGCCGGTGCCCAGAACCACCGAGGCCAGCGGATCGTCGGCCACACTCACGGGCAGCCCGGTCTCCTCGCGAATGCGCTTGTCGAGATTCTTGATCAGAGCTCCGCCACCGGTCAGCACGATACCGCGATCGCTGATGTCGGCTGAAAGCTCAGGCGGTGTGCGCTCCAGGGCCACGCGAATCGCATTCATGATTACGGCAATGCACTCGCCCAGCGCCTCGCGAATCTCGCTGTCGTCTACGGCGATGGTCTTGGGTACGCCCTCGATCAGGTTGCGACCCTTGATCTCCATGGTCAGCGGCTTGTCCAGCGGATACGCGGAACCGATATCGATCTTGATTTGTTCCGCGGTACGCTCGCCGATGAGCAGGTTATATTTCCGCTTCAAGTAATTGATGATGGCCTCATCCATTTGATTGCCGGCCATTCGCACCGAGCGTGAATAAACAATGCCGCTCAGCGAAATCACTGCGATATCAGTCGTTCCGCCGCCGATATCCACCACCATATTTCCCGAAGGCTCGGTAATCGGCAGTCCGGCGCCGATTGCGGCCACCATTGCCTGCTCCACGAGATAGACTTCGCTCGCCTTGGCGCGATACGCCGAGTCCTCGACGGCACGCTTCTCAACCTGCGTAATTTCAGAGGGCACGCCGATCACAATCCGCGGATGCACCAGCATTTTACGGTTATGCGCCTTCTGGATGAAGTAGTTGAGCATCTTCTCGGTGACTTTGAAGTCGGCGATCACGCCGTCTTTCATGGGCTTGATGGCGACGATGTTACCGGGCGTGCGGCCCAGCATGTCTTTGGCTTCTTTGCCCACAGCCTCCACTTCGCCGGTGGTTTTGTTAATGGCGACAATCGACGGCTCGTTGACGACGATTCCCTTTCCGGCCGCATACACAAGAGTGTTGGCGGTGCCCAGATCGATGGCCAGGTCGCTCGAAAACATGCTGAAAAGCGAGCGGAACCCGTGGGTCCGAGAAGAACGTGAGTGATATCCGTTCGATGACATGGAGAAACTAAATCAACCTCAAAAAGCTGAATTCGGAGTATGCCTCAAAGCCTATTGTACGGCCACTTGCCCTTGGCCGTTGGGTTTAGCTCATACCACGAAGGAGGCAACCGGCGTCAGTTGTGCCGCCTTAGTTAATGGTGGCGGGGTCAGGCTCACCGAGCCGCTTGGGCAGTCAGGGATGCCGCCTGACCCCTACCGCGACTGCACTTCTTCTCCCACCAGGCTGGCCACCCTCGGCGCCGCCGCTTTCTCTTCGCGCAGCGACTTGAAGGCCCGGTAGACAAACCAGCCCATGTACCATCCGTCGATGAATTTATAGGGTGTTTCGCCAGTGGTGTAGTGGCCGCAGGGCAGCACCCGCACTTCGTAGTTCAATCCGGAGCGGCGGGCTGCTTCAACCACCTGGAGGGAGTACTCCAGCGGAAAGGTCAGGTCGTAGTTTGCGTAAACCAGCAGCACCCGCTTCCGAAGACCCCCTGCGTCAGCGCCGGCAAACTTTTGGTAATAGCTGACCGGGCTGACGGCAGCCCATAGCGAGCGCAATCGGTCCTGCGTCAGGCCTGCTGCTTCCAATCCCGCGCGAATGTGCTTTGTGCTTTGCCCGGCCCACACCACGTCACCAAACGCAGTGGATGCGTGGTTGAAGGCATTCACCCTCAGTCGAGCATCATGCGCACTCGCCAGATATCCGTAACACGAGCCGAGGCTTGTACCCAGCACGCCGAAGTGCTCGTAGCCTTGCTCCTCGAGCCAATCAACGCAGCAGCGGATATCGACCACCGCCTGCCGGCAGGCCGAAATCGTTCGCCCCACGTTAGCGCTCACTGCATAGTCCGAACGCTCCAGTTCCGCGGGCCGGCGAATGTCGTGGTAGGGCTTGGAGAGCCGCAGCGCTGAAACGCCCATGCGATTGAACAGCGTGCACAGCGCGTTGTGGCCCAGTCCGTCGGCGTTCCACTGCGGCAGCACAATAATGGCCTGTTTGGGTCGCGCGGGATCTTTGTGCGCCGGCGCCGGAAACCAACGCGCATTCACCAGGTCGTTTTCCGGGTACCGCGTACGCTCAGGCGAAGTGAAACGCAGAAACTGCGCTTTGGCCAGCTTGCCTTCTGCGGCCAGTTGCTTAAACTCCGCATCCTTAGCCAGCGTCTCGGGCCGCACGTTTGTCGGGAACAGTTGCGGGTGCCGCTCCTCCAGCCGGAAATCCGTCGGCCGCTCGTAGCCAAAAAAGACATCGCTGTGGGCAACGAGGATCTCGTTGATGCGGAGCATGGCCGCTTCGGCAGCCACGGGGTCGCGGACGATATCGGGATCCGGCACGGCATCGCCAAACCCATGCGCCTCGAGGAAGGGAGCGACCCACTCGAGGCCCCACTCCAATGGGCGCACCACGCGGTTTTCGTCGCGCGTGCTTAGCCGCGTCTCCCACGCGTACATTCTGCGTGCATACCAACCCGTTTTCATGAATCTGATTCGATTTTATCAGCGCGAATGATCGCTAAGGCGCACGATCTGGGATCGTTGGATGCGCGCGATGAATTAGCTGCTCGCCTGTCGCGCCGCCCTCTTAAGAGCGAGATAGTCGGCCGCCAGCCATCCGATGCAGAGCAGCAGAATGATCGCGATGAGGCCTTGCGAGATGGCGCAATACAGGCACCAAACGCCGAGTCCATACTGCTCAATCATGGAAAGGCGAAAGGCAAAGAGAAACCCGAAAAACGCGGTGAGGAAAGTCGCGAAGCGCAGGCGCGCCAGGCCGAAGCAGCCAAGCATCAGGTATCCAGCGATGCCGATGGCGGCGACCGGGACGTTGGCAATCATGGCAAATGAGCTGTGATTGACAATCCCGCAATCCCAGCGCGCATTGATGTCGCACGGCGCCGTGCCCGTGGAGTAGTGCAGTTGGAGCGCGAGCGCGGAAACAATGATGCCGGCAACGCAGAGAATCAGGATGAGGTATCGCATAGCAGGTGGAGAATCGCCTGTACTTCTCCTCGATTCTAGCTGACGAAACCGCACGAACCCGGCCGAAGCCCATCCGGGAGGGATGGCTCCTTGATCCACCACCATGCCCGATTGGGCCGCTCGGCCCACGCTGTACGATGAAGCCATGAATCGGGCCGCAGCCACAGACGCGCCAGGCAATGCAGATCAGGGGCTGCGAGTCGCCTTCTTCGGAGGCAGCTTCGACCCGCCGCATCTGGGCCACTTGGCCATTGCGCGCGCCGCCCGCGATGCGCTCAACTTGCAAAAAGTTCTGTTTGCGCCGGTGGGCGCTCAACCGCTTAAGCCTGAAGGGACTTTGGCGAGTTTTGACGATCGCGTGGCGATGACGCAACTGGCGATCGCAGGCGACCTCGACTTTGCAATCTCGCTTGCCGATGCACCAAGACCCGGCGATGCCCGCGGCTCGCAGCCGAATTACACAATTAACACGCTCAAGAATTTGCGGGCAGAAATTCAGCCGGGGACAGAACTTTTTTGCCTGATGGGTGCGGACGCATTCTTCGGATTGCGACAGTGGCATCGCGCCCCAGAAATTCCCTTCGCCGCTTCGCTGATCGTAGCTTCGCGTCACGGCCAGCCGCTGAACAAACTGCAGGCGGCGCTTCCGCCTGGCCTCACCATCGAACCCTTTCCTGCAGGCGATCGAAATCAGTCCGGCACCCAAAACTCCAGCATCGACGTTCGCGCTTTCGTCATCGTGAATCCGGCAGGAGAACGCGCACCGTTCTATGTGCTGCCGGGCCTCGATATTGAGATCAGCGCAACGGTCATTCGCGAAGCCATTCGCAACTCCAGCCCGACGAAATCGAGCGGCGAACCCGGCTCTGCCGCACTCCAGACCATGCTCCCCGCAGGCGTCGCCAACTACATTCGCGCCCATGGGCTCTACCGCTGAGCTGTTCCCTACTCCGCGCTTTTTCCGCGCTTTTTCCGTGTTTTTCCCGTCCCTATTTCCCAATTCCCCGCTCCCTGCTCTACCATGAGCTTGGGAGTTACCCCGCATAGAATGAGCACATCGCCGGCGCAGAAGCAGACGCGCATCATGGTGCAAGCCGCAGCTGCGGTTTGCGATGAAAAGAAGGGCCAGGACACACGGATTCTTGAGCTTGATCCTGTCGACTCTGGTCTCTCTGACTTTTTCCTGGTTACCTCAGCCAGCAACCAGCGGCAGGCCGTCGCCATTGCCGATGAGATTGAGCTGCGCCTGAAACACAACTTCGGCGCCTACGCGAACTCTGTCGAAGGCCGTCGCAACGGCGAGTGGATTCTGCTCGACTACGTGGATTTTGTGATTCACGTCTTCCTGGCTGAGAAGCGCGCTTTTTACGACATCGAGCGGCTGCGCAAGTCGGCGCGGCCCATGACATCGTCCGAGTTCGACGGCGAGCTCACATCTGCGCTCAAGGAAAAGACCCGCGCCGCCCGCACTGCTGCAAAAGAGAAATTATCTCCTGCAGTCAAGTCAGGTCCGGCGGCCAGGCGGGCGCCGGCGAAGTCCAAGCCCACTTCAGCAAAACCACGTGCAGCGCAAGCCAAATCGCGAACCCTCACCAAAGCCAGGAAAAATCCCCCGAAGAAGAGTGTTCCGAAGAAGACAAAAAGCACTCGGGTTCGCCCCGCCAAGCGCAAACGCTGAAGCCCGCGCGCACGTGCCCATGCGCGCAATCTTCTGCTCAGTTATCACTTGTCGATCAACGTACAACGGGGAGCCAGAAGGCTCCCCGTTGTGTTTGGGTCAGAATCGGAGCGACTGCTCCGGTTTATCGGTGTTAGAAGGTTATTTTCAGAGCGAACTGTCCAAACCGGCGCTCGTCATGATTGCCGTTCGATGCCAATGTTCCGAGGCCGCCCTTCTCTTCCGGCACGGTCAGCGGCGTTGAAGCCGTGCCGCCCGTGTAATAGAGGCCGGTCGTGTTCACGTAGTAGTTGTGGTGATTCAGGAAGTCGAATCCCTCCACTCGGAACTGCACGCCTACCCGCTCGGTGATCGGGAAATCCTTCTGGAGTGCGGCGTCCGCATTCCATGCCCCCGGCCCGCGGAAAGCATTGCGGTGCGTCATCGTGTCTGGGAATGGCCCAAGATCCGAGATACCCAGGACTGAATTCAGCGAATGGTCGAATGCGGGTGCCGGTATGGTGAGAGCATCGAAATTGTTCGGGCCAACCGCTTTTGGCGATTGAACCTTGAACTGCGGACTACTCGCGGGAATCAACCGTGGAATGGTGTAGCCGACGGCCACTGTTGTCTCGTCGAATACCGAGAAGGGAGCGCCGGTGCGGGCCGTGAAAATGCCGGAAAGAGTCCAACCTCCGAAAACTTCACGCTGGAACTGGCTGCCGTGCCCCTGCCTGTACCAAGGCAGATTCCAGATGGGCGAAAGCGAGATCCGATGACGAAGATCGTAATCGGCGTTGCCCCAGTCAAGCATCGGTTTTGTAAGGTCGGTGTAACCGAGCGAGCCCAGATAACCGGAACCGCCCTGCAGGCTATCGCCGAAGGTCGAGCTCAGGTCGTCGAGCGTGTGCGACCACGTGTAGTTCAGAGCCAGGTCAAGGCCGGAATTGCGGAAGTTCTGGCTTTGGAGCCCGATGTTGAGGCCGCTGTAATTGCTGCTTCCGTTGCTGCCGCGCATGTTGATTGCGCTGTATTGCATGTTCGGCCGCGTCAAGCATTCGGATTCTCCGGTGTCGAAGTTCGTAAAACCGCAACCGGGATCATCGGTGATGAGCGGATCGCCCAAATACATCTGCGCGGCCCCATATTGGTCGATGTTTTCAAGGTCGTACAGGTGCAAGCCGCGTGCCCCGCTGTAGGCAACATCAATCACCGTGCCGTGAACGATCTCGTGTTGCAAATCCAGACTCCAGAACTGCGTCTGCGCTGTCTTGATATTCGGGTCAGGCATGCGGAGCGAAGATGGCGGCAGCGGAAGCGCCCCTCCGGAAACACCGAGCGGGCCGAGGTTGTTCGTCGTCACCAGGTTCGCGCAGCCGGCTGTCGAACCTGTGCAGGGCGGCGCCTCCACAACGGCGCTTGCCGGAGGATTGAAGCTGGCATTGAACGTCACGTTGCCAAAATTGCGTTCGTAGCTGACGCCGTAGCCGCCACGGAGGCTGTCGCGTCCGTTGCCAAACAAATCAATGGCAAATCCAACGCGCGGCGCGAATGTGCCCCAGGACGGCTTCCAGAATTGTCCGACTGGGCTCTTATCCGCGATGTAAACCTGGCCGGTGCGCGTCTGTGCCTCGATGCCGTTGCCGGACCCAAAGTAGAAGTTCGAGTCAAGGTTGGCCTTGTTGTTGTGCTGGACGCCGTAATGCTCCCAACGCAATCCGTAATTGAGAGTGATTCTCTGGTTGAGCTTGAGGCTGTCTTCGCCATACATCGCCCAGTCCTTATAGCGATAGCTGCGAGCATAATTCGCAGCCGCTAGAGGCGGCGTCACCTCGCACGAGGCCGGCGCCGGGTCGGGAACGTTGTCATAAACATCGGCCGTGCACGGAAGCTTGCCCTGCGGGTCGACGCGGGTCGTAAAGTCGTATAGCGGCGCGCCGTTCGGGTTGCCGTATCTGTTCATCATGTTGTCAAGGCTGGCCTGCCAGCCCTTGCCAAGTTGCTCCACCGCCTGCGCGTAGGCGCCATACGCGGCATTCAACTGAATGTACGTAAAAATGCCGCCATACCGCATGGAGTGCCTGCCTTTGGTCCACGCCAGATCAGGCTCAAATTGAATCGTGTTTTGTGGGCCGCCGTAGGGCAATCCACCCGTGCCGGGATTGCTCGTATTCTCAAGACCCGGCATCTGAATCAGCTGGTTGGTGACATGATCGGTGGGATCGACAAACATCAGGCTGGGAGTGGAAGTGAGAGACGTGTCGAACGAGTTGGCGGTGTTATATCGGGTATAGCTGACCTTCGTGCTCAGGAATACGCTGGGCGTAAACGTGTGCGCTAACGAGTAGAGATAGCTCTGATTCGCAATGGCATTGCCTACGTCGTATTGCGGATAAGCCGAGTAAAACGACGATCCTTCGAATTCGTTCGCGTTTTCCCTGGCTCCGCGGAAAAACATCTGCGTCTTCTCTGTCGGGTTGTAGTCCAACCGCCCTACCAGGTCATAGGCATTCATCGGAATTCCGCCGCCCGCATCGAACGGTGTGTTGAAGTTCACCGTGTCGAACATGGGCGTCGCGGCGGGAATCGCCGTGGTGCCATTGATCATGCCGAACGTGTAACCTTGATTTTCCTGGTCGCCCACTGTGCTGGCGACGCCCGCAGACTTCAGTTGCCCGCCACCATAGGTCTTGTAGTAGCTCTGGATGTTGGCCGGCATGAGAGCGATGAATGCGGGATCGAAGACTTCTTCGGTCTCACTGGCGCTTGAACGCACGCGCGTCCACTCGGTGCTCTCGAAGATAAAAAGCTTGTTCTTGATGATCGGCCCGCCGGCTGCATAGCCGAACTGGTTGCGCGTATATGCGCCCTTCGGAGTCTGCAGTGCGTCATTGCCGTAGGTATTGGCGGTGTAAGCCGACAGACGATTAAATTCCCACGCCGAACCGTGGATGGAGTTTGTTCCCGCCTTCGTGCTTACATTCACCACTCCGCCTGCCGCCCGCCCGTATTCAGCAGGGAAGTTATTCGTCACCACGCTGTATTCCTGCGTGGCATCGACTGGAATGTCTTCGCCGACGCCCTCATTGAAAACTGCAATGTTCTCCACCCCATCCAGCAGGATCTCCGTCCCCGTCTCGCGCTGGCCATTCAGAGCGAAACCCACGCCGCGGTCGGTCAGGTTCTGACCGCCGCTGACGCCCAATGCCGAGGAGCTGGTCGATGTGCTGTCGCCGCTGCTCACATTCCCGGAGATAGCCACAAAGTCATATGGGTTCCGCGTAAGACTAGGTAGCTGCATCATCTGCTGTGTATCGACGACTTGAGAGAGTTCTTGCGTCTGGGTGTTTACCTGCGAGCCGCCTTCTCCCACGACTTCCACTTCTGTCACCGTCGCGCTGACTGAAAGCTTGGCGTCGAGGGTCAAGTGGCTTCCCACCGTAACTTCTACCTTCGCAGAGAATGGCTTGAAGCTGGCCGAATTCACGGTCACCTGGTAAATTGCCGGTTCAAGCCCTGTGATCAGATAAGACCCGGTTGAAGAACTCACGGCAGACCGCTGGTAATTCGTCCCCAGGTTCTTTACCGCCACCGTCGCTCCTGGAACTGCGGCCCCGGTCTGATCGAGAACTGTTCCGGCGATCTGGCCTGTCTCTACCTGCGCGGAAGCGACTACGCCGCAAAGTGACGCGACGGCGAAAAGGCCGGCAATGGCCAGCATCAAGCTTCTAAAAATGCTGCCCGCTGAAAAATCAGAGAGTTTTGACCCGGACTGTAACGGAAAAAACATCATTGAGTTCCTCCAAAGTCGGTCTGAATTACGAAACTTAGAAAAAAGCTTCAAGATCCAGGTTGAGCGCTTTCGGGGTCTCGATGGGGAGGGCAAGTCCGATACCGCGGATTAATCCGTACGTAAGAAAATGTGACGAGGTACGCAATTTTCTACACGACACCTCACACGCGCAGACTAACTGCACGCTGGATTGAATCCAGTAAGGTGATAGAAATCTTTGAGAGTATTAAGGCAATCGGTGTGCCAATTGAAACAATTCGTGGAAAAAGCATCAATGAATTGAAAACAAATGACATAAGTAATTAACACTTCCGTTGTAAAGAAGAGGTGAATATGAAATCACATAGCAAATACCCATGATCTTGTATAAATTGGATAATCAGAGCCGTTGATCGGTCTGTGGGAAGCAGATCAAATCCAGACTCGGAGCCTACCGCCGCTCGAGGCTTTCGCCTATCGCTATAGGCCTGCCGGCAGTCGAATGACACCCCGCAGTCGGGAGCAAAGTGAAAGGGCGCCCCGATCGGGACGCCCTTTAAATGAAGCTAAGTAGAAGCGGCTTGGCTAGAAGGTGATTTTTGCCACGATCTGCGCCGTGCGGCCCGCTGCCGGATCTCCGTTATAGTCTGCGGATGCTTTGACACCCAGGACTGCTCCGAAGAACGGACCGTCGGTGAAGTTCCCATCGGGGAGATCGAAGTTCGGGTGGTTGAACACATTCGCAGCCTGCAACATGATCTGCACGCTGCGTGCCGCATCATGGCCGAGCGGCAGGTTCTTGTACAGGCTCATGTTGGTGTAGTTGTACCCGGGTCCATGGAGCGGATTGCGCCCCACATTTCCAAACGTGCCGACAGCCTCTTGCGAGAACGTGCTCGTGTCGAAATATTGATTCACGCCGTTCACGTTGGCTCTGGGGTTGAATTTCTTGAAATGAAATGTGCTGGTATTCGGGGTGTCAGGACAACCGTAGTAAGCAAACTCGTCGCACCACAGCGAGTTGTAGGTGCCTCCATCGGTGATCAGGATCGGGAATCCAGTTTGCAGAACTGTCAAACCAGCCACGTGCCAATCGCCGAGAATCTCCTTGATGACGAAGTTCTGGTTCATCGCCTGCAATATCGGGACCTTGTAGTCGTACGAAGCGACCAGGCGATTTCGGGCATCGTAGTCAGAGTCGCTGTAGTTCAAGTATTGGAACCCCGGAACATTGTTCATGCCCCTGGCTGTGAAGCCCTCACTGGTGAGGCCCGAGCCATTATCAAGAGCGTGACTGTATGTGTAAGCGAAGGTGAAGTAGAGACCGTGCCACGTGTTATTCACCAGGCTCACCTGCAAAGAGCTGTAGTTTGAAGCACCCCAGGTCCCCAGCGCGCCGACGTCCAGGTAATCCATTAAGCCATTGGGCAGTGAGGGAATGGCGCCGCCGCTGGTACCGGGGAAGATCGACGGCTGTGCGCTGTTTTGCGGAAAATACTCCCGTTGCTCCGCACGCAGTTGTGAGCAAGTGAAGGTTCCCTGCGGCAGCGTTACCTTCGTGGTCGGGCTCGCACAGGCTGCGCGCCCTGCCGCGGTGATCGGATCCGCATCGTATGTGGTCGGAAGATGGTGGCCCACCGAGCCAACATAACCAACTTGGAGAACCATGTTGCCACGCAATTGGCGTTGGATGTTCAGATTGAAGTTGTAAACGTACGGCGTCGTATACCGTGAGTCGATCGAGCTGGTGTCCAACCCTGTATAACTTTCCCAATCGAGTGCGCTTCCCGCCGGAGGTCTGACATAGGGATACGGATTGGGCTCCGAGCCGTTGCCGGCCACATCGGAAAATGGATCGGCGAACGCTGGACTGCCGCCAAAATCCCCGGCGCCCTTCGACTCCAGGAAGTTCGGAATATCGCCCAGGTTCTGCAGCTGGCCTTCCTGCGCGTCGCGATCGAAGTACATTCCAAAACCGCCGCGAATGGAGAGTTTGTGTGCTCCTGATCCACCGATCAAACCCGACGGGCCTTCACTGGGCGACCATGCGAATCCGAACCGCGGGCCGAAGTGGTCATAATGAATCGTCGCGCCGCCAGCTTTGTTGCACCCTGGATCGCCGGGGAAGAGAAGACCCGGAAATCCGCCCGTGAAAATCTTCGACGTTGCGCTGCCGAGCTGAAAGCAGGTAACGCCCAGTCCCTTATATTGCGTGTTGATGTTCGGCGTCTCCACGTCCCAGGCGACTCCGTAATTGACGGTGAGGTCGTTGCTCACGTGCCAGCTATCCTGCGCGAACGCGTAGTCCTCCCATGCGATGGTGTCGATAAAACCACCTGAAGTTTGCGTGTACTGATCGGGAATGCCGAGCAGAAAGTCGATTCCCGGATCACCCGAGCTGTAGGTGCCGTTTCCATCGTAGTTAAAAACGCCATTGTTGTCGGCGGAGTATGGATTGCTCACGCGGAACTGCTCGATGCTGGCGCCAACCTTCAGAGTGTGGTTGCCCACGACATGGCTGAAGTTGTCGCTATACGAAATGTTCGTGTCCTTACGGGGTTGCGGTCCCTCATAGGTGAAGCCGAGGCTGAATAGGCCTTCGAGCGACATCAGGGGCAGGTTTGACGAACTGCTCTGCGGGCTAATCGCGAAACCCACGCTGGATGGAGCAACCACATTTGCGGGCTCTACCGCCGCGTAATTCAGGCGGTAGTATCCGGCGCGCACCACATTCAGCGTATTGGCGCTGAATGCGTGTGTCTCCTGCGCTGAGAACAACTTGATATGCTCCGCGTTTATCTGCCCGAATCCCGGCAAATCGGACCCACCGAAACTTAGCGTGTCCGTGGACGGGCTGGACTGGAACATTCCCACGCCATAAATCGAATCGTGATCGCTGATGTGGTAGTCAGCGCGGAGAATTCCTTGATCCTGTGCCCCGGTGTTAGCCGTGGGGAAGTTGTAGAGAGGCGCCAGGGCCGTGCCTGCGTTTCCTCCCGGCACATACTTCTGTGCCAGCTTCAGAGCAATCGAATCGAAACTCGAAGGATTGATATCAACTGGCGTGCCGACAGGGAAACAATCGTCCCAGTTCGGGAGTGCGGTGGATGGTCCGCACGTCGCTCCAGGATTCGCGACACCGGGGCCCGTGCCGGCAACAATGTCAAAAGGAATCGGGTTGTCCGTCAGGCCGGCGTTCAAATTCGTGTCGCCGTTGGCAACGTTCTGCTCGTTGCTGAAATCCCCGCCCGGATTCGAGCCGCTCGGTAGAATGCCGTTCTGGAAGACCGCCGTCTGTTCGATCGCGCCCGTCCGACGCCGGTAACCCTGATACGCCGCAAATCCGAACAGTCTGTTCTTCACGATCGGCGCGCCCAGCGTGCCGCCAAATAAGTTCTGATGAAAAGGGGTCCGCTCTCCGGGCAGTGCGAAGTAGCCGGGAAGATTCATGAAAGTGTCGCGATAATACTCAAAGCCGCTGCCGTGAATCTCGTTGGTGCCCGACTTAATCACCTCATTGACGACCGAGCCGCTGTTGCGAGCGAATTCAGGATTGATGGTGCTCGAGACGGTGTTTAGTTCAGCCAGGGCATCGGGGTTGACATCGAAGCCCTCGTCTTGCAGCGGGCCATCATTGATGTCAATACCCTCCAACTGGTAGGAGTCCATCTGGGTCTCGTTGCCGTTCACTGAGTACGAGCCAAAACTGTCGGAAGATTCAACAACGCCGGGCGCCAGCCTTTCCATCGACGCCGCATCGCGGCCCAGCATCGGCAGGTTCTCGAGCTGGCCGGCGGGAACTTCCTGTTCCAACTGCGTGTTGGTGGTCTCTACCTGAACCGCCGATGAACTGACGGTGACCGTCTGCGCTTCGGTTCCCACCGACAGTGCGGCACTCTCTTCCAAGTCTGCATTCACGGTCAGCATGATTCCCGTCTTCACAAACCTCTGGAAGCCGGGAGCATCGATCGCCAAACTGTACGGACCCCCAATCTGCAGTGCCGGTAAAATAAAAAAGCCGCTCTTGTTCGAAGTCGTCTGTGTCGAAATGCCGGTCGCCGTATTTAGGGCCGTGACCTTGGCACCGGGAAGGACCGCTCCGCTGGGATCCGTAACCGTTCCGTGAATCGTGGCCGAAGTGACCTGTGCTTTCGCTGCCGGAAGGTCGACCAACCCGAGAGAACCAACGAACACCATCAAAGTGAGCGCCAAAATCGCAGGCTGAAAACGGAAGCTACGCATTCGAATCCTCCAGAGGGGGCTTGGACGGTTTGTATTCAGACAGGAAGCCCCGACTGCTGGCTTCCCCTGTCGTCTTTCGCGACGGCCACTCGACTCACCCAATGTCGAAATGGACACGATTTGTGTCGGAGCGTAGAACAAGATCGAGTGTTCCTAGTGCATCAGGTCCTGGGATCTTGCGCTTGTGGTACAGGCCAGGGACAACTTCCTGAATTCCATACTGCACGCGGCGGGCCACTTCATGATCCCCGCACTCCTAACAGCTTAATAAAAGAAAACAAAAGGGTTGTCGATCACCTGTTCGTGTCATCAGGATGATGTGTCACTATGATCGCGGATTTAGCGATATTAATTTTCATAGAATGGATGCCTGATCCTCCAAACTTTGAAGATAAGTTCCAGATTCCGGGAGGGATACAGACGCGCCCGGAAAACGCTCAATGGGCCGTTTGAGATATCCTCCACACCATGCACATCACCCTGGCGAGCATCGGTTCGCCGTCGCGCTCACAGGATTCGGTCGACAGCCTGGTTCGCGATTACCTCAAGCGCAGTTCCGCGGTTGCGCGATGCGGCGCAGAAGCCTTCCGAAACGAAGCTGCGTTCTTCAATTGGGTCGGCCGCCAGAAAGGGCGCACCGAACCGTCTGTCCTGCTGCTCGATGGGAGCGGCCGGCAGATGAGTTCCGAAGCTCTCGCGGAATGGCTCAGAGCACGCCGCGATGATGGAACCCAGCATGTCGTCTTCGCCATCGGACCGGCAGATGGATGGTCAGACGAAGCACGCGCGGAAGGGAAACGCCGCGGCACTCTGCTCTCACTCGGGACCATGACGCTTGCGCATCAACTGGCTCGCCTGGTGATGGCGGAGCAGATCTATCGCGCATGTACAATTCTCACGGGTCACCCGTACCACAAGGGGCATTGAGACACAGGTTTCAGGTTGCAGGTGTCAGGTTCCAGAAAGCGATCCGGGAATATGCCTCGGAGGTCAGAAAGTGGGAATTTCATGGTGCGATCATTTCGTGATTTGACGGTCTGGCAAAAGTCAATGCAATTGGCAACCTGTATCTATCGCCTTACACAAGGATTTCCACGCGAAGAGTTGTATGGGCTCGCCAGCCAGCTTAGGCGAGCGGCGGTCTCTGTGCCGAGCAATATTGCTGAAGGCCACGGACGCTCGGGAATACCGGAATATCGAAATTTTCTCTGGATCGCGCGGGGTTCTAATTTTGAAGTGCAAACGCAATTGGAAATTGCGAAGTCCATGAACATGGGCAATCCCAAGCTGCTCGATGAATCGGAGTCGCTCTCGCAGGAAGTTGGGAAGATGCTTTTCGCTCTTTTGGACAGATTAAAGCCCCAATCTCGAACGCGGCCTGCCTGACACCTGAAACCTAACACCTGAAACCTGAAACCTCGCAATGACCGACACACGCAAAGGTCTCATCCTCATCAACACCGGCCCCGGCAAAGGCAAGACGACGGCGGCGCTGGGGACGGCGTTGCGTGCAGTTGGATGCGGCATGAAGGTACTCGTCCTGCAGTTCATCAAGGGCTCGTGGCATTACGGCGAACTCGACGCAGCCGAAACCCTCGGGCCCAACTTTGTCCTCCGTCAAATGGGCCGCGGGTTTGTGAAGATCGGCGGCGCCGAGGCCGATCCTGAAGACATTCGCCTGGTGCAGGCGGCGTGGGACGAAGCGCGCCAGGCCATCAACTCCGGCGAGTGGGATCTGGTGGTGCTCGACGAGATCAACTACGCCATCAGCTACGGAATGCTCGATCCAGCAGAAGTGGCAGCTACGCTCAAGGAAAAACCCGAGATGGTGCACGTGATCCTCACCGGGCGCAACGCCCACCCGACGCTGGTGGAGCTGGCCGACACCGTGACGGAGATGCGCGAGGTGAAACACGCATATCAAAAGGGCATCCTCGCGCAACGCGGAATCGAATATTGACCGGCGCCGCAGTGAATACCAGAGACTTTGAAGTTCGCACCTCCAACCATCGGTCATCCTGAGCGGAGGTCGCCGCGGCGACCGGAGTCGAAGGACCTGCATTTCGGACGCCGGCAGATAAAACGAACTTCAGCTTCGCCGCACCAAGGAGAACTCATGCCGGAAGCCACGCACTATCGTTGGGCCGATATCAAGCCTGAGCAGATGAACCCGCTCGTTACGCGCCAATATATCGTCGGTTCCAACACCATGCTCGCCCGTATCGTTCTCAAAAAGGGCGCACACGTTCCCACGCATCACCACATGCACGAGCAGATCTGCCATGTGGTTGAGGGCTCCCTCAACTTCAATCTCGACGGCAGGGAAGTTGTGGTTCGCGCCGGCGACATTCTCGCCATTCCGCCCAACGTCCCTCATGGCGTGACAGTTCTAGAAGACTCTGTGGCTCTCGACATCTTCAATCCACCACGCCAGGACTGGATCGACGGCAACGATGCATATCTGCGCGGCTGACCCCTGAAACCTGATCGCTGAACCCTGTTCCCCCATTTACAATTGGGTTCGGTATGTCGTGGTTTAAACGCGAAGATGGCGAGTTTGCCTCCAGTCCAGGGGGAGAGAGCGGTCCCGATCCGGGCGCGAGAAACGTGCGGACCGAGGGCCTCTGGGTCAAATGCCCAGGCTGCCGCCAACCTATTTACCGCCAGGACCTTGAAGCCAACCTGCTGGTCTGCCCCAAGTGCCAGCACCACTTCAAGCTCAGCGCCCGCGAACGCATCGACACACTTCTCGAGCCGGGTTACACACTGGTCGATAGCGGCCTGCGCTCCACCGACCCGCTCAACTTCACTGATGTCAAGCCCTACAAGCAGCGCTTGCGCAAGGCGCGCCAGGACACCGGGCTCGATGACGCCATCCTGAATGCGCTCGGAAGCCTTGGCCCTCACGAGGTCGTGCTGAGCGCCATGGAGTATGCCTTCATCGGTGGATCGATGGGCGCAGTAGTCGGCGAAACCATCGCCCGCGCAGTCGATCGCGCAAGAGAGACCCAGAAGCCTCTGATCGTCATTGCGGCTTCAGGCGGAGCGCGCATGATGGAAGGCGTCGTGAGCCTGATGCAGATGGCGAAGATCTCCACAGCTCTTGCGCAGCTCGATGACGCGCATGTGCCTTACATCTGCGTGCTCACTGATCCCACCACCGGCGGCGTAACCGCCAGCTTTGCCATGTTGGGCGACCTGAATATCGCCGAGCCAGGCGCGTTAATTGGCTTTGCCGGCCCTCGCGTCATCGAGCAGACCATCCGCCAAAAGCTGCCCGAGGGATTTCAGCGGTCGGAGTTTCTGCTTGAAAAAGGCTTTCTCGATGCCGTCGTGCATCGCCACGCGATGAAGGCATACCTGATCCGCGCGCTCAACTTCCTCAAAACGCCCGCCGCGGCGTAAGCGGAATCAATTTACCGCTTTCAATCAATGATCGTCACGCAATTGGAACGGCCGTCGAAGGTGATCCTCCAGTTGCGGAGAATGTCCCAGCCAATGAGGCAGGCATGGAATGGTTCCTTTATGAAGTCGGCCGAGATAATTCGAATCGGGTCGACGGCACGAAGATTCATGCCGGGGAAACTAATTGCAGCAGCATACTCGCCACACCTTTGCAGAGATCCCAGAGTCTTTATCTCTGTTATGCCTGTTTGATAGAGCTTGCAGTGTTTTGCAAGCGCCTTGCTAATTACCGTGACCGCCGCACCCGTGTCCAAGAGCGCCTTCGTCTTGAAAGGCTCGGGGTATTCCAGACCGATGTCTGGCCTGGCTTCGATGACGTGCCGGGAATTCATCACGGTGACGTCAATGCTCGGCCCAGGATAAATCGCCTCCCATTTCACCTGATTGACTTTGGCACTACGGACTTCTACCTCTAGCGGCTGAATGAGCCCTTGATAGGTGGTAATGGTCTCTGTTCGGGGGGCAAATTCAGGCCGCGGTCCGATTGGAGGTGGTTTTATCGGTTCACTGTGCAGGGCGCGGATAAGTAGCTCATATTGAGTTTCAAGGAAAGGATCATTTCGCAGATCGACTCCGTGCGTCCCCTGCAGGTAGATAGGAAGAGATGATTCCCACTCGCCACTTCGAAGCACAGGAATGAATTTTCCAGCCTCGATCTTTTTCTTTTTAGCAAACTCACCTGTAATGACTCTCGTCTCATACCCGACTCCCCCTTCCCGGTTGTTCGCCCTCTCTGCGTAGGTTGGAGTACAGATGACAATTACGAAGTCGGAGTATTCAATGCTCTGCTCCATAAAGCAGGGCTGCTCGCTGCCTGGAACTAGGTCCCATTGGTCTAAGATGATTCGGACCCCGCTTCTTCCCTGCAATCTTTCCGCGAGATCGCGAACCCATCTTGCGTGCGAGTCACTCTCCCACGCATAAGATAGGAATGCTTGCGGCGGTGTCGCTTTGGAACTGTCTGTATTGTGTGACGAATCGTTGGGTGAGGTTGAGGGCTCCCGGCGCCGTTCGGTACCACTCATACTAAGTAGACCGGCTCCGCGACCCAAACCTGCTTTACGAGGAATTCCCGGCTGGCTCCAAACTTCTTGAGACCTGCTCTCAGGGCATCAGCGTAGGTCACAAAAAACCCTTCTGCGATTTCCTCGCCCCGGATGACGACAAATTGGCCAGGATGCGAACGAGACCATTCTCGCCGGTGTTGTTCGAAAACTGTCAATTCTGCCGAAAATTGATCTGTGGGAGCCATTCAAATCTCCTTCAAATCCTACCGCCGACCTCGGCTAACAGGAATCGCTGGACAGCTTTGTCTAAAATATTCGACAGTCCATTTTATTAGACTTTAGATCGAATGTCAAATAGAATTGGCCAATGTCCCGTTCAGCACCAAACCGCGAATTCCTAGCTGAAATCTCGCAACAATTGCGGGAAGGGCTCAGGAAGAAGGATGAACGAGCTAGAAGCGACGGCAAGCGATACACCCGCGCGCAGGCAGCTCTAGACCTGGATGTCTCACGGGCATCGTTGCAGTTTTACTTGGCGGGGGCGCACACACCGTCCAGCGATGTGCTCCGTCGTGCGATGGAATTGTGGGGCATTGAACTTACTTATCGCGGCCGCAAACTTACGGTCCTCGATTTGCAGTCGCCAGCCCGACTGAATAAACCTATCCCCGCCCCGCCGTTGCAACTTTCACTTTGGGACTCGATCAAGGGCTTGAACAACGACGCTGTATCCGTCTCCGTCGAAAAGAAAAGTCCCAAATCGATTACGCTTCAGGTTGAGATTGGCTTTATGGCGGGATAGCTCTCAGGGCGTTGACAAATAATTTAGACACCTCTGAAAACGACCGTACACGCCCCTAGAAGCTCCACACCAACCCCGCCGAAATGCGCGCGAAGTTGTTAGGAATCCCCGGTGTCCGCACCGGCATGATACTCGTTACATTGTTAATCAACTTGAAATTCGACCACTGGTAGCCGCCGCTCACGCGCAAGGCCAGGCTCCGTGAAAAGGGCGTATCGAACCCGCCTCCCACCACCGAAGCAAACGTGGCTGTTTCGCCCGGAGCCGCATTCGGTCCCCAATACCGGCCGATGCCGCCATCCCCGCCGAGCGCCTCGACAAATACCCGCTCGTGGCCCACGCGCCGCGTAAACTGCGCGCCGCCCATGATGGAATACCAATTCTCTTTGGCGCCCTGGTTGTTTCCGCGATAGCTCGCTACATCCAACACAAATCGGACGAAGTGCCACCCCGGAGGGCTGAAGGTTGCGTTCCATCCATTCATGGCCTGGCGCGCACCCGGCGTGCCATTGGGTGAGTTGCTCACGAAGGAATATCCGCCGTAAAGCTGAAAGCGTGGGGGCTTCTGCGCTGCCGTGCCGGTTTGCGCGCGAACTGCTGCGGCCATCGCCACGAACGCAAGCAGCAAGCAAAGGCGAGAGGTCATCAAGAGCCCCAAGGGAACAGCATTTTCAGAATTGCTGTAGACCAGGCGCATTCTGAAAACGCTCGAGCGCTCCCGCGAATGAGTGGGATCAGATGCGCATCGGCATCAACACATAGCGGTACTTGAACTCGGCGTCCGGATCTTCGGGCCGCATCTGGCCGGCCGATTGCGCGTCCTTGAACTCCAGCCGCACCTCGCCCGCGTTGTCCAGGGCTTTCAGGAAGTCCAGAATGTAGCCAGAGTTGAAGCCTACCGTGATGGCCTCAGACGAATACGGCGTGTCGATGGTGTCTTCGCTCTCGCCGGACTCCGTCGAATTGGCGCTCACTTTCAGCTCGTTGTCTTCAAGCTTCATCCGGATCGCTCCCGACCGCTCGTCGGCGAACTGCGCTACCCTCTGAATTGCCTGCGACAACTCACTCGACCGCACCACCGCGAACTTTGTGTTGTCGCGCGGCATCACGGCTTCAAAATTGGGGAACTGACCCGTAAGCTTGCGGCTTGAAAGCGTGCGGTGCCCCACGCGGAAAAACAGCGTGTGCTCGTCGTCGGCAAACTCCACCTTCTCCGCTTCGGAGTTGGCCAGCAGCACTTGCAACTCTTGCAGCGCCTTGCGCGGAATCAGCACGCGCTTTTCGCCGCTGATGCCTTCCAGCGTCTCGCCCGGTTTCTCGACAAACGAAAGCCGGTGTCCATCAGTCGCCACCATCGCCATCGACTCGGCCTTCAAAACCAGCAGAGCGCCGTTCAGCGTGTAGCGCGACTCTTCATTCGAAATCGCAAAAATCGTCCGCGCAATGAGTGTGCGCAGTGACGGAAGCGAAATGCTGGTAACCGCGATGGTGGGAAACTCAGGCACCTGCGGGTAGTTGGCGCGCGCCATGCCCACCATCTTGGTATTCGATCGGCCGCTACGGATCTGGACCCAGTGGTTCTCCAGCAGCTTGATGGAGATGTCTCCGTCTGGCAGCAGCTTGATGTAGTCGTAGAGCTTGCGCGCTGGAATCGTGCATGCGCCCGGCTTTTTCACTTTCACTTGGGCGCTGGTGCGGATTGCCTGATCCAGATCGGTCGCCGTAATGTTCAGGCGGTCTTCGTCCGCTTCGAGGAGAAAATTGGAGAGAATCGGGATCGTGGTTTTGCGCTCGACCACACTCTGCGTCGCGGTAAGTTCCTTCACCAGATCCTGGCGGCTTACGCTAATCTCCATTGCTGCCCCCCCAATACCTGACCCGTCCGCTGATCCCCCGGCCGGCTTCTCGATTTCAGCTTCCGCACTCGGCATACACCCACCCCTGCTCGCTGAAGCCGCGCCCTATGCCCCCACTCTATAACAGCTTGCGGTACATCGGAAACGGCACTTTTTCTTCCTCCCGATTGTATTCATCCAGTGAATCCTGTGCGCGTGGAAAACCGGGCTCATTCTGTGAATTCTGCGTCATAGGCTTCAGTCGGAACCATCGGGTAGTTCCCAGCACGCGGCCGTCATCCATGTCCCGATTCGCCGCTCTCTCGACGGGGATCTCTGTAGGGTAAGAAAGAATAGATATAAAACCGTAGTCCCCGTAGTTGTCTTCGGAAAAGTGGGAATCCAAGCAAACTCACCACCCAGCAGCAGTTTGGACCAGGGACGCGTTTTCTAAATCGTGATCCAATGAATCGAACAAGCCGGACAACAGGCCGCATTTAGCTCAATAGTGCGCCTCTTTCCCACGCCTCCCACACCCCGCTCAGAATCCTTTGTGGATCGCGCTCGCGTTATGTGGATGCGCTGGCGAACATCTCCAGCCACAGCAATTTGCGGCCATCCCGTCTTGCACATTTGCCACCTCTTTAATCGGAAGGAGCAGTGGCCTTCAGGCCACTGAATCGACTCTTAGAAATCGCAGCCTTTAGGCCCGGAATAGCTCTCTGTCCACGACTTCCCCTCCGCGCGGCTCTTATACTTAACCTTTCATGCCCTACGCAACAACCATGTCCTACTCAACAGCCCCCGGTTACCAGGCCGCAATTGCCCAGCTGAATTCTCTGGTGCCCGAGCTCTACGCGTCGCCAGGAAAACCTCATCGCCGCTTCTCCATCGATGAAATTCGCATCCTTCTCGATGCCGTCGGCAACCCACACCAGCATTTCCCCTCGGTGCTGATTGCCGGCACCAACGGCAAGGGATCGACCGCAGCCACACTTTCGTCGATCCTCATAGAGTCCGGCTTGCGCACGGGTCTCTACACCTCGCCGCATCTCGAGCGGCCCAATGAGCGCGTCCGGCTTGGCCCCAATGAAATCTCCGACGACGACTTCGCCCGCCTCTATTTCCAGGTGCACGACGCCGGCCAGCAGCTACTACTCTCCGGCCGGCTGCCCCAACTGCCCAGCTACTTTGAAATTCTCACCGCGCTGGCCTTTCTCTACTTTGCCGAAAACAAAATCGACCTCGCCGTCCTCGAAGTCGGCATGGGCGGCCGCCTCGATGCCACCAACATCGTTACGCCACTTGTTTCCATCGTCACCGATATTTCGCTCGACCACATGGAGTGGCTCGGCCCCACGATCTCTGCCATCGCCCGCGAAAAAGCTGGAATCCTGCGCCCCGGTGGAACCATGATCACGCTTCCACAGCATCCTGAGGCCAACCAGGTTCTCGGCGAGGTCGCCACGGAGCTGGGTGTGCGCGGCGTCAGTGCCGTTCCCTTCATGCCGCCTGCTCAAACCGCCGGCCCCTACACCATTGATGCCCTGGGAGCCGCTATCACCGTCGATTCCCCGCTCGCCGGTGCCCACCAGCAGCGCAACGTAGCACTCGCCATCGCCGCCGCAGTTGAGCTTGCTCAGCACCACGGATTTCCCCTCACGCCCGCTTCAATCGAAAACGGAATTCGCAACACCCGCTGGCCCGGACGGCTCGAGCGCATTCACACAAAAGCCAGCATTCAGAAAAACGGCCCCCCAAAAAAAGCCATCGATCAGGAAAAAATCGAATGGATCCTCGATGTCGCGCACAATCCTGCCGGTGCGTGGGCTCTTCGAGCAGCCTTGCGCCCCATCCTCGAAACACGCGCGCCGCGAATTCTCGTCTTCAGTTGCCTGCGCGACAAGCCTCTTGGCGAAATGGCGCAGATTCTCTTTCCGCTTTTCGATCAGGTCATTCTCGCGCCCATTCATAACGCGCGGGCAGCGACGCGCGAAGACCTGCTCGCAGCGGCCGCGACCACAGGAACTCCGGCCCACGCCGCAGACTCCGTAGGCGACGCGCTGCGCATGGCCCGGCAGCACGCTGCCGGCGGCATCGCGGTCGTTTCCGGTTCCGTGTATCTGGTCGGCGAGGCGCGTACCTTGCTCCTATCGGGAACAAACGAATGAGCGCGCGCCCCAACCCGTTGCCGCGTTTTTACGTCTGGCTCACCTATGGACTGCTCGGACCGCTCATGCTTATCCTCACCACGGTTTGCGCGTCCACTGCATGCATCGTCTCTCTGGTCGACAGGAAGGGCCGCGTCCAGCATTGGATCGCGCACTTCTGGGGCCGCACCATGGTTCGCCTCACACTGTCGCGGCTAAAAATTGAAGGCGCAGAAAACTTCCGCAAATTTCCGGTCGCCGTCTACGCCTCCAACCACACGTCCTACATGGACACGCCCGTCATCTTCGGCTCCATCCCCTTCCAGTTCCGCATCCTCGCCAAGAAAGATCTCTGGCAGTGGCCCATGATTGGCTGGTATCTCGGCCGCTCCGGCCAAATGCCTATCGACCTCGCCAACCCGCACGCCACGTTGTCATCGCTCGGCGGCGCGGTCAAAGCGTTGCGTGCCGGCATGCCGCTCTTCGTCTTCCCCGAGGGCGGCCGCACATCCGACGGCGAGCTGCGTCCGTTTCTCCCCGGCGCCGCATATCTCGCCATCCGCGCGCAGGTTCCCATTGTTCCCATCGCGCTCTCGGGCGTCTACGATCTGCTGCCCATTCACACCAAACATTTTTATCCGTGTCTGCTCACTGTTCGCATCGGCGAGCCCATTGAGACCAAAGGAATGCACGTGCGCCAGAATGGCGAACTGACGGAACGCGTACGAAACATCATTGAAGAAATGCGCGTCAGGCCCGCTCCATCTCCCGCGGAATCGCCTGCGCCGGTCGCTTAAGCTGCCACGATGCCAATTTACAGGTGAACTGTCATCTTGAGCGCAGGTCGCGCTGGCGCGGCGACCGAAGTCGAAAGATCCGCGGTTGCTTTTCGCGCTCTTCGTCTAACCGGAAGAGGCAGTCGCCTCCAGGCCACTCAATTGAGCATGAAAAAACTGGGGCTTTCAGGCTTGAGCTTTTCCAATAAGGGTCTAAGACGACGTGTCATCATCGGATGCAGCAGAGACAGCAGCGTCTTTCTTCATGCTATAAAGCCCCGCGATTCCAACTCCAACGAACGCCGCGCCAATAGGAATGGCCAACCAAGTTCCCATGGGGCGTGCATCAACTGATTCATGAAAGCCTGAATGTTCGCCCGAGAGGATTTCGATATCGATTGCCTCGTTTTTCAGGCTTCGCTTGCCGTCATCGAGATACACGACACGAACATCGCGTCCGTCAAAGATCGTGGGTCTGGCCGAATCGGGGAGGATAATCTCGGTTTCAATGTGGATCGGTCCTCCGACTTCAGGCACTAATTGAAACCCGTAAATTGTGTTGCTGTGGTAACCGGTATGAACCTCCCGGTCCACGTAATCGTATGCCTTGCCCACTGCCGTAATCCGAGTTGCTAACGATGGGAACGTCGAGTGGGACAAACCATAGAAAAATGGAACAGCGCCAACAATGAGGCAAAGCCACCAGCCGAGAGGCGGCACGCATGCCCTTCGTTTCGCACCGAGGAGAAAGTAAACGGCCAACGCGGCAGCAATGCCAGGCAAAGAGCAAATCATGAAATGTGCGTAGTCCATGGAGCTGCGCTTCTCCGTCAGATGGGTCCGGTCCATGATAACGTTCGGTGCCCCCGGTCCCTCGCACCTGGGCACCGGGGATCGCACTGACTTCAACCCGCACTCGCACTACACTTGTTCCATGCCGCCGCGCATTGCCATCCCCGAGCCAACAAGCGACGATCCCGAATACAACGCACGCGCGCTCCCGCAATATGTTTCCGCGATTGAGAATGCAGGCGCCGAGCCAGTCGTCGTCCATCTTGCCGACACGCGCGAACGCATCTCTCAGCTCTTGGTCGGCATCGATGGCATTCTTCTCCCCGGCAGCGGCCACGACGTCGATCCCGCGCTCTACGGCGAAGCGCCCTCGCCCGAAACCGCATCGAACGACGCCGCGCGCGCTGTCGCCGACTATCTTCTCCTTGAAGACGCATTCAACCACCGCAAGCCCGTCCTCACCATTTGCCACGGGACTCAGACGTTGAATGTATGGCGCGGCGGCTCGCTCATTCAGGATCTGAAGACAGCTGTCAATCACCGCCGCGGCCGCGAAGTCGTCGACGCGCATCCCGTGCGGCTCGATCCAAACTCGCGCCTCACAGAAATCCTGTCGCACTCTGGCGAATCGGATGCGCACGTCAACTCGAGCCACCATCAGGCCATTCGCAAAGTAGGAAAAGATCTACGCGTCGTCGCGACCTCACCCGACGACGATGTCATCGAAGCCGTCGAGCTCAATCCCCACGACCCTGCCGCGCCCGATCATTTTGTCGTTGGAGTGCAATGGCATCCAGAGCGCACCACCGCGCACACCGCATTTTCGCGCGCCATCTTTTCAGCCTTCGTCGAAGCGGCGGACCAGTGGCAGAACAAAGAAAAATCCGGCAGCGGCTCTGTCTAAACCGTCTTTTAGATTTCAATCCCGCACAACCTGGGGTGCCCCGTCCAAGCTCCGCTTGGGCGGGAAGCAATGCTCTCGGAGATTCACGGGTCGGGCCGCCGCTGCAGGCCGGATGGTGGGAGCTAGACTTTCTCCATGCACTCTAGCCTCGAGGACAAACTCGCCTCCGCCGGTCTCCATCCTCTCGATACTGAAACTCTCTTAAAATTCGAGACCTATCTTTCGCTGTTTGTTCGCTGGAATGCTCGACTCAATTTGAGTTCAGTCCGGGACCCTGAAGAAATCGTCGAACGGCATCTCTTTGAATCAATTACCGTTGCACGGGCTCTTCCCGATGGGCTCGCCACCCTGCTGGACTTCGGTTCCGGTGGCGGCCTGCCAGGAATTCCGATCGCCCTCTGCCGCCCCGAGATCTCTGTGACCCTCGCCGAGTCGCAGAACAAGAAAGCCGCGTTCCTCCAGGAGGCCGTCCGCGTTCTTAAAATCAACGCCAAAGTCCACGCCGGTCGCGCCGAGACGCTTCGGTCCGTATTCGACTGCGTGACTCTGAGGGCCGTCGACAAAATGCCGCAGGCCGTCGCAGCCGCCGTAAACCTTGTCGCGCCCAAAGGATGGCTTGCGCTCATGACCACCGATGCCGGCCTTGCCGAACTCCAAACCGCCGCCGGGCCTCACATCCGCTGGGAGTCTCCGATTCACCTGCCCGGCAGCGAATCACGCATCCTCGCCTTGGCCCCGCGCGGGAATAGGTAGCAACCCACTACGAAAACGGGTGGCCGAGGTCCGAGGGGTGTAGTTCTCGCTTTTGAGACCCGGGATCGTTAGAACGATAAGCCCCCACAGGGAGGAAGGTCCCCTGACCCAGCGCTGCTTGCTCGCTGTCAAGTCCAAGGCACCTGGATGCAGGCCTTAACCCACTGAAAACAATCGTCGAAAAACTCCGCGAAGTTTGCCGATAATTATGCCCATCAGGCGCATACTCATCGTATGAGAACTGAGTTCAACGTTCGGAGGAGCAACGCGTTCGTCTCCAAAACAACTCCTTCATTTCCAATATTTTGCTGATAAGTCGTTCGATGTGAGTATTTTGCTCCTGCAGTTGGACCGAAGTCGCGAAGAATCAAGATCTTGCCGCAAAACATATACAGGGGGGAGGAGGGGAGACCTCGTCCCAGAATTTGTTCCACGTGGAACAACCGGGGGCCGGGCGGGACCTCTCCAACCGATGCTCCAGGTGAAACGGTCCCCTCCTCACGTCTCCTCACGCCATACGTTCCACGTGGAACATCCACCCACCCACCCAAATCGGCCCGGCTGTCCACTGTTGCCCAAATTGGTCCCCCCTCCAAAATCCCCTCGCGATCCCCCTCTAAACAGAACTTTTCCACCGCGAGCCTCTTTTTCTATCCAAAAATAACCCATTCGCACGCCCGCCCCGAACCTCTTCCACTCCAACGATTTGCCTTCATCTCCATCCTTGGCGGAAAAGCCGCTTTCCACAACTTCGGCCCGTTCTCCACAGTGCAAGTCGCGGCGCGCAACTGCGCTCTCGTTTTACTCTGAAATGCCATGGGCAAGATCGTCGGACTCGTCAATCAAAAGGGAGGCGTGGGCAAAACCACCACGGCCATCAACCTCGCAGCTTGCCTTGCTCTCGAGGGCCTCAAGATCCTCCTCGTCGATTGCGATCCTCAAGCCAATGCTTCCTCCGGCCTTGGCCTCCAGCGGGATGACAGCCGCCGTTCCGTCTACGACGTCCTCGTCGGCGACAGCCCCGCAGATCAGGTCATCCTTCCCACAGAAATCGATACCCTCTCTCTGCTCCCAGGATCCAAGAACCTCATCGGTGCAACGATAGAGCTTGCCTCCCTCGACGATCGCGCCCTGCGGCTCCGTGCCAGCCTCGAGCCCATCAAATCCGCCTACGATCTTGTCTTCCTCGATTGCCCGCCTGCCCTCGACCTGCTCACCCTGAACGTCTTATCTGCCGCCGAGACCCTCATCGTGCCGATGCAGGCCGAGTATTTTGCCCTCGAAGGCATCTCCGAGCTGATATCGACCCTCGAACGCGTTCGTTCTGCTTACAATCCCAACCTCGCTATCGAGGGTGTGTTGCTGACGATGTACGATGATCGAACCAACCTCGCTCAGCAAGTGACGCAAACCCTTCGTGAGCACTTTCGCGACATCATCTACAGCACGGTCATTCCACGCAACGTTCGCCTGGCGGAAGCTCCTAGTCACGGCAAGCCTGTGGCTTTGTACGACTCGCGATCGCGCGGCGCCGAAGCCTATTTCGAGATGGCTTGGGAATTCCTGGCTCGCAACCAGATGGAAAGTCCGCGCGCCGCCGAACGCAAAGCAGCCCACGGCGACGACAAACCCCGCACGAAGGGCACATTTTGGCCGTACTCGTGAGCTGCCAGCCCTCTTTACCTTCACTGATCTGATCCGATTTCCGATCCTGCGTTGTTCGTTCTTTGAGGTTTGAGCACTATGACCACAGCCGCCTTCGATCCCAAGCGCCGCGCACTCGGCAAAGGCCTCGACTCTTTGTTGCCTCGCGCCCAATCTTCGCCAGCTCCCGAAGGCGACGGAGGAAAGCCGCGCGAGATTCCCCTCGAGCTGATTGACCAGAATCCCTTCCAGACCCGCTCGACGGTGAACGAAGAACAGTTGGCCGAGCTAGCTGCCTCCATCGCGGCCAACGGAGTTGTCCAGCCCGTACTCGTTCGTCCGCTCGCCGGCGGCCGTTTCCAGCTCATCGCCGGCGAACGCCGCTGGCGCGCATCGAAGATCGCCGGCAAAACCACAGTGCCTGCGATCTTGCGCCAGGTCTCCGACGAGCAGGCCATGGAGATCACGATCGTCGAGAACCTCCAGCGCGCCGATCTGAACCCAATGGAGCAAGCACGCGCCTTCGAGCGCCTCTCCCGCGAGTTCCACATGACGCAGGAGCAGATGGCGCAGCGCACCGGAAAGGACCGCGCTACCGTCGCTAACTTCCTGCGTCTGCTCAAGTTACCGACATCCGTCCAGTCCCGCGTCGAATCGGGATCGCTCTCGTTTGGCCACGCCCGAGCCCTCCTCGCTCTTCAGGACCCTGAGGAGATCGAGAGAGCCGCCCAGCGTATCGTCGATGGTTCGCTATCTGTTCGCCAGACGGAAACCGTGGTCCAGGCGCTGATCGACCCGAGCCGGAAGGCCAAAAAAGCCCCCAAGCCTGAGCCGCCTGTTGATGCAAACGTGCGCGACGCTCAGGAACGCCTGCAGCGCGCTCTCGGCCTCAAAGTCACCATCGAAGATCGCAATGGCCGCGGCAAAGTCGTCATTGAATACGCCCGCCTGGAGGATTTTGACGCGCTCATGGAGCGATTCGCGGCAGACTGAACGGCGCAAGCCTTAGCCCATCTTGAGCGAAAGGTCAGAATCAATGATCAAATTCTCGGCGCTGTTCCTTTCTTTGGCACTTTCTCCCGTTGTCGCGGCCGCGCAATCGCCGCCCGCGCCAGTGTCGATCCACGTCGATCTTGCCAAGCCGGTCGGAGCCTACAAGCCAACCTACAGTTGGTTCGGCTACGACGAGGCCAACTACACAACCATGAAGTACGGTAGGGAACTTCTCACCGAGTTGCATGACTTGAGTCCCGCGCCGGTCCACATTCGCGTCCACAATCTATTGACGTCGGGCGACGGAGTGCCGGAGCTGAAGTGGAGCTCCTCGAATGTCTTCAGCCTCGACCCAAACGGCAAGCCGGTTTACGACTTCACCATTACCGATCAAACATTCGACGCGTTCGAGAAGGCTGGCGTGCAGCCGATGGTCGAGCTGGGCTTCATGCCGAAAGATCTTGCCGCAAATGTTCCCGGCGTTAACGAATATCAACTTCACTATCCCAAGCCGACCATGGCCGGCGCTTCGAATAATCCGCCCAAGGACTACAAAATGTGGGGCGAGCTTGTGCGCAAGTTCACGCAACATCTAGTCGAGCGCTACGGCCGCCAGCACGTGAGCACCTGGTACTTCGAAGTGTGGAACGAGCCGGACATCGTTTACTGGCACGGCACGCCGCAGGAGTACTTTAAGCTCTACGACTACGCCGTGGCCGGTGTGCGTGCTGCGCTGCCCAATGCCAAGGTCGGCGGACCGGCAAGCACCGGGCCGGGTGGCGCAAAATCGAGCGCCTTCCTCGACAGCTTCCTTAACCACTGCCTGCACGACAAAAGTGTGGCCAACGGCAAGCCTATCCCGCTCGATTTCATTTCGTTTCATCCCAAGGGCAATACCATCATGGCCGATGGACACGTGCGAATGGGCATCTCCAATGAGCTCGAAGCCGCGCAGACCGGGTTCCGCATCGTCGCGAAGTACCCAAAGTTCGCTCGCCTGCCCATCATCCTGAGCGAAGCCGATCCCGAGGGATGCGCAGCGTGTTCGGTCAAGGATAATCCGGCCAAGGCCTATCGCAACGGACCACTCTACGCCAGTTATACGGCGACGGTGCTGAAGTCGCTTTTCGATCTGCAGGATGAGTCCAAGGTCAATTTAATTGCCATGCTTTCCTGGTCCTTTGAATTCGAAAACCAGAATTACTTTGCAGGCCTTCGCACACTCGCAACGAACGGAATCGACAAGCCTATCCTCAATCTCTTCCGCATGGCCGGCCTCCTGTCCGGCGAGCGCGTTGCAACCAATAGCACCGGGCAGATCCCTCTTGCCGACCTCCTCAAAACCGGCGCGCATCAGGCTCCCGATGTCGACGCTTTCGCAACGAGAGCCGATCGCGAAGCAGCTGTGCTGGTCTGGAACTACCACGATGACGACGTGCCCGCGCCCGCTTCCGACGTGCAAGTCACCGTAAACGGAATTCCCGCCGGCGTGAATCGAGTGCTGGTTGAACACTACCGGATCGACGAGACCCACAGCGACGCCTACACCGCATGGAAGAACATGGGCTCGCCGCAATCTCCCACGGCTGCGCAATATGCGCAACTCAAGGCTGCCGGCCAGTTGCAGCTTCTCGACTCGCCGACCTGGCTCGACGTCGACAACGGAAAAATCACGCTCGAAACCAGCCTGCCGCGTCAGGGCGTGTCGCTGTTGCGGCTTAATTGGTAGCTGCAACGGCGCCGTTACTTGCGTGTTCAGGAGGTGAGCCGGCGGTTGCTTTAGCGCTCCGGTCGATTTATCCTTCATTTCTACTCGTGGCTCCTCCACCTGACGGCGAGGAGCCCGTCTTTTCTCGCTGAATTTGGTTCTTCAGCTCGATTGCGGCGCCTATTTACGGAGCCCCAATCACGGAGATCGTCTCATGGCCCTCCAACCCGTCACATCAACAAACCACACGCCCCACACCGTGCAGCCCATCCCCGTCGTTCTCAACGGCCGCACACTTGAACCGAACCGCCGCATTCCGCTCAATCTGGATTGGGTTGAAGGCGTCCGCGTCAACACGAGCGCCGTTGAGCGGCGCGCGGCGACGCATGTTTCGCGGCGCACGGTCAAAAAAGAAACCCAGGCGGCGTGGCTGCTGCGCGCCATCGCCTGCATGGACCTGACCACCCTCAGCGGCGATGACTCTGCCGATCGCGTGCGGCGTCTCTGCGCCAAGGCGCGCAACCCGCTGCAGCGGCATATCGTCGAAGGCCTCGGCATCGAGGAGTTGCATTTGACGGTCGGCGCGGTCTGCGTCTATCACGCGTTTGTTGAAACGGCGGTCAAAGCACTCGAAGGCTCGGGCATTCCCGTCGCCGCCGTCTCCGCAGGATTTCCCGCAGGCCTTTCGCCTTTGGCCGAGCGCGTTGACGAGATTCATCGCAGCGTTGAAGCCGGCGCCTCCGAGATCGACATTGTCATCACCCGCGCCCACGTTTTTAATGGGGAATGGCAGGCGCTCTACGACGAAGTCGCCGCGTTCAAAGACGCGTGCGGGCCGAACGCACATCTGAAGGCGATTCTCGGCACCGGCGACCTGATGACGCTGCGCAATGTGGCGCGCGCCAGTTGGGTGGCCATGATGGCCGGCGCCGACTTCATCAAAACTTCAACAGGGAAAGAAAGCGTGAACGCCACGCTGCCGGTTTCGCTGGTCATGGTCCGCTGCATCCGCGATTACGCCGAGCGCACGGGCAGCGCCGTTGGCTTCAAGCCCGCGGGCGGCATTCGCACGGCAAAGCAGGCGACGGACTGGCTCGCGTTGATGAAGGATGAGCTCGGCCGCCCGTGGCTTGAGCCGTCACTCTTTCGGTTCGGCGCCAGCGGAATGTTGGGCGATATTGAGCGTCAACTGGAGCATCATTTAACAGGGCACTACTCGGCCACCTACCGGCACCCGATTGCTTAACGAATGAACCGTGCAAGCTATCTCGCGCTTGTTCTCCTGGTTTGTGGCGCAATATGGTTTGAAGCACAGGATAGCGCCTCGCAGCAAAATGGCAATCAGGCCCTGACCAACATGGCCAAGCTAAGACAAAGGAGCCAAGAGGATGAGATCGCGAGGATAATCGACGCAATGAGGGCTCGCGCAGGGCTTTTCCGGCTCAAGCGGTTACGATCTTCGCGTTGGGATTTACGGCTAACCTGCACAGCGGCGGTAAAAAATCAACCTCTCGAAGATTGGGTTGGGCTCCAACTCTTCAGAGTTCACGCGCCGCAAGAATTGAATGGGGACGCCGCGTTCTCCCGGTTGATCACCAAAGAAGCTGGCAAAGAGCTTCCAAGGTATTCCGTCACGGTTTTCATTGCTCCTAATGGCAGTCCTGAACAGTCACTTCTTGTCGTAGGAATTTTTCCTCAGGAATCATGGAGCGATCATTTGAAGGGCTGCTTGTTCACTGAAGACGGATGCAATTATTCGTCCGACTTGAAAAAGATTGTGGTACCAGGATGCAACGATCTGAGATGAGGCCTATTGGGTTCGGCGACAGGAGGAACCAGCGTTGAGCAGCATCACCGAAAAGTTCTACACCATGGAATACGGCGCCGCGCCGGAGGATCCAAAAGAAGTAACGCAATGGCTTGAGCGCCATCACCGCCGCTTCGAGGAATTCATCGGCGGCGCTTGGGTTGCGCCCGCGAGCGGCGAGTACCAGACCACCAGCGATCCATCTACGGGCGAGGTTCTTGCGGAAGTTGCCAAAGGCAATACAGCCGACGTCGAAGCCGCAGTTTCCGCAGCACGCAAGGCCTTTCCCGCGTGGCAAGCGCTCACCGGCCACGAGCGCGCTCGCTACTTATATGCCCTGGCCCGCCAGGTGCAGAAACATTCGCGCAGGCTCGCCGTTCTCGAAACCATGGACAACGGCAAGCCCATTCGCGAGAGCCGCGACATCGACATTCCGCTGGTCGCGCGACACTTTTATCATCATGCCGGCTGGGCGCAGTTGCTCGAAACAGAATTTCCCAACTACCAGGCCTGCGGCGTCGTCGGCCAAATTATTCCGTGGAATTTTCCGCTGCTGATGTTTGCCTGGAAGGTCGCTCCGGCGCTCGCTGCCGGCAACACGGTCGTCATCAAGCCCGCAAAATATACGCCGCTCACCGCGCTGGCGTTTGCCGAGCTGGCCATCGAAGTGGGCCTGCCTCCAGGCGTTCTTAACGTGTTGACCTGCGACGCAAAGACCGGTCAAGCGCTCATCGAGCATCCGGGCATCGACAAAGTGGCGTTTACCGGATCGACCGAAGTCGGCCGCACCATTCGTAAGGCCACGGCCAACTCAACCAAGAAGCTCTCGCTTGAACTCGGTGGCAAATCTCCGTTTGTCGTTTTCGATGACGCCGATCTCGACTCCGCTGTCGAAGGCCTCGTAGACGCCATCTGGTTTAACCAGGGCCAGGTTTGCTGCGCGGGCTCGCGCCTTCTGGTGCAGGAGCGCATTGCCGAAACCCTGTACTCCAAAATCCGCACCCGCATGGATTCGCTGAGGGTCGGTCCGCCGCTCGACAAGGCCATCGATATAGGAGCCATCGTTTCGCCGGTCCAGCTCGAATCAATCCGCAAAATGGTCGATGCCGGCGTGGCCGAAGGCGCGCGCTGCTGGCAGCCGAGCAATCCCATGCCAGCGAAAGGCTGCTTCTTCCCGCCCACTTTGCTCACAGACGTTCATCCTGGCTCGACCGTCGTGCAGGAAGAAATCTTCGGCCCCGTCTTGGTTGCCATGACCTTCCGCACCCCGGCCGAAGCTGCGGAACTCGCGAACAATACCATCTATGGTCTCGCCGCGAGCGTCTGGAGCGAGAACATCAACGTCGCGCTCGACCTCGCCTCGCAGGTCAAGGCCGGAGTGGTGTGGGTCAACTGCACCAACCAGTTCGATGCCGCATGCGGATTCGGTGGCTATCGCGAATCCGGCTACGGGCGCGAAGGCGGACGCGAAGGCATGCTCGAATACCTCACGCCGAAGTGGCTGCACGCGCTGCCCGCCGCTGCAAAGTCACCCGCCGCGATGTCCGTGCCGGATGATATCGAAGACTCCCAAGGCGATGTTGACGATGCCGCTCTGTCTCCAGCGATGGCACTGTCTTCCAGCTCCAATATCGACCGCACCGTCAAGCAATACATCGGCGGCAAGCAGGCGCGCCCCGACTCCGGCTACTCGTTCCCGGTCTATGCACGAAAAGAAGGGGGTCGTGGGGGCGAGCTGCTTGGCGAAGCGCCGCTCGGCAATCGTAAAGACATTCGCAACGCGGTCGAAGCCGCGCGCAACGCCGCTGGCTGGGCCAGAACTTCCGCGCACAATCGCGCGCAGATTCTCTATTTCCTCGCGGAAAACATGATCCAGCGCCGCGACGAAATCGCGAGTCGCCTCGCCCGCGCCGTTCCAGAAGCCCAAGCCGCCGTTGAGGTCGATCTCTCGATTCAGCGCATCTTCACTTATGCCGCATGGGCCGACAAATACGATGGCCTGGTCCACAATCCTCCTGGCCGCAACATCGCCATCGCCATGAACGAAGCTGTCGGCGCTATTGGAATTCTCGCTCC
>DASXFF010000180.1:0-3111 GCA_036489735.1 Occallatibacter sp. | reverse complement strand
CAACAGCACCATCTGAATGCGTTGGCGCTGCGCTGCCGGAATTTTCCACCGCAGCGCAGTTTTCAGCCGCCGCATTTCGGCTTTGCTGCATTTGACCATCTGTTCCCCCCGAATCAGATGGCCCCAGCGAATCACATCTCAGGAATGATGAAAACCGCCAGCAGAAGCGGCAGCCCTCACCGATTCAAACCGTTATAGAGGTGGTATAAGGTGCCGAGAGCGAGGCTTGGGTTGTTGGCAAGCCGCCCGTGCAGGCCAAGGTCGCGTGCGGCGGCGATGACCTGAGGGATGCCAACCTGCTGCGACAGTCGCACCGCGGCAGCACACAGGCCGTCCGCCTCCTTGCCGCGCGTAGCCGCGCATCAGCGGTTATCGACGCCATGGTTGCGAATGTTAAGATCAGCCCGGCGTATAGCAGGGAAACAAGGCGACTGCCAACCAATCGCCTCGTGCTCAAGCTCTGCCTACGGAGGATGATGCGCGCCGCTACCACGGGCGCGTCACATTGGCCGAGGCGTTCGCCCATTCATACAATGCCGAGCACGAGCATGAAGCTGAATCGCTCCCCCGAGAGTGTCCCTATCGCGCGCAGGCGACTGAAAACCTGCGACATGGAGGATGATCATGAGTACCGTAGATCTAAACCTACTTGTGCACGATCCGTTGGTCATGCCCGACGGAATCCTGTTCAGTTGTTCCGCCTTCCGCGCTAGCTATCTCGTCACGGAAAATCGTCTTCGTGCCAAATGGCTGTCGGAAAACCGGGATAAATGGCTGCCTATTGCAGTCGCCGTGGAGACGGCATTGCGAGCTGGTACGGAGGGCCGGAGCAACTCGCATGATGTCGAAATGACAATACCAGCGGTCACTAAAGATAACTCGTCCATGGATGAAAAAGCACAAGAAATAGAGCCGCCGCAACCCGTCAATTCTTCAACAATGCCAACACGATTGCGCAATCCCTTGACCGCCGCCAGGAAACGCCCGATCTCCTCAGGGCCCAGCACCGGCGGAAGCTTCTGCGGTTCCCTGCCGGCGACGATACGATGGCATATCCATTGTGCGATTGAATTGCGCCTGCACTTCGATGCTGTTACCCTTGAAAAGCTAATTCGCGGCTGTTGGGCAAAGGTCGAGTGGGTGCAAAGACCCTATAACGATACAGTCAAAGAAACCGTCGAACTCTGATTTCTGACGGTCTTTCAACATGTACTTGATCCAACCCGCATTCGCACCATCGCGAACGAGAATGCGGCTCGTCAAAATCTGATTGTTTGTCAGATGCTTTTCTAACCAGATGGCGAGCGCGGCTTCCTGGACTTTGCGCTTGTAGGTCCGCTCGGGGCGCAGATATACGGTCTTGATGAGTTGTTGGGTGATTGTGCTGCCGCCAGCAATGACGTGACCGGCCTCGAAATTCTGTACTAGCGCGCGCAGAACCGAGCGTGTGTCGATCGGGCCGCGCTAGTAGAATCGCCGATCCTCGATGCTCAAAACGGCATTGACGACGTCGGCCGGCATCCCCTCCATCGGGATCGGTGGTAATTGCAGCTTGCCCGCGGGCACCAAAGCCTCTCCGTCGGCTGCTTCGAGCGCGATCACGCGTTGCGATGTAAGTTCGGCCGCGGAAGGGAAGCGACCCCATGCAGCGCCCAGACCCAAAGCCATGCCGCCAAACCGAGCGGAAGGCATAGCACGATGAAGGCCGCAAGGACGAAACGGGGCCACCTTGCGACGACGCGATCACGTCTGCCACCATCAGGTGGAAGTGGACGACTCCGCATAGGAATGTCTCAACTGGTTGGTTGCCGCGATTCGCGCCTGCCGGACCCTTCGCTGCTGTCCCCATCCTTGATGACATCGTGAACCGCGAATGTTGGTTTAAAAATCGAGGCTGTCTGCTGATGACTTCGAATTGGAAAACGCCAACGCATTCCTTCCGAGTGCGGGTGTGACATAGCCCTCATCAACCTCATCCTTGCGCCCATCAACCCTCATCCTTGCGCAAACCGCGAAGAACTCGCGCCGTACCATCGCCGCACGGCTTGCGGAGCTGTCATGATCTGGAACTTCCTGGTTCGCACTCGGTCCACGGTAATTAAAGACGCAAAAGCCAACCGCGTTCCGCTAATCGAAGGCGGAACTTCCTCTGGATCGTAAACACCTGATTCGCGTGCGCCGATGGGTTCCGGTCAGAGGGCCCGTGGAGATTCAAGTCAATCGCGTCAAATCCACGTCCGGAAAAAAATGGCAGACCGACAAGGCCGAAAGAAAAGCCCCGCCACTATGCAGGCGGGGCTTCAGTCTGGAGGAGCAAAAAGCAAGCTACGCTTGAGTATCGAGCGACAATCCTATGCTGAACGCTTTCTGACACCAAGTCGGCACCAGCCGCGTTTACGGACCACCTCGCGGGAGAAGCGCAGGTTGGCGCGGGCCAATCCGTCGATGCCCGGCTCTGAACGCTGAGAGAAATGTGGGGAAACTTTTTTGGGGCGCGAGTCGCGTCAGTTGGGGTGGTTAAGCTCACGTTGTTGCAATCGACCCGTAGCTCAGCTGGATAGAGCGCCGCCCTCCGAAGGCAGAGGTCAGGGGCTCGAATCCCTTCGGGCGCGCCAGCCATAAGTCGTTATGCGGTTGATATTTTGGCCGCCCAATCGACTCCCCGGCGAAACCGGAAATCTCCGCTGTCTACACTGGTACCACAGCGAGGGATGGATAAATGGCCACGATCCGGCGGCGGAGAAGAAAGTAGAAGGTGCAATTCGGCGTTCTGGACTTCAGCACTTATCGAGGTCGTTTCATTCGCTCAGAGATGCGCAAACATGGGCTCGGCAGATGAAGGTCCAGGCGGCTGTGCGACGCGCTACGCCGGTTGCCGCACTGCCTGTGGTGTCAGGCTGTATCATCGAACTGTACCATCAAGCAGAATTCTAAAGCAAAAAACTATGAATATTCAATATGTTATGGAAATGGTGGGCGCTGTAGGGATTGAACCTACGACCTCTCCCGTGTGAAGGGAACGCTCTCCCGCTGAGCTAAGCGCCCGCGCCTGATGGCGGATCGGCTGCATTTAGGGAGCGCCTCGGCAGGGTGTCAAGCGAGCCGAGCGGA
>DASXFF010000179.1:0-11177 GCA_036489735.1 Occallatibacter sp. | reverse complement strand
AGCGGTTTGGTGCCGTTTTCACAGAAGTGGCTCGAATACTGGGACAAGCAGTTCTACCTATACATGTCCGGTCAGGACCTGAACGCAATTCGTCAGGCCTCGGTAGACGAATTTCGTGCCGTGTGGAAGTACGCCGAGACCCCGGCATCCCTGTCTGGTCGCTACCTCGATTCACAAAAAGACGCTCGCGCGCTATAGCCCGCGGGCGCTCGACTTGACTGTGCTCCCCCGCCGAGCAATGGATGTGTTGACCCGCAGCGGTCGACACGATGCAGCCTGAAACCAAGTTCCTCCGCCTTCGCACACCCGTCACGATTGGTTCGCGCTTCGGTGATTGGAAAGTCGTTTGGCTTGGCGGCTGGACCCGTGACCGGCTGTCCTACATCGTGATGATGGCGAAGTTTGACCCCATCCAGCGAGTCCCACCGCAAGCCCCGACCTATACAATGATTTGAGTGGATCAGAGTCACGCCGATTCTCTTTCAGGAACCGATGGCCGCGTCGACGACAAGGAGCCGATGCCTTACTGCCCAGTGTGCAGCCTGTGATTGACCGAGAGAAAGTGCAAGCTGTTTTGCGAGCAGTGCGGGTATTACATGAGCTGCGCCGACTACTACTGACCACGGGATAGCTTCCGACAATGGTGCATAACAGCCCGCTCATTCGATGGTCGTGGTGCAGACTCTGAAAGCGGACCCAAGCGCGTTTCTCATTCCCAGTCCCGTTCACGGGTGCTAAGTCCCGGCGTTCTCCGAGTAGCGTTACCCGCCCGAGATGGTTACACAGTTCCCAGAACGCTGTCTGGGCCGAATGACCCTTTAATCAATAAATCGGAGCAGGTCGCGGTTCGCAGTACGCCAAAGATTACACGGATCTGCTCAAAGCCAACGGCCTCGATATAAGCATGTCGCGCAAAGGCAATCCGTGTTCGGGTGGCACGGGGACTTCGTGGAGGGGTTGTTTGAAGAGGATTTGTTTGAGCCGCGTGAAGGGTTGTTTACGGGGTAGGATTCGATTAGAAATACGGGCTTTTGTGGAACTCGCGGCGGCGCGCTGATTTATACATTACTCATCGGGAATTAGCGCGATTCGCACCGAGCCGATCGCGATTTCCCGGTCGGACCGCGCGTCGAGGCCGAACGCGAAACCCATGAGGATCACACCCAGCTTAACCAGCAATTCGTACCAGTGAAACCGGTGGCCGTTCCCGATCAGTCCTTGCAGGGCCTCGATGATGGCTGCCGATAGTGCGGCGAACCCGATTCCCCTGTTCAGGCCGTTCAGGAGTCCGAAGGCCAGCGGCGTCAGAAAACCCAGTACGAGAAAACAGATCACCTTCGCGGGGCCGTACAGACCATAGAAGAACAGGGGCCTGACGTTTGGTGTGGGAATAATCTCCGACACTATCGTAATTCCAGCCAGCACCACCCACAGGGCCTTGGTGTAAGCGTTGAAAATATGAAGTCTCGATTGTTTCAACAAGGCTCCGCAACCTCCAGCGCCGTAGAAGCCGTGCGCAGTAGGAGGGCCGCCTCATGCGCGGCCAAATGAATTGCCCGCCCGAACGCTGGGTGCGTATTCTCACGCGAGGTCATGCGCGTGCCACCACTTCCCCCAGGAAGCCGGTGCGTGACACGCTTATGCACGCCCATAGAAACGTGAGAAACCATCGCTGGGGAGTTCCGCCGGTTGCCGTTGATGTGGGAACGCCGTGCATCTCCAGCTTCTAAAGTAGCAGCCCCCAGAACGGAGCGCGGCGGGCGTTAGTTGCTTGTAATAAGGGCGCCGACGCACCCTTTGCGGGCTAGTGAGGAACTCCGCACCTCAACCGTTATCGACAAGTACTTCGCGGAGCCCCCTCCATTGCGCCAACAGAAGCGATCCTAGGGCGGCCAGAGTATCGTCCCGCACGTCCCACCATTCCATGTGCGGCAAATTGAGCAACTCGTATTGGCCGAACTCCACCATGAGTCCCAAGACGGCGATGCTCAATGCCGCCACGATCTGCATCGGCGTCTTCGCGATCAGCACTAAGATCAGAGCTGTGGAACCGAACGCTATAAAATGGGCCAGCCGGTGCTCGGCAGTGGCGCGTCCCTGAGCTACCACGGCGGGCGGGTTTGTTGTCCCAAGGGCGTCTTTACTTGGCCCCGGGAGAAATGAGCCGACGATAAGACAAGCCACCCAGTATGGCGCGATCCGGACCAGAAATGCTCGCGGAATCATTCAGGCAGTCACGCTCTCCCCCATGTAGTAGTGGCCAATCGCATGATACCACCAACCGAGCACAGTCGATGCGACTCACGGGCGGAACTGGCATCGGTGGTGCATCGACTTGCGCGAGCTTCCCAAGCTTAACCGCGTCGCGCCCAAGGCGATTGTTTTGCCGCCCGCCAACCTTGACTGGGCGTCGCATGGGACGACAAATTGCTCTTAGCTCCGAACGTGGTACGCTGGGGAAGTTCGGGCAAGTCCCTGTGAGGCTCGCTCAATGGGCCTCTACGTGCCTCAATGCATTTCGAAGATCTACTCCTCTCAAAGATTCAATGACTTAACCAGGAGTGCGGTAAGACTTTCCGGTTGCAGTCAGTAGATTCCACGGATACGAGAACAACTGTAGTGGCTTCGAGGTGACCCCTAGCCAAGGGAATACATAGGATGTAGCTTTTATGTCTAAGACTTTATTTCAATATCACTCCAGCGCTATTCAGCCGATGAAAACATCATGACCAAGATTTTCCTGTTTTTCGCTCTGGCGCTGTCCGTTTCGTCCAGAGTTTCCTACGCCGCTCATATTACCAGTGACGCATCATTGACGCTGGGCACGCCAGTTACTGCCGTCAGCGTAGGTAGCACCGCCAGCAATCCTTGGGTGTTGAACCCGTGCTCATCGCAACCTTTCTGGCAGCTTGTTCCAGATCCCTGGGGCGTAAATAGCAATGCAGTTGGATCTATCAAAATGCAGTACACCGGTACAGGCTCGATTATCACAACCGTAGCTTTATCAAACCTCGACTCGACGGGAGTGAACGCATTTCCGTTTGTATTTTACGGATCAGATCCTTTCGGTGACCATATCAGCGGCCAGGCGCTCACGTTTCCCGTGCAACTCAGTTCGCTGACCTCTCTGATCACCGACGTGAACTACACCTTATCGGTGACTGCGCCGGCACCTGGCGACTTGGATATCGGCTTTGATGAATGGCTTATCCCCACTAGCACGTATACCGGTGGGCTTGGCGGAGCTTTGGAGATCATGGTGCTGCCGTACTTCGAATTCGGTTGGGCTCCGGCTGGCTCCTTTGTCGGAACGTTTACGGAGACAGTGATCGTGAACGGAACGCCCACGTCAATGGTATTTAACGAATATTCGACTGGAACCGGCGCGGGCCACGAGATCATCTTCTTTCCCAAGGCCGGCCAAATATCGTCTGGAGATGTGCGGCTTAACCTGCTGGACTTCATGAAGGCCGGAGCTGCAACAGGGGGATTGAATTCGAGTTGGTATCTCGCAGGAATCGATTTCGGCACTGAATTTGGTCATGCCGCGTCTGCAAAATACGTCCTTACTACCAATAAGATTGAGATCGAGGAAGACTTCACTACTCCCGAGTGACGTTACAAGATTACATTTCAAGTTGTCGGATAGGGATTTGGGTGTGCCCAAAGTTGCGTCTTTACAAGCGTTTGAGCACACTTCGCTTCCTGCTTCGGCGTTCACGCGAATGGCCCCATCCGCACAACGTGCAGGCTGCGTGTCGCGAACCTCAATATCCAGACTGACTCCGTAAAGGTCCAGTATCCGTATTCAGGCTAGGCGTGCGATGTTTATCTATGCTAACGGCCTGGGTAGATGCGAGCCGGGCGCCGCAGCTTGAAAGGGCGAAGTTGCAGAGAGGGCGGCTTCTACGGCCCGAACACAAGTATCCCATCCATAGTCGGAGCGCACCCGCAACGCCGCCGCTCGACTTCGCCGCCTGATGTCGTCCAAGTTGTGCCTGCTCAGGAAGCTGGCGGTGTCCTCAACCGCAGCCCTTTCGCTGACGACGTGCCCGTCATAGGTCTCGATCATGTCCCGCGCGCCGGCAAGCTCCATGCACACCGGGAACACGCAGCACGCAGTGCTTTCAAGCACAATAAGCGGATAAGAATCGATCCGTGAGAGATGGACGAGGACGTCGGATGCCTGCAACAGATTGATGAGCTCAGCATCCGAAACGCGTCCCAGCACGAGAATCTGATCCTCAAGACCATAATCCGCAATCATCCGTTTGAGCCTTGAGAGTGTCTGCTCGTCGGCGCCGCCCGTGATCCGCGCCAGAAACGGTACGCCTGCCGCCCGCAGCTTGCTGCACACCTCGACGAACAGGAAAGTGCCCTTTCCCTCCGACAGCCGGCCTGAGTGGATGAGTTGCATTTCTGGCGGCGAGACGCCAGGGTCGGGAAGTTCGGCGGACAAAATGCCGGCAGGCAGGAAATTGCGGATATACGATCGCGGCAGTTTGCCCGGCAGATTGATCTCGAGCTCCTGCGTCTTCGAGATCAGTGCCAGCCGATCGGCGAAGCTGAGCATCCAGCCGCTGAGGGCTCGCAGGACTCGGTTGGACTGCGATCGCCAGTTGGAGCCGAGGTGCGCAGTCACCATGACTCTGAGGCCCAACAGCTTTGCGACCAGCAGGTAAACGAGATCAGGCAGGCACACATACTGCAGCCAGATGCAGTCCGGGCGCTGCCGCCTATAGCGCAGCAGACTGAATATCCCTTGGAAGAATACCGGCAGGCGACGGAAGGTGAGGAAGGCGGTACTAGTCGGTAGATGAATCACGCGCCAATTGCCTCGCCGTTCCAGTGCTTCCTTGGACCGGCCGCAGAACGCTTCCACTCCGCCCAAATGATGGGGAGAACCGCCGAGAATCAGCAGCGGCATGACGTCTTGCCCCGTCCCAGCGGCGTCGGGTTGACGGGCAATCATCTCTATCGGCATAATCGGAACCAAGCTGTTATCCATTAAATTGTTCATTTATGCTGTTCATTGCTCGTCTTGCGTGGCGAACGCTTGAAATTAGCGCGCGCCTAGTCTCTCGCTTGCTTGTCGTGAGGCAGAATCCCGCTCCTCTTGCGCGACGGATAGCTCCACCGAAGCGAGGGGCGTTGCGGGCGGAACGCGATGGCGCAAAAGCCCCGATAGCAGGCCCCAAGCGGTTACATTCCATACCGCCAAAGAATAGAGGCCCAGCTTCGGCGAGCGACGGCGAAATGACAGGAACAGGAGCGGCAGAAGCAGTATCGCGAGAGAGGCATAGGGCGACACTGTCAGGCCGGCCATCAGCAGGCCCCACCACAAAATCACCGCAACGCAGATTCGAATGTGATCAAGCTTGCGCAGCACGATCGGGAGGTGGGCGCAGCCGATTGCGCCGCGCAGAACCTCTCCTGTGCATCCAGCGTAGCCCGAGCGGATTCGGCGCCACAGCAGCCGATAACCGCCCGCCGTGTGTCCATAATGGTCAACCGCGGGGTGATCGATCCGCGCCAGCTTCCAGCCGAGGCTCTGCAGCCGTGCAGCCAGTTCGAACTCTTCAAAGGCGTGCAGGTTGCGGTCTGCGAAATAGCCGGCCTCACGCACCGCGGCCGCGCGGTAAAGGCCGCCGCAATCCAACCGGTCGACGATTCCCGGAAGCCGATTCCAGTCTTTCTGCGCATTGGTCGCGCGGATCTGGAAGTCTTCTCCTTCCGTGTTTCTCTCACGGACGTGGCCCCCAACTGCGGCGACGTCGGGGTTCGCTTCCAGGTAGGCTATGCCCGCCGGCAGAAAATCGCGGTCGAGCACCATGTCGCCGTCCAGGAGGTAGAAGTAAGCGCCGCGAGCGTGCTGGAAAGCCAGTTGTGCGCCCGCTCCGCAGGAGCGCTCGGCAGTGTTAGCAAGCTGAACAATCCGGACGGGGAAGTTCCGGGCGATTTCGACGGTGCGATCGGTGGAGCCGCTGTCGGCCAGAATAACCTCACCTTCGAAAGGCTGCATCGCCTTAACCGCGCTGGCGAGGGATGACGCGATGTGTCTCTCTTCGTTGAGCGCCTTGATTCCAACCGTAATGTTCATGGGGATGTCCTTCCATTGCTTAACGACTGAGGCCCCAATTTAAGGTAAGATGCAAGCGCTGCCCCGAGCCGACCAGTCGCAACTACGGCGCCGCTCCTGTTGAGGTGTCCGCCGTTAGCGTAATATTTGGCTTGAAGAGACAGGTCCGCCACGCTGATGACAGGTCCGAACTGTTGGTAGAACCTCGCGTCGTTTGGGAGTTGATCCGGGCCGTACATCGGAATCGAAAAGAATGCGACTCTAACTCCGCGTGACGAGGCTAGTGCGTATATTCTTCGGACATAGGTTCGATCTACCGCGTCCGCTTCATCGGCCGGCAAGAGGTGGAAGAGCCTCATGTCCCTTACTTGCTTTGCCACGACTTCGCGACCAGATGATTTAAGTTCAGTCTCAGTTGATCCCCTGTCGCCGTTCACCATTTCGCCCGTCGGCGTCTTGTAGCCGAAGGTTCTGTCAAGGTCGGCGCCGAGATACCTTTTCCTGTCGAACCCGGAGCGCACGCCAAAGGCCCAGGGCAACAGGGTCTGGGCTGAATAGCTAATATTTCGGTACGGCAGGTAGAATAGATTTACGAAGTACTTCGTATTTAAGAGAATCGGGGCGCGTAAGATATCCCCGCAATCTGCGACCGACTTAAATAGCGGGTGCGAGTCTACCTGTTCTCCGTCGTTCGCCAGCACAATCAACTTGACTTCGGAATGGGATTCGAGCAGATCTTTGACGACCTCATAGGTGAAGTCGCGTCCTGGGCGCACAAGCGATAGGTTGGCGACACGAACCGGCCTTTGCAGTTGCTCTGAAAGCGCTTGGGATAGAATTGACGGACTGACACCAGCTTCCAGTCTCGAAGAACCCACGATCGCGACGTCGATCTGGGTCGGATCGTACCTCGTCCGCTCGTAAATCCATTGCGCATGAAACATGATTGAATCGCGAGCCTGCTGATACCGCACATACCGATTCTGCGGCATCAGAAAGGTCAGCGCCAATGTCAGCACGAATCCTAGCGCCATGAATGCAGCCAACGCAAGCGCCCGCTTCGGAGGCAACATGTCTCCGTCGCTGCCAGCCAGCGTCCCCATTTCACCCTTCCGGGGTAACGATATCTGATTGGCGTAAGAGTTAGGCATGATTCATAAGTTCGCGAACGGTTGTGAGCAACATACATAAAATAGCCCGCATCGTCGCCCGTCTCTCGCCTAAAAACCGAAGTATACAAAGATTGTGTTGCCGCCACGTCCCACAAAAGCGATTGCTATGAGTAGCACCGCGCCAATGGCGGCGGCCCATCCTAGGGACGGAAGCCACTCGAAGCGTAGCAACGCTGGTGAAACTCCGCGCCATTTTGTCCATTCCAGGGCCGGCTCAAATCGAGTCATGAACTGCTCGGTGTTCGGCATCATGTACGCGAAGGCGAATCCAAAGGTGACCATCGCGAAAAGAGCGTAGCCACCAAGCGGTTGCAAAGCTGGCCAGGTGTCGATGCCGTTACCAAGGCCGCTTGCCCCGACCATGCCTTTCCAGATCCGACCAGTTGTGGTCATGTCAGCCGCCCGGAACGGCGCGAGCGCGAAAAGAATCGCGAGAATCGTCAAGATGTTCCCCCTTGCAATTTGCAGCCAGGTGACGGGCCTTCCCTTGCGTTTATTCCGCATAGCCATCCTCCAGGACTCGTTAATGACCATGTAAATGCCATGAAGTGCTCCGAACACAAAGAATGTCCAATTTCCCCCATGCCAGATGCCGATGATCAGCATTGCAGTGAACGTTGGCAGCAGGGTACCCGCGATCAGTACCGAACGGCGGCCGAGGTTCTTCGATACGGCCCAACGCATCAGGGGTACCGAGATCGGGTGGAAAATGTACGCGTATACAAATCGGCCAAGAGTCATGTGCCAGCGTCTCCACCAGTCGATGATGCTCGAGCAGCGAATGGGCGAATAAAAGTTGAGAGGCAGTGCAATACCCAGCATTCGCGCCAAGCCGATCGCCATGTCTGAGTAGCCCGAAAAATCAAAATACATTTGAAGAAGAAAGGCCGCGGTTATCGCCCAGGCCCCCAGGAACCCGATCGATCCCCCGCCAGTCAAATGATCGAACGTCGGATCGACCCAAAGCGCGAAGCTGTCCGCTATGACGGTTTTTTTGAAGAGGCCCAGCGAGAAAATGACAAGTCCCACTAGGATGTTGCCGGGTGCCGTGCGCGAATCAGGCCGCTCCTCGAGTTGGGATCCTATCTCCCGATAAAGCGTGATCGGTCCCGAGATGATATAGGGGAAAAACAGAATTGAGCTTGCATACGTCACCGGATCGGCAGGCTTCACCAGTCCGCGCGACGTGTCAACCAGAAATGCGATCTGCTGGAAGGTATAGAACGAGATCGCGAGCGGGAGCAGGATTTGTGGCACAGCCGCGTGTGTACCGAAAACGGTCTGAACGTTGTCAAAAATGAATCCCGCGTACTTATAGAAGATCAGCAGCGCGACGTTGGCGGCGACGCCGAACCTCAGTATGTTTTTTTGACGACCGCTCTCGGCTCGCGCAATCGAGCGGGCTACAAGGTAATTAAAAACGATAGACGCCAATAACAGCGGCAGATAGCGGAGGGCGGCATTGGCATAGAACACAATTGTCAGGGCAATCAGCAGAGGAAGGCGAAGGCGATGAAGCCTCGTCAACGCGACCCAGTAATAAGCGATCAAGGTCAGCGGCAGAAATGCGAAAAGGAACAGGTAGGAATTGAAGGCCATTCGTGTTTATCTTAGTCTTTTGCCGCCAAGCAGCAAACCGAGATCGGTAGATCGGCCAGCGTATGAGTATTGAGATCTAGCTCCCAAAAGGTGCTCCCATCTGCCGTGCTTCGGACCTGAGTGAATCCCAGTCGGGCGAAATGCCGCTCGACGAGGCCATTTTTCTTGGTTGGCAGGTAGGTGCCGCAAAGTTTCGTCGCACCTTCAGCGATCGCGGCTTCTGCAACTCGATTCAGCAGGGCTTCCTCAACGCGTCTTCCGAGAACGCGGCAGCTCATCAGCCATGTATCGCAAAACCAGACTTTTGGGCTTTTGTCGAAGATTACTACCGAAATCATGCCGTTGTCGCCAAAGCGATCAACCAGGCGTACTTGCGCTGTGAACTTGTCCGGCGCCGTTTCGATCGCTGCAATTTCGGCTTCATTGTATCGCCGTGTCGTCAGATTGAACTGATTGGACTTGTTGATCAGCTGTGCGATTCGGGATCGTCCGGCCTTGTCGAAGGGTAGAATCGAAATCCTCATATCCAGTGACAGCAGATAATCCGCCATGTTGGTAATTGAAGATTGCGCGGAGCTCCGCGCTGCATTCGCCTGGTAGTAGTCAGCGCGCCTTTTGTCTTCGTCAGAAAATGATAACCCTTCAAACCAGCCGGCACGAGCTATAGCAGCGACGTATTCCGACGGTTCGGCTCCAATCTCGGGAACGGCGACCTCCGGCAGTTCGCGACGGATCATCTCACGCTCGGCTGGGTTGTCGTCGAGGAATACGAGCGCATCGAGGCCAATGTTAAGCATGGCGGCGATTTCCCGCAGATTGCTCGCCTTATCCTTCCAATTCGCGATGAATGCCGCGATGTGATCTTCCTTTAGGATCATCTCGGGATGGTTCTTGAACGGTGCCCGAGCGGTGGTCTCCTCGTTCTTGGAACAGATTGCCAGCACCACGCCACGTTCGCGCAATTCCATGGCATAGGACTGAAGTTCAACATGCGCCTCGCCCACCGCACTGCCCTGGCCCAGCTTGATGCCTTCCAGGCCGTCGTCGCCGATGATGCCGCCCCACAGCGTATTGTCGAGATCTAGTACCAGACACTTGCGGGCCTTTCCACGCAAAGCGGCTAGCACGCGGCAGACGTGGTCAGCATATAGCGGAGTGCAGTCCAGCGCAAAAGGCAGCTTTGCTGCATGCCAAGCGCGCGGTTCGTTCCAGTTTGAAAGGCCGACCGTGTTCGCGATCTGCGCGATATCCACGACCACATCGCCAACCGAGCGCACCTCCGTCAAGATTCGCGTATTGAACGATTCAACCATCGACCGCCGCGTGCCAGGGATGCGGCTCTCCATTTCACCAAATAATGTGCAGGTTGGGAGGGGAATAGTCGTAAGCACGCACAACGCGCCCAGGTTGTCCCGTATCCCTTCACACAGGCTTTTAAGTGTCCCGATCGCGTTGTCGACGGCCGCTTGGGCGCGGTTTTCGCATAGCTGGGCGCGATCAAGACCCAGCATTCTGGCGTCCAGCGCGATCAGAACGGCGTCGACCTTGCCCTTCATCGGCGAGTTCGGGTCCAGCACGCTCTGAGCGACTTGCCCGTAGACGCTTCCAACGCATGTCAGCAGCAGAGAGTGGCGGAGCGCCGTGGCCGGCAGGGCATCCATAATGAAATCGATCGTGTGGGACGAGACTACGCCCAGCCGGAGCCTGGCAAAACAGCCCATCCGCTCGAGAGCTTCGCGTTTGCGGGCGATCGTAGCCGTCAGCTTGCTCAGTTGGCCGATGTCCAGGTCAAAGGTCGAGAGCCGCTGCAGTATCCTGCAGTCCTCGGTTTCGCTTTGTTGCTGCAGCTTGGCCCTGAAGTCCGGCGGGGCCGGTACGAGCCAAGGCATCAGTCGTGTCATATGATGATAGTCAGGAGTTGGCCTGCCGTAGCGTCAAAATGTAGACCAGATCCCCGAGCTTTTGAAGGCCTTCCCATTCGGCATTGGAGAACCGCGTTCCGAACGCGTTTTCCACTGCAACCATGAGCCTGATGTTGCTGAGGCTGTCCCACCCATCGACGTCCGCGGCCGTTAGGTCATCGCTATAATCTATATTGTCGTCGTCGAAGGTATCACGCAATACCGCCGAAAGGCGGTCTATGACTTGTTCGCGCTTCATATAGAAAGGTTTCCTACGCTAGCTTATCTAGGAGCCTGTCCGAGAAATACGACGGGAAGGGCTTGAGCGGCGTGTGCTCGGGAGCATGAAAATCCCAGAGTCAGCCATTGGTGGAGGTCGTGGCGGCCAATTTTGCGCTGGGAGCGTTCGGGCCGCGATTTTGACCG
>DASXFF010000173.1:0-62329 GCA_036489735.1 Occallatibacter sp. | reverse complement strand
TGGGCGAGTATGGCGATTGCCGCCTCCCAGCCCAGTGCCGTTGTAGAGCTTACAAGCGTTGATTTTTTCCATTCTGCTGGGGCCAACTGGGGGAAATTATATAACATCACGTTCGCAGGGTATCATTCTGCTGGTGATGGAGGTGGCGGCGCGGTCTATGTGCTTGGCGCTCCTGGCCAGACTGATAATGGCGGCTCCATTCTTTGTGATGCTGCCGGAAATTGCTTCAATGCCACATCTCCAGTCACCAGTATTCTGCAATGGGGCGCGCATGGCGATGCTACGCGCGTCGCTGCTGGTGCAAACGTCTCCACGAGCGGAGGCATTACCACGGCGACGCTGCTTTCAGGGACCTTCTCCGCAAGTGCTGTAGGCAATCCTATCGCTGTCTCCGGTGCCGCTCCGATTTACGAGCAGGGCATTGTCAACAGCGGCAGCAATCTGATTTTCAATCTCAGCTTTGGCCTCAATTCTATCACGGGGAACAATTTCAGCGGCCCATATGGCATCGACAAAGGCGTGCCTATCACGTCCGATAGTGCTGGCGCACTAATAGGCAGGAGCTTCACCAAGCTTTCCTACTGCCTCGTCAATACAACGGGCAGCACGCACGGCACGACAACGATTGATAGCATTTCCGATACATCTCAGATGCAGCCCGGCATGTTGGTCTATGCGACAGGTGTAGCGGCGATTTCTATTACGGCTGTTGGAGCAAATTCCGTCACGCTTGCTTCGGCAGCGACAGGAAGCCATGCGGGAACGTCAATCTCCGTCTGGGGCGACTGGTGTGCGACCATGAATGGAAATGCCACGGCATCAAGCACAACCGATACGCTCACACTTCCAAACGGAACATTCTACGGCACGATTGCCAGCGTCAACGGTGCATCTGCGGTTATTACCGTTCCTGCCGGAGAACCCGCGCCGACCAATTTCCTCGCGTCCCGTATTGGCGTCAAAGTCCAAAGCCTCGCGCAAGATACAAGCACCGCTCTCGGTGGAAGCGGATTCGCAGTTGGGCAATTTGTCGTTCTGAACGATCAGGGCTGCGCGACCTCTTGTACGGCTGGGACAGTGCTGCAGGTTCAGAGTGTTGTTGGGAGCGCGATTTCCGTCAATAGCGGACTCGGCGGCGGTGCAGGCATAAATGTGTTCTCGCAAGTGAATCTCAATGCCGCACCTCCGGCACAATTCTGTTCGGCAACAGGCATATCGAATCTGTGTCCCGGCAGCGCCACAGGAACATACACCGTCTATCAATCGGATGGCGTGACACCTGTCGCGAATGTCGGCAACGCAGTTATCAACCAGAAATATTCCAAGACTGGACAGGTCGTTTACGGCCACGATGATACGGCATTCATCAACGCCGCGTATTCTTCTGCCCTTCCCCTGCAAAATATATGCGTGCCGTCCAATCGGACGTTCATCATCACCAATACGGTTTTCCTGCCTCAGGGCAATAACAGTCTTTGCGGCACCGACCTCGGCTCGTCTCAATTTGAATTGGTCGCGCCGCCGACGCCGGATGTGAATGGCAATACATATGCCGGGCTGGAAGCGAATGGAGTGGCTGTTGGTGGAGGGGCTAGTTATCTTTCCTTCGACGCCAACATGCTGGCCAATTTTGCGCTTGGTATCGATGGCGGTGAAGAGGAGGTTTACACCAACGTCGGAGCGTTCAACGGCACGACGGGCGATGTGCATTTTGGTGATTGCGACATAACAGTTCCGGGCTGTGTTCCGGGCGTGCAAATCACGAGCTTCCGTTTCGATCACATGTTCATTCAGAAGAATTTCAATGAATTCCCATGGTTCTCATCGCACGCGCCGTTCTCATGGCTTGGTGATAAAACCGCTAACTACGCGACGATCCAGAACAGCAACATTCAGGGAAATTTGATTGATATTGAAGATCGCCAAGCCAATTACAATTTGTATCTCGGCAATGTTGTCGGTGGGATTTCGCCGTACAACGATTTCTTCGGGTATGAATTACAGGGCAAGCAAATCATCATAGCGGGCGCGGTTGCGAATAGCAGCATGGCGGCGGTGCATTTGACCGGCTCTTTCGAGAAAGTCCTTGGGGTGCAGACGAAGTGGACGGACTCGACGCCAAGCACCACAACCTATGGCGCGTTGATCGACAATTCCAAATTCTGGGGCGGCGCGGGAGACAGCAACGTCGTTCAGGGCGTCGGCGTTCAGGGCAATTTGCTGAGTAGCGCGGCGCAGAATGTGGCGCTGATTGGCGGCGCAGAGCCGAACACATGGGTTTTCGCCAACCCGAACGCGACCTATAGCCAGTACGGGGCCGCCATTCCTGCCTCCTGTAGCGGCTCGCCTACGTCCGGGTTTACGGTCGTTGGCGGCATCGTGACGGCGTGCTGATGATCTTGACACTCTCCAGATTCTCGACGGACCCTCGCGGTACACTGGGAACGCTCGCGCTTGACGGCAAATTCGGGGCCTTCACGCTTGAACTGCCGGACGCTGGCAATCTCCTCGAGGAATCACGCATCCCGCCGGGCACATATCCGCTCGAATTACGGTCTGATAGCGACATGCAGCCCGCCTACGCCAAGCTGTTCGGCAACCTGCCGGGGGGCGGCCACCCCGGCATGATCGGCGTCCAGAATGTGCCCGGCAGGTCTGGCATCCTCATCCATTGCGGCAACACCGAAATCGACACGCGCGGCTGCATTTTGGTCGGCGACACTCCACAGCCTGCCTATGTACCCGGCCAAACACCGGCCATCCTTGGTTCCCAAGCCGCTTACAGGCGTATATACCCCAAGATCAGGGACGCGACCCGCTCGGGAGCGACAACGCTGACCGTTGAACCATAAAGGATTTCGCCATGAGCATCGGCCTGATACTTTTGATCGTTCTCATAGTGTTGCTGCTCGGCGGCTACGCAGGCGGCTTCAACCATGTCGGCCTCAATCCGAACTGGGGCGGCGGCGGGCTGGGCCTCGTTCTCGTGATTATTCTGATTCTGATTTTGGCCGGAAGGCTTTAACCGATGGACGCGAGCGAACCGAACATCAACGCCGTCTTTTCGTCAATCCGTTCATTTCTGATCGTGATCGGAACGGTCATGGCGGGGAATGGGCTGGCAACATCTGGCGCGTACAAATGGGTCGAGATTGTTGCAGGCTCCATCATGGTAGTCGGTCCGGCGGCATGGGGCGTTTATAACGCTTTCGCGAACTACATCGCCTCTCGAAAGAAAACAACTGCGGCCGTCAACGCGACGCTCCATCTTGCTACTGCGGGAGGTGTTCTTGTTGATCGCGCCGGAGAACCAATTCCAGCGACCGACGCAACCGCCGCGCAGATCGTGAAAAGTTACGCGCCGAGCGTCGCGAAATAACGCCGTGGCCGATGCCCCCGGCGGCAATGGTTCGCGGTGGATGCAATGGGTTCCTGCCATTGCGGGCGCGTTCATGATTCTTGCCAGCGTCTTGGGCTGGTTTGTCACCGTTACACACCTTCAGGATACCGTCGCCATTCATGAGGGCCGCATCGGGACGCTTGAGGCGAAAGCGGACGTTTCCTTACGAGACAGGGCGCAACTGGACAGCAGCGTGGCCGCAATACAGAGAGATTTGATTGAGATTGAAACTCAATTCTGCGAAAGCGACAACATCCGAAACTTGATGCATGCGAATGATCTGCGCAGTACTGCGATGTTGTGGCAGAAGGTTTTCGGAGAAGAGTACCCAACGAATAATGTGTTTTACCCCCGCGTGGGCAAATGCGACGGGGCGCAATAAGCGCGCTTCCGTAGCTACTAAGCAATTGCAAGTAATGAATTTTCTGTTACGAATGATGCCAAGGTGTAACCAATGCGACCGGAAAGCGTTTCATTCGGGGGAGACATGGCGGATAGGGCGCAGGTTCACATCGACACGAGGGCCATCGAATTGGCAGCACAGGCGCAATACCGGGTCGAATCCCACGAGGCGATTTGTGAAGTCCGCCACGCCGAAATTCAGCGCGCGCTGCAGAACATGAAGGCCGAATTCACCACGTTCTCGACCGCCGTCACAGGCCGGTTCGACAAATGGATGTACGCTTTGCTGGGAACTATGGTATTGAGCCTCGGCTATTTCATCGTCAGATTTGGGATCACCGCGTCGGGGCATTGATGGACGGAAAGCTTGATGTCGAAGGCGCGCCGGTCGCGAACGCTACAGATTCCGGCGTGGCGATTGTAAACAACTATCAGGTTCCAGAAAGCGTCGCGCGTCCATTCATGTGGATGCTTTCATCCATGCTGATAATCAACCTCGTGATTGCGATAACGTCGCTCGTGGTGAGCTTGGTCGGTGCGCCCATGCTTATGGCTAAGGCGGAAGGTCTCAGCGACAAAAGCACGGAGTTGTCACGCGACCTATTTCAGGTATCTTATTGGTCGCAGAGAGTGGAGGTCGCTGCGGAAAAACAGGGTATCAAAATACCTCCAGCCCCACAATTCGATTCCCACCCACGAAAGGAATAGCACATGTCTTCATCTGGCGGCGGCAGCGGCGGAATGCACCCCAAAGTCGTTATTCTTCATCCTCTAGCGAACGTCGCGCCGCCACAGGCCGATGTGAGCGACATTCAGGACTGGTGCGACAGCCTCGACGACAGCAATCCGCTCAAGGCGGCGCTGGAAGCTTATCTCGCGGCAATCCCAAGCGACTGATGGCACCTCTCAAAGCCTTGGCCGGTTACGCCAGCAGCCTTGTCGCACTTGGTGCGCTTGCCGCTGGCGTCGGCTATGGCTTTCCTTGGGTAACTGTCGCGCAGGGCAAAACGCTGGAGCAGGCCGTTGACGGTATCGCCAAGCATCTCAGCACCGTGGACGTGACGGTCTATCAATTGCAGAAGCGCGATTGCCAGCGTGATCGCGACGATGCGCAGGCGGAATTGGCGCAAGACCCGCATTCACGAAGTGCCGCAAATGCTCTGGCCGACGCGCAGGACTGCATCAGCACATATAGGCGCCTGATCGTGAAAGACAGCGCAGCCGCACCTTGACGGCCGCCACAACCAAGCGCACTTTGGCGGGGATGCGGCGGTGTGGTCCTTAGTAGGTGCCTGCGGGCAAGACACACAAACCTCCGACTAGGACAAGGCGAGCACGGAATGGTCCTGGCTCTTGCGAGAGAGAAATCGCCACAAGCCAATTCACGATTGGCCCGCATCATCTAACCCGCGCCTCGGCGCACAGGAGGTCCAATGTCCCTTTCAACATGGTTCGCCAATCTCGAAGCCGAAGCGAAGGCCGCAGTCGCCAAGCTTGAGGGCGACGTTGCCGTTCTTGCTGCCCAGATCGGGCCCGTCGTGGTTTCCGACCTCGAAGCCTTCCTGTCCGCCGTTGGGCAGATCGCGATTGGCGCGGTCCTGAAGCAAGCTCCGCTGGTCCTATCGGGCGCAGAAAAATTTGGGGCCGCGGTCGTTGATGTGGTTCAGCAGGTTGAAATCCAAGGCAAAGCGGTTGCCGTGGCCGACGCACAGTTTGCCGTTCAGGCGGCTTACAGGGCCGTGCAGACGGCGGTTGCTCCGGCGGCGTAATGCCGGGCTGGATCTCATGGCTCCTCGGCTGGCTGTTCGGCGGCACGAAGCAATCCGCCACAGACCAGCAGCTCGGGCAGGCGCAGCAGCAGAACGCGGACCTGCGGCAAACGGCCAAAGACGATGCGCGCGCGGCGCAGATCGACCAGCAGGTTGATGGCATGACCGACGCGCAGTTGGACGAGGCGCTGAAGAGGCCGAGGCCGTGAACGTAACGCATCTGCGGCCTCGGCTATACGAAGCCAAGCGCTTCATGGCGGCGACTGAATTTGGTGCCTTTGCAGCGTCTGGCACGATCTGCGGTCAGATAGATTTCGTGGGGCCGTTCAAAGGCTGCTTCCCAATTTCTCCCGATGAGGCATTGGCGATTATCGTCATGCTGCAACAGGCGCGCACGGACGTACTAGAACATTCCGACCCACTACACGACCCTCGAATAATCGCATGAAGGCCGCCATTGTCATCGCCTGCCTCACTCTCACCGCTTGCGGAACCATGCCTCTCATTCAGATTGGCCCCTCCACCCAACAGCCGCCGCCCGTGGTCAACGTCACGGTGCCCAGCGCGTGCGGGTGGGAGATGCAGTTTTACCCGGATGACGGTTACAGTAGCCGCTGGACGCGCGGGGAGAAGATTTGGCTGGTGGCACATAACCTGAAAGTCGCCGCCAACTGCCCGCCCGCGCCCACTACCGACCACTAATCCGCTTCCATCCGCCCCGCTCGCGCGTTACAACGACACCGCTCCAAAAAGGCACGATCAATGGACCGCGACATCAAGCGAAAGCTGGACGAGGCCCTTGAAATGCTCCGCGAGCTTACATGCGTCCGTCGTAAGCCCAAGCGCCGGACCAGCATCCTCGTATTTGGGCTTACAGGAGTCTCGCCGATGAGCAAATCCATCAACATTGGGGCCACCACAACCGCAACTGTGGCCTATACCGACAATTCCGGGGCCAGCGATCCCATCTACAGCGTACCGGCATGGGCGGCCACGCCTGACGGCTTGGTGACGCTTGCGCCCGCCACGGACGGCCTCACCTGCGTTATCACGGGCGTTGCCGCCGGCGATGCGACGGTGACGGCGACGGCGGAGGGCGACCCTCAGCCTGGCACGAATACCATCACCGCGACCGGCACAGTGACCGTCAAGGTTGCCGAAGATACTGCCGGGACGCTGACATTCTCGTAAGCTTTTCGCCCACCCAACTAGCGCGGTCGAAAGGCCGCGCTTTTTTCTTGCGCCGGCGCTGGCGGAAAGTGCGTGATCGTGGACGCCCAAAACCACCCAGCCACAGCAGCGGCAAGGGCGACGAAGGCGATGAGGGTGTAGGGGCGGTTCATGTACGGGTCGCAAGGCCAAGCGTCTGGTAATAGAACGAGTGCAAAAAACCCAGATCAAGCGCGCGCGTCAATTCACCATGCCGTTTCATTGCCCACAGCCAGAGAATGCGTCCAGTTCGTCCGTTCCCGTCCATGAACGGATGGAGGGTTTCGAAATCGACATGAAGCAGCCATGGGCCGTCGCCGTCATTCGCGCGCATACAAATCGCAGCTAGTTCAGTCTGAATTTTCGCCCCGCCATACGGCGCGATGTGCGTTCCCACACGGACGTTCATGCCGGGCTTGCTGCGCAGGGGCTTATCTGGCGCGACAATTCTCTGAAAGGCGCTCAGATCGGCAATGGTAACTGCCACGGCGCCAAGGAGGGATTCCGAGGCAACCATCTCTGCCTTCGTCGGATCGCGCAGAATACCTTCGATCCTGTTCGATTCGCGGATAAACTCGGTAAGATTGCTCACTGGGGCACCCGTCAAACGGGCCGCACGTTGACGGCCTTTGGCCCCTTCGCGGAATCCATTGTCCGGGCCGCCTTCCCGCAGATGGCGCACGCAACTGAATCGCTCATAGTGTTGCTATAAATGCGATCAAGCCCACAAGAGATGCGCCGGAAAGAAATGGCGATTGTGCACTACTTGACATAAGATTTTCCTTTGGCTATATATGGGTCGTTCAAGAGGAAACGGCCATGGGTACGAGCAAACGCATTCATCAGATGACGGTCCCCCAGTGGGAAGCGGCGTTCCCCACGGATGACGCCTGCATGGCGTATCTGGCGAAGCATCGCTGGCCGACCGTGGTTCATTGTCCGCGTTGCGGCGTTGAAGGCCCCTATGAGCTGCCCTCGCGCCCGTTCCACTGGCAGTGCACGGCTTGCGCTCCGGGCGGATCGGCGGGCTACCGTTTCTCTGTGCTGGTCGGCACGATCTTTGAGAACACGAATGTTGGCTTGCGGATGTGGTTTCGCGTGATCCACACCATGCTTACGAGCAAGAAAGGCGTTTCGGCACATCAGATTTACCGCACGATGGGTTTCGGCTCTTACCGCACGGCTTGGCATATGTGCCATCGCGTTCGCGCCGGGCTGGCCGACCAAAAGTTCCGCAAGCTCATGGGCATTGTGGAAGTGGACGAAACCTACATCGGCGGCAAAGACAAAAACCGGCATTTCGACAAGCGCAGCACCAGTCCCGGACAGGGCGGCAAAGGTTCTGACAAAACCATCGTGATCGGCGCGGCACAACGCAAAGGCAACGTAGTCGCCCGCGTGATCGAAAACACTCAGACGGAAACTCTCGAAGGTTTCGTTCGCGAGGTCGTTTCGACGGACGTTAGCTTGCTCAATACCGATGAGCATTCCGGCTATCGGCACCTGTCGCCTGATTACCCGCACTTCGCCGTCCGTCATCAGGCAAAGAACTACGTTGTCGGTGCGATCCACACCAACACGATTGAAGGATTCTGGTCGATTATGAAACGCGGCATCATGGGCACCTACCACAAAGTCAGTCGCAAATATCTTCCATTGTATGTCGCGGAATTTGAGTTCCGCTACAACAACCGCAACAACGCGGACATTTTCGGGACAGCAGTTAGCGGCCTCTAATTTCATGAGGCGACCCTTAGCATGGGCCGCGACTTGGGATCGTATTCTAATGTGAGAGAAACGGTCTTGGTGTGTCTTGCGCGACCCTCCAGAGTGAAGGTTTGCACATTGTTTAAGATATGTTCCGAGTTTCTAGACTCTGGCGAATAACTAAGCCCGAAAAGCTCTACAACATCCGTCGCGTCTGGATCGAGTTCCGCAATATCGCGGAGCACCACCGTAGCTTGGCGACGGGTGCTTCGCCCGGTCGCTGCCATAGCCAGAATTGTTGAGGTGAACCAGCTAGGAAGCCCCCTAATGCTGATATTAGAGATGCTTTTCCCGCTGCGGTTTTGAACTAGAATCGAATAAAACTCACCGCTTGGCTCATCTGAATATCGCGTTTCGGCGGCCCGCAAGCATCGACTGTCAGCAACATCAAAAGTCAACCTCAAAGCATTTTCTGGTGATCGGTTCGCAATTTCTGACTTCGCCTTCGCATAAAGCCTGAAAGACGCTTCAAAAATCCAGAAGCACAGAATTAGCGCGGCCCCGAACAACCACCAAGAAAGCGATAGGTGTGGGATCATGCTGATGATCCACCACTTGCTGGTATCCGTGGGGAGCCAAAAGTCGTCGCGAATAAAGACGTACAACGCGAGGAGGAAATACGCGCCGCCGATCCACCTTCCCCAAACACCTTCGCGCCAAAGGATGCCGAGATAGGAAAACCTATTCCGAAAACCGCCCATACTAGCCACCCCTTCCCGCTCGCAATAATATTTCGAGCGAGTCGAGAGAATAGATCATTTCGGTTTTTATGTCGAATAGAGCACAATCGCCAAAGAAATGACACAGCGAGGATTCCCATGACGAAGAAGAAGCGATGGAATCCGTCCATCGCGGCGCACTGGTCACACCTCGTCTTCCCGCGCTCAATCATTAAACCATCTCCCATTCCCCGGATTGGCGGTGAAGATGAAACAACCGAACGCACCAAGCACGATGATTGCGAAGAGGATGATTTCAAAGAGCGCTTTCATCACCGCATTCCAATCTCATAATCCCGCGCCTCGACCTGACGGCGCGAGTTCAGTTCAGCCGCTTTCCACGCCTGATGCTCGGCACTCATCACCGGAGCGTTGGGCAGAAAACGCAGCGGTACTATGTCTACGCGCGTTGAGTGCCATGGGAGGTGGGAGACGGGGATCATCAGAGCCTCCGTGCCAATTGGAAAGCTTCGGCGAATGGACTTTGCGGGGGCGTGGGAAGCGAAAAGGCAATTTCGTCAGTGTAGCCGATTGGATTCACGTCAGCGAAAAACATATCCGGCGGATCGTTGCAATGCTCAATGCTCTGAAAAATCCACACGCCCGTCTTGCCGGACTTCATTTCGCACGTCAGTACGTCGCCTGCGCGCGGCTTTGGTGTTTTGTGTCCATAGACGCGAGTGAGTTGATTTTCCGACCACCAACTAATCCTATCGCTCCAGCCACCGCCAATCTCGTACAGATCGGCGTCGGGGCGCGGCGACAGCAACAGAATCGGTTCTTTCGCTTTACGCTTGAAAGGCCACATCTCACTCTCCGTCGAAATCCGAATGCCGCTCGCCATACTCAAACCTGCCAAGCGGGTCGCGATACCGTTCGGCCACATTCTTGATCGCAACCTTCGCGCCCCACACTAGAAGCAACATGCCAGCGGCGACGGCGGACCAGTAGATCGTCCAGATGGCGATGTGGGTGAGTTTCACGATATGATCTCCCGCGCTACCGCAGCCTCGAATTCTGCGCGCATGGCCGGATGAATGTATATAGCGTTCGGCGTATCGTAAATCGTCGGCACCTTCCGAAATTCTCCGCCATGCCACTTCATGAGTTTCTTGCGAATTCTGGCGGACCGATTCTTCGAAGTCGGAAATAGCCGCCTCCGTAAACATCTTCTCCGCCACCATCCACTTGAAGACCTCGCGGCAGGCGTGGGTGTCTTCAAGTGCCCCGTGCGCGCCGATCAATTCCTTGCCGGTGACGTGTTTGTAGGCTTCCGTGAGCTTGGGCCATTTATAGCCCTTCCCGCTCGCCTTGGCGATTTTGCAAACGGGCGTGAGTTTTCGCATGCAATCGACGGACTGCGTTGTCTCGAAGCGGTCTGGCAGACCGGCGCGGCGCAATTCACCGCGCAGCACTTTCAGATCGTAGGAGACATTGTAGCCGACGATGATGCGGCCATCGTCGAGTGCGCCATTGAAGGCCCTGAGTGCATCGGCAATCGGATATCCGCGCTCCATGAGAATTTCTTGCGTCAGACCGTGAATCTTCGCCGCCTCATCGCTCATCTTCCAGCCATATGGCCGTATGAGCATGTTCTCAATGCCCCAGACCTCGAAATTCTCATTGAGGTACAGCATGGCAAGCTGCGCCATTCGCGGCTGACCTTCGGCGTCTGCGGGCTGATCGTACCGAAAGAGGCCGGTGGTTTCCGTGTCGACTAAAAGGTATTTGTGAGTTGTCGTGGCCATATTATCCTCGGCGTTTCTCTTCAAAGAAGAATTGAGTCGCGGCACCAAAGTGATCCTCGCACGGTCCGTGCACATACTCTCCAACGCAATCTTGAACCTCACAAATAACCATCGCCAGCTTAATAACGGCGCGCCATTCCCTTGCCGTGAAGCCTTCCAGCGTTCCGTGAGTATCGTTGAATTCCTCGGCCTCTGTAAGCGTCGCCATGTTCACCCTTGCTCCAGCATATCAATCCGCGCCCGCACCTTCGCACATTCGCGCGCGGCCAGGTCCTGCAATTGCGATATGCGACCGGCCTCGCGTGCCAAATTGACAGAGATGTTATCCCAGTCAGAGAGCCGCTCGCGGAGCCATTCGAGTTCGGAGCGATTGGCTCGGAGCGTCGCATTCGCGTCGCGCAATTCTTCGTTCTCGGCTTTCAATTTGTTGACCACGCCAACGACGCGCTCAACTTCGGAGTTCAAATTTATGCCGACCTGCTCTATAGCCGCCGCAACCTTCGCGCTACTCATCTTCTTCCTCCTGCATCAACAAGGCTTTGATCGCATCATCTTCCGTCCGCCCCCAGCCTATGCGCCCTTCTGGATCGCGATAGGCGCACCAATCATGCGAGCGGTCGGGGATGGGAGGGAAGACGAGCTCGGTGATGATGTTGTCGGTCATAGCATATCCTTCGGTGCCCTGATCCATGGTGCCCAGTGTGTCGGGCACATCAATTCCTCATTGTCGAAAAGAGTTTGCCAGTAATTACAGCGGTTGTTCCAAAAGCCGACTTGGACGCGATTCATAGCGCTGTTGTCTGGATCGTGTAAAAGGACGATATACTTTGCAGGAACATCGCCTTTGCCGGTGTGCTTCGGAACGGTTGAGATATCGCGCCATTCCACGCATCCGCGCTCGATTACATCAGCGGCTTCGCGCATAAGTTCTATTTCCGTGTATTCCCCCTCACCCTCCGTGCGCGCGACGGCTTTCGCTATTTCAGTCGCTTTGGCGCGAAGGCGTTTAACAATTCTATCCGTGCCGCTCATTTCCCCGCCAACGCTTTCATGCGCGCCAGATATGCCGGTGCCCATTCGGCGCGGACGAGATCGGGGAAGCGCGCAAGCTTCACCTTCACCGCTGCATTGTCGCCCTCGCACTCGGCCTGCGATTTGCGGTTCGCCAATTGCTTGATCATTGCGTCGAGATAGGAGCGTGCGCGCTTCTCCGCGTCGCTGCCGGGCTCTGGCGTTGGTGCGGGCGCATCCGGCTCCGCAACCTTCTCCGCATCTGCCTTTTCATGCTCGGCAACAAGCGCCTCTTGGCCCTTGACGTGACCGTCTTCCATGACGATTCCGACTTGGCCGGATTCATTCACAACCTCCAACCAAATTTGCATGTCGTTTTCATCGGCGAACGCCGCGAGCGCTTGTAGCGACTTGCTGTCGAGCAATGACCCGTCGCGCGCCAGGATCACGCGCAGTTTCGGATTGAGCGCCGCACCGATGGCCGCAGAGACACGCAATTGCTGCGCCGAGCTTGCCTGCGCCAGTGGTAGGCCGCCGAATATCACGGTGCCATCTTCAAAGCTGAGGCCCTCGATGGGCATCTTCGCTTCCGCGAGCGCTTTCGCTTTGGTCGCGTCCAGCGCTTCAATCTCAGCCGTCTTTTCAGTGGACCGACGCGTCAGTGTTGTGACTTCCGCTTCCGCAGCAATCTTGGTTTGCTGGCGGCGGAAGCCCTCGGTAAGCCTGTTCGCGGCGTCGAGTTCGGCGCGGATGGCGGCAACGTCCTGAAGCTCACCGGCATGATCCGCGACGCGCTGCGCTTCTTCAAGCGCAAGCTCTGCCGCAATTCTTTCTCCCTGACAGTTCTCCGCGTGGCGGCGCGCATCTTCCAGTTCGCGCAAGGCCGACGCCTCGCGGTCGGTCGCCTGCGTCAAACTCAGCGTTGCGCGGTACCTATAGGACATCTTCGCGCGAATTGCCGTGTTGAACTCGTCGATGCCGGCCAGCCTATCCGTGATCGCCGCGATGTCAGGCTGCTCGTCCGGCAGATCGTCGGGCACTACAATTGCCGTCGAGCGCGCCTTGGCAGATGCGAGGTCGCGATTGACGCCCGTGCGATCCTCGTAAACCGTCGCGCGCTTGCGGTCGAGCGCGTCAATGTCAATGTCCATCTTCACGGTGCCGCGCAGCATTTCGAATTGCTCGGCAGGCTTGAGGCGCATGAACGCGAGCGGATCGAAGCCAATCAGCCCCATGAGATCGTCCAGCACCTTTTGCGGCTTGTCGTATTTGCCGCCGTCCGCGCCGCGCACGGTGACATAGTTGCCCTTGGCCGTTATGGTGCGTTCGACGATCAGCGCGACATCGCTACCATTGCCGAGTTTCAGTTCGATGCGTGCCGCGTTTTTGCCTTTGCGGATCGGCTGATCTGGTGCAGCATCCTTGCCGCCAAGTGCCGCCCAGATGGAATCAAGCACGCTACTTTTCCCGGCAGTATTTGGCCCGCAGACCTGTATCAGGTTGCCGTCCGGCGTGATTTGCACGACGGACAGGCGCTTGAAATTCTCCGAACGCATTTCCAAAATTCGCATGACTGGTTTTCCTTGTGTGTGGTCTATATTTCAGAACGGGTCGGATTCAACGGCCGCCAGCGCCGTGAAAAGCAGGAGCGCGAAAAACGATACCGCGCCCCACCAGAAGAATGCGGCGTTATCTGGAAAGGCTGAAATTCCAGATGGGCTTACAACCGCGTCCCCGTCTTTGCCGCCTTCGACAAGGGTTTCCCGAACACGCATCAATGTGTTTGAGACTTCAAGCGGCGCATCGCCAGGCGGCAACGCGCGCAGAATTGCGCGGCTATCGGTCAGGCGCTTGTACCAGAATCCGACATCGTTTTTAGGGAAGGTGAAGAAAATTCCTGTGTTGCCAGATGTCAGATTGTGCGCATCTGCATACGAAATCGCCGCATCCAGACGTTGGGCCGCGATGGATGGATCGGGGGATGAAGCGGCCTGCGAAATATAATCGTTACATCCAATATTGAATTGAATGCCGAGAGCTATGCGGGCCGCGGCCCATGCAAGAAAGGCGAGGAGTGATATAGCAGAAAGAAGGAACTTCATTGTATTAACCTCCATGTGAATGCGATTTATTCCCCAAACATTTCCTTATCGGCACTCTCGGCGGCGGGTTTCAGAACGTCATCAAGGTAGGTTTTCGTGACGAGATTTTGCTGGCGCGGGGTTAAATTCTGCCACCACGTTCTGACGGCCACGACGCCTTTCCGCGCCACTTCATCACCGGCACTCTGCAGATCGGCACCCTCCGCGTCTTGCGTACCAGCCGTGGACGCTTTCGCTTCCGCAGTCTGCCGAGGCCGCACATCCTTGCCGCTATAGGTCAATGCGATATTGCGGCCGATTTCCTCGGAAAGCTGCGTGCCATCGGGAAAGAGCGCCCTGTCCTGATCATCGCGCTTCGCAGTACCATGCGCGAATGCGGCATCGCTCCAGTCGGGCACGCCCTTCGCGCCCGGCGGCAAGAGGCACCGCGCGATCATTTCATAAACGAACTCATCTCCGGCGATTGCCTGCCAGCCTAGCGGTATCGGTGCGCCGCCAGTGACAATCTTGAGTTTTTCCTTGGCGCGAAAGCAGAAGATGAAATTCACCGGCACTTGGAGAAACGAATTGATGAGGCGGCGACGCGCGGCGGCAGGCTTGATCCGGGCCGTGAACGTCATCTTCTCGCGCTTTTTGTAATCGTTGCCCGCCATGCGGTCGAGTTCGGCCACGTGGTATTCGAGGTAGCCGCCCGCTCCTTCATGTTCCAACGATAGGGAATCTATTATAATTGTCTTGACCCCTGTCGCATACATGGCAGCGATGGCTTCGCTGAACCGATCCGACGCAAACGGCGGCAGAAATTCCAGATATTTATAGTTGAAGCTCGGAAACTTTGTCTTGTCGGCATAACGCAGGCCGCGACGCCCCTCTGTGTCGATCAGACCCACTTCTCCACCGACAACTTCTCGAATACCATGCGCGAGACGCAATGCAGATAGAGTTTTGCCAGATCCTGAACTACCTACGAGTCCTATGAGGATTGGCGTCAACTCAGGCGTTGCAGGGCGGATCGCAAAGGTCACGGAGATTTCCTTTTATTCTTGCCGCGAAGCTTCCAAGGTTCGTGCGGTGGGGTTACACCAGGAATTCCAAGCCCGTGCTCTCGCATGTGTTGGGCGCGAGTTATCACGACAAGGTTTGACGGATCGTTATTCAGACGATTTCCGTCCACATGATGAACGACTTCCGATTTCTCAATCGGGCGACCAGTCTTCTGTTCGGCGACGATGCGATGTTCATGATGGCCATTCATCTTTCGATATGACTTGCCGTCTCCGCGACCGCGCTGTCTATCGCCACTTTCCTTTGCGAATTCGCGCGCGATTTTGGCGTTAAATTCTGGTCCCTTTGTCGCCTTCCAAATGCACGACTTGGAGAAAAATTTCGCATTTCCGCGATGGCGTGCCGGAGTGAACATGGTTCCACAAACTATACATGGGCGAGGATCGTTTTTTTTTCTGGTTCTGTGTGCCGACGCCTTGCACGCAAGGCCACAGAACTTTGCGAGATTGGATGGCTTCGTGCGAAATTCCACTCCGCATTTCTGACAAACCCTATTATTCTCGAAGGGCTTTTTCATGTCGGCATCAACTCGGCTGCGGCGGGGCGAATTGTAAAAGTCATGTGTGAGTTACTTTCTGGAGATCGGAGCGAATATTCGCAATCTGACTATCCAGACTGCGCAAAAGCGCCTCGTGCGCGGCCACGATCATAAAGCGCGTCTGCGTAAGGTGCAGAATGTGAGCCTCCAATATCCATGGGTAGAGGCGTGACCGCTCATCGGGCGGCAGATTATTCCACAGATGCGCGTGCGCCATATTCACAATCCTAGATTGGGCTCTGCATTTTCATCGCGAACGCCAAAAGCTCGATATCGTCTTTCGCGCCCAACTGCTTGGCGAGGTCCGCGTCACGTTGTTCGCGAGCCATCAATTGCGATTCATGCCACGGCGGTGCTTCCAGCGTAACGGTGCGGTCGGGGTATCCGGGCCACTCGTGATGCTTCATGCACCATTCCCATTTCTTGATCGCGTGCCCGATGCGGCGGTCGGCGAGTTCAAGAGATTCCGGGGAGAATTCGCAGACAGAAAGCGCGTAAGGCTCCGTCGTTTCCTGAACCACAAACCGCATTCTCGGATTGCGTGCGAGTTCTAAAGCCCTGATTCCGCGACGATAGAAAGCCGCTTGAATGTCGGCGCCGGTTTGAAACGCGATTTTCTGCCATGTGTCGGGATCGGCGGAGCCGGTGGTTTTGTAATCGTAGAAGATCGTCGGCTTGTCAGGCATCCAGTCGAGCTTTGACCGGAACCAAGTCGCGCCTTCCTGCCAGATGATCGTCTGCTCGCCTTTGCCGTTGGCGAATGCCTCGCTGGCGTCACGGTGTTGCAGCAATTGGGCGCGGCCAGCCTCAACCATATCGCAGACGCGCTGCCAATTGTCGGCCAGCATCGGGATTTTCCCGGCCTTGCGCGCCTCGGCCTTCGCATTCTGCGCGTCCTTGGTCCGCCAGTTGTCGAATTGCAGGATGGAGAAGGCTTGCGGATCGTGCAGCATCAGCGCATGTGCGGCGTTGCCAAGGTCGAACTTGTCTTCCTCTGTGCGCTCGTAATTGGGGTTGAGCCGGGGATGGGCGGTCCATGCGTGGATCGGCGTTTCGGTAATCAGGATTTTGATGATCGAGGCCGATAGCGAAGGTTCCGCAGTCGGGTCAGCAAAGTACGCATCCTTCGTAAGATCGTGGATGCCTGGTGTTATGGTCACGGAACTAAGCCTCTCAAAAGCGTCCGTAACGATATACCGAACACTCCGCACATTGCAACAAGTATTTTCAGGCCCGGATTGTCCTGAATATCGGCCTCAAGTTCCCAAAGGTGGCCCTTTGAACACCCGATCTGCCGCGCCGCCTCAGAAAGGCTCAATCTCTTGCGCTCGCGGAAATGGCGGATACGAAGGCCGAGTGTGTTCTTGGTCATTCTGATATGTATTTTTCGCATGGGACCACGGAGTAATTCGCCCAATCTACTTCTTTGACCACAAAGGGCATACAGTCGGGGCGACGGGCCATAATCCAACCATTTGCAATAGCCATGATTGTGAATTTGCTGTGCTGATCGTAGCGCACATCATTGACTTTGTGACGACTCATCGCGCCACCTCAGCTTCCTTCACCGCATTCCGCCAATCAGCGTGACACTTGAGTTTGTTCCCGTATGCCGACCGGAAGAAATTGAGGCGCGATGGCTGATCGTGCGGCGAGCTTTCGTCGAGCAAGTTCGCATGTGCCCCGTCGCAGGATTGGACGGAGGTTTCGTAGGTTTTGCGCAGGCGGGTGATGTCGGTCATGTGCGCATCGCCCACTTCGCCTTAGCTTCCTCATACCGCGTCTCCGCAACATCGACAGAGGCGAACAGGGCGCGGCGGAAAATAGAATCCTGTTCGGCCTTGAGCATCCGCTGCAACGTGACGAATTGCTCGCTCGTGGCGGCAAGGTCGTGGGCCAAGGCATTCGTGTTACCCATTATAGCCATCCACTGATCGCGAAATGGTGCCGATTTCAACAGACTCTTTGCCACTCGGAAGAATATCGCGCTCGGAGCAAAAGTATGGTCTTTCATCGCCTTTCCGACAAAGGATGTATGTGATGCTGCGCGCGCCGACCCGCTTCATTAATGGGCGCGGCGACCCCGTAAGATCGGCAAGTGCATCATCCGGCGAAAATCCAGGCGGTATCGCGACCAATACGATGAGTTCGTCCGGGAAGTGGCCGACGCGCTTGTTTCGGCGAACCTTCACAATATCGCCACGCTTGAATTTCGCACCCGTACATTCTGGCGTTTCGCCGCGTTGGCCGATGAGGCGATGAATCTTGCCGCCGCCGATCAAGAAAGCTTCGCTCATCTCAGACCGCCCGCTTTGAAACATGCCGCGATTTGGCTTCGATGATTTCCAGCTTTGCGCCTTCGAGGGATTCAATATCCTCGAACTTCAGCGTCTTAAGCGCCGGAACAATCTTCGCCGCACGAACCATTTCTTCATGGTCGTTTGGATCGGCAGGCACCCAGACGGATAGCGTGACGATATAGCCGGGTGCTGTTTTCTTTTCTTCGCTCATGATTTTCTCCTAGGTGTTGGTGGTAGTGAGCAATTCGTGTATTGCGCTGTTCGGTCGGCCGCAATATTCGCACTGCATGGGATCGTCTGGCGTACTGTCATGCGCGTGGCCGCTTCCACCGCAGACGGCGCAATCGGCCTGCACTTTGCCCATAGCCTCACGAAGCGTTGCCGCCCGAACATCGCCTACGATCCGTAGAACGGCGTCAGCAATGTCGCCAACAGTATGCGACGGCGCTTCCATCACGGCGCTTCCATCGGGCGCGATGCTAATTCGCTTCGGATTGTCCGAATTGAGCATCTTCTCAATTTCGTCAATCGTCGGCTTATGGTCCATCGGGATCATCGCTGGGCGTACCAACTTCATGATCTCGGCAACGATCTGTTCTTTCAACATTTAGCTCCCACTTTCCTTCCAAAATTCTCGCCCCACAACCTTGCGAAGCTCCCAAACCTTCGTCCCGCCGCGCACCTGCCGCTTGCATTTCGTACGGTCGGCAAGCGGCTCCATCGTGCGCAATACCCTCGCGCGCGTTTGTGCGCCTTCCAGATCGTCAACGGATGATGAGGCGGTTTTTTTGGTGACGGGATTGTAGCATGTGGCTGTGAAGTTCATGGCGTGTACGCCCTGATGTAAGATTGCCACTCGGCTTCGGATGCAAACCAAACGTGTCCGCATTGATAACAACTGGCGCGCCCAGCCAGAATGTCCATGTCGTATTCCTCGTGCCAGCAAAGATCGTCATCGTCATCTTCGTAGGGGAAATATGTGTAGGCGAAGTCGCTCATCACTTCCCCTCCATCCGCGCGCGTATGGCTTGGGCGATAGTATCGCTCGCAATGCGTTCGCCGCGTTCTTCGGCAACGATTTCTTCGTAGCCATCGGTCTGTAGATACAATGGAATCTTTTTCGCCTCGCGCTCGCGTTGAGCGGCAGTTCGCTGCATATCTGCAATCTCAGCACACGCTTCGTTCTCCGCGCGCACCGCATCGTCGCTCATGGGAATTTCCTATCTGTTGATCTACGCGGGCATTCCTCACATCGCGTTTTATCTGTCGGATAATTCGGTGGCGGACAATCCTCGCAAAACATCCCGGTTTTGACGGGCCGCGAATATGGCATCGTGGGCTGCTCGTCAGGGCACATCATTCCACCACATCCTCAATCTCCGACCGCCCCGTAGCGCGCATGAAGGTGAGCATGTCCGTAAAGCCCAGCCGCCACATCGCGTAGTCATCCGATCCGACTGGGTACGGATTGCCTTCACCAGTGGGGTTCTTGCAGCGTTCATGGCCCGCGAGATAGGCGGGGTGACGGGGACCAAAGGTTATAGATGCGGTCATTTGCGGTTACCAGAAAGTGCAATAGCGGCACCGAGAACAAGAGATATAAAGGCGATAATTAAAGCGCCCGACATAAAGCCTGGAAAGCCCCACCACGGGTCTTGTTCTAGCCCCCCATTATGGGGGAGCAAATCATCCATCCAATAATGCCCGAACACGCCCAGCCCCCATATGAAGGTTAGCGCGCCGCAGAATACTCCGATTGGTTTTCTCATTGGTCCGCTTCCTCATCTTCCAGCTTCCCATCAGACTGAGGCCCCACTTCCTCATCGACAGAAATTTCCAATGCCTCAACGACAATCGCGGCAATTCTCTGCGAAGAAGCCAAAAGGTGTCTTTCCATCGCGATAGCAGTTTCAAACACCATGTCGAGATGAAGATCGCGCATGTTGCGACCTTCCAGCTTATATTGTTGATAAAGCGTCCCGTCTTGGATGGTGTTGATGTCATGGTACTTAAGCGCCAACGCAAGCGCGAGGCTGGCGATGCCATGAGCGGGCGCGACGGGGGCGTCGCCTATATTATCCCGCACGGGGTTGAGCGGGTTCTCGTCTGTTTTATCGGTCATCTTCCTCTTCCTTCCGCAGCCTCAGCGCCTCACGTATTTCCGCAACCACGCGAGGGAGGTTTTCGATGTAAATTGAAATCTCGCTGGCGACATATTCTTTGACCAGATCGTAGGCGACGGATTCCAAGTGGGCATCGCCGGTGTCGTCAAACTCAGATGCGCGAACACCTAAGCTAGTCCGGCACTCTATGCGGTATTTGATTTCGATTTTGGGATTGTAGCTCACTATTCACCTGTGGCTTTGGCGATAGCGGCCTGAAGCGCGAGGCGGATGCGCTGACCTTCCTCGGCATGGGCCGCGCCTTTAGTCCCGGTTTCAACACGGCAATGCGCTTCAAGCCATTGGCAGACAGTCAGTAACTCTGGCGCTGCGGCCATAGCTAAGGCCAGTTTGTGAGAATTTCCGCTGGCCGTAATCGGCACACTCGCCAACACTTCACCCGCCTCGCTTTCAATCGTGTAGGCCGGAAACCGTGCGGGCTTCGGGCTTCTCACGATCAATACTTGCGCCTGCCCTGCTTCGCTCACAACGCCCTCCCAATCACCTGCACAAGCCAGAACAGCGGACGGATGCCGAAATATAGCGCCGCATAGAAGGCGAGGCTGAATGCGATGCCCGCACGTAGCGTGACGCGGAGCGAGCTGGCGCTGGAGGTGGGGTGTAGAGTGGCGTCGTTTTCATCGTAGAACCGTTTGACTTCTCCGCTTTCATAGGCTAAGGATTTTGGCGTGTCAACCGTCTTGTGAACAGGCAACACATGAATTCTGAAGCGGTAAGAAAATTGCTGATCCGGCAAGTGGAAAGCGCGGATAGCTTGCGGAAATGGTCCGAGTCTCACGATATATCGGCTTCGCATGTCTCGCGGGTTTGTCGTGACGAAAAGGACTTTGGCGAGGCAATCCTTGGCATTCTAGGCCTAGAGCGCGTGGTTTCCTACCGCCGCAAGAACGGTGGCGGGAAGTGAGCGAGTATCAAGACTTTCTCGCGAAGAAAGTCGCCAACACTATAGGCGATGGAATCATGCCGCGTGAAGTGCCAGACGAAATGAAGCCACACCAGCGTGATGCGGTGATGATGTGCCTGAAACGTGGGCGCGCCGGGCTTTTTCTTGATACCGGCATGGGGAAAACGTTCTGCGAATTGGAGTTCGCGCGACAGGCGAGTGACGCCGGTAATGGCCGCGCGCTGATTTTGACGCCCCTTGCCGTCGCGCAACAGATCGCGCGCGAAGGTGACAGGTTCGGATATGATGCCAAGGTAATTCGCGAACAGTCAGACGCAATATCAGGAATCAACATCTGCAATTACGACCGGATCGAAAAACTCGACCTGTCGTCGTTCGGCGTCATAGTCCTAGACGAGTCGTCAATCTTGAAAAACTTTAGCGGCAAAACCTCACGCGCACTCATAGACGCATTCTCGCGCCACCGTTTCCGGCTGGCCGCAACCGCCACGCCCGCGCCCAACGATCATATGGAGCTTGGAACGCATTCCGAGTTTCTTGGCGTGATGAACGCCAACGAAATGCTATCGCGGTTTTTTATCAACGACACGTCAACCGCTTCGCAAGAGTGGCGGCTCAAAGGGCACGCGGTCGATGCGTTCTGGGACTGGATGGCGTCGTGGTCCTGCATGGCAGAAAGCCCGGCAGACTTCGGGCACGACGCGAGCGAATACGTCCTGCAGGAGCTTTCGGTCATCCGTCACAAATGCGAGGAAGGGATTACGCAACCGTTCGGTGACGGACTGTTCGCCCAGGAATTAAGCGCAACAAATCTCCACGATGTGAAGCGCCAGACAATCGACGCGCGGGCGGACATTATCGCGGAATTGGCTGGCAATTCGTCCGATCCGTGGATGATATGGGCTGATACGAATTACGAGGCCGACGCGCTGAACGCGCGGCTCAAGACCGACGCCGTGGAAGTTCGCGGCTCAATGTCGCCCGACGAAAAAGAGGATGGCATAAACCGATTTCTGACCGGCCAAACGCGCATCTTGATCAGCAAGCCTTCGATTGCGGGCCACGGGCTGAACATGCAGCACTGCGCTCATATGGCCTTCGTTGGCCGGTCATTCTCCTACGAGACTTGGTATCAGGCCGTTCGTCGCTGCTGGCGCTTCGGTCAGAAGCGGCCTGTGCAGGTTCACTTGGCCGTCGCCGAGGGCGAGGATCAGATAGGGCGCGTAATCGACCGCAAGAGCGCGAACCATGCGAAAATGAAACGCGCGATGGCTGACGCAATGCGCCGCGCCATGGGCCGCGAAGAAACCACGAAGGTTGCATATAATCCGAAACATCTAGCGAGGCTCCCGACATGGATTCAATCCGCTGCTTAAATTCTTCGCATGGTCGCGCGTGGGCGGCGTACAACGGCGATTGCGTGGACGTGTTGCGCCAGATGCCGGACGAATGCATTGATTTCTCTATCTATAGCCCTCCTTTCGGAAACCTGTTTGTGTACAGCGATTCCATAGCGGACATGGGAAATAGCGCGAACGACGATGAATTTGCGGAACATTATGCGTTCATGGTTCGCGAGAAATTCCGCCTCACAAAGCCGGGCCGCTTGACCGCCGTGCATTGTTCCGATTTGCCGATGACGAAGTGGAGAGATGGTGCAATCGGCATCAAGGATTTCAGCGGGCAGATTATCAAAACGCATCAGGACGCAGGATGGATTTATCACGGCCGCCGCACGATCTGGCGTTGCCCGGTCGTGGAAATGACGCGGACGAAACATGTCGGGCTGCTCTACAAGCAATTGCGCAAAGACAGCGCGAAGTCGCGCGGCGGTATGCCGGACTATCTGATGACGTTCATGCGGCCCGGCGAGAACATGGATCCAATTGTCCACACGCCGGAGGATTTCCCGCTTGATCAATGGCAGGAATGGGCATCGCCGGTCTGGATGACCGTTGATCAGTCCAACGTGCTGAACGTCAAGGCCGCTAAGGACGCCAACGATGAGCGCCATTTGTGCCCGTTGCAGCTCGATGTGATAGACCGCGCGCTGGTTATGTGGAGCAATCCGGGCGACGTTGTTCTGTCGCCGTTCATGGGCGTGGGCAGCGAAGGAACGCAGTCGCTGAAAATGCGGCGCAAATTCATGGGCGTTGAGTTGAAGGATTCCTATTGGCGGCAGGCGTGCAAGAATTTGGCTGCCGAGGATGATCGGGACGATCTGTTTTTGACGGCAGCGGCAGAATGATCCGCGTCATCATCGAAAGCCCATTCGGATCAATCGACGATGAGGTCGTAAGGGCCAACATCGAATACGCGCGCAAGTGCGTGAGCGATTCTCTACATCGTGGCGAAAGCTGCATCGCCAGCCACTTGTTATTCACGCAAGATGGAATTCTGAACGACCGCATCCCCGGCGAACGCGAGCTTGGAATCGAAGCGGGGCTATCGTGGTATGCGGTCGCCGATGCGTGCGCGGTCTACATCGACCGTGGAATATCTCGTGGCATGGAGCAAGGCATCGCGCGCGCCTACAAACACAATCTGCCCGTATACAAGCGATCAATTCTAAACAACACCAACAGGAGTGACCAATGACGAAAAGCGGATTTGCACGCGAACACCTCAAGAGCTTTATCGAGCGCGTGGAAAGATTGGAATCCGAAAAGTCGGCACTCGTAACCGATATCCGCGAGGTTTATTCGGAGGCCGCTAGTGCCGGATTCGACACCAAGATCATGCGTCACGTCGTGCGTCTGCGCGAGGAACCGATTGCGCCTCACATTCCCAAGCAAGATCGCAAGCGCGCCGATCACGACACGTTCAGGCAGATGGGAGACGTGAGCGCGTGAAGCCCTCTACGCTTCCACCTCGCCTTCGTGCGCAGTTGCGGAAGGCGTGTACAAAAGCGAGCTCCTATGGCGTGGGCGGACTCCCAAAGCGGTGCAACCCCAAGAAGATCACGCTCACGCGCGCCGAGTATGAGGCGGACAAGGCGCGTGAACGGGAACAGAAAAATGAGTAAGGGCCGCAAGTGTCGAGATGATGAGCTTATGGCCGCGCTCATCGAATCCCTGTCTGTCCGTGGGCGAATGCCGACGATGAAAGAATTGTGTTTCGACGCACGCTTTCATCGAAGCGCGGCGATCAGAACCATCGCCCGGATGGTCAAGCGTGGGCGGCTACGAGAGCTTCCATGTGGTACTCTCCGTTTAGAAATTACGGAGCCACTACCTCGCCTTCCGTTGCGCAAATGATTCCGCCCGACGCTGCGCACGCCTATCTGATTTTGCGCCGCATCGCATCCGGCCGGCGACTTACCTCGTCCAACGATTTCACGACTATGAGCAGGCAGGTGATGATCGACATGGCCCGCGCGGCGTGTGCCGAAGTGGAATTGAGCTTCGCCGAAAAGGAAGCTTGGTATGGAGCACGGCCACCTGCGCGCGGTGACGGGCTGACCACGGCCCCGATCAGGAAGATGCGCCTTTGCCCATCGCGGACCGAGCGGATCGACAAAAAGCGTCGAGCGATGCGTCTGCGCGAGGAACCGATTGCGCCTCACATTCCCAAGCAAGATCGCAAGCGCGCCGATCACGACACGTTCAGGCAGATGGGAGGGTAGGGCGTGAGTTGGGATCCGGGTGACTTTCTTGTTGCGCGCGCATCAGACCCGTCGAATGTCGCCGGATATGTTTATCGCGGGCTTGGCATTTATCAGGCTCGGAAAGCGTCACCCAAAGGTCGCCAGCCGCCAGAATGGTTATTGGTGCACCTCGGCAGCGGCCATGCGCTTTGTCGCATTAAGGGCATCGTTCAAACGGCCTTTCCAATTGCGACAGAAATTGCCGAGTCTGGCGACTGGGAATTTGAAAGCCGCGTGGGCTGGAAAGATAGGTTTCCTGATGCTCGCGAGAAACTCGCCGCGATTATGGCGCGATTTCCGAAACAGACGGACCGCAACGGTCCTGCCAATTCCGACAATAGCGAAGCCGTCGCGCGCGAAATAGCCATGGCGAGGGCGACATGAGAGGCAAAACAAACTGGAAAGACGTTGACCGCGTGCGGCTCGCGAACCCGGATTTCACGGCCACGGAAATCGCCGATACGCTGGGCTGCATGAGCCATTACGTCCGCGCCACGGCCCAGCGGCGGCATTGGACACTACCCAAACACATCGGCGCCGCCGTCACCCTGCGCGTTCCAACGGATCGCGTCGCCCCGCTTTGCAGGCCGAACGAGACGCCGCATCAATGCCTGCGCCGGCTGGTGCACAAGATTTTGGTCAGCGGCGCAAGGCGGCCGCCCCCGCAATGACAGACCGCGAACGCCTGCCCGACCGCCGCCGCGGCGCGCTGGTCAGTTTCGACCACGACGGATTGGCCTACGTGGCGCAATACGGTTTCAGCCCGACCGGCAGCCTTCTGGAAATCTTCCTCGACGTAGGAAAAACGGGCACCACAGCCAATATCGTCGCCAAGGAGGCCGCCGTCGTCACATCGCTGGCCTTGCAATACGGCGTGCCCATTGAGGTTCTACGGGCTGCGTTGCCGGGTCTGCGCGACGGATCGCCAGCTGGTCCGCTTGGTTTGGCGCTGGGTGAGGCTGAGGGAAAACCAAGCAGCAAGTAGGTCGGCGCGGCACACCCACCATCCGTAGCGGCTTGACGCGGAAAACGAACGGATTATCGTTAATGCGTCGGCTCGCTACCGGCGGCGTAAAGGACATGCGGCCGGATCGGGCAAGAATCCCCAAGCCCTTCCCGGCCGGCCGATGTCTCTCTTGAGCTTGGGAGTTACCATGTCGCTACAATTGCGCATCCGCATTGCGTTCGGAATCTCCGAATGAGCAAAGTCACATCCCCCATCGAATCCTTCATGGAGATTGCGCTTCGCGGCGCGTTGCGCGCGCCGGAATTTTCCAGTTGGCAAACACTTTTTATTGACGAAGGGCACGTTTCAGCCTTCGATGATTTCCCGCCGCTTTATGTTCAGGAAATTGTCGTTGCGCCACAGGTCTTGGTCGGCGCGTATATGGCTGATTTTGCTATTCTGGCAAAGGCTTCCGGAAAAATGCCTCCGCGCTTCGCCATTGAGTGCGACGGCTTTGATTACCACGACGCAACGGCGGAGTCGGCAACAAAAGACAGGGTGCGAGACAGGTATTTTAACGCCCGCTATGTCACGCCGATTAGGTTTAGCGGCTCGGAGATAAACGCCGATCCCGACGCCTGCGCGAAAGAGGCCCTTAATCTGATCGCGAACCGCGCGGCCAACACATGAGCCAATGGGTCAGCGCGCGCCGGATTGTTGCCGCGCTAAAGGGTCGATGGGCGCATCACTCCGGAACGTGCCGGTGCCCCGCTCACGAGGATCGGTCACCGTCCCTCTCTGTTTCAGAAACCCGCGATGGCCGCGTGCTGGTTTTTTGCCACGCATCCTGCAGCCAAAACGAAGTCATTGACGCCCTGAAACGGCTCGGATTGTGGGGCGACGGCCCGATATCGGGCGATCCGTCCTACCCGTTCCGCATGACAACGCTCTATGACCGCGATCTGCCCGACAAAACCGCGCGCGAGAAGCGGTTGCAGGCAATGGATATCTGGGACCGCGGCGTACCGGCGGGGGGAACGCGCGCTGAGGCCTATTTGCGCGCGCGCGGCATTCGACTCCTAAACAGTCAAGAACTGCGCTATGTGCCCGCGCTCAGGCACTACGGCACGAAAAAAGACTTTCCGGCCATGCTGGCGAGGATTTCAGACAATCGCGGGTTCTGTGCGGTGCAGCGCACTTACCTGGATCCCGCCGAGCCGCGCAAAGCCGATGTCGAAGGCCCCAAGATGACGCTCGGTCCAATGGGGCCCGGCGCCGTTCGGCTCAAGCCGCTAGGGCCGAGCGGGTTCCTTGGCGTAGCCGAGGGTGTAGAAACCGCCATGAGTGCCGCGCGGCTTTATTCGATTCCGGTGTGGGCCGCGCTTTCCGCCAATCGGCTGGGCAAGCTCGACATGCCGCCAGGCGTCAAGGTCGTGACAATTTTCGGGGATTCCGGCGAAGTCGGGCGCACCGAGGCCTTCAAGGCGGCCGACGAATACGAGCGGCGCGGGCTGCCTGTCGAGGTGATCATGCCGGAAGCGCATTTTCAGAAGGCGGACGATTTCAATTCCATTCTGCAGGGGCGCGCATGATTGACAATCCGATTGACCTTGACGAAGCGCGCGCGCGCCGCGTGCGGCCCATAAGCCCGCGCGATCTTGGCGACCTGCAGGGCAGAGAGCGGCCAGAGCGGGAATGGCTTATTCCGTCGGTTCTCTTGCGGCGATCGATCACGCTTTTGGCCGGCGACGGCGGCGTAGGAAAATCGCTTTTGTGCCAACAATTGCAGGTCGCGGCCGCGCTCGGGTACGACTGGTTAGGGTTACCGATCAAGGAAAAAGTCACATCCCTTGCGGTTTATTGTGAAGATGACGAAGACGAACTCCATCGCCGTTACGCCGACATCTGCAAATTCTACGGCTGCGAATTTTCCGACCTCGAAGGCCGCGTTCTTTATCTGTGCGGCGTTGGTGAAGACAACAACGAGTTGGTCGCCTTTCGCGGCAAAGGAGATTACGGAAAGGCCACAAAAACCTCGCTTTTTCTGCAACTCATGGAAATCATAAAAGACTACGGCGTACAGATGACGATTCTCGACACAATCTCGGATGTGTTCGCCGGAAACGAAAACATCCGCTACCAAGTTAAGGCCTTCGTCACGATGATCCGCAGTTTCGCGCTGATCAATAATGGCGGCGTCGTCATGACATCGCATCCGTCAAAATCCGCAATGATCGACGGCTCCGGCTTTTCCGGATCGACCGCATGGAACGGCGCAGTCCGCAATCGCCTTTATCTCACCGCCAAGCGCACAAAAGACGAAGAGGGCGACGACACGCCCAGCGATGATCGTGTGCTGAAAATCATGAAATCCAACTACGGCCCGTTTGGACAGAAAATAAAAATCCGCTGGAAAGACGGCTCCTTCATCTGCACCGACTTCACATCGTCAGGAGGTTCAATTGTAGACAAAATCGACGCAAAGTCGCGGCTCATGGAGGCTGCGGCTTACCTCGTAAAGAACGGCTCTTTCGTCGTCGCCGTTCCGAACACACGCGGCTCCCTGACCGCGCTCGCCCGACAGTTGCCAAGCTGCAAAATGCTGTCCTTCGGCGCGCTCCAGTCTGCTCAAGACGCCCTCATAAACGAAGGCCGCCTCGTTGTTGTCGAGATCGGCACAAAGTCTCGACGCCGCCGGTGCGTCAGGCCAGTTGATTGCCGGTACCCGGATGAGAGTATTGAATGATGAATAAACCCTTCATGCGGAACCGGGTGCGAAACCGCTGCGAAACCGGAATCAAACCAGTGCGGTTTCGCAAAAATCGAAAATGCGAAACCACCTGCTGAACCGCTGCGAAACCGTGCGGAACGGCGGAAAACGTGGATTCCGGTTTCGCAACGCCAAGGGGGCTTGCGCGCGCGCGCGCAGAGTATTATTCTTCTACACCAAGAGCTATGATCTAACACTTAACAAGATTAGACTGAGTAGAGGCGCTTCGCTTTTTTGCTGAGGCCTTCCCGCCGACACCTTGTGTGAGGCTGGAGTTCCATGGCCCCCGTTCTCGACGATGTGGGACAGATTTCTTAAATATTTGGATGCAGAATCTGCGAATGTGCGGGCAGCGAGAAAGGGGAAATCGTCAAGGACTGAGAGAAGATTCATGAGGGACCGTGACACCCCCGCGCGGGGGGTGCTAGGTCAATGAGGATATACAATTGGCGGTTTCGACACGAGCACGGCCCTTTATACAAGCTATTTGCGAAATCACCCGACTCTGCCGGTGCCATCATCTTCGGCCTGGAAGAAGATAGGGCGCTTTTACTCAATGCGTTGGAGTTGGCAATACCCGCGCTTCAGGCTAATGATCAGCATGCGGCCCAACGTGAGTCCGTTCTCAAGCGCGCCCTTCCAGTTCTCAAAAGGGTGCGGGACTGGGATGAATTCCCTGAAGAAGACCGCCCAACAGGTTGCGCTGGTGACAAACCGACAAAATCGGAATAGACTGCAGCCATGCCGATGTTGAAAAAGTACAAAGTTTTTGCGGAGAAACTTGCGGGCAGAGTTCCAGTTGACGCCACAGGAGCTAGACGATGAGGATCGTTTTTCCGTGGCAACCGTTGAGTAGCCTTCGATGGGGCTATTATTGGAGGCGGTGGGGCGCTCTCGGGCGTTTGGTAGTCCGAATCGACCCATGGGAAATGTCTGCGGATGCTACCGTTCGCGTGGCTACCGACATCGCTATAACACATACACCCTTTGAGGGCCGCCCCTCGATTTCAGAACAAGATCGGCGAAGGCAGACGCCAGTTTTTAAGTTATATATACTTTTGCTGGCGGAGCAGCAGCGCACGCGCAACGCGGAAGCTTTTATGGAAAAATATAAACGAGAACTTATCGCCTCCAATGTTGAAAAAACCCGATTGACGAGGGAATTGGCTGGGTCCAACGCCGGTCTGCAAAACCGGACGAATAAGGGTTCGATTCCCTCCCCCGTCTCCAATATCGTCTTGAAGGATGCCGGACGCTTGGATCCAGCCTTCAGCGAGTTTGCAATCTCCAAATCCATAGAAAAGCCCGATGCCGCTTCTTAAAAATCAACGCCACGAACTGTTCGCACAGGCTATCGTACAGGGTAAAAAGGCCCACGATGCCTACGAAGAGAGCTATCCTGATGCGGCCCCAGCAACATGTGACGTAAATGGCTCGAAGCTACTAAAGCACACTAAGATTTCATCCCGTATCGCCGAACTCCGGCTTCGCCACGATGTTTCGACTAAGACGGTGCTGACAAAAGCATGGGTGATCGAGCAGACCATTGGGCTTGCCAAGGAGGCTCGTGAGGCTGGCGCGTATGGACCCGCTGCTAAATGCATGGAGTTATTGGGCCGCGAGGTTTATGCCTTCGTAGAGCGGTCTGAGATAGGCGAGCCGGGCGATTTCGAGGCTTTGACGGATGGAGAGTTACGCAAGCGTATCGCGCGAGAACTTGGTCTTGGCCGCAAAGATGGCGGCGGAACTGTCGAAGCGGAAGGTTCGCCGAGCTTGCAGTAACGAGCTTCTGCGGTTCATCAAGGAATTCTGGCCCGTTGTCGAGCCTATCCGGCCTTATGTGTCGGGTTGGGCGATTGAGGCAATCTGCGAGCATCTGGAAGCAGTTTCGTCTGGTGAGTTGACCAGATTGCTTATGAATGTGCCCCCCGGCTTTATGAAAAGCTTGGCGACTTCGGTGTTTTGGCCGGCGTGGGAATGGGGACCGCTTGAGAACCCGAGCCTTCGATATCTCGCCTTTTCGTACACCCCCGACCTCACCGAGCGCGACAATGGGAGGTTCGCTGACATCCTCAAAAGCCGATTGTATCAGGAATTGTGGGGAAAGACCGTAAGATTGCCGCCACATGTCGGGGTGCATAAGGTTTACAACCGCAGTACGGGCTGGAAGATCGCTTCGTCGGTTGGCGGTGTAGGTACTGGCGAGCGCGCGGACCGCGTAATTGTGGACGATCCGCACAACGTCAAAATGGCGGAATCGGAAACTGTGAGGCAGGAAACGGTCCGCTGGTTCCGCGAATCCATCACCAGCCGCATGAACGACCCTGAGTCCTCGGCCATCGTCGTCATCATGCAGCGCGTCCACGAAGAGGACGTGGCGGGCACGATTATCGGCGAACTGACCGATTACACGCACCTTTGCATTCCGATGGAGTTTGACGGCGACTGGCGCGGACCTACGTCCATCGGGTGGACCGATCCGCGAACCGATGAAAACGAGCTGGCATTTCCCGAGCGGTATCCTGAGAAGGTCGTGGAGCGCGACAAGATCGCGATGGGGCCTACTGCATCGGCGGCGCAGTTTCAGCAAACGCCAACGCCGCGAGGTGGCAACATCATCGAACGAATTTGGTGGTTGCCGTGGCCAGCGCCTGGCTATGAGCCGCAGGATGGCCAGCCAACGACATTCCCGCCATGCAGCTTATTGGTAGGGTCAATCGACACGGCTTATGGCGAGAAAGACGAAAATGCCTGGAACGCCATGGTCGTTTTTGGAGTTTGGTCGGATCAGCGTGAGCGGCCCAAAACTGTATTGATGGAAGCGTGGCGGGCACGGTTGCCGCTTCGAGGCGTCATCCCACCCGAAATGCGCACAGATCAGGAGCGCAAACCATACTGGGGCCTGGCCGAGAAAATCGCTGACACAATCCGCAGGCGTAAGCTCGATATAGTGCTGATTGAGAACAAGACGCGGGGCAATGATCTGGCCGCTGAGCTTCGGCGCCTTCTGAGCAATGGCGAATGCACAATCGTCATGATCGACCCGAGAGGCGATAAAGTGGCACGGCTTCACGCCTGCCAAGCCCTCTTTGCGGATGGAATGGTCTATGCGCCAGACCGGGCATGGGCCGATATGGTGATAACCGAGGTGACGCAGTTTCCGAAGTCCAAGTGGGCTGATCTGACAGATTGCGTCTCCCAATGTCTCACTTGGCTCCGCGCCCAAGGCGTCCTGCAACTCGGCACCGAGGCGGACACAGAGAATTTACGGGCGAAGACCTTTCGTCCGAAGCCTGAACCGCGCTATGATGTTTGAAGCCAGTACGAGTGGACTGCGGACTGCGGCGGTTCGAAACGCCTAGCAGCTTCTATCCTCGGCACCTTCGTACTGGCAGCATTTTCATCTTTCCCAAGCCGTGTTACTCTCCGCGCTTCGCAGGAGGGCGCGTGACCGAGCTTCGAACCATCCCGACGCAGAAACAACAACTTGACGCGGATGTGATTTCACTTCTGGAGCGGACGTTGGCGGATGCGCGCGAGGGAAAGTTCGAAAGCGTGGCGATTTGTTTGATCCCAGCCGATGGTTCAGCTTGCACTAGGTTCTCGCATGGCGTCGATGTGGCCCGCAGAATTGGGGCGCTGGAATTGCTCAAGTGGGACCTTATGGGAATGCATACATGACCGTCGATCTCAAGCCAGTCTCCAACTCGTCCAATATCCAAGCTGTCGGATACGACCCGCAGGCAAAAGAGATGCACGTCCAGTTCAGCAGCGGCACGTATGTCCATGAAGGCGTCTCGCCCGAACAGCACGCGGCGCTTATGGCTGCCCCGTCTAAAGGCAAACACTACCACGCCCACATCAAGGGCAAGTTCAAGCATAGGAAACTGTGATGGTCCCCGATTGGTTCAAGCCGATGCTGAGGTTGAGCGGCGACATCGTGGAACTGCGCATCGTGTCTTGGGACAAGAATGGTCACGACGTACCGATTGAACTTGGCTTCAAACGATCTGGCGATGAGAAGAAAGATGCTTTGGCGATGGATATGCTGCTCAGAAGCGCGTGGCAGGCGGTATGGCTGATGGCCCAGAGCGAAAGGCCATCCGCCGATTTGAAGCAGAAGATTGAAGCCATCTTGGCGTCCGACGACGCATGAGTTTCTCCGGCTACAACAACGGCAGAGACAATACGACCGTAGATTATACGGGTGGCGAAGCTCCTCAAGCCCTGTTGCGCGCACGAAAGTCCACGCCATCTGATCCGCTAGCCGGCACTGACGGAACCACAATCGTCATCAACGAAGACGGTTCGGTCGATGTCCAGATGCCTGCGCCTGCCATCAAGCGCGACCGCAGCAACGACCACTTCGATACGAACCTGGCCGAAGACCTTAGCGACGGCTCTACCATGGGCATATCGCAGGATTATCTGGACGGCGTTGCGGCGGATATTCTTTCGCGGTCCGCGTTCATTGCGAACTACAATCGCGGCATTGATCTATTGGGTCTGACGATTGAAGAGGCTTCATCGTCGCGCGGCAATCGGCAATCGCTATCGAAATCCAAAAACCCTGCCTTGCTCAAGGCATGCGTCCGCTCACAATCCATGGCGCGCGGTCAACTATTGCCAGCGACGGGACCGGCGAAGGTTGCGACGATAGGCGGCTCGACCGGACCAGAAGATGAACTCGCCCGCGATTTCGAGGACGACTTCAACTATTACATGACGGACGTGGCCACGGAATACTATGCCGATACCGACCGGGCGCTGTTCTATCGCGCCTACGGCGGCAGCATGTTCAAGAAGGTTTATCGCTGTCCGCTGCGGCGCAGGCCTGTCTCGGAATCCATTCAGCTTGCGAACTTCATCGTGTCGGAAGATGCGACCGACCTGCAGAACGCCATGCGAAAGACGAACGAAATCGTTATGTCGCCCATGATGACGCGGAAGATGCAGCTTCAAGGCGGCTGGCTCGATGTCCCGCTTACGGTGCCTCAGTTGAACGACAATCCAGCGCGGCGTAAGATTCTGCAATCTCAGGGCATATCGGCGGTCCAATCCCGCACGCAGGATACGAGTTTCACATTTTACGAGGGCTACCTGTCGTTCGATCCTGCCGAATACGGGATCGACGAACGGAATGCGCCCGAAGGTTTGCCGCTGCCGTACAAGGTCGTGGTGGAGAAAGACTCGCACAAGATTCTCGCGCTGCACCGCAACTGGAAACAGGACGATGAAATGTTTCGTGAGCGCGAGCATTTCGTGAAGTTCGGGTTGGTGCCGGGGTTAGGTTTTCTGGACTACGGATTCCTGCATCTGATCGGCAACCAGACGCGTGTGTTGACCGCCATCTGGCAAATCCTGATCGACAAGGGAATGCTGGCCAATTTCCCAGCGGGCATGAAGGTCAAAGGCGTCAGAACCGACACGAACGAAATCAACCCATCGCTCGGCGAGTGGGTGAACGTGGATATCGGCTCGATGTCATCGATCAAGGACGCCATGATGGCGATGCCTTACGGTGACATTGGGCCGGCGTTTGTGCAATTTGCGCAGATGATCGAGGAAGATGTCGAGAAGCTATCGGGCACGGTAGAAATCCAGACGGGCGGCCAGCAACAGAACATGCCGGTCGGAACCATGCTCGCCATGATCGAGCAGCAAAGCCAGGATTTGAGCGCGGTACATCAGCGTGACCACCGCGCCCAGCGTCGTGAGCTTGGCCTGCTGCGTGACCTGTTCGTCGAACATCCCGAAGATTTGCGCTGGATGACGCGCAAGGGAGGGCGCGATTGGAGCCAGTTGGTAGCGGAATTCTCGGACGTCAATCTCGTCCCCGCTTCCGACCCGAACGTGCCCAGCCAGATGCACCGGATCATGCTCAACATGTTCCTGATGCAGATGGCCAAGGACGCCCCGATGCTGTTCAGCGGCAAACTCAGGGCGGTTGCTGAACGTGTTTTGGTATCGGCAGGCGTCAACGACGCCGATTCTCTGCTGGCTTCCGAACAGGAAATCCAGCAGGCAATGCAACAGCAGCAGGGCGCGAAAGGTGTGCAGCCGGGCCAAGGTGGAGACGGCGGTGCGGCCAAGGCGCAACTCGAATTGCCATTGGAGCAGGCGAAGCTGCAACTTGAGCAGCAGAAAACGGCTGGCGCTCAGGCGATTGAGAACCGCAAGCTCGATGTCGAGGATGCGGACAGCCAGCGCCAAGCCGCCAACGAAGCAGCCCAGCACACGCAGCGCCAACAACAGATGGATAACGAGCTTCAGATCGACCAGGCCACGCTGGCGCACAAGAGCGCAGAATTGCAGGCGGACAACCAGCCTGACCAAGCTCCGCAATTAAGCGCGCTTGATCTTGCGAATTTGCGCAAGGCGGACGCGCAGGCGTTTGGTGCCATGGGCACGGGAGCCGCGGGCTTTGCCAAAGCTCAACAGACCGTCCAGCAGGGCGAGCAGGAATTGTCCGGCATCGACACGGCGATCAACCCGAAATCGGAACCGCGTTTGCAAAGACCGGGGCGCGGGGGTAAGAAGCAAACACCAGAAGGAAGCGGTGAATGAAATTTGAGGAAGCGTTGGCTGTCATCAAGTCGGGCGCCCGGGTCCGCCGCTCCGGATGGAATGGCAAAGGAATGTTCGTCTTCCTTGTGCCCGGCTCAGTTTTCAAGGCCAATCGCGAGCCGCTGCTTTCGATCCTCGGGGAGGACACGGAAGTCAACTATCACGGCCATATCGATATGAAGACGGCGGACGGCCAGATCGTTCCGTGGCTCGCGAGCCAGAGCGATCTTCTCGATGAAGACTGGGAGATGGCTTGATGAACGGTAAACCGCCTCCGGCAGCTGCGCTGGTCCGATCCCCACGGCGTCCTCAAACCCATCATCGCCGAGAATACTATGGCGTCATTTCGAAAGATGGCGCGACGCTCGGTGAGATTGGCCATATTTTGTCAAGCGAGGCTAGGGAGTCCATGCGCGCGCCATGGTCAATCGTCGCGGCAGTGAAGATTGGAAAGTCTGTTCCGCTCGCTATAAGCGAGCCAGTGTATTTCGACCTTCTGGAAAAGATCATGTCTCAGGGTGGCTTGGAAGATCGTGGCCCCAATATGGGGGATATCGAGTAATGCCGTTTGTTGACATCGACATCGACGCAGGCTCTTCACTAATCGTGAACCACCGCGCTGACGGCACGACAACGGTTTCAGTGCCGCGCTATTCGCTTGAGCGCGCCGCGGCACTCATGTTCGCCAATTCCGCTGCTCTCGAACGCAATGCGGCCTATGAATACACCCGCTCTATAGGAGGATTGAATGGCTAAACACGAAGGCGGCGAGCGGCATTCGCGCAAAAGGGCGCGGGAAATGCTGACCAAGGCAGGCTACAAATCGGGTGGCCATTTGCACACCACGAAGAAGCTGATCGGCGAGGCGGTGCATGAGCATGAGGGCGCATTGCACAAGCACGAGAAGAAAACGCCGATTCGTCTTAAGGACGGCGGATGCGCCGAAGGTCGCGCGATGGGTGGTCGTCCAGATCGCAAACCTCGCGGCGCTGGCGGCGGCAAGAAGGGCGGTCACACGACCGTGAATGTCGTCGTGCCGCATAGCGCACCGCAAACGATGCCGGTTCCTGTTCCCCATCCGATGCCAATGCCGCCACCGCAAGGTGCGGCTCCGGGCGGCGCGCCTCCGATGGGTCCGCCAAAGCCTCCCGGCGCAATGCCGCCTCCGGGCATGGGTGGGATGAAGAAAGGTGGCCACGTCAAGAAGATGAAGGGCTATCCGATCAAGGACGGCGGCGGTGGCGGGGAAGGCAGGCTTGAGAAGGCCAAGGCTTATGGAGCGCGCGTCTGAGCATGGCCTGTATCCACTGTCGGTACTGGAGCGCCTTCCCAGTGATTGTTGGGCCAGACATGGGCCAGTGCAGGCGGCACGCGCCTCAACCTGAGTCCGTGGTTCAGTATAACGAACCGAAGTGGCCTCACACCAATCAAGACGACTGGTGCGGCGATTTTGAAGCGCATCATGGCGGCAAGTGAAACGTACGCTCTACACATTCCTGCTCGAACTTCGCAATCAGCGCGCACTCGATGTCGTGGCCGGTAAATGCAAGACGTTCGAGGACTATCGGCACGAGATCGGCGTCATCGCTGGCCTTGACATGTCGCTCGAAGAACTTAGAAAATCACGCTCCGAAGGCGAAGAGATTGCACCATTGAAAGGCGAAGATTGACATGGCCGTTGCGACCGCCGTTTACAAACACCAGCACGACAAAGACCCCAAAACGGTTATTTTCGATGCCCTCAAGGGGCTGATCGAAAAGGTTGAGCCGAACGGCCCGGATTATATGGTGTGCGTATACGAGCGCCCGAATAATATCGATGTTGGCGGCGGCAAAAAGCTCTGGATGCCAGACAATGCTTCGCGCCTGTCAGAAGACAAGTTTCAGGGAAATGTCGGGCTTATCGTCAAAGCAGGACCACTCGTGAACGATTACGCACATCGGTTCAAAGGCGGCGTGGCTCCACAGGTCGGCGACTGGGTGGGCTTTAACGCTGGCGATGCGGTCCAGTTTGTGCTTGGCGAACGCATGATCCGGTTGCTCAAGGCCGACTTCGTGCGGTTCACGCTCACCGATCCGGATTGTGTGATATGACGCTCGACGAAGCCACGAAAGCCTTCGAAGGCAGGTTTGAGCGGGTTATTGAATTTGAAAGCGGACACCTACCCGCCGCCATTGCCCCAAACGGAGTGCCTTATAAGGTATTTGCCACGGGAATCGAAAAGAAAGAGGGCGCCCATGCCCATCCGCGTGCAATCGGTTCCCCAAAGCCATCTGTCATTCGGGACTTTCACCAACGCATGATGAAAAAGCGGTTAAACGGTGCAAAAACGCTTTATTGGCGTTGCCGCCCAGAGTGGTCTGAGGAGGGATCGCGTTGTTATATTTACTGTCGCTTGGCAATGGGCAAATAAGCCACATAAAAATCTTTTCTGTGGCATTTGCGCAACACCGCAAAATCTAGTAACACTTCTGTCCGTGACTATACCGACAGGGGTTTTGCGTGGCAGAAGAAACGCCTCAGACAGAGACAGACATTGAATCGTTAAGGCGTGAACTGGAAGAATTGCGGGGGGAAAACCTCTCTCTCAAAGCCCGCACGGAAGTCGCTGAAAGCGGCAAGAATCAAGCTGAAAAGCGCACCATGAGCGAGGCGGAGCGCCGTCTGTTCGCCGAAGAATCCGGTTGCGACAGCCTGATTGCCTCGAAGACCTCCGAAGCCGACACCATCGAGGCCCGTATCGCCGAACTCTCCGAAGAGCCGGGACACGGCAAGGAGATTGCCAATCTTACGCGGCAACTCACGCGGCTCGAATCCGACGTGCGCGAGCAGACATCCCGCAAGGCGTGGCTTGCCAATCAGCGCGAACAAGTCGCGACCAAGGCCAAAGAGCCGGTCGATGATCGCAAGCTCGCCAATGGCGCACCGCTTTCAGGATTTACACCGCGTCTGCAGAAGTGGTTCGAAGATCACCCCAAATGCTTCACGGACGCCCGCTATCTCCGCGCCGCCATCCGCCTTTCCGAAGACGCCGCCGATGAGGGGCATGGTTCTGGCACCGAAGACAATTTCCGCTATGTCGAAGAGCGGCTTCCCGATGCGCGCCGCCAAGCACCAGCAGGTGAGGAGGATCGGCCCACCGCCGACTCGCCTTACAGCCGCACAGCGCCGCCATCGAATCCCGAAGGTGAGGAACTGGAATACACCGCGCGCGCGCCACAGAAGCCCGCTGCCGGTAAAGGCTCGCTCGCCATGCCGCCATCGCGTACCGCGATGACAAGCCAATCGCGCCAGACCGGAACGCGCAAGCCCATGCTCACGGCTGAACAGCGCGAAGTCGCGGACAACCTCTATGCCCACATCCCGAATCTGAACGAGCGCTACACGAAATACGCCGAGGCGCGTCAGTTCATGGAAGACCGCCGTGCCAATAACCAGCATTTCCAGTGAGGATTTGATGCCTGCAGCACCGCAAGCAGACCGCGTACAAGATCGTGTCGCCGACAGGCGCACAGACCGAGTCTCGGATCGCCGCACCGACCGCAAACTGGACCGCCCTCACGCAGGCGTTCTGACCAATGATGGACGGTTCTCCATCGACAAAAGCCGGGTGCCTCCGGGTTTTGTCATGGAATGGAAGCGCCATACCTTGATGGGCCTTCGCGATGTCCGCAATCAGGTCGTGACCCAGCAGTATCATTGGAAACCTGTACCCCACGAAATGCAGCCGCACTTCCTCGGCCATCTCGGGGATGATCCAGCGCAGCACATCGTTGTCGATGGTCAGGGACTTTATATGCGCCCTGCCTATCTGAATGAAGACGCGGCCGTCGAGCAGCAGGAAAACACGCTCTACCAGACCAATCAGCAGCTTCAGTCGCTTCGCCTGCAATCCAAGGATCAGGTCGGCGGCGCACGCACATACATCAAACGCTCCGTCGAAGCCGTGCCGCAGGCGGTCGAGTAACCAAAAGGGGAATTCAGAATGGCAAACGTATTGGCCCCGTCAGGGTTTCGCTATATCGGCCTCGTCGATGGCTCGTCGCCGAACTTCGGCATCGCTACGGGATTCGCTGCGTATAACGCGAGCGCGATGTATGCGGGCGATCCTTTGGTTCTTTCCGGCGGACTTCTCGTCCCCGCGTCGACCACCGGAAACACCGGCGCGGCGATTGCCGGTGTGGCTGTCAGTTTCAAATGGGTCAGCACGACATTCCAGCAGCCCGTATGGCGTCCATATTATCCCGGCAGCGACAGCGTGAGCAACGCGAATGTCGATGTGCGCTATGTGAACAACGCAGGCGCGATCTTCGAAGTTCAGGTGTCGTCTTCGTCCGCCGGAACTGCGGTCGGCGGCCCCGCCGTTCAAGCCGATGTCGGGTCGTTTTTCAACTTCGCCACCGGCGCTGGCGGGAGTGCCGCGACAGGCCAATCGTCATTCAGTCTCGATTACTCGACCAAGAATGCGACCAAGGGCGTGCTGCCGTTCTATCTCTACAGCCTCGAAAGCGCACCGCGCACGGACCCGGCGACCGCAGGCAATCTCGTGCGCGTCGGAATTTCAACCTTGACGCTGGCTGGCTAACACAACTTTAAGGGGAGTAAATCACAGTGGCAATAACTCGTGGTAGTGAGAAAGACCTCCTCTTTCCGGGGCTAGCCGACATCATCATGGCGTACCCGGAGATTCCGCGCCAATGGCCCGGAGCCTTCGACCAGATGGGCACATCGAAGATGGCGCTGGAGCGTATCGTCGAAATGCGCCCCGTTGGTCTTGCGCAGTTGAAAGCTGAAGGCGGCGCGACCGCATTCGACAACGCCGCTGGCGAACGCTTCGTTTGGAACGTCGAAATGATCGCGATTGCGCTTGGCTTCGCTATCACGCGCGAAGCTCTCGATGACAATCTCTACAAGGACCAGTTTGGCCCGCAGTCCATGGGACTTGCAGAATCGTTTGCGCAGACGTGGGAAATCCTGCACGCGAATGTGCTGAACAACGGGGCGACCTTCCAGCCGGTCACCAACGGCGACCAGCAGCCGTTCTTCTCCACCCAGCATCCGGTCGATACCGGCGTGTATGCGAACCGCCCATCGCCCGACATGGATCTCAACGAATCCGCGCTGGAATATGCGTTCCAGCAGATTCGCGGCCTTCCCGATCAGGCTGGCATCATCAAGTTCTTCCGCGGCCGCAAGCTCATCGTTCCCAAGCAGTTGGAATTCGTGGCCGAGCGCCTGACCAAGACCGAACTCCGCGTCGGCACAGCGAACAACGATGTGAACGCCTTCATGTCGGCCGGCGCATTGCCGGACGGCTATCAGGTCATGGACTTCCTCACATCGGCCTTCGCATGGTTCATCAAGACGACCGTGAAAGGAATGCGCCACTATGACCGCATCCCGTTCGAGATGGATTTGCAGGTCGATCCTGTAACCGGGAATCTTATGGTGCTCGGGTATGAGCGTTGCGGCTTCGGCGAGACGAATCCGCGCTCATGCTGGGGAAGCCTTCCGAGCAATTGATTTTGAAAGGTAAAGCGCCATGACGGCTCCTTCTGGACCTCCGACCGCGTTCGATAGCCTGTTGATTTCCGGCGTTCCGACGCTGGGCACTGCGGGCCTTCCGCTGACGAATGGAAACTACTGGTTTGTCAATTCGGTCAGCGGATCGGATGGCAACACTGGTGCATCGAATAATCCATTCGCCACGACAGTGCAGGCTTTGGCCAAGGCGGCAACCGGCGACGTGGTCGTGTGGCAGGAAGGCCATGCGGAAACGATTTCGACGGCGGGTGGCGTTACCATCGCAACGGCAGGCGTCACATTCGTTGGCCTCGGAATTGGGGCTACGCGGCCCACATTTACATTCTCGGCGACAGCTGCGACGTGGATCATTACGGGTGCCTCGACCTCGATCTCGAATATCGTCGGCAAGCCGTCCATCGACCAGGTGGTGGCACCATTCAACGTCCGCGCTGCTGATTGCACATTGAACATCGAGTGGCAGGATGCGGCGGCGAACAAAGAAGCGTTGCGCGCAATCCTGACGACGGCGGCGGCTGACCGTCTTACAGTCAATCTCGTTTATCGCGGGTTTACGGCTGGCACCCATGTTGTCAACGCGGTTCGCCTCGTGGGCTGCGACGGCGGCAATATCAACGTGGATTTCTACGGAATCCTCACCACTGCCGTGGTGGAATTCTTCACAACCGCTTGTACGAACATTCTGGTCAGTGGGTATTTCTATGTCTCCGGCACGACAAACTTCTCCAAGAATGTCGTCGATGCGGCTACGGGCTCGACATGGTATGTCAATGGTTATGATGGTGCCGCCGGTCAGGCTTTCGATGGTGGTTCGGGTAACCCCGTCGCAGGATCGGATGTTTCCACCGTTATCGCCAACCAGGCGATTGCCGAACAAGTCGGCACAACGACCGCTGCCGTAATCTCCAATGCCCTGACGCTGTTCAATGTTGCGGGCGCCCCGGTCCAGCTTCTGGCGCTGTTTTCAGTCTGCCAGACGGCAAACGACACCACCGCTTCGACCTTGCAGTACCAGTCAACCGGCACTCTCGGTGCGACCACGCAGACGATTTCCGGCGCATCCGCTACGCTTGCCAGTGCGGCTGCAGGAACATCAGTGGTCTTGCAGGGCACAGCACTTTCCACGGCACCCGTCATCAATGCCAACGGTGCCGGTTTGGCGGAAACGACAAACATCATCGTACCTGCGGGAACGATCAAAGCGGTTGTCGGGGTTGGCTCGACAACGGGAACATGGATTCACTACATCCGCTATCGCCCGCTTGCCAAAGGTGCGGTTGTCACCGCAGCCTTCTAAGACAGGGGCAAGATGCACGCGGTCACATTCACCAAGCAACTCGCGGCTGCTTCTGCGAACAACATCTCGCTCTCGCAAAGTCTGGCGGGTGCGGGAAAGCTTCTGCTCAACGGTTCGACGGCAGGTGTCCTCGACACGCAGCGCCGCGTGCTCATCACATCCGCAGGCAACGATAGCGGATTAACGTGGACAATCACGGGCACGAATGATGGTGGTGCTGCGATCAAGGATTCAGTCGCTGGCGGCAATATCGCGGCGGTCGCATCCAATCTGGATTTCGCGTCGGTCACGTCCATTGCGTCATCCGGTGCAACTGCGGCGGCGGTAACAGTCGGCACAAACACGGTCGGCTCGTCGCCATGGGCAATTTACGATGACACGATTGTCGGGTCGCAGATGTCGGTGTATGTGCAGCTTATAAGCGGCTCCGGCAATGTGAGCATCGAATACACCTATACGCCGTTTCTTGGCGGCCCTGGGATACAGTCCGCCATTGCCTATGCGCCGCCGAATATTGTCCCTACGCCGGTTCTGCATCCGCAGCTTCAGAATCTCGCGGCGACGACTGAAGGCGCGATAGATTTTACGATCCACGCATGGCGATTGACCGTGAATTCTGGTACAGGGCAATGGAAGGCGTACGGTCGCCAGGCTGGGCTTGCAAGCCCGTAATTTGAATGCCGCTGAGTGGAACCGCCCCACTCATCCACGGCCACATTCGGCGGAAGGAGTAACCGAGATGGCATCTCGTTCTGCGAAGATGAAGAAGGGCAAGGAGCAGGAATACAACGCCCAAGGCTCCAAGGAAATGTCGGACGCTCACGACGAGACGGACGATTTCAAGCGCGGCGGTCACGCGAAGAAAAAGAAGATGCGCCATGGCGGCCATGTCGAAGGTCACAAGGCCAAGGAGCGTGCAGACCGCAAACCGCACAAGCGCGCGATGGGTGGCCGGACGCCGTTCAGTTCGGGGCACGAAACGAGCATGCCAAAAGAAGGCGGCAAGACCGACACTGGCCACGAAGGTCAGCGGCCCGAGGGCTAACCGGGCGACCGGAACAACCTCGACTTCTTGCAAAAAGCTGACCCGTATCGGCTTAAAGACGGCGGACGTACAAAGAAGTGGGCAGCGGAGGCTTTCAAGCCGTCGCACAAAGGCCGCTTACACCGCGCTTTAGGCGTGCCGGAAGGGGAAAAAATTCCCGACAAGAAGATGCGTGAGGCGCTGGATAGCAAGGACTCACATCTTCGGCACATGGCGAATGCGGCGCGCAACATCAACAAATGACTTCGAGGGGGAGTGCGGTTACGGCCACATGGCGGAATATGCTATGGTGGCCGAACTGCTTTTGAGGTGATTGGATTTGGCTTACGGCACGCCATCAGGAGTAAGCGTATACGCGCCGTTCTCAAGCGACATTGTGAGCGATGCGCTGGAGCGTTGCGGCATCTATTTCCCTGAAGGCAGACATCTCACCTCGGCTCGTCGGTCAACCAATCTGTTGCTCGCATCCGACTGGGCAAATCGCGGAATCAACCTTTGGACCGTGAGTGCCGTTCCATATCTGATCGACCTCATCGAAGGGACGCCAACTTACAATCTGCCGCCGAACACGATTTCGATGCTCGATACTTATCTGAGCATTCCATCGAATGGCACGACGATCACCGTTGCTGGACAAGGCGCATCAATCATCCCTTACCTCGTCGGTAATCCGGTCCCGCAGAACTCGATCATCTCGACCGTGCAAGGCTCGAATATCGCGAATGTGAACTGGCCCGCGCATGGTCTGACATCTGGAATGGACTGTTCAATTCTCTATCCCGTGGTCGTCGGCGGACTGACGCTTGGTGGCGTGTATGCAGCGGTGACGATCATCGACGCGAACAACTTCACGATCAACACCACCTTTCTCGCCACGTCCACGTCGTCCATGACGATCATGGGCACTGGAACCAGTGACAGAATTCTCGGCTCCATCTCGCGGACGGATTATGCGGGCCTCGCACAAAAGCAGCAGCCCGGAGCGCCGAGTTGCTTCTGGTTCAATCGTCAAACTGTGCCGCAGGTAACATTGTGGCCGGTGCCGGATGGAAACGGCCCCTATCAACTCCAAGCCTTTCTCGTGACGCAAATCGACAACGTGTATGCGGCCAATGGCGAAACTCTCGATATGCCGCAGCGGTTCTTCTACGCCTGCGTGACCGATCTTGCCCGCGATCTGTCGATAAAATTCGCGCCCGACAAATACCAGTTGCTGATGACCGAAGCTCAGGGTGCATGGGAGCGCGCATCGACGAGCGACGTGGAAAGAGTTACAATGTCGATCATGCCGAATTTCGGTGGATATGGAACTTAGAATATGGTGCTTCCCCACAATATAAAATGCCCAGTCGATATCTACAAGCCGCGCGCCGTTGGCGTGTGTGATCGCACGGGATTTTTGCTTTATCTCGACGATCTGGACTGGCAGTACCAATATAGCGGCTTCGCTTTGGTCAATCAGGGCCACTTGATCGGTCGCGATTATCTCGACAAACCATCTGAATTCCTGCAGCCGGTTGTTCTCGGCCCAGAACCGAAGCCTATTCTTAACGCGCGCCCGACGAGTTACGGCACGCAAAATCAGGGTGGCACTGCGGTGCCGTCTATCAGCGAAATCTTACCGGACGAATGAGGGATAAATGAAACATCTCGTCACCGCAGCTTTAAGCGTCGCTATGTTGGCTGGCATACTTTCAGCTCCCGTAAATGCGGCAACTACGTTCTCGGCTTGCGTCAGAATGCCACAGCCTCAGCCGGGCGACCCCTCTGTCACCAACACATGGGGCACGCTTGAGAATACGGGCCGTACGCTGATCGACGCTGCCGTTGGTTCGACTCTGAGCCTGTCGGTAGCAGGCAATTCCAACGTCGTCCTGACGGTCGCCAATGGCGCTGCGGACCAATCCCGGCATATGAGTTTCATCTTAACCGGCACATTGACGGGAAATATCGACGTTCTGTACCCGCAAGGCGGCTGCGAACTATTCACCGTGTTCAATGGCACGACCGGGGCCTTCACGCTCGGCGCGGGTGCGAATGACGGCACGGGAAATCCTGCCGGGACGGTTATTTCCATCCCCCAAGGCGGACGCGCGCTGCTCATCAGCGATGGCACAAACGTCCATCGCGCTGTCGATACGCTCGGCATGGGAGCGGCGGCTTCTGGTGCCAACTCGGACATCACATCACTTGCTGGCCTCACGACTCCATTGAGTGCGCCGCAAGGGGGCACGGGACGCGCGACGCTCACCAACCACGGTGTTCTCGTCGGGGCCGGAACGGCAGGTGTCAATCCGACCGCTGCAGGCACGAGTGGCTACGCGCTTCTGTCCAATGGTGCATCGGCGGACCCGACGTTTCAGCAACTTCCGGCAGCGGGCCTTGCAGCAATCGCGAATGGCACAATGCTGGCCAATGAAAGCGGGGCTTCGGCATCGCCCTCCGCAACTGTAATCCCGGTCCTCAACGAACAACTCATCACTTCCAATGGCAGCTTTACGATTCCTGCCGCAGCTACAACGGCGACTGTGTTTCGGTTTCACGCCATTGGCGGCGGCGGTGGTGGCGGCGCAGGGACGACATCATCCGGCGCTGCCGGTGCCGGAGGCATGGCGGGATCCGAAGTCATTGCGGACTTTAGCGGCTTTACTGCCGGACAGACCGTCACGGTGAGTGTCGGTGGTGGCGCAACATCGGCCAATACTGGTGGTGACACCACACTCACCTATGCGGCCACAAGCATTGTCGTCGCGAAAGGCGGCTTGCCGGGCAATAGTTCTCCTGATGCGAGCAGGGTTTCGATCTCGCAAGGTAATCGCCTCAACGCCAATGTGGCGACGGCTGGTGCAACCGGACTTGCCTTGGCGTGGACGAATGTCATATCCGCGCAGGCTCCGGGCGGCTACGGGCAGGCAGGCTATTCCAACGCGACGACGGGTTGTTCGGGTGGCGGCGGGAATTCTTCGTTCGGAACCGGTGGCGGTGCACTCTGCATTGCGGCCACGACCGGCAATGGCGGAAGCGCAAATGGCCTTGGCGCTGGCGGGGCAGGTGGTATGCGCGGCGGCTCGGACGTGACGGGTGGTACAGGCGGCAATGGTGCCGTGCTGGTAAGCTGGGTGCTGTGACGTGGATTACAAAGGTTGGATTCAGGCGGTCTGCACGCTATTGGAATACCTAATAGTTAGCCCTTCGTCGGCCACCCCGACCGGCACGGCATTCGACACGATCTATCCGAACGCCATCGACTACACGGAATTGCGCCTCCAGCGCGATCTGGATTTTCTCAACACTATCGTGACGGATAATAACGCGGCGTTTGTTCCCAACCAACGCCTCCAGACTTTCCCCACGACCTACGGGAAATTCGTCGTCGTGAGTTCGATCAGGCCTATAACGGGTGGAACTGGCTACGGCCAGAATGCTTATGGCTCCGGTGCCTATGGTGGGGGCGGAACTGCGCAAGCGCCACTGGAATTCGTCAATCGCGCAGCCCTTGATTTTGCATGGCCAAGCGATGCGTCACTAGGTGCAAATATCGGTCCCGTGCAATGGACTGTCAATGACGGCAATACGTTTCTCGTCGGCCCCGCACCCGATCAGGCCTATGGCTTTGAGGTGGTCGGAACGCAACGCTTCGTGGAATTGTCGGCCACCAACACCACGAATTTCTTGACGCTGAATTTGCCCGATCTGTATGTCACTCTCAGCATGAGATGGTTTGCCGATTACCAGCGCGATCCAGATTTGGTGAAATCGTACGACATGCAATATCAGGAAATGCTCCAGTCTGCCGCCGTGGAAGAGGCGCGCAAGAAATACGCCGACATGTTCCCGCGCCAGACGAAGCCGACTGCCGGCCTGAAAGCGGCGTAATATGCCTTACGCCTCTCTCAAAATGCAGCCTGGAATTGATGTCGAGCAATCTCCGCTTTTGAATGAGGCTGGCTTTAGCTTCAGTCAGAATGTTAGGTTCTTCGAGGGGCTACCTCAGAAACTGGGTGGTTGGCTCCATTTGACGGCGACGCCGCTGACCGGAATTTGCCGTGGCATGCACGCATGGGCTGACCTCAACGCCAATCCTTATCTCGCCTGCGGGACGGACCAGCGGCTGGAGATTTATTACGGCGGCGCGCTCTATGATATAACGCCTATCCGGCAGACGACAAATCCAGCCGTCAAGTTTTCCACTACGATGGGAAGCAATGTCGTTACCATCAATGATCCGAATGCCAATGGGGCCGCGCAAGGCGATTGGATCAATCTCATCATTCCGGTTTCTGTTGGCGGACTGATCCTGCAAGGCCTGTATCAAATATCGACATCACTCGATGCAAACGATTACCAGATTATTGCCGCGTCCAACGCCACTTCATCTGTCACGAGCGGAGGCGCGGTTCCGACGTTTCAGGTGTTTTTTGGACTTCCCAACGTCAACGTCTCGCTGCCCAACCACGGCCTCAGCGCGAGCGCAATCTTTGCCGTTCAGGTTCAGCTTGTCATCGGCGGGTTCACGCTGCTCGGCAATTACACTGTCTCGCATGTTCTGGACCCAAACACATTCCAGATTCAACCGGGCGGACACGCGAATGCGAATTCAGGCCCCACAGGAGAAAACGGCGGCAATGCACAGATTCAGTATCTGATCGCGAGCGGACTCTCATCTGCGGTGGTTGTGCAGGCGGGGGGGTATGGCCAAGGGCCATATGGTCAAGGCCCATATGGTGTTGGCTATCAGGGCACTGTGACGCTTCCGCTCCGGCAATGGTTTCTGGACAATTTCGGACAGGACTTGATCGGCAACTATACCGGCTCGCCCCTCTACGTGTGGCAACCGCCCATTGGTTCACCCGTCGCGGTGCCGCTCGATGCGATCAATTTTCCCGGCGCGCAATCGCCGCCTGAAGAAGTGAATGTCTCCTTTGTCTCCGCTCCGCAGCAAATGGTCATCGCGCTCGGCGTCGATGATGTCGTGAACAACCAGTTTGATCCCTTGCTGCTGCGCTGGTGCGACTCACAGGACTTCACCGACTGGTATCCGAAATCGACCAATCAGGCAGGTTCTTATCGCGTGCCATCCGGTTCTCGGCTGGTTGGCGGGATTTCCTCGCCAAACTTCAATGTCATCTGGACCGACATTGAAATGTGGCTGATGACATATTTGGGCGGCACGGGGCTTTCAGAACTCGTCTGGGGCTTCAACAAGATTGCGGTCGGCGTCGATCTGGTGGCTGCGCGTGGCGCGGGCGTCTACCGCAATCTGGTTTACTGGATTTCATCGAATGGGTTCTTCACGTTCGATGGCAACAGCATCCAGATGATTCCATGTCCGGTGTGGGATAAATTATGGCGCAACCTGAACCGTCTTCAGATCGACAAAACGAACTGTCAGGTTAACTCGTGGTTTCAGGAAATAAGCTGGGCGTTTCCTTCAGCATCCGGTAGCGGCGAAGTCGATGCGCGGATCACATACAACATCCGTGAGAATTCGTGGACATACGATGATATCGTGAACAGCCAGCCCGCTCAGTCTGCCCGTACTGCATGGGTAGATGACAATGTATTAGGTGCGCCTATTGGGAGTGATCCTTCCAGCCTTCTGCAGCAGCATGAGACTTCCAATGATGCCGATGGGGGGGCACTGCTTTCATCGGTGCGAACCGGATGGTTTTCCATTCAGGAGGGCACGCTTCTCGGCTTCATGGAGCGGCTGTCAGCGGACTTCATCGCCCAGGGCGGGGACCAGACCGTTCAAATCACGGTGTTCGCGCAAGATTATCCTATCGGCCCCGTCAGAACCTACGGGCCTTATTTGTGGACGCCCGCGGCTGGTCCGCCGTTTCAGATCGTGCGGGCGCGCGGCAGGTTCTTCTCGATCCAGATTTCGTCGTCTGGACTCGGTAGTTTCTGGCGGCTCGGCAACACTCGCTATACGGCGACGCAGGCTGGAAAACGTCCATGAGCGGAATCGGGTCGCCACTCACAAACCTCGGCCAAGCCGCTGGCAGTCAGGCTCAATTCAACCAGCTTTTGCAGCTTTTGCAGAAGATTGTGGCGAGCTTGGGCACTGGTGGACTGGAACCATTTCAAGTCTATCCGTGGACGCAGGCTGGGGATTTGAATATCGCCACGGCGTTTCCCAACGTCGCCTCCGGCCTGTTCGTGATCCGCCAAACTGTTGCGGCTGCAATCAATGTCACGCTACCGTCGAGCGGAGGGCCATGGGGGGTTGCTGATGGAGCAGGGATCGCCGGGGCCGACCATATCACGGTGCTGCCGTCTGGCGGCCAGACCATTCTCGGGGGGGCGAGCGATACGCTATCGTCGAACTGGAAGGTGAAAACCTATGTGATCGATGGAGCGAATTTGCTGATTCAGTCGCAATCGTAGTAAGCTTTCGTACCTCTTGAGGCCTGCCCATGTCGGACTACCAGCCAAAAATCGACGATATCATCACCGTTGAATTGCCCGATGAGCGCACGCGCGGGAAGATCGTCAAAGTCGTCAGTCCGCAAATGGTCATCGCCCAGCTTGAGCATTTCACGACCGGATCGAAAAGCCACCCGTACAAAAAGGGTGATTTCATCCCGTGCCGCTATCAGGTCGGCCAGCCCATGAATCTCAAAGGCTGGTACGCGGTCCCGCAAAGCGAACTGGATGCGGCGGAAGAAGCGCCAGAGCCTGAACCGGACGCTCCAGTCCGGGAGGCCACCGCCGAAGATATCTTTGGGAAGGCGGAACATGCCGCTGCGTAAAGGCGAGCCGGTGGCGGAAGCGATCCACGAGCTTGCCCACCACGGCTCTCGCCCGCGTTCGCACGAGCAAATCGTGGCGATTGCGGAAAGTAATTTCCACCGCGGGCGCGCGTCTGGCGGCATAGCGGACGCACAACATCTCGCGTCCGGTGGATTTTCGGCGAGCGGCGATCCGATGGTTGAGCGCGCCGAAATGAGGAATGCTGGTTACGATTCCCAGTACCATCCCGGTGGCTTCATCGCCAGCGATACATCTGGACGCACGGATCGGCTACCGATGAGCGTTGCGGCGGATTCATTCGTCGTGCCTGCCGATGTCGTGTCTGGCTTGGGGCAGGGCAACTCTCTCGCTGGCGCTCGCATGATGAACGAGATTATTGGCTCGCCTGCGCCTTATGGTGCGGGAGCGGCACCGCATGGACGCGGGCACAACATCCCGAATCCGCCGCGCGCTGAAAGCCAATCCTCACAAACGCCGTCGTCAGTTGGCGGTGCGCCGCCGCAGTTCGCCGGTAGTCCGGCATCGACTTCGCCGGCGCCCGTTTCATCTTCCGTACCAATACAGGCGCTTAGCGATTCTGCTCTTCAGTCTATGGGACCGCAGGTGAATGCCTCTGATCTTGTCACGCAATTGCCCGATATTGGATATTCTCGCGGTGGTCGCGAACCCTTATCTGATGTCATCCTTGCCGGTGGCGAGATGGTCGTGCATCGCAATGACGTGGAGAAGATTGGGCATCGGATGCGTAAGCTTGGGAAATCCAAGGCTCGAACCGATCTTGCGGCCGGACATGAAGCGATGCGAGAGCTTGTCAGCCGCGTACGCAAGCACCAGATGAAGTTCTTGAAATCAGCGCCAGAACCGAAGAGGTAGAGATTTGTGGAGCAGCCTGCTTCCGTCCGCATCGCGACCACAACCGATGTCACCGCGCTTTATGAGCAACTCGTCCTCGATCTGGAAGCGGATAATTCGCTTGGGCTTCCAGTCGATAGGGTGGATGTCGCGCGCACGGTCGGCAAAATCTGCCGAGGCGAGAACGGTATCGCGGGCATCATCGACGGCGAATACGGCATTGCCGCCTCGATAGGGATTCAGGCCGTCAAACCATGGTTCACCAGCGAATGGATGCTGAGTCAGGTCTGGCTATTCGTCAACCCGGATGAGCGGGCGTCTGATTTCGCGGATGAATTATTTCAATTTGCCGCGTGGCACCGCGAAGATATGGCGAACCGCGTGGGCTACGATATCGTGCTTGAGAACACCGTCCTGAGCCTGAATCGGCTTCCAGCCAAATTGCGCCTTTGGGGGCGGTACGGACAGCAGATAGGGGGCACATTCTGGACTCGACGTTAGGGCTTCGCGATTTTCTCCGCTTGTGATATTCATGCAACACCTCGAAATTGACCTTGGGAGTTGCGCGTGGGGGCCAAAAATCAGACATCCACTTCGTCGTCGCAGCCGCCGCAGCAATTCCTCAATGCGTATACGAACCTCGTAAACGCCGGGTTCTCGCAGGCCCAGCAGCCGCAGCAGCAATATGGGGGTTCGTTGGTTCAGGGTTTTACCCCCCAGCAGAATCAGGCCTTCAATACGATCTCAGACGCGCAAGGCATGGCTGCGCCGTTTATCAATTCAGCAGCCCAGTACGCGGCCCAAGGTGCAACGCCGATCACGTCGAACGCCTACAATCAAAACAGCGTCGGCCAGTATTACTCGCCCTATCAGAACGATGTGGTGAATTCGACCGAGCAGCAGATGAACCTCCAGAACGCCCAGCAGCAAAGTGGGCTTATGGGGAATATCGCGAGTGCCGGGGCCTTAGGCGGGGATCGCCAAGCCATCGCGCAATCGTCTCTGGCCGGCCAGCAGCAAACGGCTGAGGCACCTGTCATCGCAGGTCTGGAAAATGCCGGGTACACGAATGCCCAAGGCGAGTTCAACACCCAGAACCAAGCCCAAATGCAGGCCCAGCAGGCGACAAATCAGGGCGCGCAGAATGCGTCCTATGCCATGGGAATGCTTGGACCAGAGGCCCTGAATACGACGCTCACGGGCGCGTCAGCCAATTTGCAGGCCGGGGGGCTTCAACAGCAAATGGGCCAGGAACAACTCAACATCCCGTACGAGCAATTTCAGGCCCAGCAGGCCTACCCGTACCAGCAGCTTAATTGGCTGGGTGGGCTTGTGGAGGGTGCTGGAGCGGGGGCAGGTGGAACGTCATCAACCACGACGCCGGGACCAAACACGGCAAGCCAGCTTGCGGGCCTTGGAATGTCGGGGTTAGGAATTGCTGGGCAGGCCGGATTGTTCGCCAAAGGCGGACGCATCCAACATCGCGCGATGGGTGGCCCTGTCGAGATGGAGCCGTCTGCCATGTTGGCCATGCGCCTTGGCCATATGCCGAATGGAATGCCGATGAACGGTATTGCATCTGCCGGAGGAATGCCCCGCAGCCTGGCAGGCGGCGGTTCGACAGGGCCGACCGGAATTGCCACCCCACAAGTCGATATGTCGGTTTACGCACAGCCGCCATCTAGTCAGACTAGTCAGATGGGCAACTGGTTCAACCCGTTGCCGCAGGTGCAGAACACAACGGCCCCAACAACGACGCAACTTCCACAGGGCGTGCGCGATGCCCTGTCCGTGCCTATCAGCGGACCCGGATCGACGCAGGCTCCGAAGCAGCATGGGGCATCCTTTTGGGATGACCTCGGCGGCGTCGCGCTGGGCGGACTCGGCGCGCTTGCATTTATGCGCGATGGCGGCCGGCCGCACTATGACGATGGCGGCACAATCCAATTCCCCGACGATCAGCCCATGACGGCGATTTCCGATGCTTCGCAAGGTGCGCCAACGCGGGCCATGACGCCCGATGAAACGCCGCCTTCATGGCAAGGACAGGTCACAAATTACGGACAAGGAAAGCCTGTCTGGCAGGCAGCGAAGCCTTCTCCATGGCGCGCGATCACCGATGCGGGACTTGCCATGGCGGCAGGCAGTTCACCCAATGCTTTGGAGAATGTCGCGCGCGGGCTTCAGCAAGGCTCGAACGAATATGGCCGCGAACTCGACACACCGCCTGTTGTGGATCACTCCGGCGCTACCGTGATGATCCGCTCTCCCGATGCGTCTGGCGACCAACAGATTCTCGACACTGGCATTCCGACCGAGGCGGCACTGAATGCCAAGATGATGAGTGACTATCGCACGTCCAGTGTAAGTGAGCGGCAGGATGCGGCGGACATGCAGCATGAGGATCGTGGTCAAGCCGAAAAAGACAGGGCAGCCTACGATGCCCAGATGGCACAGGACCGCCTTCTCATGGCGCAGATAGCTGGCGAGCGAGCCGGTCAGGGGAAATTCGGCGCGCCCGCGCCGGGGCAGGGCATTGATCCTGCCACCGGAAAGCAGGTTCCGGGAGCTTACATCGCGAATGAACAAACTGGTGAGATGGTCTTCCACCCCGGCGTCGTCATCAATGCGCGCACTGCGCAGCCATCCGGCAAGCCTTCCGCCAATGAGGCGCTGATCCGTGCAGCGAGTGATTACAATTCCTCGTTCCTTGACCCCATCACGGGCGCGCCCAAAGACCCGACGAAGGCCGTCCCGGATCGCGCATCGTGGATTACTGGCCAAGCGCGAAAATACGCTGGTGCGGATTTGAGCCAGAATGGAACGCCGGGCGGCACGGCACCTGCTACTGCGCCTGCTATCCCGCAGCGTCCGCCGAATTTGCCGCCGAGCGCGCAATTCAGTCCGTCGCAAGGCAAGTGGTGGTGGCAGTCAAACGGCGCGTGGGCGCATAACTGACCATGGATGCGCTCAATCCGCCTGACGATCTTGTCGGCGGACCTCCATCTGATCTGCTTGCGCCGCCAAGCGATCTTATGGGCGGACCGAGTGAGCCGCCGCCCGTGCCATTGCCCGGCGAAAGTCCGAACTCGCCTGAGTATCAGGCCCACGCATCCGCGCCAGAGAAACCAGCGGGCCAGCCAGACTGGAAAGGCAATCCAGTCCTGAATCCGCTTGGCTATGTCGCGAACGCAATGGCTGAGCCGTGGCAGGAACCGTGGACCGCATCTCCAGAAAAGAAATCTGCCGATGTTGCCGAGGCGAAAGCATCCGGTTGGCCCGCAGTCATCCCAAAAGTCATGGATAGCACGGCGGCTTCGGTAGTCGAGGCACCTGTCAGCGCAGCCGTCCGCACGCTGGAAAGTCTCGCCTATGGGGCTGAGGCGGCTCCGGTCCCAACCCTTATGGGTTACGGAATGCCTCAGGCTCAGGCCGAAAGCGCGGCTGGCGATCTGGGTGCGGCGTCAATGTTCGTCGGTGCCGAGCATCCCGCCGTTGTGCCAGAAGCCGAGGGTGCCGTTGCGCGGCCCAGCATGGCAGAGCCGGAGCTGCGCCCAGCGTTGGCGCCCACGACCGCGCTTGCCGATTACGCTGCCAAGGGAAAGCGGGTTGAGCCGCCGCATGATCTGGTTGCTGCACCTGAACCGCCCACGGCACCGGTGACGGCTGAGCCTGTCGCAGCCACACCGCCGTCCGACCTTATCGACCCTCACGATCCCGAGGATGTCGCCGCTGCCGAAAGCTACGTACGTCAGGCAAACTCACCCATGCCGAAACCGCAATCCCTGTTTCAGGCGATCAAGCAGGCAGGCGGGATTGCTACGAAGGATGAGAACGGAGCGCCGCTACCAGACGCCGGAGAAATCGGGGCCACGCTCAAGGACGTAAAATATCCGGGTCTGATAAACGGCTCCGGTATGACGCCCGACTACATGCGCGAACATCTGGCGCAAGAAGGCTGGTTTGGCGGAAACCCCGAAGAGGATGTCCACAATACCGACCTCAACGATTTTTACGATCTTCTGGGCCGTGAGGCACAGGGCGACAAGGTCTATCACCCCGCTAATCAGGATTATTTCGACCTCCTGAGCCGTCGCCAAATGGACGAGGAATTGGGCCGCGCTGGTATAGGTTCAGGCGATGACGTGCCAACCGCAGCGCAGAAACTGCTCGATTACCGCGCCTCGCAATCGCCGGAGCCGCACCTTGCGGAAGCCGAGCATGGCATCGATCAGGATTTCCACGACCTCTTGCCCGAAACGCAGGAAAGGCTCCAAGATGAAGGTTATGAACCGGGCGCAGACATTGGCTCTGAGCATGAAGAGGCTTCAGGCTTTGAAGACGCTTCTCCGCCAGCCGACCTTGAACCATCAGGAGCGGTCGAAACTGCGCCAGATGATCGAGAAGCAAACGGTAGTAGTGCTGCATTGGAGCCGACTGTCCAGTACGAAGCCGGTGCCGAAGGCCTTCCTCAATCCATAATTCCCGGTGCCGAGCAATCGGCCCGGCAACTTGCCGCAGCGCAGGAAGCGAGTGGTCATGGGCGCATGGGTGCCGATGTCGCGCAGCGTGATCCGGGCGGCATGTTCGCGGAACCAGCAGCAGAACAACAGACATTGTTCCAACGCGGCGACATTGACAATCCGATCAATACGCTCGGTCCGCGTGTCGCGCTGGCGGACGACCTGATCGCACACCTGCCGGAAAATCCGCTCCCGCACGAACAGCGCATCCTTGATGGCGTGGGCAAGATTGCGCAGAAGATCGTCCCGAGCGCCAAGGTCATTCCCGCGCGCGCGCTCGAAACGGATTCCGAATTCGACCGTCAGGCCGGAACTGCATCGAACGCACGCACGCTGGGTGCGACGTACACCAATGGAATGCGCAGGTTGATCGCGTGGTCGCTGGAAAGTCCCGATGCGGAAGGCACGCTACGCCATGAGGCAATCCACTATCTGAAAAACAGTAATTTCATCAAGCCTGCGGAATGGAATGCGCTGGAACGCGCGGCCAAAGCCGGAGACTGGATCGGCAAGCACAACATTGATGCCCGCTATCCGGGCGGCGACGATGCGCTCAAAACCGAAGAGGCGGTCGCTGAGGAATTTTCGAACTGGCGGCGTGCGCCATCGAAACTGCCGCCATTCATCGCCAAGACGTTCGGGCGGCTGCAACAATTGCTCCAGCAGATCGGCGATCATGTGCGCCGCGCTTTTGGTGCGGACGCAACGCCGAACGATGTGTTCTCGCGCATTCAGTCTGGCGAAGTTGGAACCCGTGACCTACCCATGCGGATGGCACGTTCGGAACCGACTGCGTATCAGCGCGAACCGGCGGAGGTTCAGGAGCAATCGAAAACGCCTCGTGGGGTTTACGCACGCCTGATGGGCGAAGGCGCGGATGAAGTCGGGCGCAGGATTTCCTCGGCCATCGACAAATACATGCCCGTCTCCGTCAAGGAATTAGGCGAGCATATGAAGATGGCGTTATCCCCGATGGCGGCAGGCTCGCCTCGCGCCCGCGCAACCGCCAAGGATTTTATGAACACACAGCGCCGGGCAGATTTCGAGTGGGGCAAGGTCGATGAGCATCTGGAAAAGACCTATTCGCCAGAAGACCGCAAGGCCATGTGGGACGCAGGCGATGAGCAGGATGATCTGCTCCGCGCCGGGAAAGTGCCCGGACCTAATGAGGGCTTGAACAAACTGCCTCCCGATCAGCGCGCGACGATGGATGAGTTGAATAAGCGCGCCACATCCGCGTTCGATGTCGCAAAACAACTCGGCATGGTGAAGGGCGAAGGCGTCGATTACTGGGTGCCCCGCATGGTCGTTCGCATGACGGGTGAGGGCGCGGAGCGTGTTGGCCGTAATGTTGAGAAGCCCGGCTCCGTGGGGCGCAATCTTACGACCACGACTGGTAACATCCGCGAGCGCAAATATGACACGGCGGAAGAAACCGAAGCGGCTGCGCAAGCGAAGTTCGGCGAAGGCGCGACCGTTGTTCACGATGTTCGCACGGTTGCGCTTGGCGTGCGCAATCTGGAAAAGGCCATTGCTGGCCGCATGATGATCGACCGCATCAAGGACATGGGCAAGGAAGTTGGCGAGCCTGTTGTGCAAGAAGGGGGCGCATCCAGTCCGCAGGATTTCTTCACGCTCGACCATCCGGCATTTCAGACATGGGGACCGAAATTCGTCACGGACGAAACCGGCAAAACGGTTCCGGCGCTCGATCAGAATGGACAAACCCAGTTCGAGGCCAAGCCGCTTTACGTCTCGAAAGAGTTTGAAGGTCCGCTAAAGGCCGTTCTGAGCAAAACTGGAAACAAGCTCTATCAGGGCCTGATGGACCTGAAGGGCCGGATGATGTCCACGATCATGTGGTCGCCACTGATGCACAATCAGGTGATCTGGGGCAAGGCGCTTCCTGCTGCACCGCTGAAACTGCTCACGCCGTTTTACACCGATGAGCATGGCGCGGTGAAGCCGGGCATTCAGCTTTACGGAGAGGGCGCTGTTGCGCGGCGGGACCCAGAAATGATGCGTCGCGCGCTTGATGCCGGGATGGACCCAATTGGGCATCGGTATTTCAATCAGGATATTACGGCGATTGCCGAGCCTCCGCAGATCGCGCCGGGTCGCTCATGGACGGCAAAAGCCATCGGCAATGCTGTTGGGCTGTTCGACAAGGATGGTGCCGAGGCCGTCAAGCGCAAGATCGATCATTTCGGGGATTTCTGGCACAATACAATGCTCTGGGATCGCGTGGCCGATCTTCAGATGGGCATATTCTCGACTCTGACCAAGCATTTTGAAGAACAGGGCATGAGCGCGGAATCGGCGGATCGTGCCGCCGCGCACTTTGCCAATCGCTACGCGGGCGCGCTTCCGATGGAAGCCATGTCCAAAGGCGCGCGCATGACGGCAAATCTTATGCTGTTCTCGCGTTCCTTCACGCTGGGCAATCTGGGTGCGTACAAGGATTTTACGCTCGGCCTTCCACGCGACGTACAGGCTCAAATCCTCCGTGACAAAGGCGTTCAGGAATTGCAGAATGTGCAGAGCGTGGTGCGGCGCAAGGCACTCTCTATGCTCTTGATTGACATGGGTCTCAGTCGCTTGGGCAATTATGGCGCGGCTTACGCCGCGCACGCTATTCGCCAAGGCATGGGGCAACCGAACAATTTCCAACCACCGGCCCAAAATGAGCCGGACAAAACCAACAAATTCCTGATCGGGCACGCAGAAGATGGAACTGCGCTGTATGGCCGTATGCCAACCGGCAAGGTCGGTGAAGAGCTGATGGATTGGGGCGACGAACCGATGGATACTCTCAAGCGAAAATTGAGTCCTTATGCGCGGCTAGTATATGAAGCGGTGGCCAATGATCGCGGTTACGGGCGCAAGCTCTATGACCCTTACGACAAGACGCCTGCGGCAGATGCCAAAGCAATGGCAAAAATCGTGATGGCCGCGATGGATTCTGTGTTTCCGACTCAGATGGCCGGTAGCGTCCTTGGCGCGACCCTTGGGCCGGAGACAAAGGCGGCAATCGCACCGACCGCAGAAAAGCTCGGGGTTTCTATCCCGCGCACCCGTGGCGAAGCCGTACTGGGGGTCGCGCTTCCAGCGGCAGGCGTCACAGTCAGTCATGGCGCGCCGGGCGGGGAAGCCTCGGGATTCTACTACCGCGCCAAGGACGAACAACAATATCAGATCGGCGAAGCGATGCCGTCAATCCGCGCTCAAATCCTGAGCGGTCAGACTGCCGAGGCCGAAAAACATATGACGTCACTCGGCATGGATCGCGGCTACCAAAAATGGGTAATCCGCACGTCGCTGAATCCACAGAGCCGAGTTTCGCCACGCACGCAGCGGATGATCCAGCAGTCAGGGTTCGAGGCTACCCAATCAGCTCCGCAGTATGCCGATGGCGGCCGCATTCATGCTGCCGCAGCGGAGGCAGACAAGAACCCAACGCCTGCTCAAATCGAGGCCGGGAATTATCGCAAGGGCCACGTTACGATCCACGGCTTTGATCTTTCGATTGAGACGCCGAAAGGTGTTGCGCGGCGAGGGCTTGGTGCCGATGGAAAGCCTTGGGAGAACCGACACAGTAGCGCACATTACGGCTACATAAAACGCACAATAGGTGCCGATAATGAACATGTGGACGCCTACATTGGGCCTCATCCCGAAAGCACTCGGATATTCGTCGTGAACCAGTTCGATCCCAAGACCAAGAAATTCGACGAACACAAACTGGTCTTTGGGGCCAAATCCTCCAAAGCTGCCCGGGCGATTTATGATGATGGGTTCTCCGATGGTTCCGGCCCTAAGCGGCGCTGGTCGACCCATGAACTTTCCCCGAGCGGTCTCAAGGCGTGGCTAGATGGGCCGCACACCAAAAGGCCGATGTCGGAGCGCCACGCGCAGTCCGCCCAGCCCTAGCTCGTCCCTTACCGAACCGCACAAATCTTGGTATGTGTGTTATTCGAGCAACAGTAAGGGGCAATCGTGCGGCGAATCTGGCTTGGCTTCCTTCTGGGGCTGTTTTCTGCGGGCGTGGCGCATGCACAATTTGAAGCCACGCGGCCATGATAGAAAAAGACCCCTCTCTTATCGCTTGGTCGAAGGCTGGCTATCCGCCGTCTCCGGCAGCGCAGCCGCAATTGCTGCTTGCAGTATCTTCGCATCGCGTAGCCGCGCCGCGCCCAAGGTCTCGAAAGCCACTATTCCGCCTGCGCCAAGCGGCAATACGCTTGCTCCTATTCGCAGCACGCGCGCTCGCGTGACCCAATTCACCCCCTTACCGAACCGCACAAATCTTGGTATGTGTGTTATTCGAGCAACAGTAAGGGGCAATCGTGCGGCGAATCTGGCTTGGCTTCCTTCTGGGGCTGTTTTCTGCGGGCGTGGCGCATGCACAAGGCGTTCCGGGGACCGGTCAGGTTGTTCCGGCCTGCGGGGCGATTTCAGGCCAAGTCGGACAGATTCGGACAATCACCCTCGACACTGGATTGCGCCTCTGTATCTCGCCCACGCTCGGGCTTTATACTGTCCACTCAACCGTCAGTTCAAATACGACTCTGGACGGCACCGCCCAGCTTTGGCCGTGTGACGCCACCCTCGGACCTATCGTAATCACGGTGCCATTCGGAAGTCTATTTCCGAACCAAATATGGGACGTGAAGAAAATAGACGTGACCGCGCACGCCTGCACGATTCAGATGAGCGGCAGCGACACGCTCGACGGCTCATCGTCATGGGCGCTCAGCGTTCCCAACCAAGACATCACCATCAACAATTCGCAAGGGACAACGATATGGTACATTCGGTGAAGCGCGCAATTCTCTTCGCCGCGCATGTTAGTCTAGCGGTTGTCGCGTCAGCGGTGTGGCAAAGCGAGGCGCGCGCGCAATCCACGCCCCCGCTGTTGAATGTGGTCACGGCTTGCGGCTCCCCGAACTCGACATACTCTGTCGGAAGAAATATGCCGCAGACGCAGGATCAAAACGGCAACGGTTGCACGAGTGGCACATTTACGGGAACGGTTGTCTCCGCTCCCACCAACTCAGCCGGAGCTTATTCTGGTGTCACGGTCGGGACTTCATCCGGTTCGATATTGGCTGCATCGACGGCGAAAGTCTTTGCGGATTTTCATAATCAGAGTCCCACGGCCACGATTTGTATTAGCACGACTAATCCCGCGACGATCACCGGAACGGCCTGCGCTGCGGGAGAGATTACGCTGCCGCCTCTATGGGACAAATCATTTGAGGGCACATACGTTCCTTCCGATCAGTGGTTCGCGATAGCGAGCGCCGCATCAACCCCTCTTACCGTAGGGGCAAAATAGGTGCTTCGCAAGTTCCTTATTGCGATTGCCTGCCTATCGGCAGTGACGGCGGCCTATGCTGATTATAGCGGACCGCTAAATCTTCCTATCGTGCCTATTACGAATTACGGCGTGACCACCTCGTCAACCGCTACGGCCAATTCGACCGCTTTTGCCAACGCCATCACCGACTGTATTGCCGGAACCATCGGAGGCATATTTTTTCCGAGTGGAACATGGAATTTGGCATCGAACCCTCCGGCGCTTACTGGACGTTGCGGTGAAATATACGGGCAGGGACCAACGACTCGATTGACCTTTCCAGTTTCGGATTCGGCCAGCGCAACGACGTTCTTTACATTGGGTGCCGATGGCACGTCAGCTATATCGCCCTACATTCACGATTTCAATTTGGTGTTTAACAACGCACCGACAGCCAACACGTTTGCGCTCGATGTCGTGAACGCCACGGACTGGAAGATTTCCAATCTCGTTATCAATCATGCCTCATCCGTGTTTGAACAGGGCGACGCTACGCAAGGGCCATCGCGCGGTACGTTCGTAAACATCAGTGGCGATTTCAAAAATGGAATAAATGACCATTCAAATTTTCTGTTCGCGGCGGGTTCCAATACCTATATGGCAAACATTCAGTTTAACGGTGGCAATACAGGAGCTTCCGTCTGCAATTCCGATACGTCAGGAGCGATGGTGCGTCTCGCCCCGGCAACAGGGCAGTTCGTCGATGGCGTAACGATGGTGAACGTGGAGCTTCAATGCTTCAATGCTGGCACGAATGGAGTCGGAAAGCCGTATGGGCTTTATGCCGATCTGACGAACGGTAGTATTTATGATATCACAACGGATGCGATGTCAGCGTTCGACCATACATCGGTTGCAGCATTAGAGCTTTTCTCTCCAGTCGCAGCTTCTTGTCCAGGGGGAGTGCAGTCCGGTTGTGGCATTGCTGGTGTTTGGACGTTCAACAGCTTGCGGCTTGCGACTGAAACGGGCGCTGCCATTGTGATGAACGCGCAGAGCGGCCAGTCCGTTACAGGCATTCGATTTGTTGCGCCGCGTCCGCTTGAACGCGACGGCACAATCCCGGTTCAGATTTCAGGGGTCGGCTATGAGAACGATACGATTCTTGGCGCGGTCGTTGAAGACGACAATACGCACGCTGCGACGGCGGCATTTCAAGTAAACGCGAATGGGTGGAACATATCGGACTATTCAGTAGGCCCCGCGTCGAATTCACTTTCAACTCAATTCCAGAATGTTTGGGATATCACAAACGCCAATCTTTCTGAGATCGTCATTGGTCCAGGATATTGGCCGCTCGTTCCGAGTTTTGGGATTTTCCCGTCGTGGACGGTCCCTAATCTGGCGACGCGAGACATATGGAACCGTAGCTCGACCTATCTCACGACGGCGCGCAGCGTCGCGGCGGGCGGTGCTTTAGCCATCCTGACGGCCAATACGACGGCATATTTTCCGCTGGAAGGGTTCACTACAAGCACGACAGGAACCGAGGGTGGCATCAACGTCCCGTGGGCGATAACTGGAACATTCAAGAGTTTCTATTGCAGTGTTGGCGTTGCTCCCGGTACCGGTAACACCGACATCTGCACATTGAGAGTTAACGGGGCCAGTCCAGCCAGCGGACCCACATGCCAGATCGCGAATACCAATACATCATGCACAGACACAACGGACAGCGCGTCTATTACGGCTGGACAAAACACCGCCGTTCAAATCATTACGTCAACTTCCGCCACGGGCGGCAGGCCGTTTTATAGCATAGGATTTTCGACGCCATGAGAAATCTGCCCGCCAAAATCCTGTTCCTCGCGCCGTTCATCGCAACGGTCGCGTTAGCTGATTACAGCGGCCCGACAACGACATACACAGGCGTCGTTCAGGGCGGCCCTCCGCAGGCAATCTCGGT
>DASXFF010000158.1:0-5042 GCA_036489735.1 Occallatibacter sp. | reverse complement strand
GCGGTCTTTTCGTGAAGCTGTGTGGAGTCCTGAATGTACTGGATGAAATAGCTCCAGGTTCCCACCTGCGCGCCAACGTACATGAACTGCGCCAATACGGCGAGGAGGAACACGGGATGGCTCAGAAGTTCGCGAAAACTGCCATGGTCGCCGGACTCGCCATCGTGTTCTTCACCAACTGCGGGAAACTTCGCAAGAGCGATAACAACAGCCAGCACGATAGCGATTGCGCCGAGAACAAGGTACGGAATCACAACGCGCATGGTTTCATGGCGCAGATAATCCGCGTAGGTGCCGGCTGCCAACATAGCCCTGACCTGTTCGGGTGCAAGTTCGACGCCGGAAAAGATGAACACGGTGCCCACCAGCACTCCGCTGATCGCTCCAATCGGATTGAATGCCTGCGCGAAATTGAGCCGGCGAGCGGCTGACGAAGCATCGCCCAACTGCGCCACGAAGGGATTGGAAGCGGTTTCGAGAAAGGAGAGACCGCTGGCGATCACGAAGAGCGCGCATAGGAAGAAGCCGTATTTGCCGGCGAGCGCGGCCGGCCAGAAAAGTATGGAACCTGTGCCAAACAACAACAGGCCGGCCACGAAGCCGAATTTATATCCGTAACGCCGCATCAGCAACGCTGCCGGAGTTGCCAGCAAGAAATAGCCCATGTAAAACGCTGACTGCACCAGCCCCGCCTGAAATCGGGAAATGGCAAAGGACTTCATGAACTGGCGGATTAAAACGTCGTTCAAATTGTTGGGAACGCCCCAGAGGAAGAATAGGGCGGTGACAAGAATGAACGGCAGCAAAGTGCCCGCCGGAATGAGTCGGGCGGCAGGGCGGCTATCGTCCTTGGAGAGCGGGGTCGGAGAAGAAATGAGCATGCGCAAGGCTTCCTGTGTGGACATCCTCAAAATCGGCAATTGACCGGAAGATACCTATTCCGGCGAGGTCCATTTTTCGATTCTCGTAAAGTTCATGGCCACAGTTTTTTCGGTATCTCCCCCGCGGCTAAGAGCTCTTGTTTCCACTTTGCAGATTGTGAATGGAACAGCTCACGCAGATCGCTCTTCCGAAACAGGAACAGCGAGGCCGTACCGCTCGGGAAGAGCAAGAACGACTTCGAAGAGGATTTCCTGATTCGGAATGATGGCAAGGTCATTTATGGATTCGTTGAAACTTTAGATTCGTAATGATTCAAAAGTCAACCAAATTTTCGGCTGCTTCGCTTCATAGCGTTGTGACGGTGCGTCAGAAGCCCCCCTTTGGGTCCAAAAATATACATTTTCTGGGGAAACGCGGCCCAGAGCCGATCCATAATGAACAATTTTGATTGACTTTGAATTCGCATGAGCAATATAGTCTGATCCAGCCTGCAGATCGGCCCCGCCGTCATCGCAGAAAAGCCGCGGTCGCGCAATGGAGTTCTCGGAGGAATTGTGTGCCAATGCGGATGTTGACCGGTGCGCTTTTCGCGAGCGCGTTCTTCTCAGGAGCGAATTTATTGTCACAATCTGCGATTCATAAACCGCAAGAAACCGCATCCTTCGAACAGGTCGTGGATCGTGTCAAGCCACTACATGCTGTCATCGTTCTCTCGGCGCCGGACAAAAAGGCGATGGTCGCGGTGTCGCCTGACTTGCAGGGCCGAGTCTTAACCAGCACGTCCGATGGGCCGGCCGGGCGAAGCTTCGGGTGGGTCAATTTGCCCTTCATCGAAGAGCGCAAGATGAAGGAACACTTCAATCCCTTTGGCGGCGAAGATCGCATTTGGCTCGGGCCCGAAGGAGGCCAATACTCTATATTCTTCCGCCCAGGCGCGCCCTTCGATATGGCCCATTGGTATACGCCGCCCGCAATCGATACGGAACCCTTCGATGTGGTCAATCATTCGTCAAGTTCCGTTTCATTTCGCAAGACATTTGAAGTCACAAACTATTCAGGCAGCCGCTTTCCAGTCAAAATCGACCGCACCGTGCAACTGCTCTCCACTGAAGACGTCTGGGCCGCGTTGAAAACTCCATCGGAACACGGGGTCCGCGTAGTTGGTTTCGAGTCACAAAATAAACTAACCAATGTCGGCAGCCAGCCGTGGACCAAAGAGACCGGATTGCTCTCCATCTGGATTCTCGGCCAATATGAGGCCAGCCCCGACTCTACGATCGTGATTCCCATCCGGCAGGGCGCTGAAACGGAGCTGGGAACAAAGGTGACTTCCAACTACTTCGGCACAGTGCCCCCGGACCGGTTGGCAGTTCATGACGGGGTGATCTACTTTCGAGCGGACGCCAAATACCGGGCCAAAGTGGGCATCAATCCCCTGCGAGCCAAAGGCGTCATCGGCAGCTATGACGCGAAAAATCACGTGCTGACAATCGTCCAGTACACCACGCATGCGGGCAACTTGAACTACGTGAACTCTCTCTGGGAGATCCAGAAGAAGCCCTTTGCCGGAGACGTGTCGAACGCGTACAACGACGGGCCGACAGCCGAGGGCCAGCCAGGACTGGGCCATTTTTATGAACTGGAGTCGTCTTCTCCAGCAGCGTCGCTGGCGCCCAACGAATCGCTCCAGCATGTGCAGCGAACCATTCATCTCGAGGGCGACGAAACTCACTTGGATCGTATCGCGCGCGCAGTGCTGGGAGTCAGCCTGGTCGAAATCGAAAGCGGTTTCTCGACCTCATCGGCGGACGGAATGGAATGACCGACGATCGAAAACGATATAGACCCTCAAATCGAATTTAGCCCTGCTGTCGATGGCCGCGATCGCATCCATGTTGTGCGCGCAAACCCCGCTTGCTTCGCTGCCAACATCATGGCCGAACCCCACTCAGCCGATTCATTAGGCAAGCATGCACTCGACGCCGTGATCCTTGAGCATCTGCTGATATTCCACGCTCAGCCCGGTGTCAGAGACGACGAGATCGATGTTGTCCAGGCTTTCTACCTCGATCATCGCGCTATGTCCGAATTTGGTGTGGTCGGCGACCAGCACCACTTTTTGCGCCGACCTGATCATCGCGCGCAGCGATTCGACGATCAGGCTGTTGGAGTCGCTGATGCCGTGTGCCGTGATGCCGCGGATGCCCATGATGAGGATGTCGGCGGAGACGGAATTGATCATCCGCTCGCAGATCGGTCCAAGCTGAACGCCCAACCGAGGATATAAATATCCCCCGGTCAGAGTGACCTCCACATGCTTGCTGTCCCAAAAAACCTGCGCAATAGGGATGGAATTTGTCACCACCTGGATGCTTCTTCCGAACAAGTTCAGCGCCATCTCCACAGTCGTCGAGCCACCGCCAACGATGAGCGTCTGGCCTTCTTGAACGAGGGTCGAGGCCAGCTTGCCGATGCGGCTCTTTTCTTCCTGGCAACTGCCGGACAGGCGCTTGAAGTCCATCACTTCATCGCGGGTCTTGAGCGAGATTGCGCCTCCATGAACGCGGCGCAATACACCCTGACGCTCCAACTCCATCAGGTCGCGCCGGATGCTGGATTTCGAGGCCGAGAACAGATCAGACAGCTCCTCAAAGTTCACGAACTCCTGTTTGGAGAATAGTTCCTGAACCTTCAAGATTCGCTCTGCTTGCCGAGTCATATTACGCATGTTAATTGAATTATATGCATGAAAGTGCATTGTTTTGGCAAAGATATTCTGCTATGCTCCATCCTGTTCACGCGCCTCGTCACACTTTCACTCCCAGCATTGATATCGTTCTGACGATCAATCAACCTTTCTCAAGGTTTAGGTAAGCATGACCAGCAAACTACGAATTGCATTCCTGGGTATGGCATTTTTTGCCACTTGGACGCCGGGCATACTGGCGCAACCGCGCGCCTCTTCCAACTCGCAAATCAGCCCTATTCCGCGTCCGCCGATGGGGTGGTCTTCATGGAATTCCTTTTCCAATACCGTGAACTCGCAGATCGTCATGGAACAGGCCAAAGCGATGGCCTCGAACGGAATGCAGAAATCAGGCTATCAATATATCAATATCGATGAAGGTTGGTGGCTGGGAAAACGCGATGCCAAGGCTGACTTTATTGTTAGCGAGACGGCTTGGCCGGCGATATCCCCGAGCGACAAGCCGGGCGACATGTCGAACATCGTTCGTTTCATCCACTCGCTCGGCCTCAGGGCGGGCATTTACACCGATGCGGGCCGCGACGGCTGTAGCATGTACCCGGACCTGGGGCCTGTTTATAGCAACGTCGGTAGTGAGGGGCATTACGAGCACGACTTCCTTCAGTTCGCTAAGTGGGGATTCGATTATGTGAAGGTGGATTGGTGCGGCGGGGATAAAGAGAAACTTGATCCTGCCGTGCAATACACTGAGATCGCCCGAGCCATTCACCACGCTGAAGAAGCCACCGGCCACCACCTTTACTTCTCCATTTGTAATTGGGGAAACCAAAGTCCCTGGACTTGGGCGGCACACATCGGCGGCGTTTCCGCCGACATTTGGCGCACCAGCGGCGATATTGTGGAACCGATCGTCGCTGGAGAGAAGCACAGCGACAGGAAGGCAGGTTTCGACAAGATGCTCGCCAACTTCGATGCAGGCATCCATCCGCAGGCCCAGCAGACCGGAGCCTACAACGACCCGGACATGATGGTCCTGGGAATGCCCGGCTTGAGCGATAATCAGAACCGAACCCATTTGAGCCTATGGGCAATCTCAGGTGCCCCGCTTCTCGTTGGCGCAGACCTGACAAAGCTTTCATCGAAGACCCTGGCCATGCTCACAGACCCGGAACTGATCGCTATAGATCAGGACGCGCTTGGCCTTCAGGCCACAAAGGCTGCCGAGCCGGAGCAAGGCGTGCAAGTCTGGTCGAAACCTTTAGCCAAACCGGGCACGCGCGCTGTTCTGTTGCTCAACAAGACCAATGCCGCCCGCGACGTGAAACTTAATTCAGCCGATGTAGGCTTAGCCGACGACACCGGAATGACAGCGCGCAACGTTTGGACGAAATCGAACCTCGGCTCCTTCGATCGGGTTATCGCAACCCACGTTGATGCCGGAGACGCTGTGCTT
>DASXFF010000155.1:0-60410 GCA_036489735.1 Occallatibacter sp. | reverse complement strand
TGAAGGGGAGTCGAAGGACCTGCATTTGCCATTCTCGCTTTCAACTCACCTCGATTCAGGGTGCCCCGTCCAAGCTCCGCTTGGGCGGGATACCACGGTCCTCATCCACGCGCTCTCCACCTCGCACGAAAACGGGTGCCCCATCCTAAACGCGCATGCGTTTAGGGTGGGATACCACGGTCCCTCATCTACGCTTGCCCGTTGCGGCGACGTAAAAGATTCGATCGCACAAATCCCGTCTCACCATCTCCCGTAGGGAGCGCAGGAGAATAGCCCAGGACAACCATGAGCGAAGGCGAAGGGGCAGTCCTGGGAACGCCGCACCACCCGGCTCTTAGCCCCGTAGGGGCGACAGAATCATCCCCCCGCGCCCCCCGCTGTTTTTCTGTCAAGCCCTCCGATCGAAAATAAATCCGCCAGCCTCCCCTAACTCCTTTTTCTCTTATCTCTTATCTCTAATCTCTTTTTTCACCAAGTTTGCCGATTATTTCGCGAAAATCGCTAACCTTAAAGCATGGAGTTTTTCTCATAACAGAACGATTTTTGGAGAACAGGCATGAACGCAAACACCGGCATCACCGCTATTGAACTCGTCGAGAAACCTTTCGACGTCGAACCGCAATATCTTTCCATCCGCGAAGCAGAAAACGAACTCGACCAGGTCGACTCCGATGACGACGAATCCGAGGAGGCGCCCGATCGCCTTTCCGACAACAGTTCCGTCGCGCTCTGCGTTCGCGCCTGGCACATCGTCTACGACAGGGAATCCGCCGAACTCGGCGAGAAGGATAGCGACTACCGCGCCAAGCAACAGGCCGGCGTCGCCTTCCTCGACGCCATGCCGCCGCTTGCCGGCTACAAGAAAATCTGTGACTACATCGCCTGCGTCAACCAGGCTTACTTGTGGGACGTCGTCGGCGATAAACGCGCCGCGCGCCTCTTCTTCGCCGCCAAACTCGCTCTCAGTGCACTTCGCTCCGGGCCATCCAGGACATATTCCAGCAACGCAAAGCTAACCGATGCGAAGAAAACTCAAACGAAGAAACCGGCGCGAAGAAAACCGGCTCCGGCTTAGCGAAGAAAACCCGCATGAACAAAACTGATACGAAAAAAACCGGCCGAAAGAAGAAAAACTGAAAAATGAATTTTTTCGAGGGGGGTCGGGCGCTCTTCGGCGTGTAAGTTCTTTAGAGCTGGCAAAAGTTGCACCAAATCCAGTGCACTCGCAACGCACAGAATCAGCTGTTGATTTTCTGGTAAACAAAGCCGCCTTTTGCTGGTTACCACCCACGTCTGATCCTTTAAACATCGGGGTTCGAAGCGACGGAGCCCTGGGTACAAAAGGTTTAACCATCGGGCGCCGGTCATGCAGGCAGCACGCGTAACTGCCGGGGAACCGGTCGCGATTGTCACTGCGCACAGGATGCGCTTTACCAATCGGTGGCCTGAGAGCGGAGATCAGGGCCCGCTAACAGCAGGATTTGACGGCTGACTTTTGCTTGGTGAAATTGATCTTGTACCGCTTGGAGTCTTAGCGGGCTTTCTTGCAGCGGTCCATGATTTTGGTGTGCAGGCGCTGGCTGACTTCAGCGGGGACTTCGTAGATTTCGTGGCAGCGGAAGATCTCAATGGTTTTGCGGGTGGTGTTCAGGACCACTTCGCAATGGCCACACTTTTTGAGGTGCGCCTCAATTTCCGCGCGCGTCTCCGCGGCGATCGATTGGTCAATCACGTCATCGAGGATCTGAAGGAATTCGGTGCAGGTCATGCTTCAGCTCCGTCTCCGCCCGACGCCGCGTTCGCTTGAGCGATGGCCGGAGCTCTTCTCCCGAAGTAGCGTGTGAGCCGCTCGCGCAGTTGCAGGCGCGCCCGCAGCAGGCGCGATTTGACGGCGGGAACGCTCAGTCCCAGCGTCTCGGCGGTTTCTTCGGTGGAGAGACCGTCGACGTCGCGCAGCACGAAGACCACGCGGAAGCCCTGCGGCAGCCCCTGAATTGTCTTTTTGAGAATCTCCGCCAGCTCGGACTGTGTGTAGTTTTGCTCCGGATTCGGAGCCCAGTCGGCGAAGTCGCGCGGAACGCTGCCCTCGTCGGTCTGGACGTCCTCGTCCATCGAGACCAACTTGCCGGTGCGCCGCTTGCGCAGCCGCATCAGACTCTCGTTTACCGCGATTCGCACCAGCCATGTGTAGAACTTCGAGTTTCCTTGAAATTGGTCGAGCTTCTCGTATGCCTTGAGAAACGCGTCCTGCATTACATCTTCAGCATCTTCCCGGTTTTGCGTAATGTGCTGCGCAATCCTGAAGATTTGCCGCTCGTATTTGTGGACCAGCGTGTCGTAGGCGGCGACGTCGCCGCCGCGAACCCGCGCGACCAGCGCCACATCGGGATGCTGCTCGTCTGTTCCCGCAATTGGTTGGATGGTCGACATGGCTTGAAGTTCCAGAAATATGCTGCAAAAGTTGCAGGCTGGCGCATTGGATCAGGGCTCGCCGGTGGGAATGTCGTCGACCGGCAGGCGGGCCGAGAAAAGCCCGGCAAAAGTAGAGTGTAACGGACGCGGCGGCGGGGAGCCAAATTGGGACTCGGGCTCGCATTGCTCCGCGATGGTTACGCAAGTGATTCCCCGCGACGCTCGCTTGCGTCCAATTCAGCATAAAGTGGAATCATGGCCTGGTTGTTGCCCCGATCGTTGAACTCTTGGCTCGCGCTCGCAGCGTTGGCGGCAAGCGCGTGCATTTTGGCGCCGCCGTCGCCGGCGCAATCGACCCCCGCTGACGCCCCAGTGTCTTCGGCACCCACAATTCCTAAAGCAAAAGAGCCGGTTTCAAATGCGCACGCTTCGAAAAATGCAAAGGCCGAAACGGGCAGCGCCAAGGCCCCGAGCGCGAAGCCGAAGTCAACGGCAAAGAAGAACCAATCGCGAACCAGGCCGTCGCATCGTGCGCCATCGCAAACCTCGAGCCGCGCGGCACGGCTGGCGCGCACAGCACGCATCCGGCAGGCCTTTGTCGCTTCAAAAGAGCTGCAACCGATGGCTCAGCAACTGGCAACGCTTCGCACCCCGGCGGCTTACGCAGGTGTGACGGCCTACGCGCACAGCCACACAGGCGATGCAGCCGCGGCGGCATATTTGGCGTTGGGCCACGCCTACCTGCTGGACAAACGCGACGCCGAAGCCGAGCAAGTTTTGGCTCAGGCTCGCCGTGCCGACGGAGAGCTTGCGGACTACGTCGATTTTCTGGACGCAGAGGCCAGCCACGCCGCCGGCAACGATGCCGATGCCGAAAACATCCTGCACGGATTTACCGAGCGGTACCCGGAGAGCATCTTTAATGTTCAAGTGCCCGAGCTTGAGGCGAACATCCTGCTGGGTATGAATAAGCTGAGCCAGGCGCGCGCGGTTCTGGCCGCGGCCGCAGGGTCTGGAGCGGCGAACCGTTCAGCCTTTCAACTGGCGGAGGCCGAGGTGGAACAGGCGCTCGGCCAACAGCAGGCGGCGGAAGCCACCTTCAAACGTGTCTTGCTCGAATATCCCCTGAGCCCGGAAGCGTTGACGGCGCGCGCCAAGCTGACGGAGACGGGCGCTGAGGCTTCGTTGACCATCGCCGATCTGCGTGGGCTGGCGGACGCATACTACAACGCGGGGCGCTACGATCAGGCGGCCGAACAATATATGGTTCTGGAGCGCGAGCCGGGCATCGATGCCGCTACGGTTGCCGCTTTCCGAATCTCAGAAGCTGCTTGCGAGTTGAAGATGAAGCGGCTGACCGAAGCCCAGGCTGCTGCCCTGCCCGATTCCGCGGACGAGAACGGCGCGCGCCGGCTCGATCTGCTGATGGAGTTGGCTCGGCAACGCGACGACACCGACACGCAGAAGCAAATCGTTGCGCAGATGGAGACACGCTTTCCGCACAGCCCGTGGCTTGCCGATGCGCTGTTTTCGAGCGGAAACATGTATCTGCTCAAGCGCGATTACCCCACGGCGATCCAGTACTACGGCGATTTGGCAGCGCGATTTCCGAGCGACAAGAATGCGCCGGCCGCGCACTGGCGCTCAGGATGGCTGAGCTACCGGTCTGCTCAGTACAAGGATGCTGCGCGAATCTTCGACGACCAGATTCGTTCCTATCCGTCGGCGGTGGAAACGGTGTCGGCGTTGTACTGGCGGGGGCGGCTGGACGAAACTCAGGATCATAACGCGGCTTCAGCTGCGGCCAATTACCGTGCGATCATCCACGCCTACCAGCATTTCTTTTACGCGCAGATGGCGCGCAAGCGGCTGACCGCGCTGGGTGGGACAGAGCCAGCGTCCAATCCCGATCTGGATCGATTTCAGCCGGTTCCGCTGCCGCACCTGGTCGACACATTCCCCGAGGACAGCCCGCACCTTGCCAAAGCGCGGCTGCTGGCCAACGCCGGACTGAATGAATTCATCGCGCAGGAGATCAAAGCGGATCCGGATTCCGCCGGCTGGAGCGCGCTTGCGGAAGCGCAAATTTACTCGTCGTACGGGGAGTATTATCGCGCCGTGCGCTCGTTGAAGCGTGCGCTGCCGGGTTCCGCGTCCGCGCCCATTGCGTCGATCCCCCTGGTCTATTGGCGAATCCTGTTTCCCGAACCGTGGTGGGATACGATTCAGGCCGAGTCAGCGAAGAATAATCTCGATCCTTACCTGGTGGCGTCATTGATCCGGCAGGAATCGGAGTTCGATCCGTCGGTGATTTCGCACGCCAATGCGTGGGGTTTAATGCAGCTTTTGCCTGCTGTGGGCAAGAAAATGGCGCACGAAGAAGGGATCGCGTCGTTCCAGACTTTTCAATTGCTGGACCCGGCGATGAACATCCGGCTGGGTACCCGGTATTTGCGGGAGATGCTCGACCGCTTTGGCGGCGTGCAGGAGTACGCGCTGGCTGCATATAACGCAGGCGACTATCGCGTCGCCGACTGGCAGTCCGCAGGTCCTTACTCGGGCATCGACGAGTTTGTCGAGTCGATCCCATTTACAGAGACGCGTGAATACGTGGAAGCGATTTTGCGCAACGAGGAGACATACCGAGCGATTGATGAGTATGCGCGTACGCATGGGGCAGCGGCGACGGAGGCGGCACGATAGAGCGTGGGTCGTCGGTGAAGCCGGCGGGCGCGTCGGGCGAGAGTAAATAGGCCCCCGTTCGGCTCGTTCGCTAAGAGCGAGCTCACACAGGGCGGTCCTTCGACTCGTTCGCTACGGGGACCTCGCCCCGGACGACAACCCTGAAATGGGGGAATCCCGTTTGTTACTCCCGGCACAGGATTGGAATTGACTTCGCCGCTTCGCCCGGCAACACTGTGCTAGATCCAACGCGTCTAACACCGGTAAGTGTTTCGCAGCCTGCTTTTCGACGGAAAACGGAGCCGCGCGAACTGAAGTCAGGGCTCGGATCCATTACAGGGGTTTCACAATTGCCGTACACCAGAGCCGAAACTGCCAAGTGGCTTTTTCATCAAAAAAGCCACCTTCGAAAATGCTGCAAAGTGTACTGTGAATTGTGAAACCGCTCTAGAACCGGAGGAAACGATGTCACCCGACTTGAGTTTTCTGGAAGAGTGGATCCCCGAACGCATGGACCCTGGAACGATTTTTGTTCTGGAGAATCAGAACAAGCTCGGGCAGGCACAGAACCCGTATGTAGCCGTGATGTCGTGTCCGCGCTGCGGGACGCTGGGGTTGATCACGCGCCGCCAACTGTACGGCGGCGACCCGATGATCTGCGGAGGCGACGTTTGTTCCGCGGAGTACCGGCTGGATGGCGAGAACATCTGCTACCGATCGGCGCAGTGAGTGCGGAGCGCGCAGGCTTTTGAATTCCGACAGAACTAGAAGTATCGGGGTCTGAAGGACCTGCTCCTTCTGCGCTTCATTGCTGCATTTTGTAGTCGGCGTTGGTGGTTTTTGCGCCCGTCTGCGCCGGCGTGGGAAGTTGCGAACGGTCCCAGCCACCGCCTAACGCCTGAACCAGCTCGACCGTCGATGTCATCTCTTCGACCTGGAGGGCGTTGAGAGTCTCCTGGTTGTTGAGAAGCGTGGTTTGCGCAACGACGACGTCGACATATGGATCGACGCCGGTGTTGTAGCGGACCAGTTCCAGGTTGAGATAGTCCTGCGCGTCCTTCACCGCGTCCTGCTGGCGGAGAATCTGCTGCGAATAAGTTCGTGTGGCAACCAGCGAGTCCTCGACCTGCTGAAAGGCGGTGAGGACGGTCTGCCGGTACGTCGCGACATCGGCGTTGTACTGAGCCTCGTATTGATGAAGCTCGGCGCGATAGAGCCATCCGTCGAAGATGGTTTCGGCGATCGAAGGACCGATGGACCAGACGCGGCTTGGCCAATTGAAAAGGCTGGTCAGTGCCGAGCTTTGGAATCCTGCGTCCGCACTGATGGTGACTTGCGGAAAGAACGCGCCGTAGCCGATGCCGATGGTGGCATTGGCCTCGGCGAGGGTGCGCTCAGCCGACGCGATATCGGGCCGGCGTTCTGCAAGCTGAGAGGGAACGCCGGTGGGAATGGCGGGCGGAGCGAAGAGCATGGGCTTGACGGGGATGGAAAAATCGGTGGGCACTTTGCCAACCAAAACCGCGATGGCGTGCTCGTACTGACCGCGCAGGAGAGCGACGTTTGTGGCAGCGGCCTCGGCGGCTTCCAACGTGGTTTTAGCTTCGGCAACAGAGATGTAGTCGCCAATGCCGGTGTCGTACTGAGCCTGGTTGTAAGAGAGCGACTTTTTATCCGCGGCGACGGTCTGATTCAGGATTTGCTGCAGCATGTCCTGGCCACGAATTTCAAAGAAATACTCGGCGAGGCTGGCCTGTTCCGTGAGCTTTTCGGTCTGGAGATCGGCGGCGCTGACCTGGGCTGCATATTGCGCGGCGTGGACCTCGTTGCGAATCTTGCCAAAGAAATCGGGTGTCCATGACGCCTCGAGGGGCGCATTCCAGACCGTGGACTGCTTTCCGGCATTCGCCACCGTGGAGTTACTCAGTGAGCCGGAACTCTTTGAACGGCTCCATGAGGGATTGGCGGTGAGCGTCGGCCAATACAGCGAGCGCGCCTCGGCAATTTGAGCGCGGGCCGCCATGTAATTCTGGAAATATTCCTTCAGATTCTCGTTGTTGATATTGAGCTGTTGTTCGAGGTCGTTGAGCTCCGGATCGCCGAAAACTTCCCACCAATTGCCCCGGATCATCGCGTCAGAAGGATTGGCCACCTTCCAGCCGCCTGTGTCTTGAAAATTGACGGTGGACTCCTTGTAATTGGGCGCCGTGACAGACGGTGGTGCCGGAGCGTGATATGGAGGGCCTACGCGGCACCCGGTCAGTAGCACGAAAAGCCCAAGAGTGCCGGCGGTGCATAAGGCAAGAATTCGATTTCTTACTTCAATCATGGTCAATATCCTTCACTACACCGCTTCTTGGGCGGCAGCCGGTAGCACGTCATGTGTGCGGCCCAGCGCGCGCAGGCGAAGACGGTCCATCTGGAGGTAGATCACAGGGGTGGTGTAGAGCGTGAGTACCTGGCTCAAAAGCAGGCCGCCCACGATGGTAATGCCGAGGGGTTGACGAAGCTCCGAGCCGGTGCCGGTTCCAAACGCCAGCGGCAAGGCTCCGCAGATGGCGCACATCGTCGTCATCATGATGGGCCGGAAGCGCAGCATGCAGGCTTCAAAGATCGCCTCGCGCGTGGTTTTGCCGCCCTGCCGCTCAGCCTGGAGCGCGAAATCGATCATCATGATGGCGTTCTTTTTGACGATGCCGATCAGCAAGATGATTCCGATGATCGAGATCATGTTCAGATCGATGTGGAACAGCATGAGGGCGAGCATTGCGCCAACGCTGGCCGAAGGCAGGGTGGAAATAATGGTGAGCGGGTGAACCAGGCTTTCATAGAGAATGCCGAGCACAATGAATACCGACAGCAGCGCGGTGATCGACAAAACGAGCTCGCTGGAGAGCGATTGCTGGTAAGCCTGGGCCATGCCGGCGAAGAATCCCCGTACGGTACCGGGCGTTCCCAATTGCGCCTCCATCTGCGACACTTCGCGTGTGGCATCGCTGAGCGAGGCGCCGTTTTTCATGTTGAAGGAAACGGTGACCGAGGGGAAAAGCCCGGTGTGAGCAACCTGCAGCGGCGTGGTGTTGGTGCTGGCCTTCAGTGTGGAAAACAATGGCGAAACAGCGTTAATGCCGGCTCTTGAGGAGGAGCCGCCGGGTGGCGCGAAGTAAATGTTATTCAGTCCCGATGGATCCTGCCAGTATTGCGGCGCCACTTCCATGACCACGTAATACTGGTTGAGCTGCGTGTAGATGACCGAGACTTCAGACTGGCCAAAGGCGCTGTAGAGCGAGCTGTCGAGCGACTGCGGGGTCTGGCCCATCCGGGCAGCGGTCACCCGATCGTAGTCGAGCATTTCCTGCAGGCCGCCGTTTTGCTGGTCGGAGTCCACGTCCTGCAAGTCGGGAAGCTTCTGCATGTGTTGGAGAAGAATGGGGCCCCAGTGCGCAAGGTCCTCGATGTTATCGGACTGAATCGTATATTGGTACTGAGCGTTCGATTGGCGTCCTCCGATGCGCAGATCCTGCGCCGCCTGCAGAATTGCTGTGGCGACGGGGAGGCGATTCATTTTAGGCCGGAGCCGGTTGATGACGTTCATGGCCGAGGTTTGCCGCACGTCGCACTTGGGGCCCTCTTTGCAACTGTTACCCAGGGGCTTAAGGGGAACGTACATAAAGCCGCCGTTGCCGCCACCGGTGTAAGCCAGAACGTGAGCCACGGCAGGATCGGCCTTGACCACATTGACCAGCGATACGATGGAAAAATTCATGAAGGGGAACGAAGCATCCTGCGGCCCCCTTACGCCGCCCACGATCGCCCCGGTGTCCTGCTGCGGGAAGATGCCCTTGGGAATCTTGAAGATCACGAGAAAATTCAGTCCGATGGTCAGCAAAAGCACAATCAAAACCAGGACCGCATTATCCAGCGCCCATTCCAGCGATTTCCTGTACATCCAAAGCATGCTGTTGAAGGACTTTTCGCTGGCGCGGTAGAGGAAATTGTGCTTCTCGCCTTCTTTGTGCGCTTTGAGGACATGCGCGCACATGCTGGGAGTGGTGGTGAGCGAGATGACCATGGATATGAGGATGGCGGTGGAGAGCGTGACCGCGAATTCGCGGAAGAGGCGCCCGATGATTCCGCCCATCATGAGGATGGGAATGAAGACGGCGATGAGCGACATGCTGATGGAGAAGACCGTGAACCCGATCTCCTTGGCACCTTGCAGGGCCGCGGCCACCGGCTCCATGCCGGCTTCGAGATGACGGGTGATATTCTCCATGACCACGATGGCGTCGTCGACAACGAATCCCGTGGCGATGGTCAGCGCCATCAGCGAAAGGTTATCGAGGGAATAGCCGAGCAGATACATGACGGAGAAAGTTCCGACCAGGGACACCGGTACGGCGACGAAGGGAATCAGCGTGGCGCGCGGACTGCGCAGGAAGATAAAAACCACCAGGATGACCAGGCACACCGATCCGATGAGCGTTTTCTCGACGGTGAAAACCGAAGCGCGAATCGTCGTGGTCCGATCCATATCGACAGTGGTCTTGATTCCCGCCGGCAAGACCGCCTCAAGAAACGGCAACTGCGCCTTTACGCGGTCCACGGTCTGAATAATGTTGGCTCCGGGCTGGCGGAAGATGATCAGGACCACTCCGCGCTGTCCGTCGATGTACCCGCCGGTGCGGACATTTTGCGTGGAGTCAATGACGTCGGCGACATCGGAAAGGCGGACCGCGGCGCCGTTGTGATAACCGACGATCAAGGGCGCATAGTCTTTCGCCTCGGAGATCTGATCGTTGGTGAGAATGTCTTCACTGATTCCGGCGTTGGAGAGTTGCCCCCGCGCCTCATGGGAGTTCTGCAAGCTGAGAATTGATTGCACTTTGCCGAGGGTGAGGCCGAAGCTCTCCAGTTTGGTGGGATTGACCTCGACACGAACCGAAGGCGTAGCGCCGCCACCGACGGATACCTGCCCGACTCCCTGAATTTGCGAGACTTTTTGCTCGAGGATTGTCGAGGCCAGGTCATAGAGCTTGGTGACCGGATACTTGTCCGAGGTCAGGCTGACGATCATGATGGGCGCGTCGGCGGGATTGACCTTGCGGTAGGAAGGATTGGAAGGCAGGTTGGCGGGCAAATAGGTGCGCGCGGCGTTGATGGCGGCCTGCACGTCGCGGGCCGCGCCATCGATATTCCGGCTGAGGTCGAACTGCATCGTGACATTCGTCGAGCCCAGTGAACTCGACGAAGTCATCTCAGTGATGCCGGCAATGTGGCTGAACTGGCGCTCTAGTGGCGTGGCCACCGAGGCCGCCATAATTTGCGCGCTGGCGCCGGGCAGGCCCGCGGAGACGCTGATGGTGGGAAAATCGACCTGCGGCAATGGCGCCACAGGCAACACCACGAACGAAACTGCCCCGGCAATGCCGACGGCGATGGTGAGCAGCGTAGTGCCCACCGGCCGCTGGATGAATGGAGCCGAGAGGTTCATGCGTTGTCTGCACCCGGCCGCGGTTCAAACTCCACCGGCAACCGCGAAAGCCGCCGTCCCTTCACGCGTTCAGCGATGCGGTCGAAGAAGATGTAAATGACCGGTGTGGTGTAAAGCGTGAGCAACTGGCTCAACAGCAAACCGCCGACCATGACAATGCCCAGCGGCCGGCGCAGTTCAGAACCCAGGCCGGTTCCGGCGGCCAGCGGAATGCCGGCCAACAGCGCGGCCATGGTGGTCATCATGATGGGGCGAAAGCGCAGCAAACTGGCTTCGTAGATGGCTTCAGTTGAGTCCTTGCCATGCTTGCGTTCGGCCTCCAATGCGAAGTCCACGATCAGAATGCCGTTCTTCTTCACGATGCCGATGAGCAGAATGATGCCGATGATTCCCACGACGCTGAGATCCTGGCGGAAAAGCATGAGCGCAAGCAGCGCACCGACGCCGGCGGAAGGCAGCGTGGAGAGAATAGTGACCGGATGAATGAAGCTCTCGTAGAGAACGCCGAGAACAATGTAGACAGTGACGAGAGCGGCAAGAATCAGCAGCGCTTCATTGGAGAGCGAATTCTGGAACGAAGCGGCGGTGCCCTGAAAGCCGGACTGAAGGCTTGCGGGGAAGCTAAGTTTTTTGGCAACCTTATCAATGTCGCTGATGGCGGTTCCCAATGAAGCATTGGGCGCGAGGTTGAAGGAGACGGTGACCGAAGGGAATTGTCCCTGGTGATTGATGGAAAGCGCCTCGGTGGTGTCGGTGACGGCGGTAAAGGCACTGAGCGGAATGGCATTATTGCCGGCGGAGGACGAGCTGATGTTGGGGGTGGCCCCAGCCACTGTGCTTCCGGAAAGAGCCGTGGATGGCGCGGTCACGACTTGCGAGGACGGCGTGTAGCGCACGGATGACGTAAGCGCATTCGATCCGGCCGACGAGGAAGCCGAAGAAGAAAAGGACGTGGCTGCGCCCGCGCCCGTGGCGTTCGATGAAGCGCTGGACTGAATATAAAGATCGCCGAGGTTTTTGGGATCCTGCTGCCACTGCGGAGCTGCCTCGAGCACAACGTGATACTGGTTGAGCTGCGTGTAAAGCGTCGAGATTTCGCGCTGTCCGTAGGCATCGTAGAGGGTATTGTCGACCGTGGTTGGCGCGATACCCAGCCGGGAGGCAGTCACGCGATCGATCGACAGCTGGATGGCGCGCGCTCCGGTTTGCTGGTCGGTGGCGACGTCTTCCAGTTCCGGCATTTTCTTCAGTTCCGCCACAAATTTATTGGTCCATTCGCTCAATTCGCCGGTGTCGGGATCCTCAAGCGTGTACTGATACTGGGTGCGGCTCACGCGGTCGTCCACCGTAATGTCCTGCACAGGTTGCATATATAGATGCATGCCATGCACCTGGGCTAAGCTTTGCTGAAGCCGGCGGATGACGTCGGAAGCGCCGACTCGCTGATTGATGGGTTTGAGATTGATGGAGATACGGCCGCTATTGAGCGTGGTGTTGATGCCATCGGCGCCGATGAACGAAGACAGGCTTTCAACGGCGGGGTCCTTGAGGATGATGCGCGCCAGCTCCTGCTGCTTCTCGCTCATGGCATCGAAGGAAATGGATTGCGATGCCTGCGAGATGCCCTGAATCACCCCTGTGTCCTGTACCGGGAAAAATCCTTTGGGAATGACGATGTAAAGGAAGATCGTCAGGATGAGCGTGGCTACTGCGACCATGAGAGTTACGGTCTGGTACCGCAGCACCACGCGCAGCGTACGTCCGTAAAAATCAATGAGCTTATTGAAGACGCGCTCCGACGCCTGATAGAAGCGGCCCTCCTGGTGCTTGGGATCGTGGCGCAGGATGCGCGAGCACATCATGGGCGTGAGGGTGAGCGAAACCACCGCCGAGATGACGATGGTGACGGCCAGCGTCATGGCGAACTCCCGGAAGAGGCGGCCTACGACATCGCCCATAAAGAGCAGCGGGATGAGCACGGCAATGAGCGAAACAGTCAGCGAAACAATCGTGAACCCGATCTGGCCGGCACCGGTAAGCGCGGCCTCAAGGGGCGGCATGCCTTCTTCAAGGAAACGGGTGATGTTCTCGATCATCACGATGGCGTCGTCGACCACAAACCCGGTGGCGATAATGAGCGACATCAACGATAAGTTGTCCAGTGAATAGCCGAGAAGATACATGGCGCCGAAAGTGCCGATGATCGAGAGCGGCATGGCCACGGTTGGAATGATGGTGGCGCGCCAGTTGCGCAGGAACAGGAAGATCACCATCACGACCAGCACCAGCACCAGCAGCAGTTCGAACGCCGCATCGTCCACGGACGCATTAATACTGGTGGTCATGTCAGTGAGAGTGGTGACGTCGATGCCGGCGGGAAGGTCGGCTTTGAGCTGGGGAAGGACCTTCTCAATAGAATTAACGACAGAAATGGTGTTGGCGCCGGGTTGCCGCTGGATATTGAGAATGACAGCGGGCGTCAGATTCATCCACGCGGCCTGCTTGGTATTCTCTACACCATTCACGACATTGGCGACATCCTTGACGAAGATGGGCGCGCCATTGCTGTATGAGACCACCACATTCTTGTAGTCGTCGGCGCTGGTGATCTGGTCATTGGCGTCGATCTGGTAGTCCTGGCGCGGGCCGTCGAAGTTGCCCTTGGCGGAGTTGACGCTGGCCTGGGTCAGGGCCGTGCGCATGTCCTCCATGTTCAAACCGTACGCGGACAAGGCGACCGGGTTGACCTGGATGCGGACGGCGGGCTTTTGTCCGCCGCTGATGCTGACCAAACCGACTCCGGCCAGCTGCGAGAGCTTGGGCGCCAGCCGCGTGTCGACCATGTCCTCCACTTGGGAGAGCGGCATGGTGTCGGAGGTAATGGCCAGGGTGAGGACGGGAGCGTCTGCCGGATTGGTCTTGGTGTACACCGGCGGGACCGGTAGATCGGAGGGCAGAAATGTCTGTCCGCCGTTGATGGCAGACTGCACTTCCTCCTCGCCGACGTCGAGGGACAGCGAAAGGCTGAACTGAAGCACGATGACCGAAACGCCGCCGGCGCTGGTCGAAGTCATCTGGCTGAGGCCCTGCATCTCGCCGAACTGGCGCTCGAGAGGCGCGGTGATGGTGGTCGCAACTACATCCGGGCTGGCTCCGGGATAAAAGGTGACGACCTGAATGGTCGGGTAGTCAACCTCCGGCAGCGCAGAGACGGGCAGCTGGAAAAAAGCGACCAGCCCAGCCAGGAGAATTGCGGCCATCAGCAGCGAGGTAGCAACCGGCCGCAGAATGAATGGCCGAGATGGGCTCATGGAGCGGCCTCAGTGGTGTCGGAGGATGTGGCCGGAATTGCGACCTTGGAGATGGTGACGGCCGACCCGTTGACCAACTTCTGGAAGCTGCTGTCGGCTACTACATCACCGGGATTGATGCCTGTGACCGCGGTGTTTCCATTGTCTGAGATTCCCGACTTTATATTCCGGATGACGGCCTTTTTGTTTTGGATCAGATAAACGTAGTCCACCGAGCCGTTGTGCTGAATCGCCGAAGAAGGAATAAGCGTCTGGTTGTCGAGCGTCTTGACTAGCAGGCGGGTATTGACGAATTGATTGGGAAAGAGCATGCCGTTTGAGTTGTCGAATTGGGCGCGCAGCTTTACGGTCCCGGTGACGGTGTCGATCTGATTGTCGATGGTGATCAACTTACCTTTGGCAAGGAGCGTCTGCTGGGTGCGGTCATAGGCGTCGACTTCGAGCGCTTTGCCGGCGTGCGCCTGTTTCGAAACCTCGGGCAAACTATCTTCAGCGAGGGTGAAGATCACGGTAATGGGATGAACCTGCGTGACCACGACAAGCGGGGTGCTGGAATTGGCCGTGACCAGATTGCCGGGATCGACAAGGCGCAATCCAACGCGCCCGTCGATGGGTGAAACGATGTGACAGAATCCGACCTGCACCTCGTCGTATTGGACGGTGCCCTGGTCGTTCTGCACCGTGCCATTATCCTGCAGAACCAATTTTTCCTGATCTTCGAGCGTCTGGCGTGGAATGGCGTTCTTGGACCATGCATCCTGGTAGCGCGTCAGATCCATCTGCGCTTCGGCCAGGAGGTTTTGATCGCGATCGAGCGCGCCTTTGGCCTGGGTCAGCTGCGCCTCATAAGGCCGGGAATCGATATCGATCAGCGCGTCGCCCTTGCGAATATCCTGTCCTTCGCGGTAGTGGACAGCGGTGATGACGCCTGTGACCTGCGCTGTGATCGAATCAGTGTAGGTGGGCGTGACCGTCCCAATCGCTTGAAGATAGATGCCGATGCTGCCTTTGGATGCGGTCGCGGTGGTGACCGGAACGGCTCCGCCCATGGCACCGCCGCGTCCACCTCCCGGACCCGCGGGCGCTGAGCTCTTCTGCCTGTATACCCAGACAATCAGGAGGGCAAACAGCAGCAGAATGATCACCCAGATCCATATATGACGCCGTTTTTTTGTTGAGTCTGAGGGCGGATGCCCAAGGTCAGAATTTGAAACAAAAAGAGGTTGGTCCATCGCCTTCTTCTTTTCCCAGGTCTTGTTACGAACGCTCGGTTTGATAGGGACATTTTCTCATAACTGAACTCATGGACGGGATGCGCGGGTCACCTTGTTGCGTTGCGGAGCAGCGTTCCCGAGATCGACTTTTGTGCGGAGCCGCCGCTTGAATTCAGAGAGCACTTGCAATCGGAGTTCAATGAGACGCAGATCAGCGCGCGACGCGCGCAGGCGCGCTTTTGCACAGACGAGCCATCCCGGCGGAAAGTTGCACGAACTCCGGCGGGTGGAGGGTTCGTCCCATTTGGTGGTCGTTTAGATTTGGAACGAATTCCAGGCAAGGTTTTATGACGTCGGCTCGCGGCGACCATCGACGGCATTTGGGGGAGCAGGAGCCCGAGGACGCTCAAAGACCCAGAAAGACCGCGCCGTCTTCGACCGTGAGCTCGACGCCGGCAGCTTTGGCCGCTTCATCGAGCGCGGCCCTCAGCATAACAACGGGGTCGGGGCTCACATCGAGGCGACGCATCAGGCCTTCGCCGTTTTTCGCGCCCGCGGAAAGGGTGATCTTCAATCCGCGACGCTTGCAGCGCACCGGAGTGCCATCTTCGAGCTTGACGTTCAGCGGCTTGATGTAGGCGTCGATGTAGTGAACGCCGATGCCGGATTTATCTTCAGATTTCGGGGGAAGCTTGTTTTCTGCTTCCACGTTTACATCACAAAGTTTGACTTTCACGTTGCGCCCCCAGGGGTTCAATTCCTTTTTGCTCAAGAAAAGCATCGATAACTTTTCTAAACTCGCGGATGTGATCGGGCGTGCTGCCGCAGCAAGCGCCAATGATATTGGCGCCGGCCTCGAGCAGCGGGAGCACTCCCTTGACCATCTGGTCCGGCGTTTCGTCATAGAGAATCTTCATGTTTACGAGGCGCGGTTTTCCCGCATTGGGCTGCACCATCACCGGTAAACTCGTGGCACTCTTGTAGCGCTCCACGGCCAGCAGCGCGTGCGGCATGTCCATGCCCGTGCCGCAGTTGAGGGCCACGATGTGCGCGCCGTGTTCTTCCATGAATTCGGCGGCGCGTTCCGGCTCAATTCCCATCATGGTGCGGAATGTGGAGCCATCGAGCGTAACGTCGTAGGCCATAGATCCGATGATGCACTTGGCTCCGGCTTTTTTTGCCGCCTCAATGCCGATCTCGAGCTCTTCGAGCGAGGTCTGTGTTTCCACGATGACGGCATCGGCTCCGCCTGCGACCAATGCGGCGGCCTGCTCTTCAAAGGCGCTTTGAACCTGGGCTACGGTGAACTCACCAAAAGGCTCGAGTAAGCCGCCGAAGGGACCCATGTCACCGATCACATATCCCGGCTTGGTTCCGAATGCCTGGCGAGCAATCTCCACGCTGGCTTTGTTGATTTCAGGAACATGCTCCGATTCGCCATGCCGGTTGAGCATGATGCGCGATCCGCCAAATGTATTGGTGATGATGCAGTCGGACCCCGCTTCGGCATAGCGGCGCTGGATGGCGAGCACGCGCTCCGGATGCGTAAGGTTCCATGCTTCGCCGCAGTTGCCTTGTTCCAGGCCGGCAATCATTAACTGCGTGCCCATCGCCCCGTCGCCGAGCAAAGGCCTCTCGAGAATCATTTCGTGCAAAAGCTTTTTCATGAGATTTCCGACTCTCCGCTCAATTCCTTTTGTACCAGAGCGTAGTGGATGGTTTCGAGAACCAGGCCCCATTTATGATTGCGACTTTGCAACTCGCAGTAGCAGCCCGCGCCGCTCGGCTCGCGCCGCCAGGCGAGGACTGAGTTGAGGGGTCGGCCGAGCAGCGGCTTTTCGCTCTCGATGGCGGACATCAGGCGATCGGGATCCTCAACAAATTTGCACATCGACTCATGGCCGGTGTCATCCTGAGCGGGGCCGCAGCGCTCGTCGAGAATCGGATACTCCTCGGCGCGCGGACCTAATTTGACTTTGTAGATGAACGCCAGAGCACGGCCCATGTTCGTGCAAGTGGTTCCGTCATAGCGGAATGTGACATCAATCGAGCCGTCGGGACCGGGCTCGATCACAAGGCGCTCCTCAGACCACCGCTGCAAGGCCTTGCGATTGACTGTGTATTCGGCATCGGCATCGAGTACAGTTGCAGCCGGCAGGGGCTCGGTGGTCGTCCGCGGTGCGCGTTTGTACGGCGCGCGCCTGTATTGGCAAGGCCCGAACGAACAGCTCTCGCACGGGACAAGGCTGGTGAGCCGTTGCAGGCGCTCTCTGTGATGCGTCAGGCCGAAGACGGCCAGCTGCGTCTTTTTGGGGCGCAACATGCCGGAGTCAAACGCGTCAACGCGGGAAGGGAACTGCTTGCTTCGCGTCTGGCGAATTAATTGGAGAAGACGCGGCTGCTCGGCGACGTCCCAATCCGGATAGCCGGGACTGGAGTGAGGAAGCACGGCCATTCCACGCTGCTCCGCCCAATCGCAAAGACGGGCTCCGGCGAATGTGGTCAGCTGCTCAACTACCGCGGAAGCATACATCTCGAGAAAGAAATACTCGTCAGGCTTCTCTTCCTTCCAAAGCCGCCGCGCCTCTTCCTCGGCCTCCGGTCCGGCGCCCACGGCAACCAGGATCGCACTATGCGCGCCGGCCTGATTGAACGCGGTGTGCAAACGCTTGCTGTTGAAGATTGCGTCGTCGATTCGAATCGTATCGGCTCCGGCTGCACCGGCCTGAAACTCGAAACTCTCGGCTTGCCGCGCATAGAGCCATGGACGGCCATGCCGGGCATACCAGTCGCGCGCCCAATCCGCCAGCTCTTTGGCGCGCCCATCGAGAACCCAGTCTCGGGGGTAGCCCAGCAGCCGCGTATATTCCTGAGGCGGCACGTCCACCACCGGGAGCGTGTCCGCGATCTCGATCGATTCGGCTACTGGGCGCATGAGATCGACTCCACGGCTTTAAACTGGCAACCCTCGACGAAGAAATCGAAGAAGTTGGGGTGCGTTTCCAACCGGCAATGATGCACGGTTTTTACCAGTGCCTCCAACTCCCGCCGCTTCGTCTTCGAAAGCAACGCGATGGTCGCCCCTTCAATCGCCAGGTTCCCAGCCCTGACGAACTTTTCCGGTGCGAGGCTTGGCACGAGCCCGATGCGTTTCGAGGCTTCGACGTTCAGATGGCGTCCGAATCCGCCGGCGAGATAGAAGACGTCGATGTCGTCGAATTCGATGCCATACGTGTTGAAGACGACATGCAGGCCGGCGACGTTGGCGCCCTTGGCCTGCGCCAATTCATTCACGTCGCTTTCGAGAAGATAAACGCTGCCATTCGCGCCCTGGCAAAGATCGATGCGATGCAGTTCGTCTTCAAAACGGCCTCGCTCATTCATGCGGCCCGTGCGGAGCAACTCGCTCAGCAGGTCGACGAGACCGGAACCGCAGATTCCTTCGGGCTTGACGTCGCCGATGGTGCGAAGGTGGAATTTACCTTCTTCATCGATAGCGACTTCTTCAACGGCGCCGTCAAGGGCGGGCATACCGCAGGCAATGGCTCCGCCTTCAAAGGCCGGTCCCGCCGGGCAAGACGCGGCAAGAATTCGATCCTTGTTTCCTACCACCAACTCGGTGTTCGTGCCAATATCCATGATCGCGATCAGCCGCTCTTCATGCGCCAGATCGGCAGCCAACATGCAGGCGGCGGCGTCGGCGCCGACGTGGCCGCTGATGATGGGCGCGCCGTAGACGCGAGCCCTGGGATGAATGGGCAAAAGGCTGCGCAGGCCGGATTCGACGAGGCTGGTCGTGTTGCGCTTGCCCTCTTCCAATTCAATTTCCGTGATCGAGCGATAGGGCGTTTGCCCGATGGAATAGACGTTTTGCCGGAAGAAAAGATCGCGCATGGTGGAGTTGCCGACCACGACCATCTCGTAGATGGTCTTCGGGTCGACAGGAAACTTATCGATGGCGTGGCTGAGATAACCCGCCAACGTTCGCATCAGCAGACGGCCAGGATGGCTGGTGTCGTAGGCGATGCGCGACATGATCTCCGAGCCGCCAAAACGCTGCGGATTTTCGAAGGAGGTGTCGGCAATCAGCTCGCCGCTTTCGAGGTCGAGCAGGCGAACCACAACTGTCGTGGTCCCAAGGTCCATTGCGAGGCCGTGAATAGGACCCGTCGAGCGATCGACTTCAACGCCGTCGATCAGAATGCGGTCGCCGTCGCGGGTAACGGCGGGATCGAGCGCGAGTGCCTGTCCGCTTGCCGGGAGACCGTAGGCCTGGCGCTCGATGCGCATGTGGCCGCGGCGCATGGTGTGGCAACGAACGATTTGGTTCGGGGCGCCGCTTGCTCCCGTGACAAATGTCTGGCAGGAGAGGCGAAAATTGCCCTTGAGATGACGCTCGGCCTCGGTCATCGGAGAGAGCGCGCTGGCCCCTTCGACCACCTCGACCATGCATTCTTTGCATTTGCCTTGCTTGCGGCACGAGGTGGGAACATCGATGCCCATGGCTTCGGCCTGGTCAAACAGAGAGAGTCCGGGGTCGGCCTCGGTGGTTTGTCCGTTAATGGTGAGCGTGACGGGCATGGTGAGAAATTTCCGGCATCATGAATCTGAAGCTCGTTGAAAAGCAACCGCAGATCCTTCGACTCCGTCCCGCTAAAGCGGGACTCCGCTCAGGATGACAATGACAACAACAGCGCACACGTCAGAGACAAAATGCCAGTGCCTACCAGCCCTTGGCTTCGAGCTCCGCTTTGAGCGCGTCCGCGACATCCTGCGCGGAGCCTTCGCGCTCTTCCTCATCGCTCCACTTCCATTGCGCCAGGTAGTCGTCGGCAGCCTGCAATCCACGCATGGCCGCGAGTCGATCGATTTGCTCCATGAATCGCCCGTCGAGCATCACGGTCACATCGTCGGTCCCATCGTCAGCTTTAATCTGCGTGGGAATTTCCTGCCAATAGAGAACTTTGTAGGTCGTCATCTGGTTTACGCCTGTCCTGCCAGCCGCAGGAATAAATCCACCGCCGCTGAGGCATTGGCGCCGTATCCATCGGCGCCAATCTCATCGGCAAACATCTGGCTGATGGGAGCGCCGCCTATCGCCATCTTGATCTCCGAACGGCCTGCCTGATGGAAGCCTTCAATCACGGTCTTCATGTACATCATGGTCGTGGTCAGCAATGCGCTCATGCCGACGATGTTAGGCTTGCATTTGTCGGCGGCGGCCATAAACTTCTCCAGGCTCTGATCCACACCAATATCATGGACCTCAAAACCTGCGCCTTCGGCCATCATGCCGACGAGGTTTTTGCCAATATCGTGCAAATCGCCGCGAACCGTGCCCATCAGCAGAACACCCTTGGGCTTGATGCCGCTGTCTTTCGATGTGAGCAGGGGCTTGAGCACGGCCATCCCGGCCTTCATGGCTCGCGCCGAAATCAAAACTTCCGGCACATAAAGAACGTTGTGCTTGAAGTCTTCGCCGACCACGCTCATGCCTGCGATGAGCCCTTCCGTGAGCACTTCCTGCGCTGAGCGGCCTTCGGCAAGGGCCGCCTCAGTCAACTTGCCAACCTGATCGGCGTTGCCTTCGTACAGGTGCTGATTCATCAAGGCGTAATCGGGCATCGAATGGTTTCCTCAGCGAGCGCTAGCAACCGCACCTGCAGCGCGTTTAGCGTTGAATTCGTTAAGTGCCTCGAGCATGGCCAGGATATTTTCGCGAGGCATGCCGGGACTGGTGCCGCCCCCGACGGAGAGAATGATACCTTCGCCGCCCGAACCCTCCAGAACCTCCAGGGTCTCGTCTTTCACTTCCTCAGGAGTTCCTCGAACGGCAACCTCCAGCGGATTCACGTTACCCATGAGGCACATCCGGTCCCCGATGCGCCGCTTGACTTCAGTAATGTGCCGCTGCTTGCCCCAGTTGAGCACGTTGAATCCGGTGTCGGGCAGGTGGTCGAGGCACGCATCCACCTCGGCATCGTTGTGATAGAGCTTGACCCAATCTTTGGGAAACGCATCGCAGATTCGTTTCAGGTAAGGATGCCCAAATTCCAGGTAATGCTCTTCGTTCACGAAGCCCACGATGTCGTCGAGGATGAAGATGCTTTCGACGGTATCGCCCATGACTTTCTGCTGCGCCTTGAGCCAGTCGATAATCACGCGCGTGCAAAGGTCAAGGAGCTTATGGGCGCCCTTGGGATTTTCGACCAGGTCGATCATAAATTCTGTGGTCCCGCGGACAAATCCGGCGGTGCACATGGGACCGCGCGAAGTGACCATGGGAAGAATGTACCCGGCATCGAGAATTCGCTGCCGCGCCATTTCGATCCGATGCAGGGTGAGGCCCGCAAACCCGTCGGCTTCTACCTCGTACTCGGGGAAGTTATCGATGTCTTCGAGGCGATAGAGGGTGTGGTATTCGCTGGGCGTGTTGTCCTGCCAGAACTTGATTTTGGATCCGAGAATCGAGGGCTCAGCCGCCATGCCGTACTCCATCCACCACGAAGGGATGAAGATAACGTCTGGGAACTCCTGCAAGATTTTCAGATTCGACTGAAACCAGAGTTCGGGATCGAGGAAATAGTCCAAGTGTTTGATCCCCAGGTATCCGGGAATCCACGGGCTATCGACGATGAGCGCCATCGGGATCTTATCGAGCTTCTCTCGCCGCACCGCTTTCTTAAAGATTTCCCATTGTTCCGGCCGCATACTTTTCCTCCCGATCACAAACGTGATCTACGCACCCTATCGGGCCGATGAATGGAATGAGCGATATCCTCGTCATTCATGCTGCCCGAATTGTCGATCTACTTCTCATATAGACGGGGATTTTAGCGAGGTGTCGAGCGAAGTGGAATGCGATGCCAGACACGACCTAAGTGCAATCTTTCCCGTCATCTAAGATTTTCTTCGACCGTCGCAGTAATTCCGACTCCGTAATCATAATGTAACCGCGCCGGAACGCACAAGGAGGCTGGGAATTTTGTCATATTTGGCTCGGCAGCTGGGAAAGGGCCGCAGTGCGCGAATTCGGTGGGGGACAGCTCATGCTATTGGGGTCGGAGTTGAGGCTGGGTCGCGACAGCGGGCAGATTCCCCGGCATTTCTGCAGTGGAGATCACGCCGGAATCGGTTGATCCGTGCTGGCAAAATGAGGTCTTTTGGCCGAACAGGCGCGAATAAGGCGATTGATTCCTCCACGGGCGAATAAGAGAGCTGCTGCTCGATGCAATCATGGCGTAAAGACTCGGTTTCGAATCCTAATTTCCCGCCTTTGCAGTGGATACGGGGTCTTTCTTGGCGCGTGTACGACCGCAGCGACGGAGGCCCTGGGCGGGCATTGGCTTGATGCAATGCTTTATCCTGCTGTTTACGCATGACGAACGATTTAACACCCAATCTGCCGGAGTTTAACGATGCCGCGCTGGACCAGGCGTTTGCCGTGCTCGAGCGAGAGGCGCGCGAAGACGCCGCGGCGCTCGAAGGCGAGGCTTTCCGGCTGAAATGGCTGGGACGCAAGCAGGGGCGGCTTAACGAAGTTTCCGATCGTTGGTTGAAAGCTGCGCCCGCGGCTGCAAAAAAGGCGGTAGGCCTGCGCTTCAAAACGCTCAAAGACCTCGTGGAGAAACTCGAGGCGGATGGATCGGGTGCGGGCCCGACCGATGCATCGCTCAAAGCAGAGGCCATCGACGTTACGCTGCCGGGATCGCGGCGGCTGACAGGCGCCGAACATCCGATTACCCGGACGATGAATGAGATTGTCGCGGTGTTCGCGGCGCTGGGCTATTCGGTGGGCGTGGGACCGGAGGTTGAGACCGACTACTACAACTTCGAGAGCATGAATTTTCCGCACGGGCATCCGGCGCGCGATACGCAGGACACTCTCGTAGTGGCGGACCAGGAACGCAGACCGGTGCGCGACCGATTGCTCTTGCGCACCCACACCTCTCCGGTGCAAATGCGGACGATGGAACTTATGCCGCCGCCGGTGCGCATCGTCATTCCGGGCAAGGTGCACCGCAACGACGCGGCCGACGCCACGCACTCGCCGATCTTCCATCAGGTTGAAGGGCTCTGTGTGGATCGCAACATAACGTTCAGCGATTTGAAGGGCACGCTGGACCATGCGATGAAGGCGCTGTTCGGGTCGGCGGTGAAGACGCGGTTCTTCCCGTCGTTCTTCCCGTTCACTGAGCCGAGCGCCGACGTGCAGATCAGCTGCATCTTTTGTGGCGGCAAGGGCTGCCGCAAGTGTAAGCAGTCAGGATGGATTGAGCTGCTGGGCTGCGGCATGGTGGACCCCGCAGTGTTTGCTTTCGCGGCACAAAAGCAGCCGGCCTATGACGCGAAACAGATTTCGGGGTTTGCGTTCGGTATGGGCGTAGAGCGGATCGCGATGATGAAGTATGGGATCAGCGAGATCGGGCAGTTTTTCGCCGGGGATATGCGGTTTCTGGGGCAGTTCGCATGAAGGTTCTTACTAAATGGCTTCGCGCCTACCTGCCGCCGCTTGCTGTTGACGATGCGCAACTGGCGGAAGACCTGACGCTGCGCGGAATTGCCGTGGAGGGCATCTTTCCGTTCGGCGAGGGCAATGGCTCGCTTTACGAAATGGACATCACCACCAACCGCGTGGACGCGATGAACCATTACGGCATTGCGCGCGAGGCGGCGGCGATCTACGGGCTGAAGCTGGCGACGCTCGATTTCGCCCTGCCCGACGCGACGCCCGCCAAGGCGCCGTTCAAAGTGAAGATCGAAGCAGAAGACGCATGCGGCCGGTTTACGTCGCGTGTTCTGCGCGATGTGACCATCGGTGAATCGCGCGACTGGTTCGCCGGCGCGGAAGTGGCGACTTATTTTGCGCTGCTTGAGCAAAAGATGATTTCGAACGCCGTGGACGCAACCAACTTTGCATGGCTGGCGATGGGCCAGCCTACACACGCCTTCGATCTGGACAAGATTGAAGGCGGAATCATCGTGCGGCGGGCGCAGAAGGGCGAGCGGCTGAAGACGCTCGACGGCCTGGATCGCGTGTTGAGCGCGGAGGATCTGGTAGTAGCCGACCACAAGAAGGCGTTGGGCCTGGCGGGGGTGATGGGCGGCTGGGACACGATGATTACGCCGGAGACGAAAAATGTGCTGGTCGAGGCGGCATGGTTCGATCCGATGGTGGTACGGCAAACTGCGCGGCGCCACGGCCTGCACACAGACGCGAGCCATCGCTTCGAGCGCGGCGCGGACTTCAACGCTGCGCCGGTTGCATCGGCGCTGGTGAGCGCAATTCTTTTAGCAAACGGCGGCTCGATCGAGGGCGAGCTGGTAGATGTGCGCGTGGCGGCTCAGGAAGAACGCACAGCGCGACGCAAGCCGATTCAGCTTGCGCTGAGCGAGGTGCAAAGGATTCTGGGCGCGACCGAAGACGAAGAGGGAATTGCCGCGTCGACGGTGGAAGGCGTGCTGACGGCTCTCGGATGCGGACTAGCTTCAGCTCAACGGCCGAGCACGGGCGCAGTTTCGTGGAGCGTCGGGTTGCCGAGTTGGCGACTCGACATCGAACGCGAAATCGACCTGATCGAAGAAGTTGCGCGCGTCTATGGATACAACCGCTTTGCCAACACGTTGCCTGCCTTTGGCGGCGGCGTGCGTGCGCTGCCGTGGGCAGAGAAGGAAGCAGCGGTCCGCGCGACGATGCTGGCTGCCGGGTTTCATGAGGCCATCGGCAGCTCGTTCTGCTCGGCGGCGGAAGGTGCTCTGACCGCGCCGCAGCCGGGGCAAGTGGTTCCGTTGGGCAATCCGCTGAGCGAGGAGGCGGGCGTGCTGCGGCCGTCGCTCGTTCCCGGAATGCTGGCGATGATCGCCGGCAATTTGAATCGCGATGTAGGCGATGTGCGACTGTTCGAGATGGGAACAACATTCGGCGGCACGACAGACAAAGTTGAGGAGCGGCCGACGCTCGCATTTGGAGCGGTTGGCAGCTTGCCGGAGGAAAGTGCGATTCATGCCGCTCGGGCGTTCGACTTCCAGGATGTGAAGGGTGTGGTGGAGCAGGCGCTCGAACGGTTCGAGATCCGTGGAATGCACTTCGATCGCTTTCCATCTGAAGGGGGCATCACGCCAGAGTGGTTGCATCCGTATCGCGCCGCGCGTGCGGTGGCTGACGGCATCACGGTTAGCTGGTTCGGGCAATTGCATCCACACGAGGCGGCGGCGCGCAAGATCAAGGGCGCGGTGCTGGTCGGCGAGTTGTATCTTGAGCGGCTCTATAAGCTGCGGCTACGCAAGCCGGTAGCGCAAGAGATCTCGCGCTTTCAGCCGGTCCGGCGCGATTTCTCTTTGGTTTTGGATGAGAGCGTCGGCTGGGAGAAACTCGACAGGGCGATGGCGGAGCTGAAGATTCCGGAGCTTGTGGAGTGGCGGGTGCGCGAAGTCTTCCGCGATGCTCGGCTGGGCAAAGGAGAGTACGCGCTGCTGCTGGGCGCGACTTTCCAGGCGCAGGACCGGACTCTACGTGAGGAAGAGCTCAAGAGCTATCAGGAGCGCGTGGTTGAAGCGGTGAGCAAAGTGGGCGCGCGGCTGCGGGTTTGAGTGCGTGGGTCAGTGCACGACACGGCGAGTTGAGGGTCGTGGTATCCCACCCAAAACGCAAAATGCGCGTTTAGGATGGGGCGCCCACAGGTCGTGCGTGACAGCGAACTGCAAATTGACCCTTCCCCGATTTGAAAGTAAGGTAGGCGCTGTTCGGCGCTATACTCGAACGCAACCGGGTTCGTTGGAGGGGCCGGATCGATGTCGGAATCGGAGGCGGCTGTGGAAACACCAAGCGAAGAGCAACAACACGCGGGGCACGAAGAAGCAGTCGCGCTGGCGCTGAGTGCGGACGATTTTTCGGCGCTCGAAGACAGGGTGCGGCGCGCCGTTGACGTAGTGAAGCGGGAGCGCCAGGCGCGTGCGGCCATGGAGGGTCGCGTGACAGAACTGCAGTCACGCGCGACGGAGGCGGAAACACGTGCCTCACAAGCCGAAGCGCAGTTGCAGGCGCAATCGCCGCTGGTCGAACGGCTGGAAAATGAAATGAGCGCACTGCGCACTGAGCGTGACCAGGTAAGGCAGCGAGTCGAGAGATTGCTGGCGCAGCTTGACGCGCTGGAGCTGTGAGGGCACTCGATGACCGAGCAAATTCATAACAACCCGGCGCACAACAATCCGCCGCGCAAGAATCCCACCGAGTACGTGACGGTAGAGATTTACGACCAGCTCTATCATCTTTCGGGGCAGGACCCGGAACACATTCGTGAGCTGGCGTCGGTGGTCGACGCCAAGATGCGCGCCGTGGCGGCGGCGGGGCGGACAGCCGATTCATTGCGCGTGGCGGTTCTGGCTGCACTGAACCTGGCCGATGAAGTTTCGCAGGCCACGGGAGCCGATTTGCAACTGGGACACGCTCGCGCCAACAACCTCCGCATGATGCTGGATGAAGTCCTGGACAAGGATTAAGCGGCCCGGCGCAGGCGATGATCCTTGACTGGAGCTCGGAAGGGCTGGCTGAAGGCCTGCGATGCTATAAGGCCGGCGAGTATTTTGAGGCGCATGAACATTGGGAGGGCGTCTGGCTCAAGTGCACGGAGCCGGAGAAGACTTTCCTGCAGGCGCTGATCCAGATCACCGCAGCGTTTCACCACTTTCAACGCAGTAATCTTATGGGCACGGCATCGCTGCTGCGCGGAGCGTTGCGCCGGCTCGATGAGTTTCCTTCTGCCTATGGCGGGATTGAAGTTGAGGGGGTGCGCGAGAGCGTGCGCGCGTGGCTGCGGGCGCTGGACGAATCGGGAAGTTCACCTGAGCCGCCGATTCCGCGGATTCGATAAGCGAACCCAGAGAAAATGCCGACACGCGTCTTCAATTCTGAGGTTTGAGATCTCAGGAACACACTGGATTTTGAGTGAACTTGCGGCGAGAATTTGGGCCGCAGGCAGTCCGGGTGTCCGGGGTTGGGATCAGTATGAGGTTAGCAATGCCGCAACTGATCCGTCACCCCGGCCCACGTATTTGAAGAGGTTAGCAACGCGGCGGAAAATTGCGATAGCTCTTTTGTGTTAATGCTGCGCGGGCGTCACCCTGAACGCCGCTTGCGCGACGTTTTGGATGGGTCAGCCCACGATTGCGGCGAGCGAACCGCGCCAGATTGAGATTTGTTGTTTCCCACCCTTGCGGCAAAAACAAAGACGCCGCAAGGATGGGGCACCCAATCTATCGTGGTGAATTCGCTCCGGAAAACCCTGGTTCCTAGCCCTGTTTTGCAGCCAGTTGACGCAGGACGTACTGCAAAATACCACCGTGCTCGTAGTATTCGATCTCCTGCGGCGTGTCGATGCGGACCATTGCATGCAGCAGCCTTTTTTCGCCGTTGGGGCTCGTGGCGGCGATCTCAAGGGTGCGGCTGTTTGCAAGACGGTTCTTCAGGAGCGCAGTCAGGCCGGGGAAGTCGTACACTTCTTCGCCGGTGAGGCCAAGAGATTCGGCGTTCTGGCCAGCTTCAAATTGCAGCGGGAGAATTCCCATGCCGACGAGATTGGAGCGGTGAATGCGCTCGAAGCTTTCGGCAATGACGGCGCGGACGCCGAGCAAGTTTGGACCTTTGGCGGCCCAGTCGCGCGAAGAACCGGAGCCGTATTCTTTTCCAGCGAGAATGATGAGCGGGATTTTGCGCTCGGCGTACTTCACGCTGGCATCGAAGATAGACATTTGCTCGCCCTCAGGCAGCAGGCGTGTGACGCCACCTTCAGTGCCGGGCGCGAGCTTGTTGCGCAGGCGCACATTGGCGAAGGTTCCGCGCACCATTACTTCGTGATTGCCGCGGCGCGAGCCGTAGCTGTTGAAGTCGGCGGGTTTGACTCCGTGTTCGGAAAGATATTTTCCGGCGGGTCCGTTGGCCTTGATCGATCCGGCGGGCGAGATGTGGTCGGTGGTCACGGAATCGCCGAGAACGGCGAGAACGCGCGCGCCCACGATGTCGGTGACCGGCGCGGGGGTCATGGTGATGCCGTCAAAGTAAGGCGCCTTGCGGATATAGGTCGAGTCCGGCTCCCATTGGTAGACATTGCCGGTGGGGAAGCTCAGACCCTGCCAACTTGCGTCACCATCGGAGACGGTCGCGTATTCTTTGCGAAAGCCGTCGCTCGAAACCGCGCGCTCAATGGCGGCGGAGACTTCAGCCTGCGTGGGCCAGATATCGCGCAGGTAAACCGGCTTGCCGGACGAGTCGGCGCCGAGCGGATCGGCGTCGAAGTTGTGGCCGATACGTCCGGCCAGCGCGTAAGCGACAACCAGCGGTGGTGACATCAGATAATTTGCGCGGACATCGACGTTGACGCGGCCCTCGAAGTTGCGATTACCGCTGAGCACGCTGACGGCGACCAGACCGTGATCTTCAATGGATTTCGACACGTCGGAGGGTAGTGGCCCGCTATTCCCGATGCAAGTTGTGCAGCCGTAGCCAACCACGTTGAAGCGAAGCTTGTCGAGATAGGGCAGCAGGCCGGCCTTTTGGTAGTAGTCGGTGACGACGCGCGAGCCGGGAGCGAGCGAGGTCTTGACCCACGGCGGAACGCAGAGGCCTTTTTCAACGGCCTTCTTCGCGAGCAGGCCAGCAGCGATCATGACGGAGGGATTCGACGTGTTAGTGCAACTGGTGATGGCTGCGATGACGACTGAGCCGTGATCGAGATAGCGGTCGGGATCGACGTTGAAGCGTTCCTTTACAGTTGTGGTGACGTGAGTAGAGACCGGCTGCGCGGCGGACGAAGTATCTGGGCCCTCGTTGTCCTCAACGGCGACGGCAGCATCGGTGACGGCGTCGCGATTCCACGCGGCTGCAGTGCGCGTGCCGAGCGGCTTGGCAGTGGGCGCGAGCAGTGACGGCAGTTGCTCGGCGAAGCTGGCGGCCGCGTCCTTCAGCAGCACGCGATCCTGTGGGCGCTTGGGGCCGGCCACACTGGGCTCCACGTCGCCGAGGTCAAGCTCGAGAGTCTGCGTGTATTCAGCCTCAGGCGAGTTGGCAGTGTGGAAGAGGCCCTGCTCCTTGTAATAAGCCTCGACAAGCGCGATCTGCTCTTCGCTGCGGCCGGTGAGCCGCAGGTAGCGGAGGGTTTCGGCATCAACGGGGAAGATGCCGCAGGTGGCCCCGTACTCGGGCGCCATGTTGCCGATGGTGGCGCGATCGGCCAGCGGCAGTTCCGTGATTCCGGGTCCGAAGAACTCGACGAATTTGCCGACCACGCCGAGATTGCGCAGCGCTTGCGTGACAGTAAGGACCAGGTCGGTAGCGGTAGCGCCTTCGCGGAGCTTGCCCGTGAGCTTGTAGCCGACGACCTGCGGGATGAGCATGGAAACCGGCTGGCCGAGCATGGCGGCCTCGGCCTCAATGCCACCCACACCCCACCCGAGCACGCCAAGCCCATTGATCATCGTGGTGTGCGAGTCGGTGCCGACGAGCGTGTCGGGGTATGCAGTGAGCTGGCCGCCGATTTCGGCGGTGAAGACTACACGAGCTAAGTATTCGAGATTCACCTGGTGGCAGATGCCCATGCCGGGCGGGACTGCGGAGAAGTTGTGAAACGCAGACTGGCCCCACTTGAGAAAAGCGTAGCGCTCGCGGTTGCGCTGGAATTCGAGCAGCGAATTGGCCTCGTAAGCTGCGGGCGTGCCGTATTCATCCACCTGAACCGAATGGTCGATCACGAGCTCGGCGGGGGCGAGAGGATTGACGCGCTCAGGATCGCCGCCCAGGGTTTTGATGGCGTCGCGCATGGCGGCCAAGTCGACCACAGCAGGCACACCGGTGAAGTCCTGCATAAGCACGCGGGCCGGCATGTAGGCGATTTCGCGGCTCGGCTCCGCTTTCGCGTCCCAACGGGCGAGGAATTCGATGTCGGCCGCGGTGACGTTGACTCCGTCCTCGCGGCGCAGCAGATTTTCGAGCAGAATTTTCAGGCTGAAGGGAAGGCGCGTGAGATTGAATCCGCGAGCGGCGAGGGCAGGCAGGCGATAGATGCTGTAAGAGCGGCTGCCGGATTTGAGCACGGCGCGGCTGTCGAAGCTGTTCTTCTGTGGGGAACTCATGGGAGCAATCCTTTTCTATCCGCACGGTGGGCGGATGCAGTTCAGAAGCGAGCAGCGCCAGCGAGGCCGGCTGAGCCAGCGACGTTAGCGAAGGTCCGGCGGGCTCGAGCGAACGCGAAACGGCCTGCCAGGAAAAACTCTCGACGGAAATAGATTACTTGAGCGCCGGAACTTAGCGTCCACGGTCGGGGCGACCACGACGGAAGCGCTTGAAGAGGGGCGGGCCGGCGATGTTGAGGCGGCAGCGCATGGTTTCAAGCAAATTCTAGCGCGAAATCGGGCAGCGATGGAAGCAGAATATCTGCCACGGCCATTACTTGTGGCCGGTCGCTGAGGCGGCGCGCGGGGACGACACCCCCCCGGGCACATGAAGGCTCAGCTGCTCCTATACTTGAAATGCGATAGTCTTCGCAGTGAGGTTTCCCTTCCATTGAATTTTCTGGCTCGGATTGAAGAGCTGTTTGCGCGTTTTTTTGCCTGGCTCAGGGGCCGGATGCCCAACGAGCGGCAACGGCTGCTGGTCATCACCATTGTGGCCGGTGGATTGTGCGGGCTCGCGGCCGTGGCCTTCCACGTCGCTTGCTTTTGGCTGTATGCGTCGCTCATCGATCGCGCAACGGCAGCGCCCGGCCACGCGTGGATCTGGTGGACAATTCTTACGCCTGCGCTGGGCGGGCTGATTGTCGGTGTCGGCCTTACCTATTGGGTTCCGGCAGCCGCGGGCAGCGGCATTCCTCAGGTGAAAACGGCCTTCACACTTCGCTTTGGCGCAATCACGCTGAAGGAGACGTTGGGGAAATTTGTTCTGTGCACGCTGCAATTGGGCAGCGGCGCATCACTGGGCGTGGAAGGGCCGACGGTGCAAATCTGCGCGGGAGTGAGCAGCTTTCTGGCGCGCATTGCGCGGCTCAGCCCCGTGAACAGCCGGCGCATGACGTCCGTAGGGATGGCGGCGGGCATCGCCGCCGCGTTCAACGCGCCCATTGCGGCGGTGACATTCACGCTGGAAGAGCTGATTGGCAGCCTGGACCAGACGATGCTCGCGGGCGTGATTGTGGCGGCGGCGCTGGCTGCCGTCGTGGAGCACAGCATTGGCGTTGCGGGTTCCAAACCCATTTTTGACGTTCCACGCCTGCAGACCTACACACTGATCAAGGCTTCATCGCTGGTTTGGTATGCGCTGCTTGGTTTGCTGGCGGCGATCGTGTCAGTGGCCTTTACTGATTCGCTGCTGTGGTTGCGGCTGCAGTTCAGAAAGCTGAAGCACGTGCCGAAGTGGGTTCAGCCGGCCATTGGCGCGGGAGCCACCGGCGCGCTGGCGGTCGTGGCGATCCAGTTCTTTCACGCAAATGGTATTGCGGGTAATCCATACACCACCCTGACGCAGGCGTTGCTGGGAAATTTGCCGGTGACAACGATGGCTGCGCTTTGCGTGTTGAAGCTGGCCGCGACAGTGACGTCGTATTCGAGTGGGGGATCGGGCGGAATTTTCGCTCCTGCTCTCTACATGGGCGGGATGCTGGGTGGCGCAGTCGGCTACCTGGATGTGATCGTCTTCCATCACCCGGCGGATACAATTGGAGCCTTCGCGGTGGTGGGCATGGGCGCGGTGTTCGCAGGGATTGTGCGCGCGCCGATGACGTCGATTCTGATTATTTTTGAGATGACGAGTGGATATGGGCTGGTTCTGCCGTTGATGATTGCAAACATGAGCGCCTTCGCGCTGGCGCGGCATTGGCGGCACACATCGGTGTACGAGGCGTTACTGGAGCAGGATGGAATCTACCTCGATCCAAAGCACAAACCGTACAATCTGGGTGCGGGAGGCGCGGTGCCGGAAGAAGGGCCCGAGGAAGAATTGCCGACGGAGTAGGCGGGCGCGGATTTTTCGGAAGGCTCTCGGAGGATTTTCGTTCAATGCATCCGGGCCAGAAGGCAAGTGGGTTGTCCATCCACCGCTCACCCCGATGCGCGGCTCTGCGGTATTTCGCGGCTTAGGGCTATTTAGCTTCCATGTTGTACAGGAAGTAAGCGCGGAGCTCGAGGTAAGGGCCGTGGAATTCGCGCGGCAATGCTGGATAGCTGGAGCCGGTGATGGCTCCCCAGGCAGCGCGGTCCAGCGCGGTGTCACCTGAGCGGCCGTCCAACTGCATGTCGGTGACCTGGCCATTGGGCAGAACCTTGAAGCGGACGGCGACCATGCCCGACTTCAGGATCGGCGGATTGACTTCATCGGGGATCAGTGGATCCCAGGTCTGCTGCGTGACGTAGTGCCAGCGCGCAAGCCAGTCGCTGAAGTCGACGCCCTGCATGTCCGAGAGAATCTGGTAGCCGCTGCCCGCGCCGGGATGCATCGATAAACCGCCCGAAGGAGCATTGCCATATTGCTGCTGACCGCCATGGTTGTGCATGGCGTTCTGCATGTCCTGGCGCAACTGGTCAGCAGGATTTTGGGAGCCCAGGGCGAAGTTGGGCCGTGCGGGAACGGGCGACGGCCTCGGCGCTTCGACCGGCGACGGCGATTGCGGATTAGGCGGCGTCGGTTGCGAGGCCTCAGGCTTGGGCTGGTCCGGAGTCTGAGCGGGCGGCGGTGGTGGCGCGGGCGGCGACTGACGGTTCAGATCGTCGAGTGTTTTCTTGTCGATCAGCGGCCGATTGGGCAGAGGTTTGGGCTGAACCTTGGGGTGCGTCTCTCGCAGCGCGTCCGGCGGCAGGTCGAGATAGGACAGGTCCTTCCGCTGGTTAATCGCGTCGAAGGGGTCGGTGACTTTCGGCACTTTAAAGATGTAGGTCGGAATCCATGTGATGGCAGAAAAGAACAGAATGTGGGCGAGAAGCGCGAGCCAAAAGCCCTCGCGCAAGCGCGACCAGCGGCGCTCGTCTTCGAGCTCGCCGATCATCTCAAGCAATTCGTGAGTATCGTAGTCTACCCAGCGCGAACCGCGAAGGGAGCTGCGTCCGGAACCATTGGTCTCGAGCGGACCTTTGGGGTTCAAGGGAAGCCCGAGGAATCCGCCGGGGACTGGCATCTCCGGAGCGGAGCTTTTCGTTTCCGGGGACGGTTCTGCTGGTTCTTTGGGCTCAGTCGCTTCGGTTGTTGGTTGGCTTGGAGGCATTCTGGTTCGGGATCGGTCGTCTGTTCGGATCAGCTCAAAGTGTTCGGGATCAGAATTAATTTCCGCTTCTCAAGGCGCACACACATCCTTGACTCCCTTTTTTGAGTCCTTGCTATCTATTCTCTCATTCCCTTGAAATCTTTGCGCTCGAGGCTGCCCGTACAATGGTTCTTGTTGAATTGACGGGTTCTTATTGAATTGACGCAGGATGGGGCGGAAGGGGACAGCGTTTGAATCAGTTTTTTGCGCGTGTGGCGACGGAATGGAAGCTGGTGCTTCTGCCTGCGCTGCTCAAGTGGGGAATTCTGGGAGTGGGCGCCGTCGCGGTGCTCGATTCCTCGAGCATTCCCGTCCCCATGGACGCAATCCTGGCCATTTATGTGTGGAACGACAAGGATCACTTCTGGCTCTATTGCCTGGTGGCCGCGGCCGGCTCGGCGCTCGGGGGATTGTTGCCTTACTGGCTGGGGCGCGCAGGCGGCGAGATTTTCCTGCTGAAGCGGGTGAACGGCGAGAAGTTCGAAAGAATGCGCAACCGATTCGAGCGGCAGGAATTTCTGGCAGTGATGATTCCGTCGATGTTGCCGCCGCCCGCTCCGTGGAAAATGTTCGTCTTTGCATCCGGCGTCTTCAAGATGCGCATTCGGGATTTTCTGGTCGCAGTTTTTGTCGGACGAATGCTGCGTTGGCTCATGCTTTCTCTGTTGGTGCTGAAGCTGGGGCCAAGTGCCGTCGACCTGGTGGCGCGACATGCATTGCCCACGGTTCTGATAGTGGGCGCGCTAGCCATGGCTGCGTTCTTGTTGTGGTTTCGCCGGAAAAGGCGCAGTGGAAAGTTGCTTGAAGGGGAATAGGCGGGCTGGCTACCTGGAGGATTGAGATAGCAAGGCCATATTGAAGAACTGAGGCCTGCCATCTGGATCGATGGCGTTGGCCATATTCTGCTGCGGGTTCCCATCTCGATCGAATGCGGGCGTCGAGCCTTTCAAGCTCTTTGACTTGCTGCCGTCGCTGGTGGGCTTGGCGACGCCCACCGAGTCTTTGCGCGGCCCATGCCCGGCCACGCCGGATTCCTGGTGACTTGCGGCGCTGGAACTCCTTTGGGCGGCTTTGCTTTTTCCCTGGTTTGGTGGTGTTGCCACGGTCATTCGATCGCCAATGCGAGCCGCTGCTTGGGGATCAATTTCTTGCTTCACGGCGATTGTCGTATTAGCGTTTTTTTCAGCGGCTATGGACGCGCTGCCGTTCTCTTGATTCCCGCTGTAATTCCGCTGGGCAGTGAGAGCGGTAAACACCAATGCGCAGGAAACTGCGAGAAGGGCAGTGTTCCGCGTCGAGGAAAATTGCATCCGCATGGGCTAACCTCCAAGGCAGGCTGAAAAGGGACTCTTCAAGCGTCGCCCGACCTGGAGGGTCAAGTCAATCTAAAGTAATTCGGAAAATGTTACCGAAGTGCCGTGGAAGATCAGACCGCTCCCTGGGTGCTCCCGGTGACGGGTGTGCGCATCTTGCGCACGAGGGCGGGGACGCCAAGCGCTGCACCCAGAACGATTGCGGTTGACGCGAGATCGTTTCCATAGAACGGCAAACCGGCAACATAGCAGACTCCAAGCCCAGCGAAGGTGTGTGGATAGCCATTGAATCCGCTGGCCCAGACGCCGTAATTCGAGACGAGGAAGAAGCCTGTGGGCCCGAGCAGAGCGCCCGCAGCGCCGCGCGCGAAGGTGGTCTTGTTGTGCAGCAAAATGAAGCCGAGCGCCATTGCTGCCACGTACCAGATCCAAGTGATTACATAGCTCTGCCAACGGAAGCTGGAGTGGTAGACGGCGATGGTCAGGAAGGGATCGGTGGCCGCGAGGACGGCGACGGGGATGACCATCTCGCGCCAGGGCCGGCGAGCGCCAAAGTACACAAGACCGCCGGTGACAGCGGTAAAGTTCCACAACCCAGCGTGGGGAATGACTCGGGACAACACGGCAACCAGCAAAAGCAGGTAAGCGACCATGACCACCTCAATCGGAATGGGCCGAAGAGTCTCGGCCTTGAACGGCAGTCCCTTGAGACGACATCGCGAGGCGAAATCGCAATTCATGAGACTGCATCTATTCTGCGGTCCAGGAGCGGTCCGGTCAACCGAAACTCTTCCACCGGATAAAGAAAAATGTGCACAGAAACAAACTTTCCACACCGAGTCTCTCACTTCTGTTCTCGGTCGTTCATGGCTTCGCCGGCATCGTCATGGCCGTCGACGATGTAGACCCAGCCCGAGAGCGCCGAGCGGGCGGGTTGATCGCGGGTTCCAAGGAATGGATAGTCGAAGCGAAGATCTGTGAACTCGACGGTAGCCCAGGTGCGGTTGGGCGGGAGTTGCGGAGGGTTCATTCCGGGCGCAGGCTGTTGGCCGAGGTCACGAACCACAGCCCACGTTCCCCAGTCGAGATACACCTGCCCGAGCGGCGTTCGTTTGGCTGCCTCGACTGCCGGTGTGTCGGCCGGTTTGTAGAGCATGTCGCGATCCGGGTCGCTGTCGATTGCATCTGTCCAGGTGTTGATTTCGGCGGTCTGATAAAAGCCGGGCGTTTCGAGGATCGCGTGCCAGCGAAAAGGATCGACCGGATAGGGCTCGGCGGCCGCGCGGTTGACCGGCTGCGAAGTGACGTTGGTGTTGCCGAGAATGGCCAATGCATGTGCGTGCTCAGCCCAGCGCACGCAGCCCAGAACCGACATTCCGGCTAGAGCGAAGATGGCCCAGCCCTGCCCTCGGAATTGAGTGCGGCGCGCGCCGATCTCGCGATCGGCAAGACCGAGCAGCCACGGAATAATGAACGCGAGAAAAAACAAACCCCAAAGAATGGGCTCGGCGATGAACATGAAGCTGCCGGCATACCAGTGAGCGTTGAGCGGAAAGAAAGGCCGGACGCCGTAGTTGTTGGTCCAGTCGAGCAGGATGTGACTGAGCGCGGCGATGCAGGCGGTGAGATAGAGCCAGCCCCAATGCAGCGCGCTTGTCATCCTGAGCGGAGGTCGCGAAGCGTCCGGAGTCGAAGGATCTGCGGTTGTATTTCCTTCTGTCGCCGGAGCGGATCTGCTCCGCAATTGCCACTTATGAAGTAGCCAGACGGCGCCGACGACGACCCCGGCGACCACCGGTACGGCCCAGAAAGTGTGCGTGATGCCGCGATGATGCTTGAGTCCCTCGACTGGACCGCGGAGAGCCCAAAGCATGTCGAGATCGGCGGCCTCGGCGGCCAGCACGGCTGCGACGGTTGCGTAGGCCGTCTTGCGATTAAAACCGGCGCGGCCGATACATGCGCCGGTTAAGAAATGGGTGACAGGCTCCATGAATGCGAATCGTCGCTAGGCCCACTCGCCCTTGCGCATCAGCGGCTCTGCTACTCCCGATGCCGTGATGCCGTCGATGTCGAGCTCAGCCGAGCCGATCATCCAATCGACGTGAATAAGGCTGGCGTTGGCGCCTTTGGCCGCGAGTTCCTCGGGTGTGAGCTTATCGCCGTTGATGAGGCACGAAGAATACGATTGGCCGAGCGCGATGTGGGATGCGGCATTCTCGTCATAGAGGGTGTGGAAGAAAACGAGGCCACTTGCCGCGATCGGAGACGAATGAGGAACCAGCGCGACTTCGCCGAGCCGCCGCGCGCCTTCGTCGGTGTCGATCAGTTTCTCGAGCACTTCCTGTCCTCGCGTAGCGCGAGCATCCACGATGCGGCCATGTTCAAAGCGGACCTGAATGCCCTCGATCATGGTGCCCAGATGCGACAGCGGCTTGCTGGCAGTAACGATGCCGTCGGCGCGGTCCTTGTGAGGAGTAGTGAAGACTTCTTCGGTGGGCATGTTGGGAATGCAGTAATTGCCGTTGCCCGCGGTTGTGCCGCCGCCCAGCCACTCGTGGTCGTCGGCGAGGCCGAGACGAAAATCCACGCCCGGACCGCGATATTGCAGCGCAGAATAGCGCTTGTTATTGAGGAATGCGGCACGCTTGTGCAGTTCCGCATCGTGCGCCTTCCATGCGTCCACCGGATCAGGCGTGTTGATGCGCGTAGTGGAAAAAATGGCCGCCCATAGCTTGGCCATGGCCTCGGCAGGCGCGTCATTGGGGAACATAAGCGCGGCCCAGGCCGGCGTGGCGCCGCCAACGATGGTCCAGTTGATCTCGTGCCGCGTGATGAGCTCTAGCGCGGGACGATAGGCCATCGAAAGGGCGCGATTGGCGCGGCCCACTTTGTCGGGGTTTTCGTTGGAGAGCAGGTTTGGATTGGCGCCGGCGACGGCCAGGCGCGCAGCGCCGCCTTTGAAGGCCTGGGCGATTCCATCGTAGAGCCAGTTGGCGGCGCGATCGAAGCTCGAATCGGGAGCATGTTGATAGCGCAGCAGCGTAGATTCATCGTCGCTCAGCAGCGTGGTGACGAGCGAAGCGCCGGCGCGATACGCCTGCTCGGTGATGCGGCGAGCCAGCGGCAGCGTGTCGACAGACGCTGTCATGAAAAGCTCCTGCCCGGGCTTGAGGCCGAGGCCAACGTTGATGGCGACGGAGGCGAGCTGATCGAGATTTTCGGCATGGGTGCGGATTGGGGCAGCGGTTGCGGTGGGAGTCATTGGTTTTTCTCTTCTCCGGGGTTCGATGAGCTCCGCGGCCAGAGATTGGCGGGCCGGCGCGGCGTGAATCCATTTTAGGGCCTGACGACGGCCTGCTCGCCCCCGACGTTCGATTCGCCTACAATGAATGACTGGCTTTTGAGGGGCCCAGTGCTCATGATGCATCTATTGATGAATTTGAGATTGAAGAGAATGTTCAGAGCCGGGGTGGCGATTTTTCTGGGAATTGCCGGCGCGGGAATCTTGAGCGCGCAGACGCAAAGACCGGCCAGCACTTTTGGCCCGAGCAATCCGTTTTACGCGCCCAGCACGCTGTTTCTTCATGCACCTGCCTTCGACAAGATCAAAGACGGCGACTACCGAACGGCGATTGATGCGGGGATCGCGCAACAGCTCAAGGAAGTCGATGCAATCGCCAATAGTCCCGCGCCGCCGACCTTTGAAAACACGCTCGTGGCGTTGGAGCGCGCGGGGCAGTTGTATGACCGCGCCTGGGAAGCCTTCAACCTTGTTGCGCAGGCAAATACGGATCCGGAGCTGGAAAAGATTCAGGGCTACGAAGCGCCGCGGATTGCCGCGATGGATGATGCGATTGACCTGAACCCAAAACTCTTTGGGCGGATTAAGGCGATCTATGACCAGCGCGAGACTCTAGGTCTGGATGCGGAATCGCAACGGTTGGTGGAATACCAGTACCAGCAATTCGTGAAGGCCGGCGCCAACCTCTCCGATGCCAGCAAGGCAAAACTGAAAAAACTCGATGAAGAAGAAGCGACGCTCGAGAACACCTTCATGACTAAGCTGCTTGCCGGTACTGCGGCGGCCGCGTATTCCACTATGGATCGCGGCGCGCTGGCCGGTTTGAGCGAAGGACAAATGTCCGGAGCAGCAGAAGCGGCAAAGGCACACAGCAAGCAGGGGTGGTTGTTGCCTCTTCAAAACACCACGCGACAGCCTGACCTGGCCTCGTTGCGCGACCGCGCCACGCGCAAGGCGATTTTTGAGAATTCCTGGAATCGGACGGAACGTGGCGACGCGAACGATACGCGCGCGACGATCGCGCGACTGGCTCAATTGCGCGCGCAGAAGGCCGCACTGTTGGGCTATCCAAACTATGCCGCGTGGAATTTGACCGACCAGATGGCCAAGACGCCGGAGGCCGCCATTCATTTTCTTGACGCACTGGTTCCGGCCGCGACGGCCAGAGCAGCGAGCGAGGCCAAAGACATTCAGTCGCTGATCGATTCCGGGCAGGGAGGGTTCACCTTACAGCCGTGGGATTGGGAGTTCTATGCCGAGCAGGTGCGCAAAGCGAAGTTCGATTACGACCAATCGCAGGTGAAGCCATATTTCGAACTGAACAACGTGCTTGAGAAGGGCGTGTTTTATGCGGCGCACGAACTGTACGGGCTCACCTTCAAGGAGCGCAAGGACCTGCCGGTATGGCAGAGCGACGTGCGCGTGTTTGAGGTTTTTGACGCCGACGGCTCGCCGCTTGCGCTATGGTATTGCGACTACTTCAAGCGCGACAACAAGAATGGCGGAGCGTGGGAAGATTCGCTGGTGGGCCAGTCCAAGCTGCTGGGCACGCTGCCCGTGGTGTACAACGTGGCCAACTTCGAGAAACCCGCTCAGGGCCAGCCCGCACTGCTCAGCTTCGACGATGTGACCACGATGTTCCATGAGTTCGGCCACGCGCTGCACGCCATGTTTGCCGACACGGAGTATCCAACGTTATCGGGCACGGCCGTGGCGCGCGACTTTGTCGAATTTCCTTCACAGTTCAACGAGCATTGGGCCAGCAATCCCCAAGTGTTTCAAAATTTTGCGCGGCACTACAAAACCGGCGAACCCATGCCGGCGGATCTGGCGGCGAAGATCGTGAGGGCGAAGACCTTCAACCAGGGTTACGACTTCACCGAGATCCTTGCGGCGGCGGAACTCGATATGCAATGGCACATATTGCCGGCAACTGCGCCGCTCGAAAATCCTGACACTTTTGAACAGCAGGCGCTCAAGAGGACGCATCTGTCGATCAGTTATGTGCCGCCGCGCTACCGGTCCAGCTACTTTCTGCACATTTGGCAGGAGGGCTATCAGGCCGGCTATTACGCATATACGTGGAGCGAAATGCTGGACGACGATGCATACCAGTGGTTCGAGGATCACGGTGGATTGACGCGCGCCAATGGCGATCGATTCCGGCGTATGGTGCTTTCGCGCGGCAATACGGAGGATTTGCAAAGGATGTATGAGACTTGGCTGGGCGGCAAGCCAAATATTGAGCCGATGCTGAAGGACCGTGGGCTGAATAAAGTCAGTGGTCAGTGATCAGCAGCCGGAAACGGCATCGCCGGTAGCACGTCTCACTATAATTCGTAGCTATGGCCGAGACGGACGCCCAAAAGAAAATTGAAAAGCTGCGCGAGGAGCTGAGGCGCCACGAGCATCTGTACTACGTTCTCGACGCGCCGGAGATTTCCGACGCCGACTACGATGCGCTCATGAACCAGCTGAAGAAACTGGAGGCAGCGCATCCGGAACTGATCACTGCCGACTCGCCGACGCAGCGCGTGGGCGGCAAGCCGGCCGAAGGCTTCAAAAAGGCGCAACACTCGCGCCCCATGCTGTCGCTGGACAACGCCTACTCCGCCGAAGAGCTGACCGACTGGGACCGGCGCGTGCATGACCTGGCTGGGAAATTGCCGGTGGAATACACGGCCGAGCTGAAGCTTGACGGCCTGAGTGTGGCGTTGAGTTACGAGCCGGCGAGTGGGGGCGCGCGACTTGCGACCGGCTTGACGCGCGGCGACGGACAAACCGGTGAAGATGTCACCTCGAATATTCGAACCATTCGCAGCATTCCGCTCAGCATTTCGGCGGCGAAGTTGAAGAAGGCCGGAATTCCGAGTGCCTTCGAAGTACGCGGCGAAGTAGTGATGCCGGCAGCTGCGTTTCTCGAAATGAATGAGGAACGCGAGCGCGAAGGGCTGCCGATGTTCGTGAATCCGCGCAACTCTGCCGCAGGCACACTGCGCACGCTCGATTCGTCTATTGTTGCGAAGCGTCGGCTAGTGTTCTTCGCGTATTTTCTTCTCGTCAGTGGCGAGTATTTCAACGCGGGCCAGACGGCGACGCTGGACGCACTGACCGTGCTCGGTTTTCGCGTGAATCCGCATCGGGAGCGTGTCAAGAGCGTCGATGGAATGATGAAGTTCATCAACGACGCGGAAAGCAAGCGCGCCACGCTGGGCTACGAAATCGACGGCGTGGTACTCAAGGTGGATGCGCACGGGACGCAACAGCGGCTGGGTTATACGGGTCGCGCGCCGCGCTGGGCCATCGCGTACAAGTTCACCGCGCGGTCAGCCATCACCAAGCTTGAAGACATCATGATCACTGTGGGCCGCACTGGCAAGCTGACGCCGACGGCAATGCTGACTCCGGTCTTTATTGGCGGCGTCACCGTGAGCCGCGCCACGCTGCATAATGCCGATTTTATTGCTGGCCTTGGACTGAAGATTGGGGACTCCGTAAAAGTCGAGCGCGGCGGGGACGTGATCCCCAAAATCGTTGAGGTTGTGGACGACAAAGATCACCCCCGAGGGAACCGTGAGTTTTTGTTTCCTTCGAAATGTCCGGAATGCGGGAGCAAAGTCGTCCGCGCGGAAGGCGAGGCCGACTGGCGTTGCGTGAATGCCGACTGCCCCGCCAAGCTTCGCGAGTCTCTTCTGCACTTCGCCAGCCGCGGGGTGATGAACATCGAAGGGATGGGCGATGCCGCCGTGGAGCAATTGCTCGACCGGAAGCTGGTGCAAAGTGTAGCGGACCTGTATTCGCTGACCGAGGAACAGCTCGTAGACTTGGAGCGCTTTGCAGAAAAATCGGCGCGAACGTTGCTGGCGGAGATTGAACGATCGAAGAAGGCGGGGCTGGCGCGCGTGCTGATGGGCCTGGGCATTCGCTTTGTCGGCGAGCGCACGGCGGAGTTGCTGGCGCAGGAGTTTGGGACGATCGAGGCGGTAATGACGGCCTCGGCAGAAGAATTGGAGCGCGTAGACGAAGTCGGCCCGCGCATCTCGCAGGCAATTCTGGAATTCTTTGCGGACAAGGAAAATCGCCATCTGGTTAAGCGGCTTAAAGATGCCGGTGTGGATATGACGGCAGAGAAAAAACAACGCTCAACCCAACTGGCTGGGTTGACGTTTGTGCTGACGGGAACGCTGCCCAAGATGACGCGCGAAGAAGCCAAAGAGAGAATCGAAGCTGCTGGTGGAAAGACGGCCGGCTCCGTAAGCAAGAAGACGAACTACGTGGTTGCCGGCGAGGAAGCGGGGTCAAAACTCGACAAGGCACGCGAACTCAAGATTCCCGTGATTGACGAGGATGAATTGCTGGCGCTGCTGGCGGGAGAGAAGCAGGCAAAGTGATTTTTGCCAATCCGAACCTATCGAATTCAAGTCGAAAGGCATCAAAAAAACTTCATTCAAACAAAACTCCGGTCAGGCATTCGATGCGCGGCGCGTGGCGATGTTGGGATGTTTTCCCATGGCGCGCAATTCCCGCTCACGTTCGCGCTCCCAGGCCTCAGCGCGCCAATTGCGCGAAGCAAATCGCGGCTCGTCGAGAGTAGGAGGGGCCGAGATTGAATGTGAACGCGGGGGCGTGGTGACCAGCTCGGGTTGAGGGCGATACTCTGGCCTCGGCGTCGATGCCAGAGGCGGCGCGGGAGCAGGCGATGCGCCTTCAAGTTCAGCGCGATGCGAAGGCCTGGGCAACAGCGGTAGTGACGGTAGAGAAGGTGCGGGCGAAGCGATGGCGGGCGAAGGAATGAGGCGCGCCGACGACTCAAGCTCAGCGTAGGCCGCGTCGGAGGTCAGGCTGGCGTCGCACATAGCCGGCGGTTCGGGATCGACTTCGTCGGTCGGGCGTTGCGCACGCACGGCAATGGCCTTGGCCATGAATTCATCCACCAGTTTGTGCAGGCAAGTTTGCCCGCAAAGATGTTTGGAACCTGGGCGTAGTTTGTGGCGCGAACTCCAACCGCTAACGCGCAGCTCTCCCCCTTGTTCGTAGGCGACGAACCAATGGTTGGTTTGCCGCTTCTCCGAAGCGCAGATGTCGCACGAAATTGCCTGTCGGATCACCTCAAGTCCCTCGCTGCCCCGTAAATTGTTCCTGGATGCCCGGAAGCGCCCACATTTAGTTCATCGAGCGATGAGGGGAAATGGATGAGGTGGGGAGTCCTTGAGTGCGGGAATGACCTGATTTGGAACAGTACGGTATGCAATCGTCCGGTTTCGGAACATGTGCCGCAAAAAAATCAGCAGCATACACAGGAAGAACGCGGTAAAATCCGCGCTCTTCAATAAAACTCATGAATAGCGCCGCACCCGAAGATTGCGGCGCAGGTTTACTGCCCGGTAGCGAAATAGCCTTTTTTGGCGCGCACCGTGTAACGGCGGTCGTAGCAGTAGAGATAAATCGTTCGGTATGCGCCGTTGGTGACAAAATCAGCGGGCGTATAGACCAGCGCATACTGGCTGCGCAGTTCCTCTTCGATCTCCTTGAAGCTGGTGGCCATCTCTTCCACCGAAGGCGGGAAAAAGGTTTCGCCGCCGGTCTGGTCGGCGAGTTCCTGGAGCACTTTGTCGCCTTCTCCGCGGCTGGGCGTCCAATTGGTGCTGATGGCGTAAATGATGGTCTCAGCGCGCTCGCATTCCTTCACGGCTTCAGAGAGGTAGACGCGGCTCTGGTTATCTTCGCCGTCGGAGATGAGTATGATTGCCTTGCGAACCGGCTCGGGTCCGCGCGAGGTTCCGAGCTTATCGCGGCAGGCAACATACACCGCGTCGAAGAGGGCAGTACCGCCCCCAGGCGTCAACTTATTGATTCCCGTTTCGAGGGCGTCCTGATCGTTGGTCCAATCCGCGGTTACGGTCGGAGTGACGTCGAATCCCATCACAAATGCGCGATCGTTCTTTGCCCGCAGCACCTGAAGCAGGAACTCGGTGGCCGATTGCTGCTCGAACTGGAAGCGGGAGCGGATGGACGTGCTGGCGTCGATGACGATGCCGACGCGCAACGGCAAATTGATTTGCTGGTGGAACGATCTCACGTGTGCCGGCGCCTTCCCATCGTCGAGCAGGGCGAAATCGTTTTGGGTCAGGTTGGGAATGTAGTGGCCGTGCTTGTCAGTTACGGTAAAGATGAGGCTCACTTCGTTGACAGGGACGACGAACGTCGGTGCGCCCACGTCGGTATTTGACCCTGGGCCCGGAGCCGGCTGCTCGGCAGGCTGAGCCGGTGCTTGAGCCGGAGGCTGGGCCGCGGGTGCTTTTGGCGTGGGCGCGGACTGAGCCGAGGGTTGCGCCGGGGGAGTTGCTGCGTTGGACCCGGGCTGCTGGGCAAACGGAACCGAAGGGGTAAGCAGGAGAGCCAGGGTGAGCGAGAAGAAACGCCCCAACCGCATGTGAGCGGTGGACCAAGGCTTGGCAAACTGTGTGTTCATCGCTTCTTATTCTAGCAATCGCGGTGCTGCCGGTTCGGCGACGGGATTGACGAGTCGGGTACTTTGGTCAACGACCGACGGTCGACGATGAGGGTTCGACAGCCGGCGTTTTTGGCGGATATCCGATTACTTAGACGGCTTCGAGGCGGCTGAGGAAAGCAGTCAGCTCTTCAGGGAGCGGCGCCTCAAGCTGAAGCAGCTTGCCGGTGAGCGGATGCGTGAATTCGAGCTTTGCTGCATGGAGAAAGTTGCGTCCAAGTCTGAGCCGTTCTGGTTCGGCTTTTCTTTTAGAGGGGCGACCGCTGGGCGCGGTCTGTGCCGTCAATTGGCCGGCGCCGCCGTAAAGTGTGTCGCCGACAACAGGATGGCCGATGGAAGCCATGTGCACGCGGATCTGGTGCGTGCGCCCGGTTTCAATGCGAACTCTGAGCAGGGTGAATTTGCCAAATCGGGTGGTGAGACTTCGGGCGACCTCGTAGTGGGAGATTGCGGAACGGGCATTTTCGCTGGGACGCGTGGTCATGCGCGTGCGGCGCACGGGATCTCGGCTGACCGAGGCAGTGATGGTGCCTTTCTGGCGGGCGACCGCGCCGTGAACCAGCGCAATGTACGTCTTTTGCACCTGGCGACCCGAGAACATGGCGCCCAGAGCGGCGTGCGCGCGGTCGTTCTTGGCGACGATGATCAGGCCACTGGTGCTCTTGTCGAGCCGGTGGACAATGCCGGGACGCAGCTCGCCGCCGGTGGATGAAAGCTTCTTGAAACGATAGAGCAGCGCATTGACAAGGGTTCCGCTGTTGCGGGCATCGAGGCCGTCGCTCGTGCCGTCGCGACTTTGCCCCGCTCCCGCATGCACCATCATGCCAGCCGGCTTGTCGATCACGGCCAGGTCGTTGTCCTCATAGACAACGTCGAGCGGAATCGCTTCCGGGACGGCCTTGAGCGGCGCGGGGTGCGGTTCGCCGGTGATGACGATTTGTTCGCTTCCGCGCAGCTTGAGCGAGGCTTTCGCACCGAGGCCGTTTACCAGTACATCGCCCTGGTCGAGGAGCAGCTGCACGCGCGACCGGCTGACACCATCGAGTTGCGAAACCAGAAAGGCGTCAAGACGCTTGCCTTGGGCTTCGGCCGGCACGGCAATAGTATGAACTGGGCTCATACTGCGATCGGGGCTCATGCGGCGCCCCGGTCGGCGGGCGAGGGTTGCGCTTCAACATCCGCTGGTTTGACCGGCGCGTTACTCGGCTCGCGCAGGACGAGCGCACCGGCGAGCACGAGAAAAATCGCAGCGATCTGTGGCCCGTCGATCGCGCCGTCAAAAAGTGAGCCGCGGCCCACCCAATCGCGCCACAACTCGGTGACGTAAATGGCTACGCCGGCTCCCATCAACCAGAAGCCGGCTGCGTCGCCCAAGCGGCGCTCCAGCGGCAGCCATACCCAGAGCAGGACGGCCAAAGCAAGGAATGCCAGTGCGGCGTAGACCTGCACCGGATGCAACGGAACTCCGAGTGGGGTTCCGCTCCAGATCGTCGCCAACGGATTGGTATAGATGATGGCCCACCCCACGGAAGGTCCGGTGTCGGTGCCATAGCCGGAGCCGGCGGCCAGCGCACCCAGTTGCTCGAATGCAAGAGCCGCGGCCAGTGGTGGCGCAAGCGCGTCAGCCGTGGGGCGGAAGGGAAGTTTGCTGTGGCGCGCGTACCATGCAGCGCAGCCGAAGCCGGCCAACGCACCGGTGCCGGCGAGCAGAGGATGATGCACCATTCCCAATCCAAAGAGCCAGGCGGGATGATTGCGGAGCGCGCTCCAGTTGGCTGCGACCAAAAGCAAGCGCGCGGCTACGAGCGCGGCAAACAGGCTCAGGATACAAAGATTCCAGATCTTGGCTGGATCGACGCGGACGATCCGGGCGGTGCGCTGCGCCAACACCAATGCCGCAAGCACACCGAAAGCGGTGATCGCGCCATAGGACGGGATCACGATGGATCCGATGTGGAAGAGGACGGGATGCACTGCAGACAGGATATGACAGCGGTGTTAGCGGGGCTAGCGGAGTTAGAGATGTGACGCGGCGAAGTCAGTGGGGAACGCACGCCCGTCGCAACCTCGCGGATTGAGAACACGTACCGTTGACGCAGGGTTGCTGCGCAACATTGCTCCCGGGCGGATGGGTCGCGGGACCAGGTTGCCGCCACAGTTCGGGCAGCACCCGCTTAACTTGCTCCGGACGCAATCGCTGCAGAATGTGCATTCGAAGGTGCAGATCATCGCATCGGCCGCATTGGGAGGCAGGTCTTTGCCGCAGCACTCGCAATTGGGGCGCAGTTCAAGCATTGGAAAAGGGCAAGAGGCAGAGGAAAGTAGAAGCCGACCCGCTCGGCCGTGGATAATGCGCCGGTGAACCCGTCCTAAGACGGTGGAGCTCTCCGCGGTTCATTAGGCATTCCGGACTGGCGGACACTGCACACAGAACCGATTGTCGAGTCGAGCCCCTGTTCATTGAATGTTGGTTCAACCAGCGTTGATCACCCACCTGCTTTGCAGGCCGGTTTCTATTGCGGATAGTACGGGGCATCGGCTGGAATTGCAAGTCTTGTGCGGAATAGGCGGGGTGTGCTAACGTCGCGGGCCGATCCAAAGCGGGAGGGTCGGCCCGAATCGGCAAGCGCGCTCAATCGTCTCCGCCGGAGCTTGCCGGAGCGGAATTCGGCGCTGCTTTGCTGTTCTGGTCGTCATTTTGCTTTTGGACAGCGTGCGCGATCATCTTCTTCAGCTTGCCTTGAATGTCACTGTCGCCAACGTGCTGGTCTTCAAGTACGCCATCGGCGTCGATAGAAAACGTCGCCGGAATCGCCTTCACGTCAAACTGAGTCGCAATTGGGCCGGTCCAAAGTCCATCACGATATTGCAACCAGGTCATGTTGTTCTTGCCAACGAAATCTTTCCACTTGGCATCGTCGCTGTCGAGACTAATGCTGAGCACGACAAAGGGCTGCCCCTGAAACTTCTGTGCGATATCGCGAACGTGCGGCAGTGCCTCGCGGCACGGGCCGCACCACGTGGCCCAGAAATCGATGAGCACGACCTTGCCTGCCAGGCCATCCATCGAGACATGCTGCCCATCAATCGTAGTCAGGGCAAAAGGCGGAGCCATTCTGGCGCGTGCCAGATCGGGGCGTTCCGCATAGCGGGCCGCGCGTTCGCGCAGGGACGAATCGGTCGAGGCATGAGCCATGAAGATTTTGAACTCAGTGCGTGCTGCATCGTCCTGATGAAGATTGGCCAGCGCCTGTCCCAGGGCATAATGCGCGACGGCAAACGACGGGTCGAGCGAGAGCACGGTCTTGAACTCATCGCAACTTTCGCTGAAAACGGCGTCTTTCTTCTGACCGGTGCCCTCGCGCAGCAAGGCCATCCCGAGCCGGAGGTGATTCGCGGCACGGTCCGCATCGGTTGCAGCGATAGAAAGCCAATCCCTGGCGATGCTCTCAGCATCCTTGTATCCACCAATTTCCATGGCCAGAGAATAGGCGCGGCTCAGACACTGGGTGCAATGGCCGCCGTCCTGCTTGTTGGCTTTGCGGTAGTCGTCGATCGCCGCAACTTTGTTGCCGTGCTTTTCCCAGTCGGCCGCGCCTGCGAAGGTCTTGCGCGCTTTGGGATCGGTGGGCTCGCCCGGCTTGAGCTGATCGGACGCAGCATGCAACGCGACGCAGGCAAGCAGAAGAGCCGCAGTTCCAATCGCAAATCTCGCTGCCAACATCCGTGCAGATCTCCGAATCTGGGGTTGCGAAACCACCATGCCTTTCAAGCGAAACATGAAAATACCCTCCGGCAGCCAAGAGTTTTTGGAAAACGAAGAAAATGTTACACCCGAAGCAGAAAAATCGATTGGGGAAAAAGGATTTGCCAGCGACGATCGGGCGACGAGGACGAATGGCTGATTTCACCGGGCTTTCGGCCGAGTGCCGAATAAAGCGCAGAACAGCTGTAAGTGACTGAAAAGGAGGTGAAATTGATTTAGTTTTTGGTCCGATCGATGGTAACTACCAATTAGAAACTAAAGACTTCCTGACAGACCCAAAGAAATGTCACAGAAATGTAATCAAGTGACTAAAATCACTTGGATACAGCCAGATCGGGTCTATGATCGCCGCTGATTTACGCGGCGCTTGGGGAAAATGGGGCAGGGGGAGACAGCACGGGTGGGAGCGGTCGAGCCGCGCTGGGGGCGTCGGCTATGCATCGGTGTGTCCCTCGCAATTGTCCTGACCGCTGCCTTGTGGCTTTCAGCCGGCCTCATCGGCTGTGGTGGGTCGATTATCTCGATGTCCGCCTCGCCGCCCGTTCCTGAAAGCACTGTGTCCCCTGCAGCCGGTTCGCCCATCGAGCACATCGTCATCATCATGCAGGAGAACCGGAGCTTTGACAATTTGTTCAACGGCTATCCCGGCGCGGACACGGTGCAGGGCGGGATGAACGGCAATGAACTGGTCCCGCTCCAGCCGGTTTCATTGGGCGACTCCCGCGACCTCGGCCACTCGCACATGCGGTGGTTGAAGGACTGGGATAACGGAAACATGGACGGCTTCGAGCAGAACGGCTCGCTGCTGCCGTATTCGTACGTTCCCAGGGGAGACGTGGAGGAATACTGGAACTTGGCGCAACAGTATGTGCTTGGCGACCGGATGTTCCAATCCAATACCGGGCCCAGCTTTGTGGCGCACCAATATATGATCGCCGGACAATCTGGCAACGTGGCCGAGAATCCCACCGGCTCAGTGTGGGGCTGCGACGCGTCGCCGGGAACCACGGCTGCTCTGATCGGACCGAACGGCACGGAACTTCCCGGCGTTTTTCCGTGCTTCGATTACGTAACGACCGCCGATCTGCTCGACCAGAAGGGAGTGAGCTGGCGGTATTACGCTCCTGGGGCCGGCCAAAGTTTCTACATCCTGTCGGCATACCAAGCTGTCCGGCACATTCGATTCGGCAAAGACTGGGATGAAAACGTGATCTCGCCATCGCGGCGCGTGCTGGTCGACATCAAACATGGAGAATTGGCCCAGGTCACGTGGATCATTCCGGATTATGCGCACTCGGACCATCCGGGGGCGGGAAGTGAAGGGCCGGCATGGGTGGCGGCAATCGTCAACGCCATCGGGAACAGTCAATACTGGAATTCGACCGCGATCTTCATTACCTGGGACGACTGGGGCGGTTGGTACGATCACGTTTCACCAACCAAAGTGGACGAGATGGGGCCGGGATTCCGCGTTCCGTTGCTCATTGTTTCGCCCTACGCGAAGAGCGGCTATATTTCGCATCATTTCCATGAGGCCAGCGGGTTCATCAAATTCATTGAGCACAACTTCGATCTGGGCACGCTGGGGTCGCGCGACGCAGGAACGGACGCATTCAGCGATTGTTTCGATTACACGCAAGCGCCTGCGGCCTTCGCGCCGATTCCCACCAAGGTCTCGGCCGACCAAATTCTGCGCGAACTGGACAGCGGCCCGCCGGATGACGATTGAGGCAGAGAACTCGATACTGAGAAATTAGGGATAGACGAACGGCGGGCCGAGGCCCGCCGTTGCTTCTTGAGAGATCGGATTTTGCTATTGCGCCGGCGCGTGCCCTATGTTCTTGTCAACCCACTGAATGAACCACTTCATATTCGGTGCATCGGTGTGTCCGCCGTCGTCCTGGCGCCACGCAAGCTGGCCGTCAAGCAAGCCAGCATTGACAGGCGGCATCGGAACCGTCTTGTAATCGCCCGTGACATTGAGGCCCTTTGCGCCGAGCAACGTCCAGACCTGGCTGGCGTCGACCGTCGCCATCCAGCTTCCCTGATGATCGAGCCAATGCGCGTCGCCTTTTTCCGGAACGCCGTAGCTGATGAAGGTGAGCCGCGGCGCGCAAAGCGCGATCAGCTCATTGGAATCGACAGGAAGATCGCCGGGATTCATGCTGCCGAACTTGGCTGCGGAGGCGTCGTACTTGATAAAGTTGCCGTCCATCCAGTAGTACTCACCGGTGGCAAGATTCTCTACGCCCTCGCCGTAATTGCGGCGAAGCAGGGTGGCCCCGCCTTTCCCCGATGAGCCAACCAGCACCATGGCGAAGCGCGGATTGAACGCCATAGTGACCAGCGCGGCCTTGCCATAGCGCGAAACACCTTCAATGCCTACGTGTTTTGCATCGACTGCGGAATCGGTTTCAAGGTAGTCAAGTCCCCGATCTGCGCCCCAGGCCCACGCACGCAACGCGCCCCACTGATCGGGCGTGCGGGGTTGGCCTTTGTTTACGAGGCCGATAATGCCTCGCGTGAGTCCCTCGGCGTTGTCAGCTTGCACGCTCGCCGGGTCGAAGCGGACGAAGCCCCAACCGGCAGCCACGAGCTCCCATTCATTCGGAGGATCGCCGTCGGCATTCAACTGCGGAGCCTGGAAGAAAGGTGGCTCGCTGAGCGGCTCCCAGGCAGGATGCTTCGCGAAGACATCTTTGAGCGAAGGGTCCTGCTGGATGAGCAGCGCCTTCCATGCAGCGTTAAGTTGGTCGAGCTCGGCGCCGCGCGGCGCGTTGGGATTGGGGAAACCGGCTCGAGTGAATTCCATAAGTACGGGAACGGGTCCCGCAGCATTGGCAGGCGTGACGACAGTCATGTGAATCTTGACGTTGATTGCAGGGCAGCCCGAGTTGTCCACTTCGCCGATCAAGTCCTTGGCAATCACAGGAGTGAAGCCGATCAATTCGCGATCGACCGCAGTCACAGTCCAGGTGACTTTGGGAAGATTGGCGGGCAAAAAGCCGTAGATATATTTTGATTCCATGTCGAGGAGCTGAGGGCGCCGGTCGTTCCACCACATGTCAGGGGTGGTCACCTTCTTGCCGTCGTTCATCGTGAGCGGATCGGGAACGTTGGTATAGGGATTGGCCTTCGACTCGTCGTAGTTGGCATGGTTGGGAGCCTTCTCGTTGCCGCTCCAACCGGGACGCAGCGTTTGAATGCCAAGCTGATCCATCATGTTCTGATGATCCTGGTCTGCCGTGAAAGTAACCGGCGTGCAGGGCGCTTGCGCAAAAAGTGAGGAGGAGGAGGCAAAAACGAAAGCGAGAGCAAAAGCAAAAAGGACGAATCGATTGCGGGAATGCATGGGCACGCTCCAGGATGTTATGCTGACAGCACTTTTCAGGGCGGTTCTCGGTTTGGTTCAGCGGCGAATTAGGGGACCGCTCACACGATCGAATTTCTTCGAGGATCATACTAAATCATCACAATGAAAATGAGACAGACGGTCAAAATCGCATGCGGCAGATTCGCTCTCATCGCAGCCTTGTTGTCGATGGCAACGTGCGCGGCAGCGAAACAATCGTCCAAGTCAGAGACTTGGGTGGAGAGCTGGGGTACTTCACAACAGATTCCAGAGCCACAGAATTCGCTGCCCACGGAGGATTTGCGAGATGCAACGCTGCGGCAGATTGTTCACCTGTCGCTCGGCGGATCGGCGATGCGCGTGCATTTGTCGAATGCGTTTGGAACACTGGCGCTGCACTTCACGTCAGTGCATGTAGCCCATGCGGTATCGCCCAAAGGCGCCGCAATTGATCCTGCGACCGATCGCGCACTGACCTTCGGCGGCAAGCCGGACGTGACAATTCCGCCAGGTGCAGAGTACGTTTCGGATCCCTTGGAGCTGCCCGTCGCGCCACTCTCGGACATCGCCGTGACCTTTCATCTGGATGCGCCGCCGATGCCAGAGACCGGGCACCCTGGTTCGCGCTCCACTTCGTACTACGAGCATGGCGACGCGGTAACTGCGACGGACCTGCCGGACGCCAAGCATGTGGATCATTGGTACCAGCTGACTGGAATCGACGTGCTCGTGGGGTCAGATGCGGGAACAGTCGTTGCGTTGGGCGACTCGATTACCGATGGGCACGCCACGACTACGAATGGAAATGACCGCTGGACCGATGAATTGGCTTTGCGGTTGCAAGCTGACAAAAAGATGCGCGACATTGGCGTGTCAAACCAGGGAATTGGCGGCAATCATCTGCTCACGGATGGGCTGGGGCCAAATGTGCTGTCGCGTCTGGACCGCGATGTGCTGGCGCCGGCCGGTGTGCGCTGGGTCATCGTCTTTGAAGGAGTGAACGATTTGGGCGGGCTGGCGCAAAGGGGCGAAGTTTCCGCCGACCAGCATACTGCTCTTGTGGAGCGCGTGATTGCCGCGTACCAGCAGATCATCGCGCGCGCCCACGCGCATGGGCTCAGAGTTTATGGTGCGACGATCACGCCGTACGGCGGATCGGGGTACTACCATCCAGGGCCCTGGAGCGAGGCCGATCGCCAGGCGGTGAACGCGTGGATTCGCGCCGAGGGGCATTTTGACGCAGTAATCGATTTCGACGCGGTGGTGCGCGATCCGGAGCATTCCAGTCAGCTGCTGCCGGCCTACGATTGCGGCGACCATCTGCATCCGAACCTGGCCGGGTACAAGGCGATGGGCGACGCAATTTCGCTGAATTTATTTGAGAAGTGAGCAGCGCAGGCTGCGCTAGGTGCGCGCCTTGCGGCGCTTCTTGGCCCCGGCGCCGTTAGAGGCGTTATCTCCCAAAGCATGAAGCCGCAGGAAATTCGTTGAGCCGGATTTGGTGCGTGTGCCGGCCACGATCGCGATTACCTCGCGCGGGCGCACGTAGCCGCCCCGTTCCAGCAAGTTCTCGGCGCACTCCACCATGGCTTCGTTGGTGTTCACCTTAGGGCAGTGGATGGGCGTGGTGCCCCAAAGCAGGTTGAGACGATTGACGGTGGCGTCAACCGGGCTGAGCGCAAAGATGGGCGCTGTGGGGTGGTATTTCGAGAGCTGCCTGGCCGTGGCGCCCGACTCCGTGAAGAGCGCGATACCGCGCAGGTCGAGGTCGTCGGCGGCATGCGCCGTGGCCTCGCAAATGGTCTCAGCAATGGAGAGGCCGCTGCGGCGCTCGCGCGGCGCGGCTTCAAGGTTCTCCCTCATGTGCTGCTCGGTTTCAATCACGATGCGCGCCATCATTTCTACCGATTCCACCGGATACTTGCCCACAGCGGATTCCCCGGAGAGCATGACGGCGTCGGTTCCGTCGTAGATGGCGTTGGCAACGTCGGAAACCTCGGCGCGCGTGGGCCGCGGGTTCTCGATCATCGATTCCAGCATTTGCGTGGCTGTGATCACGGGCTTAAAGTATTCGGCGGCGCGGCGAATAATGAATTTTTGAATGGCAGGAACTTTTTCCGGCGGCACTTCCACGCCGAGATCTCCGCGCGCGACCATGATGCCGTCGGCCACCTGGAGAATCGCGTCGAGGTGCTCGACCGCCTGCGGCTTTTCCAGCTTGGCAATGATCCAGGTGTTGGCGCCGTGCGCAGCCACGCGATTGCGCACCAGGCTCACGTCTTCAGCGGTGCGAACGAAGGATACTGCGATGGCGTCGACGCCGTGATTGAGTGCGAACTCCAGATCCTCAGAGTCTTTCTCCGTCAGCGAAGGGGTGCGGACGAGAACACCGGGAAGGTTGATACCCTTGCTTTCGCCCAGCATGCCGCCGTTGACGATGTCGCACACTACGTCACCGCCGGAGATCTCGTGCACGCGTAATTCAATGAGTCCGTCGGAAAGAAGAATCCGCGAGCCCTGCTCGACGTTTTCAGCGAGGGTTTTAAAAGTGGTGCCGATGGCAGTCGGAGTGCCAAAGATGTCGCGCGGCGTAATGGTGATTTTGTGCCCGGCCTTGAGAAGTATGGGTAGATGATCTTTGAGCAGCGTGGTGCGAATTTTAGGGCCTTGCAGATCGGCGAGGATGCAGAGCGGCTTTTTTTCCTCCCGGCTCACTTTGCGAATCTTCTGCATCACCGCAACTTTGCGCTCGTGCGTGCTGTGAGAAAAATTGAGGCGGACCACATCGACGCCGGCGCGAATCATGGAGCGAATGAGAGGCTCGGTGTTCGAAGCCGGCCCAAGCGTGGCTACAATCTTGGCGCGCCGCTGGGAGGGTGATTCGGTCATATTGAGGTCGGCAAAAGGCATGAGGGCGGCTCCAGACACGATTGTTGTCGGTCGAAAGTTGTTTTCAGCGGGTCAAACGGAGTAAGGGGACGCGACTGTCTTTATTGTAAATGGCCGGGAAAGAGCAGCGGAGCTCGCGGAATGAGCCAAGCCAGAGGGGGCTAGCGGATGAGGCGTACTGGCTCATGCGAGTTGGAATCGGCGATTTGATTCTGACGCTCCCAGAACAGAACGCCATTCAGCTCCGCGCCCAGCAAAACGCTGAACGATGTGATGTAAAGCCAAACCAGGGTGGCGATGCCGGCAGCGAACGAACCGTAGAGTCGCGTGTAATTGGCGACGCTGGTCACGTACCAGCCGTAAGCGAGCGTGGCTGGGAACCAGATGATGGTGCCCGCGATGGCGCCCGGCGCCACCAAAAGCCAGTGCTCGGTGCGGCGCGTTCCGAAATGGTAGAGCGCGCTGAGAACGGCGAGGATGGCCCCAAAACTGACCGCCCAACGGATCGCCCGCCAGAACAGAATGACAAATGGGCGCAGGTCATGGCCCGCGTTTCCAATCATCCAGTGCTCGATCTGGTGGCCAAAGACGATGAGCAGCGATGCTAGCGAGAGCGGAATGAGCACGATGAATACCAGCAGCAGCGCGCGAGCACGGCGCCCCCAGAAGGTCCAGCTCTCGGGCGGCAGCCTGTAGGCGCGGCGGAATCCCTCCATCAGCGACAGCATCACTCCCAGTCCTGCGAAAAGGCTAAGGCAGGTGGCGGAGAGAATCAACTGGCCGGAATGGATTCGATGGGTGAGGATGGAGGACTGCACCAGATCGAGCGTGTCTGCGGGCAAAAATTGCTCGAGCACAGAGCGTGACTCACCCACCAGCGTCGGCCCTTCTTCCACCTGCGCCATGAGTGTAGTGATCACCAGCAGCGCGGGAAAGAACATGAGCATTCCAGAATAGGCTGCGGCTTTCGATGTGTTTACAACATCGTGGACAAAGGCCTGAATAAGCGCTTCCCGAATTCTGGTGAAATAGCTGCTCATGAGCGTTCCAAGCCAGAGTAGAGCATCGGCGCGGTTTACGGACAAAAAAGCAGTCGGCACGGGCCCAAAAGGGGACCAAAGAAAACAGCAGTGCGGGATGCTCGCAAAGGCGCGATTGATCCTCCATGAGGCAAAAGCGCACAAACTCTTGGAGGGCAACTTGGAAAGCTGGCCCGCATCGAATCCAACCTAAGAACCCGGTTCGCGGCCCGAGCGATGGCGTAGGTATGCGGTGTTGACTGGGACATCGAGCGGAAACGACGTTCGACTCCGAAAGGCCGTGGGGCGGAAAGCAAATTTTCTTGTGGAAGAGGAAGGAGGAATTGAAATGAATTCACGGCAAATGAGCAAGGTAGTTCCGAAGTATGCGGCGGTTGCGCTGATGTGTTCTGGACTTGTGTGCGTTGGCGCGATGGCTCAGATGGGGCAGACGCCAGGCGGGTCCGGCGGTACGGCTCCGCAGGGAGAACAATCGACGACGCCGGGGCAAGGCAATTCTCCCACCGGCCCGGAGCTGCCGGGCGCTCAAGGGAACGCGACACCATCGTTCGCCGACCAGTCATTTGTGCGCAAGACGCTTGAAGACAATCAAGCACAGGTCGAGATGGGACAATTGGCGGCGCAAAAATCGTCCAGTGCCGATGTAAAACAGTTCGGCCAGAAAATGGCCGACATTCACGAGCAACTGACGGCGCAATTGAAGCCGGTGGCCAAAAAACTGGGCGTAAGCGAGCCCAAGTCGCCATCGAAAAAAGAAAAGGAAGAGATTGCTAAGATGCAGAGCCTGTCAGGCGCGGATTTCGACGCCGCCTTTATCAAGGCCATGATGAAGGAGCAGCAGAGCGATCTGAAAGACTTTAAGAGCGAAGCGCAATCGGCGCAGGATCCCGCGGTACAGCAGCTTGCCAAGTTGGACACGCCGGTGCTGAGCCAACACCTGCAGATCCTGCAGCAGTTGGCGCAGAGCCACAACGTGACCATAGCCAGCAAGGACTGAAGAGGGGAGCTGGGCGAGAGCACACCGCCCACGCACATGTGCTGGTGTCAGCGGGGTAAACCGCGATTGCTCCGCTGGCCGTCAGCGGTCCTCGGTGCATTTATCGTCGAATGGCGATGACGGGCTACAATGCGGCGGGGGCTTGCTGGCCATGAATTCCTCGATGAATTTACGTCGCCTCGCGACCTTTCTCATTTTTCCGTCAGTTTTTTTTGCCTTGCGAACCGCGCCGGGTCAAGTGCCCGTCAGCGAAGAACAACGCATCTCCGCGAGCCTGCCGCAGCAGGAGCGCGCGGTTGTTGACCGGCTTTTGAGCCTGGGCGAACTGCCTGCTGGCACGTGGAAGATGCACGCGGGCGACCTGACGCACGCTGAGGCGGTGAGCCTGGACGAAACGGCTTGGCAGCCGGTGGCGCCGATGGCAAAAGCGCCAACGGATGCCGTCTGGTTCCGGCAGACGATAGCGATTCCCGACACGCTGAACGGCTATGACCTCAGCGGCGCGCGCATCTGGTTCCAGTTTCACGCCGCCGCTAACGGACCGATGCCGGAGATTATCTACGCCAATGGCCGGCGCGTGGCTATGGGTGAGGACCTGGAACCGATCGTGTTGCTCGACGACGTCCGGGCCGGCGACAAGATTGTCATCGCCATCAAGCTCTTGCACACGATCGATGTGAAAACATTTCGCGGCGCAACGCTGCGCGTGGAGTTTGCCGAGAATCGCCCGAACCCGGAGGACCTGGCCCAGGAGTTTTTGTCGGCATGGGTATTGCTGCCGAGCCTTGCGCCCGGCGATCAGGGGAAACTCGACACTCTGAATGCGGCCATTGGCGCTGTGGATGTTGCTTCGCTCGATTCGGCCGTGGCCGCGAGCGACGGCGTGCGCACCGCTGATGGGGTCGTAGCGCCGGCGTCCCCGCCGGCTGTCGTGCGGGCGTCCTCGCCCGCACCTTCAGACGTCCGCGCTCAGAACGAATCCAGATTCGACGCGAGCCTGAAGGCGGCGCAGGCGAAATTGGAGCCGCTGCGGCCACTATTGAGCCAGGCGACCTTGCACCTGACCGGCAACTCGCACATTGATGCGGCGTGGCTATGGCCGTGGACGGAAACCGTCGACGTTGTCCGCCGCACCTTTGGCACCGCGTTGCAGCTGATGGACGAGTATCCCGGCTACACCTATACGCAATCGGCCGCGGCTTACAACGCATGGATGGCCGACAAATATCCGGCGATGAATGCTGAGATAAAAAAACGCATCGCCGAAGGCCGTTGGGAGATTGTGGGCGGCATGTGGGTTGAGCCGGACCTGAACATGCCCGACGGCGAGAGCCTGGTACGGCAACTGCTCGTGGGCAAGCGCTGGTACAAGCAGGCCTACGGCGTTGATGTGCGCATTGGCTGGAATCCGGATTCGTTTGGATACAACTGGCAACTGCCGCAGATCTACAAGAAGAGCGGGGTCGACTACTTCCTGACGCAGAAGATGACGTGGAATGACACCAATCAATTGCCGTTCAAGCTCTTCTGGTGGCAGTCGCCGGACGGATCGAAGGTGCTGACTTATTTTCCGCACGGATATGACGACCAGGATCTGGCGCCGTTGCCCCTGGGGAACGACTTGGCTGCAGCGCGCAAGCGGGCGCCCGGCATGACGGAGATGATGGACCTCTATGGCGTCGGCGATCATGGTGGCGGGCCCACTCGAGCGGTGTTGGACGAGGGGTTCCACTGGGCTGCGCCCGATGCAGCATCGATTGCGGCCGATGGCGGCCCGCCGGTCACGCCGAAGTTTGAGTTTGGCACCGCGCAGAGCTTTTTCTCGGCCATCGAGAAGCAAATCGCGCCCGAAAGCCCCGTCTGGAACTATCAGTCGATTGCGAAGGGTTATGAAGCCCCGCCGGAAGTGCAGGGTAAAGTCTCGATCCCAACGTGGGATTCGGAGCTTTACTTCGAATATCATCGCGGCGTCTTCACCACGCAGGCAAATCACAAGCACAATATGCGCGTCGCGGAAGAGGAGATGCTGAACTCAGAAAAACTTTCCTCAATTGCTTGGCTCTATGGGTTGAAGTATCCGGCAGACGAGTTGACGGAAGACTGGAAGAAAGTGCTCTTCAACCAGTTCCACGATCTGGCCGCCGGGTCGGGGATTGCGGTCATCTACAAGGACGCGCAAAAGGACTACGACTGGGTGCGCATGTCGACGAACGTGATTTCGGAGAGGGCACAACAATCGCTCCTCGCAAAGATTGATACTGACGCCGCCAAAGGAGCTAAGGATGCGCAGACCGTTGTGGTTTTCAATCCGCTTGGCTGGGTCCGCAATGGAACCGCGCTGGTTCATATGCCAGTAGAAGGGCAACCGGGAGATTCCGCATGGGTGATACCCGAACAGGGCGATTCGGAGAAAGCGCGAATCATTTCCTACGACAAGGCGACGGGGCAGCTTGAGCTTGAGGTTCCTGTGAAAGATGTACCCGCGCTCGGCTACGAAACAATCCATGTGTCGGTTGCGGCTTCGGGTTCTTCAGCGGCGAACGCTCACGCAAACACTCAGAAGATGTCCTCGCGGATATTTACTGCTCTGAAGTATGGCTCTCAGCGCCCGCAGGTGGCCGCGCCAACCGGGGACCAGGTCACCCCGCCCGCGTCACGCGCTGCCGCAGCTGGAGCCATCACCATTCACGACGGCCGGCTCGGATTGGTCGTGGATGGAACGACCGGGTGCATCACCAGTCTTCGCGTTGGGGTTCTCGATCCCAACGGCGGAGAAGAGACACTCGCCCCTGGCGCCTGCGGAAACCAACTGCAGTTCTTCAAAGACACGCCAAAGCAATACGACGCATGGAACATCGATCCTGGAACACTCGATGTTCCGCCATCAACCATCGACAAGGTGGATTCCGTTGAAGAGACGGTCGCTTCCGATGGCTCCTCCGCGGTTCGCGTTACGTATCGCTGGCAGAATTCCAAGTTCGTCCAAACAATCCGCCTCGACGGCGACCAAGTCGACATCGACAATGACGTTGACTGGCACGAGAAGCACGTCCTGCTCAAAGCCGCGTTCCCGCTCGCCGTCACCAGCGAATTCGCCACCTACGAGATTCCCTACGGCACCATCGAGCGGCCGACCACGCGCAACAATACCTGGGAAAAAGCGCAGTTTGAAGTTCCGGCCATGCGCTGGGCCGATCTTTCTGGTGCGGGCCCGGACAGAAGGGTTCACGGGCTAAGCATTCTCAACCAGGACAAATATGGCTATGACGCCGCCGGCAATGTGCTGCGCATTACGCTGCTGCGCTCGCCCACCTGGCCAGATCCCGACGCCGACCAGGGCGAACATCACTTCCACTACGCGCTCTATCCGCACGCGGGCACTTGGAAAGACGCGCTCACCGTGCGCCACGGCTGGGAGTACGACTATCCGCTGCAAGCCGTCGTTACGACGGCGCACTCCGGATCGCTGCCGCCCGAGCACTCGTTTGCTTCGGTGTCGCCGGAAAATGTAGTGTTGACCGCCATCAAGAAGGCCGAAGACGTGGACGCGCTTATCTTCCGCGCTTATGAGTGGGCCGGGACGGAGACGACGGCGGAGTTTCACGTGCCTCCGGGTGCGACCGGTGCCACGGTTACGAATTTGATGGAGCAGCCCGAAGGCGAGCCGTTTTCAGTGACCGGCGATGTGATCAAGGTCCCGATTCATCCATATGAGATTTTGACGTTGAGGGTGGACTACGCAAAGGCCGACAATAGCCAGTAGCCAATAGCAAAGAGCGAAAAGCCGTCAGCTCTCAGCCCTCAGCTTGATCGTTAGAAAACACACAGTATTTCGCCAGCTCGGATAAGC
>DASXFF010000128.1:0-26694 GCA_036489735.1 Occallatibacter sp. | reverse complement strand
TTGCCCGCCGAACTACGACTTCATTTCAAAGCGGGAGTTGCTGGTAACCGCCTGCGACGGTACGGGTGGCCGCAGGCTGCTGGCCCTCGGCACTGACGGACGACGCATGTGGGAGGACATCTCTTCGCCGCAAGCTGTGTGGCCTCTGCTCGTAATGGCGCCGGATGGCTCCCGCCTGGTGCGCGAAACGCTGTCGGTGAATCACACCGTTAACGCGTTTTCACCGTTGGATCCGGACGACATCAAGGGGCAGTTGGTGCGCGTGTTCGACGCATCGAGCGGCAAAGTGGTGCTGGACGCTGCTGCTACTCCTGCGTTCGATGCCGGGGGGAATGTTGCCGTATCACCTTCAGGCCGGCGCCTGGCGGTGATCAACGCCGGGGCAATCGAGGTATTCGACATGCCCCCTGCTGCTACAGCCGCGGATCAGCCGCAGGCACTTCGGGCGCACTGATCGCCGGTTTTCTTCCGCAATGGCGCAAAGTGTAAACTTGGCGAGGGGAGAGTTTTTCTTGTCCACGGCGGTCTTCCAATACGCGGCTGCGGCAATTTCCGATCGTGGACGCAAACGCCCTTCTAACGAAGACGCATTCGGATTCTCAATTGAAGACGGCATCTACCTGGTGTGCGACGGCATGGGTGGCGCGGCGGCCGGTGAGGTTGCCAGTTCCATTGCTGTGGATGAGTTGCTGCGCCTGTTGAGTGACCGTGACGCGAATAAGAGAGCGAATCGAGGCAGCGCAGCGAATGACTCAGACGGTCACGTAATGCCCAACCGGGCCGTCGCAGCTATTGCCGCGGCCAACCAGGCAATCTTTACGCGCGCTCAGCGCAATACGAGACTCAGCGGCATGGGCACCACGATGGTTGGTCTTGTGCTGGAGGAGCGGCGCGCATGGGTGCTCAATGTGGGCGATAGCCGCTGTTACCGGTCGCGAAAGAGCAAGCTGGAGCAAATTACGACGGACCACTCTCTCGTGGAGGAGCAGGTTCGCATGGGCCGCTTGTCGCGCGCTGAGGCTTTGCGCTCGCCATTCAGGAACGTAATTACCCGCGCCCTCGGCACCCAGGCCCGTGTCACCCCCGACATTCTTGATGTGGAAGTTGAGTCAGGCGATCTTTTCCTGCTTTGTTCCGACGGATTGACTCGCGAATTGAGCGATGCGCAAATCGCCGGCTTGCTCCGGAGTGATTTGCCTCTTGAGGGGATGTGCATTCGGCTGGTTGAAGCCGCAAAGAAGGCGGGCGGCCACGACAATATCACCTGCATCCTGGTGCGCGCCAACCCATAAGATTCTGGTTCACTGCATCATTCCCTATAGACTTGGCCTGCAAAGCGGCAAGAGGAAGGCCAGTTGCGTTTTGAAGCGGAGAAACTGCCTGCCCTAAGACAGGAGCTAAGATGAGTGTGAAAGGAAACGAGATCAAATGCCGGTGAACAGAAGAGAGTTAATCAAAACCATGGGCGGGGCAGTCTCCGCTTTGGCGCTTTCAAGGCTGGCGGGCGCCCAGGCCGCGCAAAGCGGAAAATTTCTCGCGACCAGAGAGTCTCTGCAGGCATATCAAGTTCCGGAATGGTATCGAGATGCGAAGTTCGGCATCTGGTCCCATTGGGGACCGCAATCGGCAATCGAGTTTGGAGATTGGTACGCCCGGCTGATGTATCAGCAAGGGACGCCGCAGTATCTGTACCACACCGAGACCTATGGGCATCCTTCAAAGGTGGGTTATAAGGACCTTGTGAATGATTGGAAAGCCGCCAAGTGGGATCCCGATCACCTTATGGATCTCTACAAGAAAGCGGGAGCCAAATACTTCGTCAGCATGGGTGTGCATCATGATAATTTCGACTTGTGGGATTCAAAGTACACGCGCTGGAACGCTGTCAAGATGGGGCCTAAACGCGATGTTGTCGGCATTTGGCAAAAGGCGGCTGAGAAGCAGGGGCTTCGTTTCGGAGTCAGCGAGCATTTGTGGATAAGTTATAAGTGGTGGGCGGTTGCGCACGGTGCGGACAAGAGCGGCCCGCTCGCCGGAGTGTCTTATGACGGAGTCGATCCAGCTAACTTCGACCTATATCATGATGCGGATTCGGCGCGTTTCGGCGACAAACTCGACTGGAACGACGATGGCATTCCCAACTCGTGGAAGCGTCACTATGTGGATCGCATCACCGATTTGATCGACAAGTATCATCCCGATCTGCTCTACACCGACGGCCATCTGCCATTTGAAGACTACGGATTGCAAGTCGTGTCGCATCTCTACAACGTGAACGCGCAATTGCATGGCGGCCGGACCGAAGCCGTGTATACCAGCAAGGAATACACGGATTGCGCAGTGGGCACCTGCCTGCTTGACCATGAGCGCGGGGTCTCCGATGGCATCGCCAAGAATCCATGGCAGACAGACACATGCATCGGCCAGTGGCACTACAACCGCGGTCAGAAATACAAGACCGCCAAGAAGGTGATCGATCTTCTCGCGGATATTGTAAGCAAGAACGGGAACCTTCTGTTGAATTTCCCGCTGCCCAACTCCGGAGAGCTGGACTACGAAGAGATGGCCGTGCTCGAAGGAATTACCGCATGGATGGCGGTGAATAGTGAGGGAATCTACAGTTCGCGGCCATGGAAGATTTATGGCGAAGGCCCTTCGACAACAGTCAAGATTGAAACGGGCAATTTCAATGAAGACAAGCAGAAGGATCTGACCGCGGAGGATATCCGTTTCACGACGAAGAACAGCACTCTCTATGCATTCGTGATGGGCCGGCCGGAGAAGGCGGCGGTTGTAAACGCGCTCGGCCTGGCCAGCGATCAAGCTCCGGGGCAAATCCGCAACGTTGAAATCCTTGGCTACAAAGGCGACCTGAAGTGGAAGCAAAGCGACGCGTCGCTGAGAGTCGAGATGCCGGCTGAGAAGTTCTCAGACATTGGCATCACGCTAAAGGTGGCGCTCGCATAAGGGCCGCGTAATCCGAAGTGTTATCGAGTGAAGTGGGCCAGGGGTGGTCTCGGCGATCTTCGCGAATGCGAGGAGAAATCGAACCCATCCCGGCCGTGCTCTTTATTCACAGGGCGCGGTCCGATTCCGTTCATGGTTGCCGTGTAGGATGAACAAGGACCCATGATAAAAGAAGAGAAAAACCTCCCTCCCGAAATCCTGCTTCACATCGCAAATACACTCAAACTTCCCATGCGCGGGATTGTCGCAATCATCGAACTGCTTGACGATGGCGGCACTGTACCTTTTATTGCCCGCTATCGAAAGGAGGCCACCGGGAATCTGGATGAGGTTCAGATTCGGGACATCGAAGAGCAGGTGGCTTACTTTCGCGAGCTGATGGATCGTCGCGACTCGATACTGGCTTCGATTGCCGAACAGGGCAAGTTGACGGATGAGCTGAAAGCGCGCATTGTCTCCACGCTCGATAGAAATGAGCTTGAGGATCTTTACCTCCCTTACAAACCGAAGCGGCGTACGAAAGCAACCATCGCGCGCGAAAAGGGATTGGAGCCGTTGGCGCAGTATCTCTGGGCGCAGCAACCCGCCGCGGAGCCGCTCGAAGCGTTCGCAGCAAGCTTTGTGAACGCGGAGCTGGGTGTGGCCACGTTAGACGAAGCGCTTGAGGGGGCCCGCCATATTATTGCGGAATGGATCAGTGAAGATGCCGACCTGCGGAAGTTGTTGCGGCAGCTAGTCTTCGACGAAGGTGTCATCGTCAGCCGCAAGAGCACGGATGCGGTCGATGAGCAGGAAAAGTTCAAAATGTATTACGAGTACAAAGAGCCGGTGAAGGCGATTCCGTCGCATCGCATGCTGGCAATTCGCCGCGGTGAAGGCGAAAGCGTACTCTATTTTCTTATAGAGGTTGAAGCGGAACGCGCCATCGCGATCATGCAGCGGCATATTTTGCGCGCGCGGGGTGAGTGGACGCGTTCTCTCGAAATTGCAATCGATGACGCATGGAAGCGGCTTCTCAATTCATCCATTCAGGGAGAGATTCGACTGGAGTTGAAGAAGCGGTCGGACACAGAAGCGATCAAGGTTTTTCGCGATAATTTGTACAATCTTCTGCTGGCTCCTCCGGCAGGCCCAATCTCGGTGTTGGGCATCGATCCGGGGTTGCGGACAGGGTGCAAAATCGCAGTTGTAGATCAGACCGGAAAGATGCTTGCTCACGACGTGATCTATCTGCACACATCGAAACACGGCGAAGCTGAAGCGACACCGAAACTCGAAGCGCTGCTGAAGAACCATAACGTTCGCGCGATTGCAATTGGCAACGGTACTGCCTCGCGCGAGACAGACTCATTTGTGCGCGGATTCTTGCGTGCGAAGGGTATCGACGATATTTTTGCGGTTACGGTAAGTGAGTCAGGCGCCAGCGTCTACTCGGCATCTGCAATTGCCCGGCAGGAATTTCCCGATCTTGATCTGACTGTACGCGGCGCCATTTCGATTGCGCGCCGCTTGCAGGACCCGCTCTCAGAATTGGTGAAGGTTGATCCGAAATCGATTGGAGTAGGCCAGTACCAGCATGACGTAGACCAGCGCCAGTTGCAGGAATCTCTGGAAGCAGTGATTGAGAGCTGCGTGAACAAAGTTGGCGTTGACCTGAACACATCGTCATGGACTCTGTTGCGCTTTGTTGCTGGAATAAGCGAGCGTACGGCATTGAACATCGTAAGCCATCGCGATAAGCACGGCAGCTTCCAGTCGCGCACGCAGGTGCTGGATGTGGCCGGAATCGGCCCGAAAACGTTTGAACAGGCGGCAGGTTTCCTGCGGATTCGAAACGGCGAGAACCCGCTCGATATGACGGCCGTCCATCCCGAGTCTTACGCCGTGGTCGAGCAGATTGCGGGGTTGCTGCATACGTCGGTTGAGCAGATCATTCACAAGCCGGAGTTGCTCGAGCAGGTCGATCGGAACGCGCTTTCTGCCGGGTCGTTTACGTTAAACGACATTCTTGCGGAACTGCGTAAGCCGGGACGGGATCCGCGGGAAAAATTTGTCGCGCCGAATTTTCGCGAAGAGGTGAGGGAACTGGCGGATGTTCAGGCGGGCATGGTGCTTGAGGGGGTCGTGACGAACGTCACGAAATTCGGTGCATTCGTCGATATCGGAGTTCACCAGGACGGGCTGGTGCACATCAGCGAATTATCAAATCGCTACATTAAAGAACCGTCCGAGGCTGTGAAGACCGGACAGATTGTAAAAGTAAAAGTGCTGAGCGTGGACGCCAGGGCAAAACGCATCGCGCTTTCTATAAAGCAGCTAACAGCACCCGCGGTGCGCCCGTCGTTCGAGAAAAAGCCTGAGCCGAAACCACCGGCGTCAATGGACGAAAAGCTGGCCGCACTTTCAGCGAAGTGGAAGCCTCGGTAGCTCCGCATCGCGTTCTCTCCGTTCATGGAACCGACCGTGCTGTCTGTCGCATCTCGACCCGCGCGGCAAGTGACCGTTGCTGCTGTCTCGTGACGATACAGCGCAATTTGAGGAAGGGAACAAACGCGAGCACTTGTGATCCGCAGAGGACGATCAGGCGCTTTTCTGATGACATTGGAGTCTTGCTGAAAACCTGCTTACGCCGATACGTAAGGAGAGCAAGAGTGAGACTCCGAGGGCATCGCGCGGTCAGCATTCATGGCGGTGAGCATCGGATGGCCGGAGAGATGCATCGCCGCCGACGAACTCAGACACCTTGCGCCAAGTGAGGTTCCTGTTGAAGACCCATCCATATTTCTTGTCTTTCATGCTTCGGCGTATCAACGTGTTTGTGCTTCTTGCCGTCTTCATGTCGCTATCTGCCGTGGCAGACGCGCAGGTCAGTTTCACCGGCAATTCAGCGAGTGAGCAGTTTGGCTCGCAGCCCATCGGCGCCTCGAGTTCGGCCCTGATGTTGAGCTTTTCAATAAAAGCGGGAACCGTGGTTGGCAGCGTTGCGGTGGTTACAACGGGTATTGCGAATCTGGATTTTAACATCGCGCCCGGAACTACATGCACCGCGCAAAGCTACGCATCGGCCACCAGTTGCATAGTCTCTGTAACTTTTACGCCGCACGCTGCGGGAATGCGAATGGGCGAAGTAGTCTTCTATTCCGCCGCGGGCAATAAGGGCACGGTACTTGCCAGTACCCCTGTGTATGGAAATGGACTTGGTCCGCAGATTGCCTTCGGTGTGGGTGTATCGGCCGCTGTAACCGCGCGGGTGAATGGTGTTGTTCTCGAAAACCCAAACGGAGTGGCAGTCGATGCAGCGGGCGACTTGTTCATTCTCGATGCCGACACCAATCCCAACGTCTATCGAGTAGTAAAAGCGCCCCCTGGCGGCACTGCGGTGAACCTGAACGCGACCGTAAATGGCGAGGGGCTCTATCTGCCTTCCTGCATTGCGGTGGATGGAGCCGGCAACGTCTATGTCGGCGAATTCTACGGGATTGTTGTGGAGATACCGGCCAATGGCTCCCCCGCCAATTCCATCAGTCCCACGGTGAATGGCATCCCGCTGAATTATCCATCCGGCATTGCACTGGATGGGGCGGGAGATTTGTTCATTGGCGACTCAATGAATAATCGCATCGTTGAGATTCCAGCGAGCGGAGCAGCCGCAATCGCAATCGATCCGACGGTGAATGGCATCCCGCTCAATGACCCTCATGGTATGGCGCTGGACTTTGCAGGCAATCTCTATATTGCCGACCTTGGCAATGACCGCGTAGTGATGCTTCCCGCTGGAGGCGGCGCACCGCTGGCGATTGACCCGATTGTGGACGGCGTCAGCCTTGCGAATCCTGAAAGCGTGGCCGTCGATGGCGCGGGCGATCTGTTTATCGCAGATAATGTGAACGACCGAGTTGTTGAAGTGCAGGCCGGCGGCGGCCCGGCGACCGCATTCTCTCCGGCACTTTATACCGCTGGGCTCGGCGTCGTGTCCGCCGTGACGGTGGATAGCGTCGGCGACGTGTTCAGCGTAGAAAGTGGAGTGGAAGGCAGCCGCAATGTTGTCGAAGAAGTGCAGCGCTCGCAGCCTCCTGCATTGAGTTTTCCGATGCTGACAGCCGTGGATTCAATCGACACGATCGACGGCATCCAGACAGTACAGATTCTGAACGTTGGAAACCAGCCACTGACCATCAAAGGCCTCAATTATCCGGCGGACTTCTCTGCCGCCAGCGGTGACGGAAATACGTGTACGGTCACGACAAGTCTCGGGGCGGGACAACAATGCGATTTGCCAATTCAGTTCACCCCGCAAGCCAATGGAGCACTGAATGAGAATTTAACGCTCACCGATAACGCTTCAAATATTGCTGGGTCTCAGCAGATCATTCCATTGAGCGGTACAGCACAGGTGCAGGGCCTCATTACCTCGCCTGTTGCGGGGTCTATACTTCCGGGACCTTCCGTGCCGTTCACCTGGTCCTCGGGCACCTCGGTCACCTGGTACTACCTTTCGGTGGGTAGTAATGGCGTCGGCTCGACCGACCTTTATAACTCGGGCAGAAAGACCGCGACCTCCTGGACCGCGACCGGCCTTCCCGTGAATGGAGAAACTCTCTTCGTTCGCCTGGCGACCAATTTCAACGGCGTGCAATTGAATGCCGACTACACCTACACCGCGGCCACGCAAGCTGCAATGGTTTCCCCTGCGCCGGGCGCTCTTTTGCCAGGGCCCAAGGCGACCTTCACCTGGTCAGCCGGGACGGGCGGAACTGCATATTATTTGTGGCTGGGAAGCACGGCGCCTGGCTCGAATAATCTGGGGTCAACCGGTCAGAGCAAGGCGACGTCGGCAACCTTCACGAATTTGCCCACCAACGGCGAAACAATCTTTGTGCGGCTATTTACCAACTTCAACGGTGTGCAGACGCACCTCGACTACACTTACACATCGGCCGCGCAGGCGGTGATTACCTCTCCGCTATCGGGAGCGGTGCTCGACGGTCCTGATGTCACGTTTACGGGAGCGGCGGCAAGTGGAGCGGGCGTATCCACGCTTGTGGTGGGAACTGTCGGCCCAGGGTCCAGCGACCTCTACAACTCAGGGCAAACGACAGTTCCGTCTGCGACGGCCACGGGCCTTCCCACCAACGGTGAGTTCATCTATGCGCGTGTTTATACAAATTTCAATGGAGTGCAGGTTTATACCGATTACACATACAGGGCAGCGAAGCAAGCGGCAATGATGTTTCCGGCGCCCGGTTCTAATATTCGCGGAACGAGTGTCACATTCAGGTGGAATGGCGGCGGTGGAGCGGCGGGATATAGCCTCAGCCTAGGAACAAATGGAGTCGGCTCAAACAATATTTTTAACTCAGGAGAAAAGACGGCGACCTCGATCAACGTCAATCATCTTCCGATTGGCGGCATAACCATCTATGCGCGGCTCACAACCTACTTCAACAACTCCGAGACATACACGGACTACGTTTACAACGGCATTCCAGGAAAGGCGGGCGGACTGCGAGCGCCATTGCGGCCGATGCGCCCATCAAGTGCTCAAGTCATGCGGTGAACTGCGTGTTGTCTTTACTTGACGATCAGACCCCACCGGCACGTCACTCGTTTTTAAGACCGGAGTCAATGAGCGCCCGCATTGCCAAAGCGAAGTGCCGCAGCATCTGTCTTCCTCGCGCGGGGGCCCGGTCATCCAGCCAAAGCGCGCTTCCTGTCTGGAGATGCACGCTAACGTGCAGTTCCAAGCAATCGGCAATGGAAGAAGTGCATTTAATTGGCGCCACCTTCCAAAAGTCACTGCTGCTCCCTGGCCCCAGTTCCTTGCCCATCAATGACATGGAATCGAACCGCACCATGCCGTCCGGGCCATTGCTATATGAAATCTCGGCGAGAGTGTAGGTTCTGCAATCGGATCGATTTCGAATATTGAAAATCGGATGGCACTTGCCCGCCTCACGAATCCAGGTGTAGGCGCAAGTCACATCTGTCATTTGCGTCAACCATTGGAAGGCGACATAAATGAGAACCAAAATCCAGCCTGCAAATGCATAGCCCAGCAAGGCCGCCGAAATTTCCAGCAAGAATTTCATTCTGAAACCTGTCGAAGCCTGCGGCTTCAAATCTTCAAATATCCAAGACTGGCGCGCATTGCAGGCATCCAGCACTCAGAAGCGGGCTTGAACAGTGGGATGCAGGTCATTGCAGAGAAGTTAGCCTGCGGCTGGGTGAACGGGCGCCTTGCGCAAATCAGTGTATACGGTTACATTGCTGTTGAGGATTCACATTATGCGCCGTCTCACTTGCAAATCTACTGGCTCAATCTTTGCCTTGCTTGCCGTTTTGGTTCTCGGCCTCATTATTCCCTCAGCCGCTTTTGCCGTCGAAGCTCCTCAAGTGGTGAAGAAAGACGGGCGCTACGCGCTCATGGTCGAGGGGCGCCCTTATCTCATCCTGGGAGGGCAAATCCACAACTCCAGCGCATGGCCCAGCGAACTGCCCCAAGTCTGGAAGTCAATGGCCGCACTGCACGCCAATACCATTGAGGCGCCGGTCTATTGGGAGCAGATCGAAGCCAAAGAGGGCGCCTTCAATTTCACGAATGTCGACCAGATCGTCGAGGGAGCACGGGAGCACAATCTCCATGCAATCCTGTTGTGGTTCGGAACCTGGAAGAACGGAAACATGCATTATGTGCCTTCATGGGTGAAAGAGGATTCAAAGCGTTTTCCGCACACGATTCGGCCCGACGGCGAGCCCATCGACGTTCTTTCACCGATGTCGCGCAACACCCTCGACGCGGACAAAGCGGCCTTCACCGCGTTGATGCGGCATCTGAAGCAGATCGACAACGAGCAGCACACGGTCTTGATGATCCAGGTTGAAAACGAGTCGGGCAATATCGGCAGCATTCGCGATAACTCCGCCGATTCGAATCGTGAGATAGCAGGTGCTGTGCCTGCCGACCTGCTTGCCGCGGCGCAAAGGCAGCCAGGCACCTGGCGCCAGGTCTTCGACGGCGAGGCCGATGAAGTTTTTCAGGCTTATCACCAGGCAAAATACATCAACGAAATTGCGGCCGCGGGGAAGGCCGAGTTCGCGATTCCCATGTATATCAACGTGTGGATCGATTACCCGCTGCCGGAATTGCCGCAACGCCAATTGGACACGCCTGGGCTTGGGTATCCGAGCGGTGGAGCGGTGCAGAAGTTGTTAGGCATGTGGCGCGCGCTGGCGCCTTCGCTCGACATGATCGGGCCGGATATCTACACAGCCGATTCCGCGTTCTATCGCGAGACAATGAAGGTCTATCATCGGCCGGACAACCCGCTCTGGATCCCCGAGACCGGCCGCAGCGACGAGTTCGCCAAGTTCTTCTTCTACGCTCTCGGCGACGATGCAATCGGCTTCTCGCCCTTCGGTGTCGACCAATCGGGCTGGAACATTCTGGGCGACGAGCCTTGGAAATCGCATGCCAGCAACTTCGCCCTGATAGGCCCGATGAGCCGCGAGATCGCAGCCCTTGAGTTCGAGGGAAAGGTCAAGACCGCAGTCGAAGAGCCGGGGCATGCCGAACAGGAGATCGATTTTGGTCCCTGGCAGGCGTCGGTCGCATTCGGATTTCCTCAGCATGACGGAGGGCGCGCGCCGGGGACTAAAGACGCTCATGGCTCCGCCCTGGTAGCCCAGATTGGCCCAGACGAATTCCTGATTACCGGCGTGGACGTTAGCATCAGCTTCCATGTGCCCGGCAAGATGCCGTGGATCCGCAGCCAGATCGTCTCGGCCGAGGAGGGCTCGTATGAAAACGGCGTATGGAAGCCGGTCCGCATGTTGAATGGCGATGAAACCGATCGGGGGCTGTGCTTCTATGAAAAGCCCCAGGCGGTCCTGGTCCGCATGGGCCGATTCTAGCTTTCACAAGCCGCATGGTCTCAGGGTGCAGAGGCTGTTGCCGGTGCAGCAGCCTGCATCCTCATTCCCAGCGCATTCCGTGGTTCGATCCCTTACAATCGTGAGGTCCCACGGAATCTGCGAGTCCAGGTCCATCGCTTGCGCTGAACCTGAATCTTCCCTCACGCCAGGCCGAATCGCATATGAGCTGGAATCGATTTCATTTGCTTTTTGCGATTGTCTACATGCTGGCTCTGATGGCCGCCGGCATAATCGCCGGACGCAAAAAGCTGGATGCAAATCAGTTTCTGAATGCAACAGGCGCGTTGCCGCTGTGGGTTTGTATCACGGCCAGCATTGCGGCGAACTGCGGTTCGCTTGATGTGATCGCCATGATGGCGTTGGGCGCGCAATACGGAATGCTGGCCTGCCATTTTTATTGGACCGGCGCGGTCCCTGCTCTGTTGGTGCTCGTGTTCTGGCTGGTGCCGGCCTATGCGCACGGCCGCTATCCGTCGATTCTCGACTTCATCCAGAACTATTACGGGCCCCGTGTGCGGTCGCTCGTAGCCCTTTGCATGGCGGCAATGATGCTGCTGCTGGCCGGCGTGTGTCTTTGCGCCGTCGCGCAGATGGCGGTTGTGTTCATGGGGTGGAGCTTCCTACAGGGAGTGCTGCTGACGGTGCCTGTAGTGCTCTTCTATACCTGGATTGGCGGCTTTCGCGCCACGGTTTACACCGAACTGCTGCACTTCGGGCTAGTTCTCGCGGCGGTGGCGCCGCTGTTTTTCCTGGTTGTTAGTGGGTTCGGAGGGTGGGCGCATCTGCGCGACAGCATTCCGGCCGGCAAAGCGCACGCCTGGCAGACTCTCCCATTCTTTGCGCCGCATGCAACCATGGACCGTTTCGGTCTTATCCTCGGGCTCGGCATCGTACTGAGCTTCGGATATTGGAGTATGGACTTTGTGCTGATGCAGCGCGCGCTTGCCGTCCGTCGGCCGCAAGATGTGCGCTTTGTCCCCCTCGCGCTGGCAGGCGCCAAGCTGGTCTTCGCTTTTCTCATCGTGTTTCCGGGCATTGTGGCTCCAGTGGTCCTTCATACAACGCAAGCCAAAGACTGGAACTACACCCTCCCCTCGATGATGATTCACTACTACAGTCCGTTCTGGGCCGTTATCGGGGTCATGGGGCTGGCTGCTTGTCTCATCTCGACCTTCGCCAATAATGTAGCCGGTTTCAGTTCGGCGTGGGTCCAGGGCGTCTACCGGCAATGGGTCCGGCCAGATGCGCCGGAGTCGCATTACCTCACGGTGGGCCGCATGACCGCTGCCGGCGCGATTCTGCTTTCGGTCGGCGCTGCTTATTTCTCCGCACATTACCAAAGCCTGATGGACTATGTGCAGATGATCTTCGCGACGTTCAATGCGCCTCTGTTCGCAATTGTCGCGCTCGCCGCCCTGTTACCCAAAAGGGCCGCAAAAGGAGGATTCGGCGGCTTTGTAATTGGACTCGCTGGAACCATCCTGCACCAGGTGATTGTCCGCGCCGGACTTCTGCACTACGGAAGCCAGATGAGCGCGAATTTTTATGCGGCCATCACCGGCTTTGTCCTTGCGGCGGCAGGCACGTTAATCATTGGCCATCTCAGGCGCCATGACCGTTCATCCGACATCGAATTGCCGGCACGAATCCCTATCCGGGTTTCGATTGGCACAGCGATGTTCGCACTCGTGATTGCGGGTGCTTGCGTGGCGCTTAACGCGATTTTCTGGTAGCTGCGCCTGAGGCGGATACCTTCCGCGAGGCCGGTGCAGGTCCGGTGGACGCTCGAGTGATCAGGCGCATGGGCAGCGTGAATTGTCTGCCGGAGACACTGACCAGGTCGCCAGTGCAGCGAAGCGCTTCCATCATCATGGCTGCATACTCGCGGCGAGAGATGCGCAGAGTGGTAAGCGGGGGAAAGACGATATCGCTCATCTCGATGTCGTCGCAGCCGGCGATGGAAATGTCTGCCGGAATGCGCAATCCCGCTTCGTGTGCCTTGCGAAGCGCGCCAATGGCCGTCAGGTCGTTCGCAGTCACAACGGCGGTGGGAATCTCCTTCTCAGCCAGGATCTTCTCCATGGCCGCGAACCCGCCCTCGATCCTGAAATTGCCGTTCACCATCCATCCCTCGCGGGATGAGAGTCCTTGTTTGACAACCGCGTCCAGAAACGACTCGCGGCGCACGCGCGAGGTGGCCAGACCCGGCGTTCCGCCAATAAAGCCTACCGTGGAGTGGCCGAGTTCCTTCAGGTGGGCGATCATCTGCGCCATGCCGGCGCGGAAATCGATCACAATGTCGCTCCAGCCAGGGCCAATGCGGTAGTGGTCGGTGGTGACTACGGGAATGCGATTCTTGATCAGGGATTCGAGCGATGCCGTTTCCAGTTCGGAGGTGAGAATGGCAACGCCGTCCACCCGGCGCAGCAGCATGCGGCGAACCGACCGCTGGGTTCTGGTGGAGTGGAAGTCGGTGCTGGCCAACAGCAATTCCTGGTCGTTTTCAACCAGCAGTTCCTCGAAAACCTTGATCAATTCCGTAAAAAATGGGTTGGTCAGGTCAGGAATAATGATGCCGTAGATGTGGCTTTTGCCGTTCTTGAGGTGGATGGCGCTGTTGTTGGGTACGAAACCGGTGTCCTTGATGATTCGCTGGATGCGGCGCGCGGTCTCTTCAGTGACCAGGCTGGACCCGTTGATCACGCGGGAGACCGTAGCACTGGACATTCCTGCCATTCTGGCGAGCTCACGCATGCTGATGGACATTGGGCCTTCCGGCGAGCGGGAATATCTCGATTGTACCCTCGCCGAGGGTAGGGAAGAGGGGGAACGGGGGGCAAAAATAAAAACCAAAAAGATACTGTTGACAACGTTTACAATTCGGGCGTATGGTTCTGATCGAAGTCAAGCATTGCTGAAATGTAACCGAATACATTTTTCCAGACACGCATGGTTACGGAGCGCGCAACCGCGCGGTTTCCGCGTAATGCCGGCTTCATTGAGAGCAGCCTACGAGGTAACAATGTCAGCCATTTGGAGGCAACTGAATATGTTTAAACGTCATTGGATGTTAAGCGTGCTCGCGCTTGCGCTGTTGTTTGCGCCAGGGCGAATTCTGCTCGGTCAGGCAGATCAAGGCACGATTACGGGAGTGGTTCAGGACCCCTCCGGGGCCGTGATCGGCAATGCCAGCGTAACCCTCACCAACATCGATTTGGGCCAGGTGCTGAATGCCAAGACGGATGGGGCAGGCATCTACGTCTTCTCCCCCATCAAAATCGGCAACTACAAGATCACCGCAACCGCTCAAGGTTTTGAAACCACAACGCAGAACAACCTGCATCTCGATATGCAGCAACGCCTTAACGTTGTGGTTATGCTCAAGCCCGGCGCCGCCACGGAAACAGTCACCGTCAACACCGAAGCCCCGCTGATGCAGACGCAGGAAAGCTCAGTCGGACAGGTGATGGACACGGCAACCATTGACAATGTGCCGCTGAGCGGACGCAACTGGGTGTTCATTGCTCAGCTTGCCGCCGGTGCGGTTCCTCCGGAAGGCTCCCGCGGTGCGGGAAAAGGCGACTTTAACGCCAACGGCCAGCGCGCCGAGCAGAACAACTTTATCCTCGACGGCGTTGATAACAACGTGAATGTTGTCGACTTCTACAACGGCGCCAGCTTTGTCGCCCAGCCTCCGCCGGACGCACTGGCCGAGTTCAAAGTGCAGACCAGCGACTATTCGGCCGAATTCGGCCGCTCTGCCGGCGCAATGGTGAGCGCCAGCGTCAAATCCGGAACCAACAGTTTCCACGGCGACGCGTGGGAGTATCTGCGCAACACCGTGTTCGATATTCATGACTGGAATGCCGAGGCCCTGCCCGTCGCTCCGTACCATGAGAACCAGTTCGGCGCCACGCTCGGCGGTCCGCTCTTCAAGAACAAGCTGTTCCTGTTTGCAGACCTTCAGGCCAATCGCGTCAGCTTCAGTGAAACCAGCACCGAGTCCGTGCCGAGTGCATTGGAACGCGCCGGCGACTTCTCGGAGTTGCTCAGCACCTCGCTCACCGGCAACCCGGCGGTGCAGCTCTACAACCAGACCCCCAATGCGCCTCCGCAGGCGTACAACAACAACTGCCTCATGACCAGTTCTTCCTGCACCAGCAACGTCACCGGTGTCCCGCTGAACGCGACAGCGCTGAAGTTCCTCAGCCTGTATCCCACACCGAACGCCAATGGCAACCTGCTCTATAACAACTACAAGGTGGCTCGCCCAGCGGTAGACAATACCTTCCAGTGGGATAGCCGCATGGACTGGACAATCGGCAGCAAAGACACAGCGTACTCGCGCTATAGCTCCTGGAACGAAGTGGGCAATTACACTCCGCCGCTGGGAACTATCCTCGATGGCGGCGGATTTGGCGACGACGGCAAGCAGAAGGACCTGGGCGAGAACTTCATGCTCTCCGAAACCCATGTCTTTACGCAGACCCTCACCAACGAAGCGCGCGTCGGCTTCAACTACCTGCACACCGGGTTCCAGCATCCTAATGCTGCTGACCTGGGCTTCGCCGCAGCGCAGGGATTCGGCGGCATTCCTACCGCGCCTTTGAACGGCGGATTGCCGGCAGTTACCGTGGATGGAATCTCCGGATTCGGCAGCCCGACCTGGTCAACCACGGACGAGCACGAGAATGTCTATCAGATTCTCGACAACGTGACCAAGATCGCCGGCAACCATGCGCTCAAGGCCGGTGTGAGCTTCCAGAGCGTACGCTTCTCCACACTGCAGCCGCAGCAGTCGCGCGGCAGCTACACCTATAACGGTGAGTACACCAGCAACCTGAACGCCTCCAACACAGGCTACGGTGTTGCCGACTTCCTTCTAGACCAGCAGAACAGCGCCGGCCTTTCCAATGAAACCACCAACGGCGATGCACGCTGGAATAACGCGGTCTACCTGCAGGATGACTGGCGTGTAACGCCGAAGATCACGATCAACGCCGGGTTGCGCTGGGAATACTTCCAGCCCTATCAGGACGTAGGCGGTTACCAGGCCTCCTATAACATGACCGGCCCAGCCTCGCTCGATACCACCACTGGCTACGGCAGCGCCTCGGCACAGTACCAGATCCCGAGCGAAGCCAAGGCCTATGCGAACGCGATCTTCACGCAGACCAACAACGCGTTTCCCAACGTGCTGGCCAAGGACAACATTGCCCTGGTCTACACTGACGATCCGCACATCGTGAAAGCGCAGACCACCAACTATGCACCGCGCCTCGGCATCGCATGGTCGCCCGACGCCAAGACCTCAGCGCGCGCCGGTTATGGAATCTTCTACGGCGGCCTGGAAAGCACTGGATACTATCCGAATCTTGGAGAGAACTATCCCTTCCAATATGCGGCTGGATTCCCGTCTGCAAGCTGCGGCACGTTCAACTGCCCCACCGACGGCATCACCATCGCCAACGGTTTTGCATCGATCGTGGCCAACGGCTTCGCCAGCGACGTAACCGATCTGCAACTGCGTGGCGGCGATCCTACCGCGCACACACCGTATACCGAGAGCTATAACGTCTCACTCGAGCGCAGCATCAGCAACAACATTGTCGCAACCGCAGGCTATGTTGGAACACGTTCACTGCACCTGCAGGTCTTCCCGGACCCAAATAACCCGTTGGCCCTGGAAAACAGCAACAACAGCACGCAGAATGCTCGTCCGCTGCCCGACTTCGCCGGTTCGCAATACACCGCCTACGCCGGCATGAGCAAATACAACGGCTTGCAAACCAAGATTGAGAAGCGTCTCTCCCGTGGAAACAGCCTGCTGGCCACTTATACGTGGTCGCATGCCTTGGATGACGCTCCCACGCCGCTCGGAGTAACGGGCGACGGCGGCTATCGTCAGTCAACCCTGGTTCCGATCAAGCTTGACTATTCAAACACCGGATACGACACTCGCCACCGCTTCACCTTCAACGCGTTCTACGATCTGCCTTTCGGTGTGGGACGCCAGTTTGCCAACCATGCCGGCGTGCTCGATTACGTGATCGGCGGCTGGTCCACAAACACCACGTTTGTGGCTCAGACCGGCAATCCTTTCACGGTTTATCCCAGCGGCATCAGCGGAGCGGCGGGTGGCAGCACGCGAGCCATCAAAGTCAAAGATCCGTCTACTGCCGGTGGCACCTTTGTTTCGCCTAACCCGGCTCTGGTGTCCAGCGTCTCCTGCGCCTCCAGCACCCGTAACCGCAACAACTGGTACAACCCCTGCTCGTTTGAGAACCCCTGGAACTCCAACGACTGGACGAACGAACCTAGCCACTACATTCCCACTGGCACCTCCGATCCGCACTTTGCAGCTGCATCGCAGCCGGTTTATGTCCAGGACCTGACCTCGGTTCTAGGCTTCCTCGGCGGCAAGCGTGGCGAAGTCTACGGACCCGGCTACGAGCGCGTCAACATGTCCATCTTCAAGGACTTCAAGACGTACCACGAGCAGGCACTGCAATTCCGTGCGGATATCTTCAACGTACTTAACACGCCATCGCTGGGTCAGCCGAGCAATACCGGTATTAGTACTACCGGAGGCCAGATCACGGGCACGAAGGGGCTGCAACACCTCACGCCCGACTCGCGCTTCTTCCAGCTCTCGATGAAATACACGTTCTAGGCTCGCACAAACTAGAACCTAACCCTCCTCTTGAATCGGAGACCCGTTCCAGCGGGTCTCCGTATTTTTTCGCCGTGCCGTACGGATCGCAGCGCTACGCATCTCGTCATTCAGACCTTATTTCATTTCGCGTTGTACCATGGTTCAGTTGTTCGATTGGATTTGCCGGGAGTTCTCGGGAATGCCTTTATCGCGGCAAGTGCATGCCGGAAAACTGGTGCTTTGCAGTCTCTGCCTGGCCGCGCAGGCGCTTCTCGCTCAATCGCCTTCAGATTCCTCATCCGCCGCGGCGATCGAGCGCGACTTCCAGGCGGCAATGACCGCCCAGGACAGCGGCGACACGAACCGCGCTCAAGCTCTTCTTACCGACCTGCACGCCAAGCATCCGGGCATCTTCGCTGTGGATGAATCGCTGGGCCTGCTGTACGTGTCGAAGCAGGATTTCAAAGGAGCGCTGCCGTTACTCGAAGCTGCGGTTCGCGAGGAGCCATCCTCCGACGTGGCGGTTGCAAACCTTGGCGCAGCTCACTTCAAACTGCACCGGAATGCGGAGGCGCTTCAGGAGTTTCAGCGCGCGGCGGAGCTCAACCCCGGCAATGTTGTCACACAGCAAGCGCTGGGGAGGTTATGGATGGAGTCGCACGAACCTGAGCGCGCGGCCGCGGCATTCGATGCGGCGCTTCAGCATGACCCTGGAAACGTTAACCTCACCATGGATCGCGCACAGGCACTGAGCGATGCGGGAAAACCAGGCGAGGCGGCGGAGCTGCTGGCGAACCTTCCCAACGCCCGCAAGTCGGCACAGGTTCAATCGCTTCTGGGAGACGTTGAAGAGAAGAAGGGCGATTACCTGCAATCCGCCCAGCACTATACTTTGGCCGCAGAGCTTGAGCCCAGCGAATCCAACGCATGGATGGTCGGAATCGAGTTCCTGCGTCACTGGACATTCGATGCGGCAGCGCGCGAATTCCAGGCGGGAGTGCAAAATTTCCCGCAGAGCACGCGCATGCGGGTTGGACTTGGCGCGGCCTACTTTGGCGGAGCGCATTATGATCAGGCGGTTCCCGTATTCGCCGATCTGCTGACTACCGATAAGGACAACGCGCTTTACGCCGAACTGCTCGGGCTTTCCTGCAAGGCGGTTGCGGCGGGCACGCATCCTCACTGCGATGCGCTTATCGATTACGCCGAGTCGCATCCCGGCGATGCCAGGGCTTCAACGTATGCCGCGGCCACACTTATGGCCGGTACAGCCGACGACCAGCGCGCCATTGTGGAGCGCAAGCTTTTGCGGCAAGCCATCGCAGCAGATCCCAGGTTGGCCGAGGCGCAATACAGAATGGGAGTGTTCGAGCAGGACCGGTCCAATTGGCCGGGCAGCGTACCTTATCTTGAGAAAGCCATCGCGCTCAAGCCCGATCTTGCTCAGGCGCATTACAGGCTGGCGCTGGCATACTGGCGCGCCGGCCGCAAGCAGGATGGTGAAGTCCAGATGGAATTGCTCAAGAAATATTCAAAACAGCAACAGGATGACCTTGACAGGCGTTTGCGGCAGATCACAACTTTTTTGGTCGATGTGCCCAAGAAAACGGGGGAATAGCGATGGATGAGTCTCGCCGCGGCGTATTGAAAGCTGCCGCCGCACTGCTGGTAGATCACTGGGCCACCGGTCCGCGCGCCGCTTTCGCCAGCTCGTCTCAGAATGCCGAAGTGGGAAGGAAAGTCATTATCGTCGCATGCGGAGGAATCCGCCGCGAAGACACTTTCTCTGAGAGCGGCCTGCACAATATACCTCACCTTTATCGCGACCTGATGCCGAACAGCGCCTTCTACCCCTTTGTCCGCAATTCCGGCGTCACGTCGCATTACAACACCACCTCAAGCATACTTACCGGCAACTGGCAGCGGCTTGACGACTGGGGAAAGTCGCGGCCCTCCAGTCCTACGCTGTTTGAGTACATGCGGAAGCGCATGGGCCTTCCGCAGAATCAGACGTGGCTGATCTCAAGCAACAAGGCGTTGACCAGCCAGATCAGCGCCAGCTCGATGCGCGATTACGGTCCTGCTTACGGAGCGAATGTTGTATTTCCTAAGCAACTGCTTATCAACGCTGTGGTGCGCGCCGCGGCGGAAGGCCGCGCCATCCACGACCCGTACCGTGCATCGGTGCAGCCGGAAATTGAGGCCATTCTCAACAGCGACAACTACGATGGTCTCGGTTGGTCCGTATCCGGCGATTCTTCATCCCTCGATGCGCTCACGCTGGGGGTCATGCAGCATGCCATTGAAGACCTCATCCGCAGCAACTCGCCGGTCACGGGCGACGAGTTCACTTATCTAGTCAGTGCGGAAGTCATGCGCCGGTTTGCTCCGTCACTGCTGGCGATTTCATTTTCCGACATGGAGGTTGCTCACTTCGGCTCTTACGCGCTCCACCTCGGTGGAATCCGCACTGTCGATCGCCTGGTTTATGAGCTATGGAACCAGGTTCAATCCTTGCCGGCCTACAAGGACAAGACGACGCTCCTGGTTTTGCCCGAGTTCGGCCGCGACCTGGATGGTTCGACCACCAACGGATTTTTCAATCATCGTCAGAACAGCGAGTCCACGCGTGTTACGTGGATGATGTGCATGGGCGACTCGGTTCGCAAGCCGCAGATTATTGAGGAGCCCATTGAGCAGACCGATATCTGCCCTACCATCGCGCGGCTGTTCGAGGTTAAAATCCCCGAACTTCCGGGAAAGCCAATTTCAGGGTTGTGGCTATGACGCATTCATTCTTCGCAGGCGCCTCTACCAATTCGCATGCCGATGAACCGCAGCTACGGGAGTACCGCAAGCAGATCGAGAGCCTTCCCGTCACCATGCGCCCGTCTCTCAACCACCAGCTTGCCGACTGGGACATGCTATTTCCTTTCGAGCAGAAGCAGGTTACCGCTTTTCTCCACGGACTGGATTCGCTGACGCCGGCGCAGCTTGCGGCCATTACGCGCCCGCTCCGCGATCTGGAGACAAAGATGGGTGTCGAACATTGGAACTTCAGCGAGTCCGGCGACACCATGGAGAACGCGTCCCTTCTCGCCCGTTCCGAGTACTACGCCGAGTGGCGGCGCCAGGTGCAGCAGGTCTTTGAGGCTATCAATAACAATGCCCGCGCCGAAGTGCCTGTTGCGGCTAAACCTGCGCGTCTCATCGTTCTCGTTCTGCCTCAGTCGCTGCCCGTTGACTCTCCCTCGGGAGGCAAACAGTGGGATTCGCGCATGACGGAGTTCAGCATCACCGGCGACACCGGACATCTTTGCGAGCTGCTTCTGCAAGGTCACGATGACGTGCCTGGCATCGGCTCCATTCTGGCTCAGGATCACAGTACGTCGGAGTCCGATCTTTGGCTGCTTGACGCCGACGCAGAGCTTGCCGATCTGCTCCCTGCAGCGGATCGCCATTCGGCATGTTCGTTGAACTACAGTTTGCTGAAGCCATTTCGCGACAGGTTTCTCGCCGAAGTCAATCGTGTGCCCAAGAATCTTGAAGCCAGTGACCAGGTCCTCGCCGAGATTCGCCGCGAAGACTGGGATCGCTGGTGGCCCGCCAATCTACCTGCGCAGCCCCGGCTTCGCAAGTTCGTCGTAGATCTTTTCCTCAGCGGAAACGGCGCTCTCATCTTTTCCAACGCATTCGTGGAGTGGGCGGCATCGGAGGCGTTGCGCCGTGCCCGGCCCAGAATCATGGTGGCCCGTTTCGGTCTCCGTGCCAAGCCAAAGCCATTCACCGGCATCGCCATCTTTGAAAATCAGCATACCGTCAACAAGCTCCCCGACGTAGATGACCCGCAAGGCAGCGCCATTGACGCTGCAATCCTCGCCCGCTACATCTGGCTGGCGGCCGCCCGCTATCCGGAGCAGGACCAGACTATCTGTCTCTGCGTTTCAGAGTTTCGCAATCGCGGATGCCTGATTTCGCCCCAGGGGAAAAGTCCTGATTGGAGCCACGATCATCCCGCGAGCGTTGAAGAAATCCATAAGTGGCTCGCCGGCCAAATGGCCGTGTAGCGGGAATCGGGACGCCTTCGCGAGGCGAATCCCGTGAATCCGGCCAAGAGAAGTGCGATCAGTGCAGCAGGAAGACTGCGGCGTGGTCCGCTTATCCCTCATGCTTTCGGTAAATATTCCAATCGCACAAGCAGACCCGTCTTAAACTCGGATGGGAGCCTGCTGGGCCGCGGTTGAAATCAAGTCAGGCGGACCCCTTATACTTCTGGACAAAGGACCGGCCTTCATGGAGAGCGTTACGAAGTGGCTCGAGCTTTGGCGCGACGGGGACGCCGAGGCGATGGACCGCGTTGCGGCTCTCGTCTACCAGGATTTGCGCCGCCTGGCCGCTTACCATCTCAGATCGGAATCGGATGCCGGCAATCTGCAGGCGACCGCGCTGGTCCACGAAGTCTACCTGAAATTGCCTTCGCTCAAGTCTATCGACTGGAAAGGAAAGCCGCATTTCATCTCCGTCGTCACCAAGATGATGCGGCGGATTCTGGTGGACCATGCGCGGGCCCGCAAGGCTGCAAAGCGTGATCCGGCGATGCTCGGCGAAATTCCCATGATTGGGGAGCACAAGCAAGTAGACACGCTGGCCGTCGATCAGGCCCTGGAGCGGATGACCGAGCACCATCCACGCTGCGCACAAGTCGTCGAGCTCAGGTTCTTCGGCGATATGGATTTCCAGGAAATTGCCGAGATTCTGAACCTCTCCCTGGCGACGGTGGAACGCGACTGGCGATTCTCCCGCGCGTGGCTGCGCAAGAGCATGGCGGGTTCGCATCGATGAGCGAGGACAGGCTGCGCGAACTTTTCGATCAGGTCTCTCAACTGGCTCGGGAGGAGCGAGAGCAGTTCCTGATCTCCGCTTGCGGACACGAATCAGCCCTGATGGAAGAACTCCGGGAGTTGCTTGCGGCAGACGCCGTCGCCACGGATGAGAAATTTCTGCAGCACTCCGCAATCCATATCCAGGCGGTTGAAGGCCAATCGGGAGAATCGGCCATCGGCGAGACTGTGGGCAATTACCGGCTCGTAGAGTTGATTGGTCAGGGAGGCATGGGCTCGGTCTATCGCGCTGTGCGCATCGATGCTGAATTCGAGATGTCTGTTGCGGTAAAACTGATGAGCGCGGTTTTCTTATCCGCAGACATAATCGCTCATTTTCGTGTCGAACGACAGATTCTCGCGTCGCTTGAGCATCCGAATATCGCGCGTCTACTGGATGGCGGCACGCGCGCCGATGGCTTGCCATATCTGATCATGGAATACGTCGAAGGCATTGCCCCCGGAGAATATTGCCGCCGGCACAATCTCTCCATCGATCAACGGCTGATTCTGTTTCGCCAAATTTGTTCGGCGGTGCACTATGCGCACCAGAACATGGTGATTCATCGGGACCTGAAGCCGGCAAATATTCTTATCACTTCAGATGGAACGCCCAAACTGCTGGACTTCGGGATCGCCAAAGTTCTAAGCCGCGATCCTGGGCGCGCGGATGCAGCATTAACTGAACCGGGCATGCTTAAGATGACTGTGCGCTACTCCAGCCCTGAGCAGGTTCGGGGTGAGCCGGTCACTACTGCATCCGACATCTATTCGCTCGGCGTTGTCCTCTATGAGCTGCTGACGGAGCATTCCCCTTACGGAGATACCGATCGTCCGCTGCACCAGATCATGGCAGCCATTTGCGATGAGGAGCCTCTCCGGCCCAGTTCCTGGGTGCCGAGGCTGAAGGGTGATGTGGACAACATTGTTCTGCGAGCCCTGCGCAAGGCGCCGCTGGAGCGCTACGCCTCAGTCGATCAATTTTCCGAAGACATTCTGCGATGCCACGACGGACGGCCCGTACACGCTCGCGGCCATGCACCGCTTTATCTTGCGGCAAAATTTGTCCGGCGTAATCGCGTGATTGTTGCAGCGGCGGCGCTTCTGCTTTGTTCCATGATTGGCGGATTGATTGAGGTGACGCTGGCCCGCGCGCGCGCCGAGCGGCGTTTCAATCAGGTTCGCCAGTTGGCCCATTCCGTCCTGTTCGACTATGCCGACGCCATCGACCGATTGCCTGGTTCAACTCCGGTTCGGGCGCGCCTGGTGAAGGATGCGCTGACTTACCTCGACAACCTGTCGAAGGAGGCGGACACTCCGCAATTGCGGCGCGAAATCGTAGACGCCTACGTGCGCGTCAGTAATGTGCAGGGTAACGAATACCAGAACAATCTCGGCGACACAGCGGGCGCCATGTCCAGCGCCGGTAAAGCTGCCTCGGCTGCGGAAGAGTTACTGAAGGTAGATCGGACGCCGCCCGCTCTTGCGTCCGCGGCGGACGCGTTCTCCACTTATGGCGATCTGTTCTATTCCAGCGGGAATCTCTCTGCGGCAGGCCCCGCATATCAACGCGCCATTGGCCTTCGCCAGAAAATCGCGGCGCAATCTCCTCAGAATATTGAGAACAGTCTGGCGCTTTCCTCGAGCTTGCGCCACCTGGGCGATCTTTACGGCGGAGTTGGACTCCAGAACCTTGGCAAGACCGCCGAGTCACTTGCGTACTATCAGAATGCAAAAACAATTGTCGCAGCCGCTTCCGAACAATTCCCTGGCAACACGGAAGTTGCGAAGGAGCGGTACGAAACGCTGCTGTCGTTGAGTTCGGCAGAGATCGGGATGGGAAAGCATGAGGAGGCAGCAAGAGACCTTGGCGATGCATTGACTCAGGTCCAGAAAGTAAGCGCCGCGGAACCGGGCGATACCAACGTCAAGGTGGAACTTGCTAATGCAGAGTCACGCTACGGCCAGATGCTGCTGGATGACAGAGACGCAGGCCGCGCTATTCAGCACCTGGCGTTAGCCGCCGGAGTTCTGGAGAAGCTTGGAGAGGCAGATCCGGGGAACGCCGTGTATCGGCGCGGGCAGTCCATCGTGGAAGCGCAGTGGGCGGCGGCCCTGCGTGGTGCGGGTCAGACTTCAGCGGGTGTCACGCATAACGAGCTATCCCTGCGCCTCGCCGTTGCGCTGAGCCATGATGCGCCGGCGAGCGCGCAGTATCGCACCGATGTCGGGATTGCCGAGCGAAAACTGTCAGAAGCGTTGCTGGCCGCCGGCGACGCGGCCGGTGCGCTCCACCAGGCCGAGCAGGCGGGATTGATCCTCTGTCAAAGTGAGCAGCATCCAACCGACCCTTACACCCTGGCAAATTGCGGCCGCTCGCTGGTGTCGGCCGGCAATGCACATCTCGCCATGCATGATGCGGATCGTGCGGTGATTGCCTACAGGAAAGCTGAGGAAATTGCCTCGCAACGGTCGCAGGCCGATCCGCAAAACGCGATTTTTCGCTCTGACTGGGCTCGCTCGCAAGCTGCTTTAGCCGGCGGCCTGGCTGCTTTGGGTGACTCTCGCGCTGCTCGAGATCTGTATCAGCAAGCGCTGAACAACTGGTCGATTTTGCGTCAAGCCAAATCTCTTACCGGGCAGGACGCACACCGGTCCGACGATTCCGCGCTGGCTCTCGCGAAGCTCGCGCCCAAGCCTTAGTTTTCAAGGTTTTCTCCGAATCCCAATCGGACCCTGTTCGAGACCTTTAAATCTCCTCTCATTGGGTCCTCAAAAAAAGTTAAAAAATCATGAGGGCTGCACCGAGCGGCTTGCGCCTTCTTGCATGTCTTACCGATTTCTCCGCCAGAAGGCATCCGTCTGTTCTCCTCCCCGGGCAGCTGGAACTTCCGCGGCGCATTTGAAACCGGAGACCATGGCGGGCGAAGCAGTGAATCCGCAATGGATTTGCACCTGCTTCTTGAGGAGACGAATAATGAAGATGCTGACATCTGTTCTTTGTGCCTTGTCAATGGCGACCGTGTGCGCTTCCATGGCGGATGCGGCGCAATCCGGATCGCGCACTGCGGCTCCGGTCATTGCAGCTCCGATCGACAACACTCACCTTGTCACTTTGAAAGGCAACGTGCGCGTCGATCTTTCAGCCGAACACGACTTGGGCCCGGTGGAAGACAGTCTTCCCCTGCGGCTCTACATGGTGCTTCAGCGGAGTCCCGCTCAACAGGCGGCATTGGAGAACCTGATCGAACGGCAGCAGCAGCCGACCGCGCCGGAATATCACCAATGGATAACTCCGCAGGAGTTCGGCGAGAGGTTCGGTGTCTCCGAGCGTGACATTGCGGCGATTTCCCAGTGGCTCGAGTCCCGGGGAATGCACGTGAATGGAGTGATGAACAACGCGTCTTTCATTGACTTTTCAGCCACTGCGCGCGACGTACGAGAAACGTTTGGGGCGCAGTTGCATTATTTCGATATGGAAGGCGGCAAGCATCCCGCATTGGTTCAGGACCCCATGATTCCGGCCGCGCTAGGCAACGTTGTGGCCGGCATTCAAGGTCTCAACAAGATTCCCGCCCATGCCAACCATACAAAGTCCGGACAAGCCTCATGGGATTCGGCGACGCACCGCTGGCGAAAGGCGGAAACGGGCAGCGGCCCTGGAACGAAGCCGCTCTATTCAAACCCGGATATAGACGGCGATTTCGACGTGACGCCGCAGGATTTCTACACGATCTACAACGTTAATCCCATATTTAACGCGGGGACCAAGGGCGCCACCGCGACCGTCGCAGTGGTTGAAGAAACCGACATCGTATATGGAACGGTCAATAGCACCACTCATGCCGCAACCGGCGGAGACGTGCAAACATTCAGAACGCTCTTTGGAGTTCCGGGCACGCTGAACATGCACGTGTATCACGGCTATGGCACAGTGACCTGCAACGATCCCGGAGTCGATCCGAACGGCAATGGCGAACAAGGAGAGGCGGCGCTGGACGCCGAATGGGCCAGCGCGCTTGCACCGGCAGCGAACCTTATCTTCATGTCCTGCGACCAGAGCGTGAATAACGGCATTATCAGCTCAGAAGCTGCGTTGATCGACAACAATATTGCCGATGTTATGAGCCTGAGCTACGGCCACTCCGAACTGACCTTCGCGGCAGCCGAATACACGTCGCAGGACACCTTGTTTGCGCAGGCGGCGGCTCAAGGCCAATCCTTCATTGTTTCCAGTGGTGACGCGGGCTCAGATGCCGC
>DASXFF010000114.1:0-3377 GCA_036489735.1 Occallatibacter sp. | reverse complement strand
TGGGAAGGGCAATTCCCGATCGAGCGCGTCTTTATATGCGGCCTTGGCCTCGTCTTCGCCTTGCTCGGCGGTAACCAGCAGAGTGTGGTCCCCACCGCCCAGCGCTGACTTGAGATTGGCCCAGGTGCGCAGGATCGCGCCGCTGGCGGTGCCGCTTTCCTTTACGTCATGAAAGCCTTCCTGATGGAGCGCGGTCTCGAGTTCGCCGCGGAATTGCGCGCGCTTGAGCGATTCCGCAAGGAAGTAGCGCTTGAGTGTATCGTCTTTGAGGTCTTCGCCAATTTTCTGGAGACCCTCCTGGCCGTCGATCAACACATCGATTACCGACCGCAGAGCGTAATTCACTTCGTGGACCATGCTTGACGGATTAGACATTGTTGTTCCTTTTGGAGCGGTTGTTTGACAGTTGAATTAACTCGAACGTGGAGCCCGGGCAGGGTTCGGCGACTGAGTCTGCGATTCTCCTTCGCCGCCGGCGAGGCCAGGGAAATCGCGAAAACCTGGCGCCCCTGCCCTGAACTCGTTTGCGTTGCGGATCCGTATCGCCGGCTCCGCACACTCATGGATAGAAGCATTCCACGCCGCGGTGGTTGTCCCGAGACCAGGTCACCGGGCCGGATCGTAATGAGGAGAAGCGCGCAGAGATAATTGAAATCAAAAAAGCAAGAGCCACTCAGCGGGTCTCGCTGAATGGCTCTGGCTGTATTGCTTTAGCCGCCGATTATCTTGATATTTGGTGAACTGTAATCCATATAAGTCGTCGTGTAGATTGATGACTTACAGCGGTCACTTGGGAGTTGCTGGTGCTGTTAGGAGTTGTTGGTGCTGTGCTTGTCCGGCTTGACTTCGAGCTCGTTGACGACCTGCTGCACGTTGGGAGTCTTCTTGGCGAGGCTTTCGGCCTCTCTCTTCTGCTCCGCCGTCTTTACCGATCCGGAGAGAACAAGAGTGCCGTTCTTTGCCTTGATATGGATGCTCTGATCGTCCAGATTGCGGTGCGCCTTGATCTCAGCCTTGAAGTTGTCTTCAATGCCGTCGTCCAGTTTGGATGAGACCGCGCTGGCCTGGCTTTGTTCTCCCGTGGGCCGAACGCCGATTTCGTCGGCAATGGTGTAATCCGGTGCAGCCTGCTTGGCGAGGGTCTCGGCCTGCGACCTTTGATCGTCGGAAGTTACATCGCCGCTCAAGGTCATTACGCCTTTGTCGCGATCCTGCGAGACGCTGACGCTGTTGAGATTGTTGCTGCCCAGCGACGTGGTTACCGCGGACTTTTCATCCGCATGATCGGCGTGCTGATGGCATCCGGCAATCGCCAGGGCTGTGATAAGTAAAGTGGTCGATCCCAGCAGGAAGGGGTGTTTCGTCTCGCTAAGTCTCATCTAAGTTCCTCTCTTGGCACTTACTTGAATTACCCGCGCCAAGTGGGATGCGCCAGACAGGAACGCGGTTGTTTGCGAGTTTGCCGGGCAACTTTGGACGGGGTGTGAGAGGGACGGTGCAGGAGGCCGCGTTCGTTGCGCTCGACCTACTGTGCTTGCTGGGCAGGATGGAAGTGCTGCCAGATGCTCTCCGCCGTTTTGCGTGGCACCACGGCGGCCAGCGATTCGGCAGTGGCTTGCTGCACCTCGCGCAAACTGCCGAAGTGAGAGAGCAGGCGCTGGCGGGTGAGCGCGCCGACGCCGGCGATGTTAAGAAGCTCGCTGTCGCGGTCGCGCATGGCGCGGCGCTGGCGGTGATAGCCGACGGCAAAGCGGTGGCTCTCGTCGCGAATAAGTTGGACGAGATGAAGCACCGGCGAACGGCGGTCGAGTACGACCGGCTCGTCTTCATTGCCATAGAGGTAAATGACCTCTTCGCGCTTGGCGATTGACGCCAGCGGCTGCGTGGTCAAGCCGAGCGATTCCAGGGCGTCTGCGGCGGCATGCAACTGGCCGAGCCCGCCGTCAATCAGGATGAGGGAGGGAAGCGTCTGCGGCTCTTTTTTGCGGGAAGCGTCTGCGGGGCCCGCGTCTTCGCCGGCCAGCGTGACCTCGACCTGATTTCCGCTTTCCTGCAGCAGGCGCCGATAGCGGCGAAAGACAACTTCGCGCATTGAAGCAAAGTCGTCCACGCCGACCACGGTCATGACCTTGAACTTTCGGTAGAGAGACTTGTTCATCTTGCCGTCTTCCCAAACCACCAGCGAGGCTACCGTCTCCGCGCCCTGTATGTGCGAGATGTCGAAGCACTCAATGCGGCGGGGCAGCTCGGGCAACATCAGCGCATCGGCAAGCGCTTCCTGAATGGCCTTGCGGCTGGGTTCAAGCACGCGGAAGCGCTGCGTGTATGACTGCTTGGCATTTTGTCCGGCGAGGTCCACAAGGGAACGCTTTTCCCCGCGCTGCGGCAACGCGATGTCGATGCGGTGGCCGGTGCGCTCGGTGAGAAGCGCAGCAAGCGACGCGCGATCCGGAAAGTCGACAGGGATGAGGATGGAGCGGGGAACATAATGCTGATCGATATAGAGCTGACTGAGCAGCGCGCTGAACACCGGGCCGGCGCGGAATGGCGGTTCGGCATTATTCCCCAAAGAGGTTGCAGTTCCGTTTGCACTCCGGGCGTCGTTCGGCAGGGCTGAAGCCGTGCTTTGAAACGAAGCGTCGGCCTCAGCCGAAGATTCTTCCGGGGTTTGAGCTTCGGGCAGTTCCGGCAGGTCGTCCCAGAAGAACTCGCGGCGATCCACAATTTTGCCGGCGCGAACGTGGAACAAATTGACGGCGAGAGATCCGTCCTCGTAGTGATACCCGAACACATCTGCATCGTCATTCTGCTCAACTGTGGCCATGCGTTGTTTCTCCTGCAACTGGTGCACGGTTGAAAGCTGGTCGCGCAGGCGTGCCGCGGCCTCAAACTGCTCAGCCTCGGCGGCCGCCATCATGCGCGCGGTAAGGTTGCGCTCAAGCTCGGCGTGACGGCCTTCGAGAAAAAGCTGCGCATCGCGGACAGCCGCGGCGTAGAGTTCCGGCGTCGTGAATCCCTCAACGCAGGGCCCCAGGCAGCGATGAATGTAGTACTGCAGGCAGGCGCGCGGATGGTATCGCGAGAGATCGACCTTGCAACTGGGAATGAGAAAGCTGCGGTGAATAAGCTCGGCGATGCGGTAGGCCAGATTGCCGGGAAAATACGGGCCGTAGTAGGCGGCGCCGTCTTTGCGCAGGCGGCGGGTGACGAACACTTTGGGGAAACGGTCGGCGAGCGTGAGCTTCACGTAGGGATAGGTCTTGTCGTCGCGGAGAAGGATGTTGAAGCGGGGATGGCGCTGCTTGATGAGGTTGTTTTCCAGGGCCAGCGCTTCATGCTCATTGGCTACCAGAATGTAATCGAGGTCGACGGCCTCG
>DASXFF010000061.1:0-14569 GCA_036489735.1 Occallatibacter sp. | reverse complement strand
AGCCTACCGCGACCATCCTGACAGCCTGATCAACGACCAGTACCGGTCGGTTCACGGTTCCATGCGTTTCCTGAACAACATTGTGCATTATGCGGGGTGCGGCAGCTTTTCGCAGCAGGCGTCGTATGTCGTAGTGGAGCGGAGCAGCCGGGAACTCGCCGCGCTTGTCCTGGGCTCGCGCGTGAGCGGGCAGAGTGGACATCTCACCCAGGTTTGCGTTCATCCTGCGTTCCGCCGCCGCGGACTGGCTCGCATGCTGCTGGCGCAAGCCGCGCACAGCTTTACGCGCCTGGGCGCTGCGGAAATTTCTCTCACCGTCACCGAGGCTAACGCAGAGGCCATCAAGCTTTATCAAGACGAAGGATACGCATGCGCGCACAGCTTCGACGCGGCTGTGTGGCAAAGGCACTTGCAGGCGTGAAACGCGGCCTTAGGCAGCGGCACTCCGGGCGGAACCGCCGGCCAAAGCTTCAATGGTGGCGCGGCTGAACGCAGGAATATCGTCGGGCTTGCGGCTGGTAATGAACTGACCGTCAATGCATACTTCCTGATCAACCCATTGCGCCCCGGCATTCTGCAGGTCAGTTTTCAGCGAAGGCCACGACGTGAGTTGCCTGCCCTTGACCACTCCTGCTTCGATGAGCGTCCACGGCCCATGACAGATTGCGGCTACGGTTTTGCCGCTCTCGGCAAATTTGCGCACGAAGTCCACGGCCAGCGGATCCATGCGTAGCCGATCCGGGTTCATTACGCCACCGGGAAGAACCAGCGCGTCGTAATCCTTGGGGTGTACTTCCTCAAGGGTCTTGTCGACCGTCACGTTCTCGCCCCACTCCCTCATGTCCCAGCCTTTGATCTCACCTTCGTGAGGCGCGATCACATCGGTCTTGGCGCCCGCTTCCTCGAGCGCTTTGCGCGGCTCAAATAGTTCGGCCTGCTCAAATCCATCTGTTGCGAGAATTGCGATCCTCTTCCCATGTAGTTTAGAAGCCATAAGAATCTCCTGTGGAGCTAAGACGCCGCGCGGTTCATGCGGGTTGCCGGAATGCCGCCGGCCACTAACTTGCCTATGGGGAAGGCGCCGCATCTAACTCTTTTGGCTGTGCTGCGGTGATTTCAAAATGAATGAGACAGTGGGCAAATTGTGGCAAGCGACGCATGCCATGGTTGGCGGGTTTATCGATCGAGTTCCCGCGTTGATCCTGGCGACGGTAGTTTTCCTCGCATTCTGCGGCTTCAGCCAGATCCTGGCCCGCTTCATTCAGAAGGCCTTTTCAAAGCGGCGCCGCGCGAGCTTGGCTTTGGTGTTCGCGAGGCTGATCGCCGCGGTGACAATTCTGCTCGGGCTGCTGGTGGCGATCTCGATCGTGGCTCCATCGTTCCATGCATCGGATCTGATCAAGATTCTCGGAATCGGCGGAGTGGCGATTGGGTTTGCGTTTCAGAATATCCTGCAGAACTTTCTCGCCGGCCTGCTCTTGCTCTGGTCTGAGCCGTTTCGTGTGGGCGATGAAATCAAGGTGGACGCCTTCGAGGGTGAGGTGCTGGAGATTCAGACACGCGCCACGATTATTAAGACCTACGATGAACGCGAAGTTGTGATCCCAAACGCAGACCTGTTCACAAAGTCGGTCACCGTGAATACTGCAATGGGCACGCGCAGATGGCAGTACGACGTTGACGTGAAGAGAACGGGCAACCTGCAGGAGCTGAAAACGACGATCGTTAACGTGGTTCAAGGCGTTCCGGGCGTGCTGCGCGATCCCGAGCCTGAAGCGCTCATCGTGGACGTGACCCCCGACTCGGTGAAGGTGCGCGTTCTGTGGTCCACCAATGACGCGCATCAGCACCAGATGCTTGGCTCGTACGATCAGGTTTTGATGGCTGTGGTGGACGGACTCGACAAGCGGCAGAATCAGAATTCCGCGAAGGAAGAACGCGCCGCGTGAGCAACCTTCGATGTGTCGGAACCCAATGCGAATGGCCCGCTTCTCACAAAGAGCAGCGGGCCATTTTTCTTGCGTTGGTTGAGAGTTACGCTTTCGCTGACGTCAGCGCGCCCAGATCGGCAGCCAGCTTTTCTGTGCTGAACGCTTCAATCAGGTCGCCTACCTTCACGTCGGTGAAGTTGGCGATGCCGATGCCGCACTCCATGCCGTTGGTCACTTCGCGCGCATCGTCCTTGAATCGCTTGAGCGAGCCGATCTTCCCCTTGTAGACCTGCGCCCCATCGCGCATCACCTTCACTTCCGCGTCGCGGCGGATTACGCCATCCTGCACTCGGCAGCCGGCGATGGTGCCCACCTTGGGAATGCGGAAAACATTGATGACTTCCGCGCGGCCGACGTAGGTTTCCTTGAACGCTGGTTCCAGCAGGCCCATCATGGCCAGTCGAATCTCGTCCTGCAGCTCGTAGATGATGGAGTGCAGGCGAATCTCAATGTTCTCCTGCTGGGCCAGCTCGGCAGCCTTGCGCTCCGGCCGCACGTTGAAGCCGATGATGATGGCGTTCGATGCGGTCGCCAGCAGCACATCGCTCTCGGTGATGGAGCCGACCCCGGAGTGCAGCACCTTGACGCGAACCTTCTCGGTTGACAAGCGCATCAGCGAGTCAGCGAGCACCTCAACGGAGCCCGTCACGTCGCCCTTGATGATCAAGGCCAAATCTTTCACGCCCGATTGCCTGATCTGTTCCGACAGGCCCTCAAGCGACGAACGCGAGCTCTTGGCAAGCTGCGCATCGCGTTCCTTCATCTTGCGGTACTGGGCAATTCCCTTGGCCTTATCGCGATCGGCAACGACCAGGAATGTGTCGCCGGCGTCGGGCATACTTTCAAGGCCCAGCACTTCAACCGGAGTGGATGGCGCGGCCTCTTCGAGCGGGCGGCCGCGATCGTCGAACATGGCGCGAACTTTGCCGAAGGTGTTGCCGACAATGTAGCTGTCGTTCAGATGCAGCGTTCCATCCTGCACCAGCACCGTGGCCACGGCGCCGCGGCCGCGATCCAGCTTGGCCTCGAGAACGCTTCCCACGGCCTTCCGTCCGGGCGTGGCTTTGGGCGCTTTAATGTCGCTGACGAGACAGATCATCTCGAGCAGCAAATCCAGATTCATCCGCTTCTTCGCAGAGACGTCAACGAACACCGTGCCTTGCTGGCCCGCGCCCGCCCATACTTCGGGAATCAGTCCGCGATCGGCCAACTGCTTCTTCACGCGGTCGGGATTAGCCTCGGGCTTGTCGATCTTGTTCACCGCCACAATGATCGGAACGTCGGCCGCCTTGGCGTGATCGATCGCTTCCAGCGTCTGCGGCATCACACCATCGTCGGCGGCAACCACGATCACGACAATGTCAGTGACCTTGGCGCCGCGCGCGCGCATGCGGGTAAAGGCTTCGTGGCCTGGCGTATCGAGGAAGACGATCTCGCGGCCTGAGGCCGGCGATCCTTCCTTGGCGAACTTCACCTTGTACGCGCCGATGTGCTGCGTAATTCCACCGGCCTCGCCGGCGGCAACGTGCGTTTCGCGAATGGCGTCGAGCAGCGAAGTCTTGCCGTGATCGACGTGACCCATCACCGTGACGACAGGCGGGCGCGGCACCTCGAGCTCGTCGGAGTTTTCGGCTTCGAGCACTTCTTCAATGGCCTGGTTGGCGATTTCCTCTTCGTAGCTGATGACGGTGGCAGCGGCGCCGAATTTGGCCGCGACGTCTTTCACCATCTCCGCGTCGAGAGATTGATTCACCGTAACGAAAACACCGCCCATGAGCAGCGTTGCAATCAGATCCTTGGCGCGAACGTCGAGCTTTTCGGCGAGGTCCTTTACGCTGATGCCCTCGGTTACCGTGATCTCACGGGTAATGGGCATGGGCTCGGTGCTGTATTGCGCGCCGCCATAACGCGGCGGCGGCACAAAGCCCTTCATCGGGCCTTCTTTGGTCTTGGGGTATTGCTGCTTGCCGCGTCCGCGGCCGCGTGAACTGGCGCGCACCGGGCGCGGAGCTTCGCCAGTCGGCGGTGCGCCGCCTGCACCCGGACGTGCTCCGAATCCCGGGCGTGCTCCAAACCCTGGGCGCGCGCCGAAACCGGGTCGTGCGCCGGGAGCAGCTGGGCCGCCTGGCCCCGCAAATCCGCCCGTGCGCGTGGGATGTTTGGGGCGTGGGCCTCCGGCGTATTGACCGGGGGCTCCGGCGCCGGGGAAGCGCTGGCCGGGACCAGCCGGTCCACTGGCCGGACGGCGATCGAAGATTGGTTTTCCGCGTTGCAGGCCGGCGCCTGCGGGCGGAGGAGTCGCTGCAACGATGGATGCTTTGTAAACCGGACGGGGCCCAGTCTGGGGCATCACCATGCGGCGCGGTGCGGGGACGATTGGCTTTGCGGGAGCGCTGGCAGATTCCGCTGCGATCGCAGTTACTGCGCCAGCCGCTGCACCTGCGGGGGGCACGGGTGCGGCTTGCTCTGCGACGGTTGTGGTTGCCTGAGGCGCTTCTGCAACTGGAGGGGCAGCAGTTGCGGCGGCCGGCTTGACGGCGATCTTTTCTGCGGGCGCGGCAGGCGCGACGGGAGGCTTGACGACCACAGCGGCCGGAGGCGGCGCCACAACGACACGTGTGGGAACAGCGCCTGCGATCGGCTTGGCGACAACTGCGCCCGCGGGCGGACGCGAAGCAATGGCCGGAGTGGATGGTGGGGCAACAACGATGGGCGGCGCCGAGCGAGTCGGCGGAAGGACAATCTTGCGCGGCGGGGCCGGAGCGGCTGCAGCGGGCTTTGCGACAACGGGAGCAGCGGCAATTGGCGCGGCAAGTTTGGCGGGCACAACGGTCGCGGGCTTCACCGGGACGCGCACGTGCCGCGCCTCTTCTTCCTCTTCTTTTTTCTTGGCGAGAAGCGCCTTCATCACGTCGCCAGGCTTGGAAATATGGGACAGGTCGATCTTGGGAACAATGGCTTCCGCGCCATGTCGCCCAGATGCCGCCCCCGCATGCGTCGAAGCATGCTTCGATTCCCGCACAAAATGCGCACGAACCTTCTCCGCCTCGTCCAGTTCCAGAGAGCTGGAGTGCGTTTTTCCGCTAGAAACGCCGAGTTCCGGAAGAACCTCGAGAATGGCCCGAGACTTTACTTCCAGTTCTTTCGCGAGATCGTTGATCCGAACCTTACTCATCCGCCTCTTTTCAATTTGTGCCGTCGAATGGCCGCTCAGTTTCTCATTGCTGCCTCATCGCACTGACTGTTCACTTGCGTTCCGACTTCGAGCACCGCCCTCGCGCGAGGGCGCAGCCCATTTATGCTTTGTCTTCTTTGGATCCTTCGCCGTTCTCTTCCGCCTCGTCGGCTGCGGGAACATTCTCCACCGCCAATTCCGCCGCCGTGCGGGCTTGATCTTCCGACTCGGTCTCCAGCGCGCTTTCTTCGAGGCCGGTTGAGGCCGACAGATCTTCGTTGGCCTGCGCGGCGCGCGTGACCTCTGCTTCTTCCAGCACTTCTTGCGCGTTCTCAAGCTCCGCTGCCGAAGTATCTGCAACTGCATCCGAAGTGGAGATTTCCGATTCACCTTCGCCGGGCGTTCCAGTATCTGCCGCCGCCGATTCCGCTGCGATGCCTTCCGGCGCCGCTTCGCCCGCTTCAGCAGCGCGCGCTGCCTCAGCCTCTTCAAACCGGCTGAAGTAGGTCCGCACTGCGACACCGATTTTCTCCAGCGTCTTTTCGCCGATTCCCGGAATTTCTTCCAGTTGCTCCGGAGTCATATCGGCCAGTGCTTCGACGGTCGTGATTCCCGCTGTAACCAGCTTTTGAACAATGCTTTCGCCAAGATCGGTCAATTGCTCGATCGGAGTGGTGGGAGGGCCGGCCAGGGCCTGCATCTGCTGCTCGACCTCCTGCCGCTTCTCCTCTTCGCTCTTGATGTCGATCTTCCAGCCCAGCAGCTTCGCCGCCAGCCGTACGTTTTGGCCCTTCTTGCCGATGGCCAGCGAAAGCTGCGTGTCGTCGACGATCACTTCAAGCTGTTTGTCGGTAAGGTCAGTGATGGAGACGCGGCTGACCTTTGCCGGCTGCAGCGCCTTCTCAGCGAAAGTCGTGATCTCATCGCTGAATTCGATGATGTCGATTTTCTCGCCGCGGAGTTCACGGATGATCGACTGCACGCGCATGCCCTTCATGCCCACGCACGCGCCCACCGGGTCCACGTCTTTGTCGCGGCTCTGCACGGCGATCTTCGTGCGCTCGCCGGCTTCGCGCGCTGTGGCGCGGATTACCACCGTGTTGTCGTAGATTTCTGGAACTTCAGATTGGAATAAATTCTGCACCAGCTCCGGCGCGGCGCGGCTCACGATGACCTGCGGCCCCTTGGCTGCGCGGTCGACCTTGATCAGCACTACACGCACGCGCTCGCCCACGCTGAATTGCTCCAGCCGTGATTGCTCGCGCTTGGGGCAGCGGGCCTCGGCCTTGCCCAAATCGAAGATCACATCCTGGCCTTCAAGCCGCTTCACCGTCGCGTTCAGCACTTCTTTTTCGCGGTGTGCATACTCCTGGAAGACCGTATCGCGCTCTGCCTCGCGGACCTTTTGAAAAATGATCTGCTTGGCCAGCTGCGCGGCGATTCGTCCCAGCGGGCTGGTGTCGCGATAGATGCGGATCTCGCTGCCCACTTCAACGCCCGGAGCCATTTCGTTGGCTTCCGCGAGCGTGATCTGGTTGACGGGATCCTCAATCTGATCCTCATCGCCGACCACGGTCTTATAGATGTACGCGGTGATCTCGCCCGTGTCCTTGTTCAGTTCTCCGCGCATGTTCTCCTGGGTCTTGTAGAACTTGCGGGTCGCCAGGGCAATGGCTTCTTCGACCGCGCCCACAACGATGGCGGGATCGATGCCCTTCTCGGAACTCAGGAGCTCGATACTCTGATACAAAGCGCTGGTTGCCATACTGCTGACTCTCTGTTCTGTGCGCGGCAAGGGAAACTGTTATTTTTCCCCAACCGGCGTTGTCATGGATTACGTTTCAAGCGAAGAACCGCAACTCCTTTGGTTCCTCACTCGCAAGCTGCAAGCTAAGAGCTGAAAGCCGACAGCTCGCTTTTTAGATCTCCGGCACCAGATTCGCTTTCTCGATATTGCTGAGAGCGATCTCCACCGTGTTCACTCCGGCCTTGCAGCTCTTGCTGTTCTGCTTCAATGCCGCCAGGTCGATCGTGATTTTCCTGGTTTCCGACGAGGTTTTTTCCCCTGCCAAAAGTCTTCCCTGCCAATGCCGGTTGTTGCGGACCGGCTCGAAGGTCCGTACTTTCACCAGGCAACCGCTGAACCGTTCAAAATCCTCCGCGCGGCTCAGTTTCCTATCCAGGCCGGGCGAACTGGCCTCCAGCGTGTACTCTCCGCCGGGAACCAGATCCTCCACGTCGAGTAAAACTCCAAAATCGCGGCTGAATGCCGCGCAATCCTCGTGCGTTACGCCGGAAAGCTGCTCCACCGCGAGCGAGCCCTCCAAAAGCTTCTCTGGCAATTGCTTCGCACCGTCCTGGTTTTGGACGGAGGCGAGCCGTTCCACCAGCTCTGCGCGCCCCTCGGCATTTTTTTCGAGGGACACACGCAACGTGCGTTCCTTGGCTGAACCCGCGAGCTCAATGTCGACCAAGTCGAGCCCATGCGATGCGGCCACCCGCTCCGCCGCTTTCCGGATTTCCTCCACGCTACCTGCCATCGACCCTACTGCCAAACGGCGGCCAATTCTCCCGTATCGCTTTTATTTCCAGTGCTTTCCGGGTGGAATTTGCCGCAAATAAAAAGTGGGCAATGAGCCCACTCCTCTCTCCGCCAGCCGGTGCGCACACGGAATAACCTGACGGACAAATTCGTCTGCATCGCTAGAATACAGCGAAATGGGCCGAATTTCAATGGGGGAGACAGATTCCGCGGTACGTTGTTAGTGGATGGCGATTGATTTAGGCCAAGGCTCCTTAACACCGGTCTCTCGAAGCGACAGCGAAGCCCTGCTCGCCGAAATCTCGGCCAGAGTGTCGGACCCCAATGCCGGCATTTTCGGGCCCGCCTCTCTCAATTGGCGAATCAGTCGCGAGTCGGCAATATTCCTCGCCGCGGGCCGCGCCGCTCTGCTGCAACTGGCGCATCCCTGGGTGGCGGCCTCTCTTGCCGAGCACTCCTCTGTGATGGATCGCCCCATCGCGCGTTTTCACAATACATTTCGCGTCGTATTCACCATGATCTTCGGAACGCTGCCACAGGCGCTGACCGCCGCGCGGCATCTATACGCGCTGCACACCCAGATTCAGGGCAAGATGCCGGCCGACGCAGGGCGATGGAAAAGCGGCTCGCAGTACAGGGCCACTGAGATCGGCGCACTGCGATGGGTTTTCGCGACGCTTGTCGAAAGCGCCGTACTGGCCCACGACTGTGCGCTGCCGCCGCTCTTGCCCGACGAGCGCGAGCATTATTACGCCGACAGCAAAATCCTCGCCGGGCTCTTCGGCATTCCGGCGGCATCGCTGCCCGAAAATTGGGATGCCTTCGCCGGCTACAACCGGAGGATGCACGCCTCCGATGAGCTCGGCGTGAGCGAAGCCGCTCGGCGGATGGCGCACAACCTGCTCCGCGGCGCGGGATCATGGATCAAGCCGCCATTGTGGTATCGCGCGCTGACGATCGAATGGCTCCCCGAGCGATTCCGCACCGAATTTGAACTGGATTTCGGCGCCCCGCAACAGCGAGCCGCCGCACGCGCCCGGCGCCGGCTGCCGCAAATTTACCGTGGGCTTCCCGCATCCGTCCGTTTTGTCGGCCCGTGGCACGAGGCGCAGGCGCGGCTGGCCCATCGCCCCATAGGCCCGCTTACGCGATGGAGCAACCGCTTCTGGATCGGGCGGCCATTACTACCGTTTGCGTAATCGAGTTACGAGCGCTCGCCGGCTCGCGGCCAAAGTTGTATCAAGCTCTTTCGATTTGCTTTGCGCAGCACGCAACCAGGCGAGACAATAACGGAATGAAGTGGCTTTATCTTTCTGCGTTGGCTCTGCTGGCTTCATTTTCCGCACTGCCTCAGGTCCATGCCCTTCAAAAGCAGCGTGAAGGGGTATTCCACGCGCGCCGGGTTGCGCTTGCGGCCAAGCTCGATGGCGGCGTGGCAGTGTTTTTCGCGGCGGAAGAATCGCAGCTCGATTTCATGCCTTACCGGCAGGATTCAGATTTTTACTACTTGACTGGCTGGAATGAGCCCGGCGCAGCCTTGATGATCGTGAGCGACGCGCCCAAAGCGGCCTCGCCCCGCGCGTACAAAGAAATTCTGTTTCTCCCCGCGCGCAATCAGCAAATGGAAAAATACACGGGCGTGAAGATGGATGCGGTCACGCCGGGCGTGGCGGAGGCTTCGGGTGTGGATCAAGTGGAGCCCATGGCCGAATTGCCGGTGCAGCTCAACCAGCTTGTATCCGCGGACCATTCGCTCTTCAACCATCTGTGGACGCAGCCGGATTCAGATGCGGCCAAATCTCTGCTGGGCTTTGCCGGCGTTGCGCTCGGAAGGTCAGACGCTCCACCGGCGCACGACGCAAAGAGTCTTGTTATGCCTTTGCGCCAAGTCAAGGATCAGGGAGAGATCGACCTCATCAAGAAAGCATCGACTGCGTCAGTCCTCGCCCAGCGCGTGATGATGCAGTGGTGGGTCAAGCCGGGCATGACCGAGCGCGCCATCGCCGGAGCCATGACCGCCGTATGGATGGAGAACGGCTGCGAGCGGCCCAGCTATGCGCCCATCGTAGGCTCGGGCGTCAACTCCACCATCCTGCACTACTCCGCCAACGACCGCACCATGCAGGACGGCGACATTTTGCTGGTGGACGCAGCCTGCGAATATTCGATGTATGCCGCCGACATCACCCGCACTGTTCCCGTGAACGGACATTTCTCTCCGCGGCAGCGCGAAATCTACGACATCGTGCTTGGCGCACAGCAGGCGGCAATCGACGCTTTTGTGGCCGGCAAATCCACCATCAACGATCGCGACCGCCAGGACCCGAACTCGCTCGACACGGTTGCCTACAACTACATCAACACCCACGGCAAGGATCTGCATGGCCAGCCGCTGGGCCAGTACTGGCTGCATGGGCTCGGCCACATGTTGGGCATCGATGTGCACGACCCGGCAAACTACCCGGCGGTTCTGAAGCCGGGAATGGTCTTCACCATCGAGCCGGGCATTTATATTCCCGAGGAAAGACTCGGTGTGCGCATCGAGTGCGATTTCCTCGTTGGGCCTGACGGCAAGTTGGTCGATCTCGATGCCGCGCTGCCGCACACTGCCGACGAGATTGAAGCTGCGATGCACGCCAAATAGAGGCAATAATATACTCGACACATAATTCTTTGCGGCGTACTCTTGCGCCATGCATAATCAGTTGCTTTTCATTGGTGACGTGCTTGCTCATTGGGTGGCATTTATGAGCAGCATTGTTTCCTTCACGCTTAGCATCGTCGAGTACATGCGCGAACGCAAGATGGAAGGTTGGATTTTTGCTGTAATAGCTTCCGTGTTTCTCCTAGTTGCTTGTGAAGCTGCGTGGCAAGATGAGCACCGAAACGCGACGGTCCTTGCCGCAGAGAAGAGTCTCGCAGTTCAAGGCGAGAATTTCTGGAAAGATCAGAGCTACCAAAAGGACACTTCTCTTCGGATAAGAGATGAAATGCTCAATAAGAATTATTCTGCATTGATAGCTGAGCAGCAGACCACAAGTGAAACCCAGACATCGCTGGCGCAGTTATCAGGAAAGATCCTTGAGATCGGAAAGCCGGTATCTTTTCAATGGCGTGCATTGGCCCTAGAGAAGCCCGATCCAATATCAGGAACATCCAACTCTAAGGAGCGATGGCTCCTGCTATCCAATAAACCTGTCTCGCCGGTGGAGTTTCAATTCAGCTGTTCTCGTCAAATCATTGACGCTGAAACAAAGGTCGCGGGAAGCGATTATGAGGAAGACACAGTTCAATTAAACGAACCGGGATTATGGGGGTCGCATATCTCCTCTCCTGCGTGGGGGCCAGACGCTCCTATTCTCATAGAGATGACGATCAGCGAGGGCGGCTCTGAATTCAATAGCTGCAAATTCCGTTTGATAACGGTCGTGAAGTGAGAAGCGGTGAATACAAAGCCCGAGCACCGAAGAGGCACGAAGACGCGAAAGAATTTCGAAGAAAACATGAAGAGGCTGTTTTGCGCGCCGAAACCCGAATGAACCGCAAAGCAAATAAATGAATATTGACCCGCGCGACGCGATGCCTTCCGATCAAATCGAAACCCTCGGCCGCGTCTTTAGCGAGCAACTGGTCGCCTGCCTTGATGAATGCGCACGCGGACGCGCCGGACTTTTCTCGGAGAATGTGAGCCAAGAGAGCGGGCAGGATACCTGGCCGGAAGCTGCGCGGCTGCGCGAGCTGGCGATCGCACTGCAAAATATTTTCGCTCAGCACGAAGAGCGGAACGCGCTCTGCGATGAGTTTCTGGATTTATGCACGATTCACGGCGAGAGCCATCCGGGCGAGCGCAAGCTGGCGCGTGCGTTTTTGCAGCGGATTGAGCGCGGCGATGTTGGCACGCCGACCCAAGAAGAACGAAAACCGTGGTGAAATAGCAAGGCCGACTCTCATCACGATGATCGCGAAAGAATCGGCCAAGAATCCTACAGTCAATCGACGCTCAGAAGCGCACGCCCAACGTTACGGGAATCAGCTCTGTGGTTCCGAGACCATTGGTTTGGTTGATGGGCGGTGTGTGGATAAAGGTGTATCGCGCTTCGGCGAAAACCTCCGTTTGGCCCGCAGTACCGGGTCCGTACATATCGCCCCCCAGGCGATGGTAAAGGCCGAAGCCAATGTTGCCGCCCCATTGATTTGAGGTGATCGAGTTCGCCGTCACCTCCACGGGGTAGCCATAAAAATCGCAACACTCTTCAACATTGAAGTTGGTCGATTTGTGGTAGTAGCCGTAGCCGCCAACCAGGTAGGCGCCGTTTGACCATTTAGGAAAGAGATTGATGACCGGGGAACCAGTGATTGCGCTGATGTGGGCGTTGCCCTGCTCCCCGCCTCCTGCCGCGATGAATGCTCCGGGCAGCTTGTCGTCTATGAACTGGTATTCGGCCAGGAGGGAGAAAACCTTGTTGAATCGAAGGCCGCCGCCGCCGGTGAAGTTCCCGCCCCAGGTGATGTATGGGGTGTCGTTACCGACCGGCGCGTTGAATCCGCCGCCGGCCTCGAAGGTCCAACTATGAAATATTCGATGTTTACCGCCGCCGCCATTTTCGCCGCCCTGGCCGTACTGACCTCCGCCCATCGCGGCTGAGCTTCGCGGATTCGCGGCCCCTGGGAGCGAGAAATCCGCCATCTGGAATTCCGATGTGCCCAGGCCGGTTTGGCTCGAAGAATAACCGGCGCCGCTGAACTGGCTGTGCAGGAATTGATCAATGGAGGGAGCGGGGGTAAGGGCAGGCGAGGCAGTATTTTGCGCAGCGACGAAACCGGCTGCGAACAAGACCGCGGCCACCGCTATACCGGCGCGCCGCCCCAACGGCGTCAAAAGCTCGAAAGCCATTCGAAATACCTCAAATGCTGAATTTTCTTCAACTTCCGCCGAAGCGATAAGTCCGTCACTGAATTTAGACACCGAAAATGGCCGGAGGTTGCATCTTTGCGGGGGCCACATCCTCTATCATACCCACTTGTAAATGATGTGTCACATCAATAGAATAGTGTCACTAGAGAAGATCGGGGCACATGGAAAACCACACTCGGATTCAGATCGGTGAAAAGGGCCGGATTGTCATTCCCGCCGCGATGCGCGAGGCGCTTGGGGTTGGTATTGGAGATAAGGTTGACCTGCGTATCGAAGGCGACGAGTTGCGTATCTCCACGATGCGAAGCCGCCTTCGTCGTGCACAGGAGCGGATCCGCCGAATCGTCCCACAGGGGGTCAGCCTCGCAGAAGAGTTGAGCGCGGAGCGGCGCGAGGCGGCAAAGCATGAGTGAAGCTGTGTTCGACGCCAGCGTGATCCTCGCGCTGCTGCAAATGGAATCGGGCGCAGAAAAGCTCAGCGATGAAATTCTCAACAACGCCGTGGCCAGCACGGTTAATCTTTCCGAAGTCCAGGCCAAACTGGTGAAAAAAGGCCACACTCCCGACGAGGCTTGGGAGGACACACTTTCGGCAGTCACATCGGCCGAACCCTTGACCGCCGAGCAGGCGAAGATTGCCGGATCGCTGATTCAAAAAACGGAAAAGTACGGGCTGTCACTGGGAGACCGCTCGTGTCTTGCGCTGGCGATTGCCTTGAATGCGCCTGTCTATACCAGCGAACAATCCTGGAAAAACCTGAAGCTGGGCATCCCGATTTATGTGATCCGGTAGAGCACAAGGCTGTGGGCTCTAGGCGTATGATTGCTTGATTCTTCGATTCAAATAGAGTCGTGCTTGGGGGCTTGAGGTGCATGAGTTTCAAGATCGTGATTCTCATCTCATTTCTAATAGCCTCGGTAGCTGGCGCCGAGGGTCGTTGCGCTCAATCCTCGAAATCCGCTACGGCTGCTCAAACGACTCCGTCCGGCGACGGTGCACCGCCCTCGGATAAATCCGCCGAGAACCCGATCGAGGCTCTTGCCGGCACATGGGACGTCCGATGTAGCGACAAGGGCTGCATCATGTCCACGGATGTGCTTATCGGGGACCCAGATCACCCTTCGGACCCAAAGCATCCCGAATATATCACCGTCTCTGTTGCGATCAATCGGAGCGATCGAAAGCCGGCGTTCTTTGCATTCGATCTTCCTGCGAATGCAGACCGAGAGCAGGGCGTTCTGATTCGATTCACGACAACAGTCAAAGATGGAGACAGTTGGAAGACAGTTCCGGACAAAGGTGGGTTTTCTCAACTTGATTTCAATTCCTGCGATGAGAACTCGTGTGTCGCAAGGGTTCATTCTCAGATATTGAATTCCGACGGAAGCCCGGGCATCGATCTACTCGATAAATTCCAACACTCCAGTCATATCTATTTCATTTACACCAAGAAGAGAAAACCGTATCGCGCCCTCCAGGCGCTTTTCCCCTTTCAAAGGGCCTACCAACACCTGATGGAAACCGAGCTGAAGCCAACAGCACCATAAGCTCCCTTTCAGTCTCCACACAAACCAAAAACAAAGGCCGGAGCACCCGCCCCGGCCCGTTGCCGTTTTGCTGACCACCGATCACTGACAACTGACCACTGGCTTCATCCCTGAATGTCGAACTGCTCCGGATGCAGAGTCGGATCGCTCTTGACCAGCACGTTTTTGCCGACCAGTTCTTCGAAATCGGTCAACCAGCGATTGCCGTTGGCCTTCAGAGTCTTCACCGTCTCGGGATTCACGCGCAGCATCACGTCGGCACTTTCAAAGTGCTTCCGCATCTTGCGCATCTCGATGTAGATCTCGTTGCACACCGTGGCCGCGCTCTTCACCATGCCGGTGGCCTGGCAGGTGGGGCAAGGCACGCTCAGTGTGCGTTCGAGCGACTGCTTCACGCGC
>DASXFF010000077.1:0-23853 GCA_036489735.1 Occallatibacter sp. | reverse complement strand
CCGTTCGCACGGTCGAAGGTGCCAACACCCGGGGGCGTGACACTACCGACATCGGACTGATTCTCAAAAACGCCAAGTGAGCTGCCGGCTGTTTGCGCGGCCGCGACGCCGATCCCAATAAACCCAGAAGCCGCGGCAAATGCCGCGATTCGCGCTGAACTTGTCATGATCCGATGCACAATGATTCTCTCCCTTGTGAACGGAATCACTCTACGGCAAGAGGGCCGGTGGGGGCCAGCCAGCGGGGGACGTCAAGGGTGGGTTCCCACGTTTTTACCAAAGAATGGCGAAAGCATTGGCGGGGTGGAAAGCTGAACCGTAGAAGGATAGAGGAGGCGGATTGCGATTGTGTAGGGCGGGATGCCAACCCGCCCCGCACAATATGGTGTGAAAGCTACGGAGTTGTGACCGGGTTTTGGTCGGTGGCATCCGCAGAAGTCAGCGGATTCCAGTTCACAACGACCGGGAAGTTATAGAACGTGGCTCGGCCGCTGTTTTGGTCGCCGATGTTAAAGATCAGGCTTAGGGGATCGGTGACGTCGGTGGTGAGCAAGCCGGGACCTCCGGGGTTGCCATCGCCGCCTTCAGATAATCCCGTGGCGCTGAAGTATGCGTTGGTGGTGCGGCCGCGCACGCACTCCGCCACTCCCGTTACAGGCGTGGCCGTGGTCGAGCCCTGGAAGGACGGCGGGGCGCCGAACTTGAGCGGCGGTTGCCAGGAATTGTCGCCGGCGGCGATTGAATACGACTGCGCCGGCAGCGGAATGTCAAGGGTGTAGGAGTTGCCACCTTGGCAGATGATGTCGGCGGAGATTTTTCCTCCGGCCACAAGCGACACCGTTGCTGCCGGGTGCTGCCTGCCGCCGAGCGACATCTCGTAGCCGCCCTCAATCGTGTCGCCGCTGTTCACTTCCAGGGGAGGCAGCAGACCGAAGGGCCCGAGTCCCAGAGACGCCACTACTGTTCCGCCCGTGTTCCAGTTATCCGGGAATACCGGGTCACCGGTTCCCCACCAATCGGTCCACCGCTTGTAGTTCATGGTGGCGAAGTCGTAAGCGTAGGCGCCGCCGGCGACAGTGATGGGGCTGCCTGCGTTGGCAGGGGTGGGAATCACTTCAACGTCGGTGTTGACCGTTGCCTGGCCGAGCATGAATTTGTCGATGAATGCGGTGAGCGGCGCATTCTCAATGGCATTGGTCGCGCAGTGTGCATGGCTGCCATCGATAAAGAAGCCAAAGCGGTCCCCGATGCCCAGTGCGTTGTAAATTCGCTGCGTCGCACGCGACGAAACATAGGCCGATCCGTTCGACAGCCAGTATTGCGAAGCGTTTCCGGTTTGCAGCAGAGCCCGGGGAGCAACCATGGCCATCAACTCGTGTTGGTCAATCGGCAGCTTGTAGACGTTATCGCCGGCGAACTGCAACATCTGCCCGGCGAACCAGTCGTAGTTTGTGTCGTCGATATCTTCGACAGTTCCCTGAGCCTCGATGTCATGCGATACGCGCCACGCGGGTGCGCCGCCACCACCGTTTTCCTGCGCGATGGTCAAAGCGATTCGCTCGTCGTATGCCCCGGCATAAAGCGCCATCTTTCCGGCGAAGGAGCAGCCGGTGACGGCCAGGTGTTTCATGTCAATAGGCAGCGGATTATTGGCCTGATGAGTGGCAATCTCCATGCCATCGATAAGCCGGCTGATTCCCCATGACCATGCTGCATATTCACCCTGATTGCTGCCGTTGGTGCAAATGCCTTCGCAGTATTCGGGGTAAAGCTGGTAGAAGGGATCGGTTGTGTGGTCGCTCGGCGACGTGAAATTGTATGCGGTGACCTGCGTGCTGACGTAACCCACGGTTGCGATGGGCAGGCCCGTGAAGACGGCCGGCGGCAGGCTGCCGTAGTCGGGCTGCGTGGGGGGAGGAAAGCAAAACGGTGTTCCACCAAAACTGAAGCAGAAAGAAATCTCCATGGGAATCAACGCAGGATACGGGCCGGGTCCAGCGCCCTGCGGAATGAAAACGCCCGAAGTCAGCGTCAGGGTCTTGCCATTTCTCGTCACATTCACGGTCAGCGTTCCATTGGCCGTCGCCGACGCGGGCGGCACATAGTTGGCGGTGATGGTGCAGTCATGGCAATCAGGCTTTACACCCAGCTCATACTTTTCATCTGCAGCCATGATTTCGTTGCGTCTCCGTTCCCAGTTTGGAAACGACTGGTCGCGCCATCCTTCGTTGAACTGGAACGGGTCAGGCAATGGGCGAATGATGGGAAGTTGAGCGAACGAGGGGAAATTGGGCGCGGGATAACGGGCACCGGTATTTTCGACCGAGTAGACGAGAGGTGTGGATGAATCGCCCCACGTCTGCTCTCTGTCCTGAGCGGATGCCGTGAGCGTCGCCGCGGAGACGAGCATCAGCAACAGAAACGAAGTGCATAGTTTGGCAAAACCGGAATGGTTGGAGGCTTTGAGCCGCAGCAATGCCGGCTCGATCGAAATCAAGCGGAGACTTCTCATGGGTCACCTCACTCGGGGAGAGTGTCAGGGGGATGTTTTCCTCTGTCCGGGTTAGCGGCGAAACGTGCTCAACGTGCCTCGCCAGGTTGCGGCACAGCGAAAGCTGGGGGAATGCTGCAGACTGTCGAACAACGGAGATTGGTTTTTTCTAGTTGCTCTATCGCGAATTTAAATCGCGTCGCAAACTATAAGGAGATTTCGATTGCATTGTCAAGAGGAGAAATAGAGCGCAAGTTACGGATTTTTATGAGTATTTTTATAAATTCGAGGCAACCATTTTAGTCAATGATTTTTTGCCAATAGCGAGCAACAGCGTCGCCCTTGACTTACACTTCTCGCTCGCTTTTTATCGGTGTGCCGATGTGAGTGATGCGTTCGAATGGCAGAGGCGTCAATCGCGGTGTAGTTGGAGATTCAAGGGCGTTTGGCTAAAGGAGACGACATCGATCGAGAGGCCCGCGACTCACGCTCCGGACTTTTCGATCTTGGCCCACGAGTCTTTGAGCGGCAGCGTGCGGTTGAAGATTTTCCTGGATTCAGTTGAGTCAGGGTCGAGGCAAAAGTAGCCGACGCGCTCGAACTGGAAGCGATCGTCGAGTTTGGCGTTGGCCAGCGAAGGCTCGAGCCTGGCGCCGGTGAGAATCTCAAGCGAGTTGGGATTGAGATTGTCGAAGATATCGCCGCCCTCAGGAAAATCGTAGGGATCGGGTTTCGAAAAAAGCTTGTCGTAGACGCGAATCTCAGCAGAGATGGCGTGCGCGGCTGAGACCCAATGCATGGTCGACTTGACCTTGCGGCCGTCGGGCGAGTTGCCGCCGCGGCTTGCCGGATCGTAGGTGCAGTGGACTTCTTCTATGTTGCCGGCGGCGTCCTTGACCACGCGCTGGGCAGTGACGAAATACGCATTGCGCAGACGAACTTCCTTGCCGGGCGAGAGGCGATAGTACTTGGGCGGAGGTACCTCGCGGAAATCGTCCTGCTCGATGTAAAGCTTGCGCGAAAACGGCACCTGGCGCGTTCCGGCTGACGGATCTTCAGGGTTGTTGGCGACTTCGACTGTCTCCTCCTTGCCCTCGGGATAGTTGTCGATGACCAACTTGAGCGGATGCAGCACCGCCATGGCGCGCGAGGCGCGGTGGTTGAGGTCGTCGCGCTGGAAGTGCTCCAGCATCTCGATATCGACAACGCCGTTGGTGCGGGAGACACCGGCTGCAGCAACAAACGCACGAATTGCCTCAGGGGTAAAGCCGCGGCGGCGCAGGCCTGAAAGCGTCGGCATACGTGGATCATCCCAGCCGTTGACGCGCCCCTCCCGCACGAGCTGCAGAAGCTTGCGTTTGCTGAGCATGGTGTAGGTCAGGTTGAGGCGGTCGAATTCAATTTGCTGCGAGGGGAAGATGCCGAGCTGCGCAATGTACCACTGATACAGCGGCTGGTGGTCGGCGAATTCAAGCGTGCACATGGAATGCGTGACGTGCTCGATCGAGTCGGACTGGCCGTGCGCGAAGTCGTACATGGGATATATGCACCACTCGTCGCCAGTGCGATGATGCGTGGCGTGAAGAATGCGGTACATCACCGGGTCGCGCATATTGAGGTTGGGCGAGGCCATATCGATTTTGGCACGCAACACACGCGAGCCGTCGGGGAATTCACCCTTCTTCATGCGGACAAACAGATCGAGATTCTCCTCAGCTGTCCGGTTGCGGTATGGCGAATCTTTTCCGGGTTCAGTCAACGTGCCGCGAAACTGGCGAATCTCGTCGGCCGTATGGTCGTCGACGTAGGCCTTGCCGGCTTTGATCAGTTCGAGAGCCCACTCGTAAAGCTGGCCGAAATAGTCTGAGGCGTAGCAGAGGCGATCCCAATCGAAGCCCAGCCAGCGCACGTCTTTCTGGATGGATTCAACATATTCCGTTTCTTCCTTTGAGGGATTGGTGTCGTCGAAACGCAGGTTGGTCTTGCCTCCGAACTCGTCGGCCAGTCCGAAATCAAGGAAGATGGCCTTGGCGTGGCCGATATGAAGGTAGCCGTTGGGCTCGGGTGGAAAGCGCGTCTGGACGATGGCGTCGCCGTATTTTCTGGTGCGGACATCCTCGGCGATGATGTCGCGAAGGAAGTTTGAGGGAGTGCGGGCGGTTGCTGCCTGGGTGTCGACACTTTCCGGGTCTGGCTTACTCATGACTACCATTCCTTATTCTTGCGCTCAAATTATGCGCCGCCCCTACGGGGCTCTGTTTCTAACCGGCCTTACCCCACGCTAAAAGCGCTGGGCTAACGACCATTGCGCCTCCGGCGCGATGCCCGCTACGGGCCGAAATCTCGGACCGGAATCACGCATTCGCTCCGAGAGCTGCAAGTTTGGCTTCCGCCTGGCGGATGCGATCGAGGCATACGTCGCGTCCGAGGACAACCATGGTTTCAAAAAGCGGCGGCGCGTTTTTGCGGCCGCAGACAGCGACGCGAATCGGCTGAAAGGCTTGCCCAGCCTTTAAACCAAGTTGAGTTGCGGCAGAGCGCAGAGCCTGGTCCAGCGAATCGTGATCGAAATTCGTTCCCGCGAGAACCTCGAGTGCGGTTTCGAGGACGCGATGCGCGAGCGATGCGTCGCCATTTTTCGGAATCAGCTCGGCCGGGTCGTAGGCAGGGAGCTGATCGAGAAAGAAAAAGTCGGCGGCCGCGACGGCATCGCGCAAGAGCTTGATGCGCTCGCGGATGAGGGGCGCGACGGCTTCTATTTTTTCTGGTTTTGGAGTAAATCCTGCAGCGGTAAAAAAAGGCTCCAGGTCGCGGCTGAGCTCCTCGACTGGCAAGGCGCGAATGTGCTCGGCATTGAGCCAGACTGCCTTGGGATCGAAGGGGTCAGCATCCGTGAAGTTGACGACGGCGTTGGCCCGGTTGACGCCTTCGAGCGTGAAGAGCTCGCGGATCTCGTCCAGGGGCATAAACTCCCTGTCATTTTTAGGCGACCAGCCGAGCAGGCAGAGAAAGTTGATGAATGCCTGCGGTAGAAAGCCGGCATCGCGATAGGTGGTGACGCTGACGACGGGGCCATGTTTCCGCTTCGACAGTTTGGCGCCATCGGGTGCGACGAGCAGAGGCAGATGCGCGAACTGGGGCGGCGCGGCACCGAGGCCCTCGAAAATCAGAAGATGCTTGAAGGTGTTCGTCAGATGATCCTGGCCGCGAATGATGTGCGAGATGCGGAGATCGGCATCGTCGACGCACGATGCGAGGTGATAGGTCGGCATGCCGTCTGATCGTAAGAGTGCAAAGTCTTCCACTTCGTCGGCAGGCTTTGTTTGTTGTCCATACACAGCGTCGGTAAAACGCAGCACGGAGTGCTCGCCGCGGGGCACGCGATAGCGTAGCGCGAAGGGCTCGCCTGCGGCAGCGCGACGGTCGGATTCTTCGCGCGAAAGATCGCGCATACCGGGATTACAGAGCCAGGCGCCCTGCGAGGAAGAATGGTCGTCATCGGTCGCATGGGCGGGCGTGAAATCGCGATAGGCTAGCCCCTTCGCGAAAACTGCCTCGGCAGACCTGCGGTGCAGATCGAGCCGCTCGGACTGCTTGTACTCTTCGTCCCAATCGAGGCCCAACCAGCGCAGGCCTTCGAAGATGGACTGGACGCTCGCGTCGGTGTTGCGCTCAACGTCGGTGTCGTCCAGGCGCAACACCATCGTCCCGTGATTGTGGCGTGCATAGAGCCAGTTGAAGATAAAGGTGCGAGCGCTGCCCACGTGCAGGAAGCCGGTGGGCGAGGGCGCGAAACGGACGCGCGGAGCGGCGGCGCGGGAGGAGTTTGGATCAGGCATCGTGAGATTTTGTTTACCTTCACGATGCTATCGCAAGGCTCCCGGCCGCGGCTGTGCTTGGCGTCTTAAACCGGGTTCAAACCTGAGGCGGCAGTGGCGGTTGCGGCGGAGGATAGGGCGGCGGAAATGCCATTGTCGGAATGGGCGTCACCTTCCACTGCGCAAAAGCCAGCACGTAAATGAGGATCAGGTTGCCGAGCGGAATAATGTTCAGGAGCGAAAGCCAGGGCGAAAAGCCGGCTTTTTTGCAGATGAACCAGAATGGGATGATGACGATCGCGAAGCCCACGGCTACGCAAACGAGGATGATAGGGACTATCGCCAACATCATCTTCTGAAGCTGGTCCGGGTCAAAGCCCTGTTGCAGCAGGAACGCAAGACTGGACATACGATCACTCCGGAGTGGATTTGGGTTCGCAGCCAAGGTACAGCCAAAGCGATGATTCTTCAATAAAAATCGGAGACGTTTGGATCCTCTGCGCCAGCGCTGGGATCGATGGAATCCAGGGAGCGAGCAGCCCACGCGGAATCTACGTGATGTCCTCGGTGTCGTAGACCGGCGCGACAGTCCGTTTCTTGGGTACGCCGTGCACGGAGCTGAGCAGGTCTTCAACGACATCTTCGAGCTGACGCTGGCTCTCGACCACTTCGCTCATGCTTTTGAGCTCTTCCGGCTCCTGCACGCGCTCGACGAGCGCGACGGCATGACATTGGGCTACGTGATCGAGATTCAGCCCCTCCGGTGTTTTGGCCTTAATGCTCACCTGATCGATGTTGACGCCGAGGAGGTCGGCAACGCGGGAGCTCATTTCAGCGGCGATGGGCGCAATTTTGGGCGCGGCGAGGACCAGCGTGGTGTCGATGTTCACGATTGCATAGCCGGCGTGCTGCAACTCCTCAAGAGCGAGATTGAGAAAGATGGCGGAGTCAGCGTCTTTCCAACGCGGATCGCCCGGAGGAAAGAAACTGCCGATGTCGCCGGCGGCCACCGCGCCCAGCAGCGCATCGGTGATGGCGTGGAGCAGCACGTCGCCGTCGGAGTGGCCCGCAAGGCCTTGTGGGTGATCAATGGTGAGGCCGCCAAGGCGCAGCGGAACGCCGGACTTGAATTCGTGCGAGTCGTAGCCGAATCCGATTCGTGTGTCCATGAGTGCCGCGGTGCCCCGTGAAAAATTGAAATGAGCGAAGACAGTGAAAAGAGTTAAGAAAGCGAAAAGCATCAAAATTGAAAACAGTAACTGAAGGCCCGCCGGGATTTTATCCCCTCAATTTTCAGCGCGCTCGCTGCCGCAGGTAGAACTCGGCCAAAGCCAGGTCGCCGGGCTGCGTAATCTTCAGATTAACCTGAGAACCATGCACCACGGCTACCGGAATTCCCGCACGCTCGGCGAGCGACGCCTCATCGGTGCCCAAAAAGCCGTCGGCGGTGGCCTCGGAAAATGCGCGCTGGAGGAGGCCGTAACGGAACCCCTGCGGCGTCTGCGCCTGCACCACAAACTCGCGCGGAATGGTGGCGGTGACCAGCGCTCCGTGCGCAGTTCGCTCGACCTGCTTGATGGTGTCGACCGCAGGCAGGCCGACGATGGCCGCGCCGAATTCAGCCACTGCGTCGATGGTGCGCTCGATGGTGGCCGCGTCGATCAACGGCCGCACAGCGTCGTGGACCAGTACGATGTCATCGGGCTCGGCAGGCAGGGCGGCCAGTGCGTTGGCAACCGATTCCTGGCGCTTCTCTCCGCCTTCAACCACATGGACCTGGGCGCCGAATCCGTACTCTGCGACTTGCGCCTCCACGCGTTCCATCTCGGGCTTGCGCACGGCCACGTACATCGCCGTAACCCTGGGAACAGTGGCAAAAGCGCGCAGCGAGTGGATGAGGATGGGAACGCCTTCCAGCTCCAGAAACTGCTTGGGTTGGGGACCGGCCATCCGCGTGCCCAGACCAGCAGCGGGAAGAATGATAAACACCTGCATGACTCGTGGAGTATACAACGGCTCGCGGTTAGCTTGAAGACTGCGGCCGGTAGCTAGTAGCTCGCAGCCGTCAGCCGGGAGCTGAAGGCCGAAAGCTGGCTCCGCGTTATCATCCATTCGTGCGCAAGCAGACCAATCCGAAGCCGAAGGCGAGCGTTCCGCTCGACACATCGCTGCTGAAGCCTGGCATGCGCCTGGCGGTAGCGCTGTCGGGCGGCGCGGATTCGGTGGCCTTGTTGCGCATTCTGGCGGCGCGAAGCGCGGAGCTGGGATTGGCGCTCCAAGCGGCACACCTGCACCACGGCCTGCGCGGAGCTGAGGCGGACGGCGACCTGGAATTCTGCCGCGAGCTGACTGGGCAGCTGGGCCTGCCCTTTCACGAAGCGCGCGTCGATACGGTTGCGGAGGCTCGAGCCAACGCAGGATCGGGCAAGGCGAGCGAGACCATCGAGGAGGCGGGCCGGAGGCTGCGGTACCAGTGGTTCCAGCAGCTCATGGCTTCTGGCGAAATTGACGCAGTCGCCACCGCGCACACGCTCGACGATCAGGCAGAGACTGTCCTGGCCAAATTTCTGCGTGGAGCGTGGACCGAAGGCTTAGCTGGAATTAGTCCAAAACTTCGAAGCCCAGGGGGCGTGGGCTTGATCGTTCGTCCGCTGTTGGCGGCGACGCACGCTGAAATCGAGGCCTACCTTCAAGAGATTGGCCAGGAATGGCGCCAGGACACTTCGAATCGCGACCTCACCTTCACGCGTAACCGCATCCGGCACGAGCTGCTGCCTCTGCTCGAGGGCTGGAACCCCCGCCTGCGGGAGCATTTGGCTCAGATGGCTGCATTGGCCTGCGACGAAGAGGCTTGGTGGCAGGCTGAATTGGAGCGCGTGGCCCCGCAGTTGATCTTGCCGGGGCGTCCTGTACGTGGAGGCGGCCGCGCTGCCGGTTCGGGCCTCGATTCGGGGCTAGCAATCGAAGTGAGCAGGCTGGCCGCGCTTGCTCCGGCGCTGCAGCGGCGGCTCATTCGGCACACCGCGGAGCAGTTCGGTGCGACACTCAATTTTTCCGCCACTGAAGCAATCCGAGCGCTTGCGCTGAGCGGACATGCCGGCCAGAAGCTTGCATTGCCTCACGGCCTGGCCGCCGAAAGAACGGCGCGCGAGCTGCGATTGTCTGCTGGCCAGCAGGCAGGTCCAAGGGATAAAAGCGCGCGAGCGCAGGAAGCACACACGGCCTATCAAACAGAGATTCCCGGCGAGATCGACGCACCTGCGTTCGGGCTCCGGCTTCGCATCGAGGTTGCGGCGACCGAAACGGCGCCGAATTCGTCGCGGCGGGATTCAGCAAACCCGTGCACCAGCTCTGAGGCAAAAGCGGCTACTCTGCGCAATTGGAAGCCCGGTGATCGGGTAAGGCTCCGCCACTCAGGGTCCCCAAGAAAAGTGAAGGAAGTTTTGGAACGACTAAGGATTACAGGCTCGGATCGTTCGGTCTGGCCGGTGCTGGAAATCGATGGAAAGATCGTTTGGATGAGGGGGGTGGAGCTGGAATCCGACTCGGGACTGCTGATTTCTGCTGAATCTTCATCTGCAAACGACCCAGGATCGCGTGCCGAGGGCTCTGGGCCATTCGCCGGCGGCTCCGGGCCCCACTGGCCAGCAGTCCCGCAAGACCGTTAACACTGAGTATCCTTCCCCTTTCGTACTATGGTTGGCGCTCGAACTTCCACCGCCTCCGGAGTACAATCGGTTTACTGCTTCTCAGCGGCACGGTTTGAGTGTCTCTGGGGGATGTTTCGTGGTTTTTGCCACTTTAGCGGGCGCGAAGGCGTCTAAGGGAAGGTGGCACTTCGGCCAGGGTTCGAAATTGGAGGTCGCGGTAGGTCTTTCTCCTTATCCGCGAAAAGGAGACGTTGGTGAACTCGAGCGTTAAAACCATCATGTTTTGGCTCTTCATCCTCATCTGCCTCGTGCTTTTGTGGGGCGTGGTGGAGAGAAGCACAAACATGGGCAAAGAACCGGAGTACGCTTACTCCGACCTTTATGACAAGGTGGTCAATAACCAGGTGCTCGACGCCGCCATTCAGGGTGACGAGCTGAAGGGCCACTTGAAGGTCTCGCCCAAAGACGAGTTTCACACCACGCTGCCCACCAACTACGAGGACCTTTTGAAGGCGATGATCGCCTCCAAGGTCAACTTCTCTATCAAGGAGCCGCAGAATAACGTCTTGATTCCGCTGCTCATCAATGCGGGCCCGTTCGTGCTGCTGATTGCCGTGTGGTTCTTCATGCTGCGGCAAATGCAGTCGGGCGGCAATAAGGCGCTGTCGTTCGGCAAGAGCCGCGCACGACTGCTTTCGATGCAGCAGAAGAAAGTCACGTTCAAAGACGTGGCCGGCGTTGACGAGGCCAAGGAAGAGCTGAAGGAGATCATCGAGTACCTGCGCGAACCGCAGAAGTTTCAAAAGCTGGGCGGGCGCATTCCCAAAGGCGTGCTGCTGGTTGGGCCTCCAGGAACCGGCAAGACACTTTTGGCGCGTGCCGTCGCAGGCGAAGCCAACGTTCCGTTCTTCTCGATTTCCGGCTCGGACTTCGTAGAAATGTTTGTCGGCGTGGGCGCGAGCCGCGTGCGGGATCTGTTTGAGCAGGGCAAGAAGAATGCTCCCTGCATCATCTTCATTGACGAAATCGATGCCGTGGGCCGCCATCGCGGCGCAGGCCTGGGCGGCGGACACGACGAGCGCGAGCAGACACTGAACCAGTTGCTCGTCGAAATGGACGGCTTCGAGTCAAACGACGGCGTGATTCTGGTGGCGGCGACCAACCGCCCCGATGTATTGGATCCCGCGCTGCTGCGGCCCGGCCGCTTCGATCGCCGCGTGGTGGTGGGCTTGCCCGACATCCGTGGACGCGAAGAAGTTCTCAAGGTACACATCAAGAAAGTTCCGGTTTCAGACGACACGAACCTGAATGTGCTGGCGCGTGGAACGCCGGGCTTCAGCGGAGCCGATCTTGCCAATATGGTGAACGAGGCAGCGCTGAACGCGGCGCGCTTGAACCGCAAGCAAGTGACCATGTACGACTTTGAGCTGGCCAAAGACAAGGTGCTGATGGGCGCCGAGCGCAAGTCGATGATCCTGAGCGACGAGGAGAAGCGTGTCACGGCGTATCACGAGGCCGGCCACGCACTGGTTTCGCTCAAGCGTGAGCACTCCGATCCGGTACACAAGGTCACCATCATTCCGCGCGGCATGGCGCTGGGCGTTACAGTCCATTTGCCCGACGACCGGCATAACTACACGCGCGAATATCTGGAGACACGACTGGCCATGCTTTACGGTGGTCGCGTAGCCGAAGAGGTTTTTCTCAACCAGATGTCGACTGGTGCAGGAAACGACATTGAGCGTGCCACCGAACTGGCGCGGGCCATGGTCTGCGAGTACGGAATGAGCCGGTTGGGTCCGCTTACCTTCGGCAAGAAGGAAGAGCAGATCTTCCTGGGTCGCGAGATTGCGCAGCATCGCGACTTCAGCGAAGAGACGGCTCGGCAGATCGACCTTGAAGTTCGCCGGCTGATCGACGAGGCCTACCAATCCGCGCATAACATCGTCGAAGCGAACGCGGATGCCATGCACCGCATTGCCGCCGCTCTATTGGAGCGCGAGACGATCGACAACGAGGAGTTGAAGCTGCTGCTGGAGGGCAAAACATTACCGGCGCTCAGGTCAGCGCTCGCCGGTCCGGGCGATTCCGATGGCGGCCAACCACAGCAGGTGCTTAAGCCCGAAGGCCGCGGAACTGGAACTGGTGGCGGGTTGCCGGAAGGTTCTCCGAGTCCGGCTTGATCACCTGCCGTGGGGCAGACGCGGCTTCGCCGCAACATCACAATTCATGTGTATGAGAGGCCGCTTGAGAGAGCGGCCTTTTATGCGGCTAGTATTTAGAAGCACCTTTTCCGGCCTGATATTCACGCAGGTTAAAGAGTGCAAACTCAAACCCGCTGACCGCTTCCTATTCCCTGCTCCCTGTCTTTCTGTATACTTCCCCCGCAGACGGAACACGCTCGCTTGCGAATTTAACTTGAGAGTGCGGACGGCTTCGTCGGTTCCCATCAAAATACCTGGAGGAGCTCTGCATGAACGCCGTCCTACGCCGCTTTTTCGTTTTTTCCTGGTTTTGGTCGACTTTGTTCGCCGCAGTCGCGGCCCACGCAGCGCCCGTACACGGGGCACCTGTCTTGATGATTTCGATCGATGGCCTCAAGCCTGAGTACATTACACAAGCCGATGCGCACGGCATGAAAATTCCCTACCTGCGCACGCTCCTCGATAAGGGAACGTATGCGGATGGCGTCGTGGGCATCTGGCCGACCGTCACGTATCCCAGCCATACCACCCTGATCACCGGCGTGTGGCCGGCCGAACACGGCATTTACAACAATCTCGAGTTCGATCCGCTGCAGCAGTACTCGAGCGCGTGGAATTGGTATGCGACGCAGATTCGCGTGCCGACGCTGTGGAGTGTGGCGCACAAGGCCGGACTGCGCACGGCAAGCGTTGGATGGCCCGTGAGCGTTGGAGCCACCGATGTGGACTACCTGATTCCTGAGTTCTGGCTGAACGGGAAGACTTCCGGCTCAACCAATCCAGAGGACCAGCTGGTGATGGCTGCGTTGGCGCGGCCCGACACGCTCATCCAGCAATTGCAGCCGGCGGCCGGCCCGTACATGAACGGGAATGACACCAGCATCGGCGGCGATGAGGTGAAGACCCGCTACACACTTGAGATTCTGCGGCGATATAAGCCCGCGTTCATGACGCTGCATCTTAGCTCGCTCGACGAATCGCAACACGAACACGGGCCGTTCAGCCCGGAGGCATGCGCCGATCTGGAAGCGCTGGACGGCATGGTGGCGCGACTGGCAAAGCAGCTGTTCGCTCATAATCCCGGAGCCGTGCTGGTGATCGTCTCCGACCACGGCTTTATGAACGTCTCGAACTTCGTGAACCTCACTATTCCGTTCATTCAGGCTGGCCTGATCGAGGGCTCCGTGAATCCGGCTACCAAGTCTGCAGCGGTTATCTCGTGGAAGGCTGAGCCGTGGATGGCGGGCGGCATGGCGGCCATCATGCTGCACGATCCGAACGACCACGCCACGGAGCAGCAAGTGGGATCGATGTTGAACAAACTCGCCGCAGATCCCGCGAGCGGGATTGCGGAAATCCTCGACCGCGATGCCATTCGCAAGCGCGGCGGTTTTCCGGATGCGGCGTTCTTAGTAGTTCTCAAGCCTGGCTACTATACGGGGAACGCATTCAGCGGCAGCCTGGTGACACCGATTCCCGGCCACCGCGGCTCGCATGGATTCTCACCCGAAGATCCGGAGATGCACTCGTCGTTCTTTGCTGTGGGCGGCGGGATCGCGCAACATCGCGATCTGGGCGTGGTGGATATGCGGCAGATTGCGCCGACTGTGGCGGGCATTCTGCACGTACGCATGGCCACGGCAAAAGCCACTCCGCTGAAGGTGCAGCCGTAGCCCCCGATCCTTGCTCATCGGCGTTCGTGCTTTCCCACGTCCCAGAATCGGAACCTGGGGCACCCGACTGGTGCTTCAAGGTGCCGCCCGAATGCGAGCGAAAGATAAAAGGGGGATCGGACTGAGCCGATCCCCCGCTTTCGCTTTTCCTGGTCCCTTGTTCCTCGTTCGCTTATTCCCTGTCGTCAAAAAACCTTGTAGCTGATGCCGACGCTGCCGCCGTAGGGCGAGAGAATGGGGTTCACGCGCCACTGTTCATACTCGAAATCGAAGGCGCGCAGTGTGAACCTGCGTGTGAGCCGATAATCGACACCGCCTCCGTAGGCAAGGACGAGAGTATCCGCCGTGAGCCAATTGGCGGTGCCAAACCCGACCAGAAACTTGCCGTAAGGCGTAACGCGGTGCCAAGTGCCAACTGGAACGCGTGGACCAATCAGGTAGGTATTCTCATCGATTCCCTGGCAGGCGGTGCAAGGATGATATTCGTTGAAGCGCAGCCAGCGGCCCTCACCCTCAATTTGCACCCAGCGGCTGAAATGGAGGTCAACATAGGCGCCGATGCCATATAACCGATTGGGACTGGTCTGTGCGATGCCCTCGCCCGCATAATCGGGCTGATACATGGAGCCCAGGCCGCCTGCGGAAACACTGAAGTTGTGAGAAGTTGCCGAGGGCACAACCTGACCCCGCGCGGAAACGGCGGCAAAGAGAAACGCGATCAATAGCAAAGCCAGGTTCAATCTCTTCATAAGTACAGCGTTCATCCACTTTCTGTGCATCTTCGATCAAACGGGCTACCCGTCCGGTCTAACACTCCAAATCCGCCTTGCGCGCCCTTTTTGAGCGACACCTCGCGTTTCGGCGGGACTTGATCAAACTCACGGTTGAGGGCTTTGCGCCGCGGGTTGCTGGCCCTGGGGTGCGGCGCCGGCGGAGGTTTGGTCGGGCGTGGCAGCGGCGCCGCTGCCTTGTTGAGCAGGGGGTGCGGGCTGCGCATTGTCAGGTACAGCGGCCGGTTGATCGTTCGCGGGCTGTGCGCCGGCAGCAGGGGCGGTAACCGAAGGCGGGGCCGCGGGCGGCTCCACGTTTGCCTCTTCATAGTGCTGCAGCTTGTAGAAGATCGGCGTCACCTCAAACGGCATCTTGTCGCGGGCGTTCATCGGGGCGTAGCGCTTGGCGCTCAACATGTGCACGGTGTCGTCCCAGGGATCGGTCTTCAGCCAGCTGCCCAGGGGCAACGCTGGAGTTTGTGCAAGGTCGTCCCAATTCAGCTTGGGCGCGTCGTGTTCGAGAGCAGCCATCCACGGCGTGCCATCCGGTCTCATTAGCGAGTCGCCCAGCATCGGCGTATTCAGCGCCTTCAGTACCCTGGCCCGGTCTGCCAACTGCTCGTAGTAGAGACCCGCGTTGGCCAGCCGATCCTTGTACATCGAGGCCTCGAGATATTCCATGCCGCGCTTCGACGCGGATTCATTGTCCACATCGGAGTGGTTCATATCGATCTTCTGGAATGTAGCCGTATCAGGAAACAGCAGACGGTCATTGAATGCGTAACGGGTGTCGATGTGGTGCCCCATGGCGATGTGCGCCAGCTCCATGGCCACCACGGAGGCGATCGCTTCTTCGCTGGGCAGGCTGTCGATCAGCCCCTTGCTCAGCAGGATGGTGTTGCCCACGGTCGTGGCTTCAACAGTATCGGTGAGCAGCACTCGCGTATGAATCTGGTCAGTGAAGGCCAGGTTGTTGGGCACCACCAGGTTGATCACAATCTGGTCGAGAACTTTGTTCTCATAGCCGCCCTGATCAAGCGGCGCAACCAGGCCTGCTTCAACAAGGCGGTCGATCACGTTATTTTCGGCCTGTGTGATCCACATGCGCGAAGCCTGCAGCGGCCCCACATCCTGCGAATCGTCGCTCTTGTCCACGGCCTCGTCAACCTTGACGCTCACATTCTCGCTCTCGCGTGTTGGCAGCTTGAGCGAGTAGCCCCAGAAGTGTGTCTGCGCCTTCAGGCCCACTGATTTTTCGGCTTCGGTGCGCTGCGTCTCCTCGACGTAGACAGCCACCGGCAGCCAGATTCCCGGCTGCACGTTCATACGCCAACTGTCGAAGTGAAAGTAATACTTTGAAACATCCTCTGAGGTCGGCCCGGTATAGGTGCCGTTGAAGCGGACTACGTTGCCACCCTCGTCCTCAACCCAGATGCGTCCGTAAAACCGGCCGATGCCCTTTACGTCGGCCTTGGGATGTACATCGTAGACCCACGTGCGCACGGAACCCAGAAACTCGCGGCGGACAAAGCTGAAGACATAATGCTGCTGGTCGAATCCCGACGGGTCGATGAACATCATCTGCATAAACCCGTTGGGACTGTAAGTAAACTTCTCCAGGCCCAGCGCCTTGCTAAGCCCTGTCATGGCCGCGAGGGAGCCTTTGAAAAATCCATGCTTGACTTCGGCCTTCGGTTCGTAGGTTTTGTCGAAAAACCCCTTGCTGAAATCCACGCGGCTGAGCATGTACTGGTCGTCGGTCGGCACCTCATACAGCTTTACGTCCGGTCGCGTGTCCTGAATGTAGGTTTCCACGAGCGGGGTGCGCAGCTGGATGTTCTTGATGAGCACCTTCTCCTGCGCGACGGCCCTTTGCACCAACGCAGCCTGTTCGGCGGTGAGTTGGCGCGCCTGTTCGTACTTTGGCTGCTTCTTGGCGTACGCAGATGTGACGCCGATGGTCAGGATCAGGAAGGTTAGGGGGATCTTCCGAAACTTCATTTGCAACTCCTAATGAACTCTGTGCGGCTTGGTTCCCGGCCCGCGAGCCTTTCCGGGCACAGCGGGTGGGTATCGGGCCATTTTGTTGCTTGCCAAGGTAAGGCTACGTCAATTGCGGGACCGTTCTATGCCAATTGGAACGTAATGGTTATCTTGGTCGTTACGTCCACAGGCTGGCCATTATTGGTCGCAGGGCGGAATCGGATTTGCTCCGCGACGCGTCTGGCTTCCTCGTCGAGCCCGTGGCCGAGGCCCTGAATGACGCCATGCACGACGACCTGTCCGTTGGCCAGGAAGGTCACGCTCAACACCACATCACCTTCGACGCGCAGTTGACGCGCTTCGCTCGTGTAGCGCACCGGGGGCTTCGACAGGACTTCCACTTCTGTTTTGCGAACCGCCTGAGTGTTCATCCTCGGCGGTGCGGAGGCCTGCGTCATGCCCGGAATTCCTGCCGAGCTGACCTTGCCGTAGTTGGCGGGTCCTGTGCCCGTCGCTCCAGGTATGCCTGCCGATGCCACCTTGCCAAGCGTGCCGGCGCTGGAACCGGACTTTATTCCATTGCCAAGGCCAGTTGATCCGACCACACCATGCGGCGCCACCGCCGGTCCGTTCATGCCGCCGTAAGGATTGCCGATGGAGGCCACTGTGGCAGGACGAGTGGCATTGGGATTGGGCGTCGCCCCGAACGTTTCCCCAAGGTGCACAGGGGCGGTGGAAGGCTTAACACTGTTATTTTGGGCAGGCATCGCGGCCGTCAAGGCAGCTTTGGGCTGCGGCTGCTCGATCACCCTCTGCGGCTTTGGCTGGACTGCCGGCAGGTTTACCTTGGCTTCCATCAGGATGGGCTTCGGTTCCGGCTTGGGCTTCGGCATTTCGATCTGCCGGGGCTGCAACTCCACCTTGGGTGGCTCAGGTGGCAGCGGCAACTCCTGCGGAGGAGGCTGCCGGATCTTCATCGGGGGCGGCGGAGGAGTGCTCGGGACGATCAGTTCCGTCATCTCGTAGTGCTGTTGAAGCACATGCTTAGCCGTCATGCCAATCACAATGGCGGTCACGGCGATCGCAACGTTAATGCCACCGGCCATGATGAAGGCCAGGGGGCGCGTTTCGGGCTCGGGAAGTAAACCGAATGTGCTCTGTCCAGGGGTATACGACGTCGCCATTTCTCTAAACCTCGCTTGCGGCCGCCCCACCCTTTGAGGGACCACATTGGGAAGAATTGCAAAATCGGGGAACGTAAACCTGCAACCCTATTAGATGCTGCGTTCTTCCGACTCAGTTACCACATTCAGTCGTCCACAAACTCGGATCGAGATCCGACCCGGGCTAAAAACCGGATGGCGGCCTAAAGCGATGGGCCGTGCGGCGCCATCCGCCTTCCGTGATCCCGATGGCTCCGCCTATCCCTCCCATCGAACCCGAATCCCGATTCCTTGAGGGAAATTTGGAGAAAAACTATTACCATTATACGGACCGGTTAGTTACTCACCGATCACCCAAACTGTGTATGGACTGGTACCAATGGTACCGGGGAATCCGCTTGAATACTCACCCAGACCGGGTGGCTGCCCACGAATAATCCGTTCCTTTCCTTCAGGATCCAAGGCACTGCAAAAGGAAAAGGCCGCGGGTCTCGCGACTAAAGATGCGCTGCGGAATGAGCCAAATCGGAGCGCAAAAGCTACTCCCTTATTGTAATCCCACAGCGCTCGATTCAAGCTGCCGGAATTGATTCGAGCAACATGCGCCCGCGGCAAACTACGCGGGAGACTCAATCGTTGCGGCTCGACCGTCCGCTCGGTCACGTAATTCTTATAGACTCAACTTAAACTATTCTGTCGCGGGGAGAAGCCTTTTTTGTGAAGATCCTGGTGACTGGCGGAGCCGGGTATATCGGAGGAACTGTTGCCGAACTGTTTGTTGAAAAAGGCCATAAGGCCGTCGTTTTCGACAATTTCAGTCACAGCCGACGCGAGCTAATTCCTGCAGGAGTCGAATGGATCGCGGGCGAACTGGCCGATCGACAGGCCATCGAAGACATCTTCGCCTCGGCACGAAAGCAGGCCCAGCCCTTCGATGCTGTGCTCCACTTCGCCGCGCTTATTGAGGCCGGCGAATCGATGGTGCGGCCCGAAATCTACTTCCGTAACAACACCGCTTCGACCCTTTCGCTGCTTGAGGCCATGCTGGCCGGTGGTCCTAAGCGGCTGGTCTTCTCGTCCACCGCAGCTGTTTACGGGGAGCCGGAGTCGGTGCCGATTCGGGAGGATGCGCGTTTGGCCCCCACGAATCCATACGGGCAGTCGAAGCTGCTTGTGGAGGAAATGCTGGCCTGGTTCAATCGCATTCACGGCCTGCGGTATGCCTCGCTGCGCTACTTCAACGTGGCCGGTGCACACGAGAGCCCTGCGGGCATCACCCGAGGGGAAGCGCACGAGCCGGAAAGCCACCTGATTCCATTGGTCCTGGATGTCGCACTGGGACGGCGTCCCTCGATCCGCATCTTCGGTGATGACTACGGTACTCCCGACGGCACGTGCATCCGCGATTACATTCACGTCTCTGACCTGGCCGATGCGCACCTGCTCGCCCTTTCGGCTCTTGAATCGCGGTCGGAAACCGAAGGCCCGCTCATCTGCAACCTTGGAAACGGACAAGGATTCAGCGTGCGAGAGGTCATCGAGTCGGCGCGGCGCGTTACCGGCCACCCCATTCCGGCCGAGCTTCATCCGCGGCGTCCCGGCGACCCCGCCGTCCTGATCGCCGGCTCCGAAAAAGCGATCCGCGAGCTGGATTGGAATCCGCGTTACACGAAACTCGACGAGATCATCCGCACCGCGTGGGTGTGGCACCAGAAGCGGTACAGCGCGTAGAAGCCGGAGCGCTGGACATTGGGTCGTCGCGCATAACCTGTCCAATTGCTAAAATCAGTTCATGGCGATCACGCGCCAGCAGGCCCTCGATTACTTCGAATCCCCCGACCTGATCGGGCTGGGGTTTGAGGCCGACGCGGTGCGCCAACGCCTGCATCCCGAAGGCGTAGTCACCTACATTATCGATCGCAATATCAACTACACGAACTTCTGCACGGAATACTGCACCTTCTGCGCATTTTTCCGGCCGCTGCCACGTGCCGGCAAGCCCGATCCGCGCGCCGACGAGGGCTACATCCTCGATTTCGAAACCATCTGCGACAAAATCGCCGAGACTTTGGAGATGGGCGGGACCGGCGTATTGATGCAGGGCGGCATTCATCCCGATCTGAAGATCGACTGGTTCGAGCGTTTGTTCAAAGGCATCAAAGATCGGTTTCCCGCGATCTGGCTGCACTGCCTTTCAGCATCTGAGGTGCTGGCGATTGCCGAGTATTCCGAGCTTGATCTGCGAACCACGATCGCTCGCCTTCGCGACGCGGGGCTTGACTCGATTCCCGGCGGCGGCGCAGAGATTCTCGACGATGAGGTGCGCCATCGCATCGCGCGCTTGAAATGCGACACCGAAGATTGGGTGAGTGTGCACCGGACTGCGCACCAGCTGGGAATGCGCACCACTGCGACTATGATGTTCGGTGTGGGCGAGACCTTCGACCAGCGCATCAATCATTTCGAAACCGTTCGCCGCCTGCAGGAAGAGACCGGCGGCTTCACGGCCTTCATCCCCTGGAGCTTCCAGCCAAAAAACACCGCTCTCGGCGGCCGCGGGTGGGATGAAGCGACCTCGGTCGAATATCTAAAGGTCTTGGCCATCGCGCGCCTTTATCTGGACAACATTGAGAACGTGCAGGCCAGTTGGGTGACGCAGGGATTGAAGGTGCTCGAGCTTGGGCTGCACTTCGGCGGCAACGACGTGGGCTCGGTGATGCTGGAAGAGAATGTGGTCCGCGCGGCCGGCACCTCGAATTGCACCACAGAAGAGGAGCTGCGCCGCATCATTCGCGACGCCGGCTTCAGGCCGGTGCAGAGGGATACGCTGTATCGGACGATGTTTCTGAATTGAGCCGAGCACCCGCTATCTCCCGGGGCTAATTGGCCCCTGAGCCGCCGGGGTCCGTGGAGTTACAAACCAAAGGCGCGCGGAAAAGTCCTCCGCCCGCGGGGTTCCAGAACTGTTATTCACTTTTTCATATGCGTTTGTAGCTTTTATGCTACACTCGCCCCGTGATTCGACCTGATCGTTTACCAGCAGGACACGGGCCAGCGTCCATTCGAAAAGTGGTTTGAAAAGATTCGCGATGAGCGAGCGCGGACGCGCGTTGCGCAGAGGATTCGCCAGGTCCAAAACGGCACCCTCGGAGATTGGAAACCGGTGGGCGAAGGAGTCTTGGAACTTCGCGTCGATGTGGGCGCCGGTTACAGAATCTATTGCGGGCGCCGCGGCGATACATTGGTCGTCTTGCTTTGTGGTGGAGACAAAAGCAACCAAGGCGAGGATATTAAACGCGCCAAATTGTTTTGGACGGACTGGAAACGGAGGAGCGGATGAAAAAGTATGCGGCCAGCGTTCCCTATCACGAATGGGAAGTTAAGCAACTGCGCAAGGACTCTAAGTTTGCAGTCGAGTACTTGAAGGTAGCCCTCGAATCTCTCCACGATCCTGACGACCGCGGCGTGAGCCTCGTGATGCTGCGCGCAATTACCGAGGCCTACGGTGGCCTGGGCAAGATTGCTGCCCAGGCCGGCGTTAGCCGCGAGTCTCTCTACCGCTCGCTTTCTCCCAAAGGCAACCCGACGCTGAAGACATTGATCGCAGTTCTGAATACCATGGGTCTGCGCCTCTCTGTCGTAGCCCAACCGAAGTCTGCGCGAAAGCGCGGGACCAAAAAGCTGGCAAAGTCCACGCGAGCGCGCGCCCGAGCGGCTGCCTGAGGGCGGTTTATTCGATCGGCGCTCTCCGCCGCCTGCTGTTGCATCAATCGGTTACTATTCAAGGAGCAAAGGGCTTCCCTAGCGGTCCCCCCCAAGGCAAAATTTCCGTCTCACTCCGCTTCCGATGAAATCTGGAGGTACTCTTGGTTCGTGCTTTGGGTGGTTTTCTTACGGCGATGTTGTTGGTTTGCGCTGCGGCGCAGAGCTTCGCACAAATCGAAACAGAACTTGTGAATCAGCAGGGCGCAACCGCTCCTTGCATTGGGATTGGACCGATCGGCGGTCCCGCAGCCAAAAAGTGCGCCGCTCTTTTTGAGCAGGCCGGCTTTGTTCTGAACAGCCAGCTCGGATACTCGGGCCTCACAATCGGCACCAAGGGCGACACCGATGGCGCCATCACTGCCATCGATCCGCAGTCGCCGGCTGCCGGTGCAGGCCTCAAAGTAGGCGATATAGTCACGGCCGTGAACGGCAAGCCGGTCGCTCCGACGCCGGGAATGATCGCAGCCAAACGTGTCTTCGGGCAACGTGGCAGCACTTTACACCTGACGTTGAAGCGCGGCGGATCCAGCGTGGACGTGAGCCTGGTACGCGCTGCGCAGAATGCTCCTGCCGGGCCAACAACTTCAGGTTTTATGACGTCGGTCAAGGACATGATCAACTGGCAAAACCAGTTCGCTCCCTGCATCGGCATTGGCCCGGCTGCTCCGGTCGCGATTGAAGCTTGCTACAAACATTTCGAGCCTTATGGGTTCATCAAGGCCGCCGAACTTGGCTCTGCGGGATTCCAGATCGACCTCGGCAATAAAACCAAGGCCCTGGTGACAACAGTGGCGTCAGGTTCTCCTGCCTCAAAGGCAAGCGTCGAACCAGGTGACGAAATCGTCGACATTGAGGGCCAGCCCCTGACGGCCAGCAAAGGAGAAGCTGCCAATGAGTTGCTGTTCGGCAAAGTCGGCGATCCGCTCAAGATTACGGTTCAGCGGGGACAAAACGCGATGACGGTCGCGCTGGTTCTGGCCGCCAAACCGAAAAAGTAATCGATAACAGGATCGTTCCAAGGCCACCTCTTCCGTTGTGTACCGCATGACCCGCAACATCGCATTCAAGCTGGTGTTGCAGGAGGCGCGGTATCGCTCGATGTTTCTGAATAGCCTGGTTTGGTTTTTCCGCAACTGCCTGACCGCCCCTATCATCTATTTTGGTGACATGACACAAACGGCTTCCCTTTCCCTGCGCACACTCGGCAACTCCGATTTGGAACTCACCCCCATTGGCCTCGGCACATGGGCCATCGGCGGCGGCAACTGGTCGAACGCCTGGGGCCCACAGGACGACGCTGACTCGATCGCCGCCATCCATCGGGCAGTCGATCTGGGCGTCAATTGGATTGACACCGCGGCCGTCTACGGCCTGGGCCACTCCGAGGAAATAGTCGGGCGCGCCGTCAAAGCGCTCGCACAGAAGCCCTACATCTTCACCAAGTGCTCGCTGCGCTGGGGCGCTGATCGCTCCGTTTACAACTCGCTGACGGCCGCTTCGATTGCCGAAGAAGTGGAAGCTTCGCTCAAGCGCCTCGGGGTCGACGCGATCGACCTCTACCAGATTCACTGGCCCAAACCCGACGAGGAGATGGAGGAGGGATGGGAGACACTGGCGCGTCTTCAGGAGGAAGGCAAGGTTCGCTGGATCGGCGTCTCCAACTTTTCCGTTGACCAAATGAAGCGCGCCATGGAGATCGCGCCCATCACCAGCCTGCAGCCGCCCTACTCCATGCTGCGCCGCAAAATTGAAGAAGAGATTCTTCCCTTCACAAAGGCCAACGGGATTGGCGTGATTAACTATTCGCCCATGCTCTCGGGCATGCTGACGGGCAAAATGACCGCAGAGCGCGCAGCGAACCTGGCTCCCGACGACTGGCGGCGCGGGAACAAGGAATTCAATCAACCGCGGCTCAATCAGAATTTGCGCCTCGTGGAACTTCTGCGCGAAATCGGCAGCGGTCACAGCGTGAGCCCCGGAGTGGTGGCTGTGGCCTGGGTGCTTCACAATCCCGCCATCACCGGAGCGATTGTCGGCGGACGCAGTGCAAAGCAAGTGGAAGAGACCGCTGCCGCTCTGACCTTCAGACTGAGCGAGGAAGAATTCGGCCGGATCGGCGCGTTCTTGGCTACGATGGAGCCTTGAGCGGCGCAGCGTTAGGCGCATACAAGCGAAAACCCCGGCCGTAGCCGGGGTCAGATTGCTGACGAACCCCATCATTTCTGGTGGGGTTTGTTTTTTGAGTTTGCTTTCATGGGTGATCCGTCAGAGCATCGGCGAGCTGTTGATATCGGCTCAGGAGTTGGAGGTGGGCCGATAGGATCGTCGGCAGCGTA
>DASXFF010000074.1:0-37027 GCA_036489735.1 Occallatibacter sp. | reverse complement strand
TTTGACTCGAGCGAGTTGTGACACCGGCATTTCCTCGGCTGAGTCGTGAAAGAGCACCAGCGAAAGCGAGTCGCCTGGATACTGCGTGCGGATCAAGTGCGAAAGCGCCATGGCCACGCGCTTGGCGGGCGTGAACCGGTCTTCGCCATACAAGATCATCGAGTGCGAGCAGTCCAGCATGACGACCGTGGCGCACGAGCTTTGGTAGTCGCACTGGTGCACCTGAAGGTCGTCGTATTCGAGATTCAGCGGCAGCGCGAGTCCCTCGCGCGCAATCGCCGAGCTTAGCGTTGCAGTGGTGTCAAGGTTCAGCGTGTCGCCGAATTCGTATCTCCGCGAGGCGCCGCTGGTCTCAATCCCCGTCGCCCAGTCGCGCGTATCGTGCCGACCGTAGCTTGACTTGCCGAGCGACCCCATCAGATCGCGCAGCGTCTTGAAGCCCAGAAAGTCGAGGCTCTTGTCGGTGACTTCGAAGCGGACATTGTCGCGCGTTTCCGCGTTGCCCACGTGCCCATTGGATTGATCGATCCGGGTGGGTCCGTTCTGCGGCCCGTTCCCCTGCATTGCGGAGATGTAATTTTCCCGCTCCATCCGCTCCATCAGCTTGTCGATCAACTCATCCAGACCACCCTCGGCCATCATGCGGTCGAGCAGTTCGCGCGTCTCGCCGTCGAAAAAGTCGCCCGACTCGAGGACGCGGCGAAGCGCTTCGCGCAGATCGTCCATGGTGTGGTCGAGGTCCTGAAAGCCATCGAAGGGATCGTAGTAGCCGGAGTCGAGCAGATAGTCGGACAGAGCCTGGAGCAAGCTCTCGAGATCGATCTCCGAGGCCAGATCGCCGGTGTATTTCGTGTAGTGAATGCGTTTCATCGCTAGTTCAGGCCGCCGCCCCGGCGCGATTTCCGGGCCCGCTGCCAATCTTCGTATTCCATCTCCAGCTCTTTGCGTTCCGGCGTGGCCGGCTCGCGTTCGCGGAGGCGCACGTTTTTCTCCGCGGCAAATCCGTGCTGTTCGTTGCGGCTCAGCTTGCGATGTGCGACTAATCCTTCCAGCAGGAACTCCGCCGCAGCAACGATCCTCGGCGCAGGATCGCCTGTCTTCACGCCTAGCGGCGGCAGTTTTTCCAGCAATCCCTGAATTCCTTTCAGTTCTTTGAGCGTGGCGGGGGCCGGCTGATCTTCGTCCATCTTGACCGTCCCGCCCAGGTTGAACCACTGTTCGATCTGCCCGGTTTCCACGCCTTCAAAGTATTTGTCGTAGACCTTGCCCACTGCGCTACGGATCAGGTCGCGCACCACGGTATCGGCGCCGCGCATCTCGCCCTCATACTCGAGTTCGAGCTTGCCCGTGATGCCAGGCATCGCGGCGTAAACGTCGCTGATCCGCGGCAGCACCGGTGTGTCGCCGGTCGCGAGCGCGCGCCGTTCGGCATTCGAGACCACCAGTTCCAGCGTCGAAATGGGCAGGCGCTGGCTTACTCCGCTGCGCTTGTCGACTTTCTTGTCTTCGCGCGCGCTGAACGCCACCTGTTCGACGACTTCGCGCAAGTACTGCGGAATTTCGATCGCCTGATCGCCGCGTGCAGCCCACGCCTCCTGCGCTGTGATTGCTACGCCTTCTTCGAGAGATTCGGGGTAGTGGGTTCGGATCTCCGATCCGATGCGGTCCTTGAGCGGCGTGATGATTTTGCCGCGCGCGGTGTAGTCCTCGGGGTTGGCGCTGAAGACGAGCGCCACGTCGAGCGCCATGCGCACCGGATAACCCTTAATTTGAACGTCGCCCTCCTGCATGATGTTGAACAGAGCTACCTGAATCTTTCCCGCCAGGTCAGGCAGTTCATTGATGGCAAACAGCCCGCGGTTGGCGCGCGGCAGCAATCCATAATGCATGGTCAACTCGCTTGAAAGGTCCTCACCCCCACGCGCAGCCTTGATGGGATCGAGGTCGCCGATCAAATCCGCCACTGTGACGTCGGGCGTGGCAAGCTTTTCCACGTAGCGATCGTCGCGGCCGAGCCATGAAATCGGCGTCGCGTCTCCACGGCCGGCAATCATGTCGCGACAGCGTTTGCACAGTGGCTGGTAGGGATTGTCGCGAATTTCGCAGCCGGCTACATAGGCCATCTGTTCGTCCAGCAGCGCCGTCAGCGCACGGAGAATCCGGCTCTTGGCCTGGCCGCGCAGTCCCAGCAGAATAAAGTTCTGCTTCGAAAGAACGGCATTCACAATCTGCGGGATCACGGTGTCCTCGTAGCCCACGATGCCGGGGAAAACCGTCTGGCGAGCCTTGAGCCGCGCCATCAGGTTCGAGCGCATCTCGTCCTTCACGCTGCGCGTCTTCAATTGCGCTTCAGAATACTGTTTGCTGGCGCGCAGTTCGCCCAGGGTCTGGGGAAGAGAAGCTGAGGGCATTTGTGGCCTCCTGTTCGGTTCTGTTGGGGAAAACCGGCTGTGATTAATGAGACGTGTTGCGCGAGAAATCGGCGCGACAATCTTGAGATCGCTTTCGTTTTAGGAAAAGCCTGGCCGCCGATTTCGCCGGCTCTGGTGAAGAAATCTAAAATCGAAACCTTCGTGCGGTCAACATGAAAAAGGGAAGAGTCCGGCCTGTCAGTCACGCGCGTAAAGACGGTCTTGAGGCAGTATGCGCTTGTTTGGCGATTTCACAAAATCGGGCAGGGAACCCGCTCGCGCTCAGATGTTTGCGCGGCGCCGGCAGGGAAAGGAAGCAGGCTCAGCCGATTCAGTTTCGCAGCGAGTGCGCCGAAGAGGCCTTTTCCTCGGCCAGCAGTTGCGCCAGCACTTTTTCCGGGCACAGATGATGCGTTTCGCGCTCGTCCAGCTCTTTTTCCGTATCCACGCACGAGGCGATGGTCAAAAAGCAATCCAGGCAGCGCGAGTTGAAACTGCCATTTTCGTTTTGTGTGCGGCTATACATGGCGATCTGAGGAAATACCCTCAAATCGTAGGCGCGATTTGCGTCCTCTGGTCGTGACTCGCATCACGTACGCATGTTTACGCGCGCACGGTTCGGGGCCGCGAGCTACGACGCGATCAGTACGCAGGCGAACCAGCCTTATCCCACTGAGTCGGATTCCGGCGGAGATACCAGCATGGCTCCTGGCCGGCCTGCGGAAACAGCGCAATCGCGCAGGGCACGTCGACCGCACCGAGATAGTCGTACTCGGTTTTCTGTCCTTTCAGCGGAACGGACAAGAATTGACTGACGGTCACGGTGGAATGGGGCGAGCCGCGCAGTTCGTAGACGGCGAAGTCGACGGCAAATGCAACCAGCACGATGGCCGCAATCGCAACTAGAACTCGCAGCAGCCACTTTCCGAGCGAGCGCATCATCGTGCCACTTCCTTTGAGCGCCGCGCAGGTTCGCATGGTTCTCCGCGACTGGTTCAGTATACGAGCGGCACGCGGGCACATGAAGCAAGAGCAGTAGACGACGCCGCTCCGGCTGCACGTCGCGCGCTTTCGTGCCAGGCTGTTCGCAGCTATCACTGAGGTCGCAGCTGCTCTCTGTGCGGAGCCCAATTCTCCTGGTTCGCGGCCGAGGCCAACCGTGCCGGCGTCGATGTGCTTTGGTTTGGCTCGCGGAGGATGCGCCATGAAGACCGCGTTTCGCCCCATTCTTTGCTGGGTTGCTTTTGTCGTCGCTCTGTTGCTGGGAGGCTTCGTTGGGGCAGCCCTGCACCTGCTCCTCGCGCCGTCATTTACGGCAAAGGATTGGGCTGAGGCGCCGCCATTGGCGCTCTAAAGATGTAAATGCAGATCTTTCGACTCCGTCCCGCTGGTGCAGGGCTTCGCTCAGGATGACGGATTGGTCGGAGTTCGTGCTATCCCACCCTTGGCGCAAAGACAAGGGCGCGCCAAGGATGGGGCACCCGTTTTCAGTGGTGAATGAAGACCGAAAAAGCAGATGAAGGTCTCTCGTATTGCAAAGCACTGACTCAGGAAAAGGCCGCCAGCGCCGGGTCGCTGTTTTTAGAACTTTACGCTCGCTGCACGCGGAGAAATTCCGCTTAGCTCGGCTGCGCGCGCTTCAGCGTACGCTGCTGCGCCCATTAGCGCCGTGCGGCTTTCCAGAATCACACGCACCGGCATGTTCACCAGCAACTGGCTGAGGCGGCCCTTGTCGGTGAAGGCCTTCATGAACGTTCCATCCTTCAGCTTTTCCAGAATGCGCGGCGCGATTCCTCCGCCGACGTATAGCCCGCCGACCGACAGAACCTTCAGCGCCAGATTGCCTGCCTCAGCACCGTAGGCCGAAACGAACAGATCGACCGCCTTTTCGCAAATGGCGGCTTTTGCTTTCATTGCAGCTTCGGTGATGACGGCGTTGGGATCTTCCTGCGTCATCTGCTCGGCCAGCCACGCCGGTTCTTCAAGGCCGCGCACCTCGCGCAGAAATTCATAGCAGTTCGTGATCCCCTGTCCGCTCACGACACGTTCAAAACTGATGCGCCCGTTGTATTTCTGCCGAAGAAATTTGAGAAGGTCAATCTCATCGTCGTTGCGCGGCGCGTAGTCCGAGTGGCCGCCTTCCGATGGATAGGGGACATAGTCGCGCCCATCCCACACGAGAAAGGCCTCGCCGAGTCCCGTTCCGGCGGAAATCAAAGCGCGATTGCCCACCTGGCGAGAATCGCCGTCGCTTAGCGTGTAGATTTGGTCGGCGGCAAGCTCCGCAATCCCGTAGCCGTTCGCCTGCAGATCGTTAATGAGAAAAACATAGTCAATCTTCAGGTTGCGCGCCAGCTCGCGGCTATCGAGCGTCCAGGGAAGGTTGGTGAGCCGCAGGCGTCCTTCGCGCACCGGGCCGGGCACGCCAAAACACGCTGACGTCACCTTGTCCGTCAGCACAAACTCCTTCACAATCTCTTCCAGCCCCGTATATTCCTTGGCCGGGAATTGCTTATCGCGCGCGTGCTTTAAATTTCCATCGGTAAAGTCGAACAGCGCCAGGTGAACCTTGGTGCCTCCTACATCGCCTGCCAGAATCATTCAGTCCTCTCGATTACCCCAAAGCCCAGTGCGTCCGGCGCGGGTAGCAAAGCCGCCGCAGCCTGGTCCAGAAGCAAGGTAAGTATACCGTTCATGGGCATGATGAATTGGCTCGGCAGGCGCTCCGGATCGAGCGGTCCTTCCCATACCTCATTCAGGATCATGGTCTTATCCGTGCCCGCGATCAGGAAGAACACCTGCCTCGCCTGATTGATCACCGGGCGCGTCAGCGTTACGCGCCAGGTGTCGAGTTTCTCGACATAATTGGCGGTCACCAGCCGATCGGTGACGCGAAGAGCGTCAGTATGCGGAAACAGGGAGGCGGTGTGCCCGTCGGGTCCCATGCCAAGCTGCACCAGATCGAAGCGGGGCAGGCCGGCGCCGGTGAGCCCGAATGTTTTCCGCAGGTCGGCTTCGTACCGTGCCGCCGCGTCATCGGGCTCGCGCTCGCCCTCCATGCGGTGAATCTGATCCGGTTTCAGGGGCACGTGGTCCAGCAGCGCTTCGCGGGTCATGCGATAGTTCGAGTCGGCGTCGTCGGGTGGCACGCACCGTTCGTCGACCCACCACAGGTCGAGCTTCGACCATGGCATGCGCTCGCGCCATTCTTCGCCCTGCTCGCTTAACGTCGAAAAGGCTGCTTTTGGAGTGGATCCGCCACTGATGGCGATGCGCGCCACGCCGCGCGCTGTGACGGCTTCGAGGGCCTGTTCTACGAAGAAATCCGCCGCCCGCCGCGCCAGCGCCGCGGGGTTGGGGTCAACGTAATAGAGGATCTTCAAAGGTTGAGACATGCGCGCTTACCCACCGCTTCTACGTTACAACGGAGCCGGGCAAAGGGTTTGTGAGGATCTGTGCAACTTTGAAGGCTACCGGCCCAGATAGGTGCGGTACTGCGTCTCAAGGATGCCCGTGGAGCGTGCGATCACAGCAGCCCGGCATCAATTCCGACAGTTTTGGCCACGGCCTTCAATGCAGCATCGCGCGTCCACAACTGGGTTCCGGGCGTGATCAGACACGACGCAACGAGGTGCGCGTCTGTGAGACCAATGCCTCTTGCGTAAAGACCGCGCGCTTCAATCATCCGGCGTACTTCGCTCAGTTCCGCCACGCTCACCGTCAGCAATCCATCCAGATCAGAGAGTGTGATGCCGGGATTGCGCATAGAGCCAAGAGCCATTTCGGCTACGACGAACGGATGCATGAGAACGTGTCCGGTATCGAGAAGCTTTTGCATCTGCGAGTCGTTGCGCCGGAGATGATCGATCCATATTGTGGTGTCTGCCAGGATCACAGGTCATCTACACGTAGCCGGCGGACATATTCCAGATCGGGCATCGTGCCCCCGAGAGCCGCAAGCCTGCGCGACGCCTCAAGGTGAATCAGCGCCTTGAGCGCTTCGCGCAACAGGGCAGTTCGTTCGGTCACGCCCGAATACTCCTGGGCCTGACGGATCAATTCGTCGTCCAGTGCCACAGTTGCCCTCATTGTTTTCTCCTTTATCACCAATTATATCACCAAAAAGTTATGAATATGGTGATCATATAAAGTAAGGGAAATAGCTAAGTCATGCATAATCAGTGACTAAATTGAAATCCAATGATTTTGGCGACGTCTACCGCCCCAGGTAGGTGCGGTACTGCGTCTCGAGGACGCCCGACGCGCGCGCCAACCCGACCTTCGACACGTTGTATGCGTACAGGCTCTCGACCAGGTTATTTTCGGCGGTGGCCAGCGTGGCTTGTGCTGCGACCAGTGGCAGGTTGTCGTCCACGCCGGCGTTCACACGGTCGATTTCGTCACTGAGTGCGCGGGTGGCCAGATCCACGTTGGACCGCGCCACATCGACCAGCTGCTTGTTCGCGCTTACGTCGAGCAGCGACGCCCTCACCTGTTCGTCAATGTGGCTGTGAAGATCATCGAGCTGGGCGTTCACCGAATCCAATTGTGCCTTTGAGGCGTCCGCGTCGCCGCGCAACTTGGCTTCGCGAAAAATGGGAAAACTCAAAACGCCCATAGCAATAAAGTCACCGTGCGTGCCGGCGCCATTCACGGTGCTGGTGCCGTAGTAGCTGGTGAAGCTCAGCGTCGGCAAACGCTCGCTGCGGTAAACCTTGTTCAGCGCGCGGTAGCCGACCACTTGATTTTGCAGATTCTGGTAGTCCTGCCGGTTCTGGTAGGCCGTTGCCCGCACCTCTTCCGGCGTCTGCTCGGCCAGCTCGCTGTACGGAGCCGGGTCGGTGAGCACAATCTCCTGCGCGGGATCCACGCCAATCTGCCGTTTCAGCAAAATCAGATCCTTCGCTTGCTGGTTCTCGGTTGCGATCAGCGCTTGCTGCTGCGTCTGCAACTGGACCTTCGCCCGCAGCTCGTCAAGATTCGCGGCGGTCCCCGCCTCGTGCGCCTCATGCGCATGATCTGCGATGATCTGCGCCTGCTGGACAAGCGCCTTGGCATTTTCCACTTCGCTTTCGTCCGCGATGGCACGCAGGTAACCCTCGGCCACGTCCTGCACGACCTGGCCGCGCGCCGTCATTTTGGCAAAGTGTGCCGCGCGCTCTGCAGCCTTGGCTGCCTTCCAACCCTGGATCACCGGACCGGAAAACAGAATCTCGTTGTAGTGAATCTGTCCCTCGGTGAGGGTGTCGCGGGTAATCAGCGACAGGCCCGCCGGTGGTTTGCCGCCGGGGAAGAACGATGAAAATTCGCCAATCACTTTGGGGCCGAATCCCAAAGCCGCCAGGTTGTGCATGTAGAAACCCGTGTCGCCGGTCAGAGTGATGGTGGGAAGAAACAATTGGAGCGCCTGATTCACTTCGGCGTGATACGTCTTCTCCCCGTTCTCTACTTCGATAAGCCCGAGGTTGTTTTTCAGGCCTCGCTGAATTGCGTCGTCCAGCGACAGCCTCAGCGGCTCGCCGGTCACCGGCTGCGCGGTGACGCTGCCATAAAAAGGATTATCCGCCGAGGTCGGATTCGGTGCTTGTGCGCTGAGTACCGCAGATGCCGCCGCCATCGCGAATATGGCCGTTATCCGCACCACGCTTCTGCGCCCGCGGGCCAGCGGGGCGGCAAAATGTTGGTCACGATTCACTTCCATTATTCTCTCAGATGATCGGGAAAGAGTTAGGGATTCACCTGATCCGAAAAGAGTTGGAGATTCATAATCCATTGGCCGCATCGACTCGCGCAGCAACTCCATCTAGCCGTGCCCGCTGATCCTGGTACACCACCGCAAACAACGTCGAAAACGCGCCGGCGGTCGCCGCAATCCAAAGAAGGTAGGCAAAGGCGAACACCAACACCCCGGCTCCGATGCCGATGTAACCCCACGGAGCCAACGATAAATGCAGCATCATTCCCACCAGCGCGACCATCGCAGCCAGGAAGAAGATGACGATCTCCGCAACCAGAAACGCAGCGTACGCGATCGCGTAGATCAGCAAACCCAATAAGAAGATGCGCCCTTTGGCGCCGTGGGTCAGTTGATTGCTAAGCCGGAAAGCCCGCCAGGCGCTGACGTCCTCCGCGACGCAGGCCGGCATGGCCAGCACCAGCCGCAGCATGATCAGCACGGTGTAGACCATCCATGCAATGTAGAGCAGCATAAAGAGGGGGAAAACGACCATCATCAACGAAGGGTTCATGCCGCCTTGCCCGTGAGCCAGCGAGAGCCCGACTGATCCGAGAATCAACCCGCCGAAGACCACGAGCGGCAGCATCACGATGAGCGCGCGCAGAATTGCCAGCCAGATGAAGCGGCCGGCTCTGCTCCACGCCATTGCCCATGCCGCGCCGAAGGTCACCGGTCTCCCGCTGTTCAGCTCAAGCGCGGCGTAGACAGCCGCAGGCTCATAGAGCGCGTACAGCAAAACCATCAGCACAACGCCGGCAGCGTAGGCCACCGCAAGACCCGCGAGCGAAGCGGGCGAAAAACCGGCTGCCGGAGCCTGGTGCAGCGCCAATGTTTTCAAGACCGGGAAAAACGCCGCGATCACGATTCCGTAAAAGGCAATGATTCCGGCGCCGGGCACAAGCCCGATGCTCACAAAGAGGCGCAAGTGGGACCGCATCAGGCGCAACACCCGATCCAGAACCTGTCCGAACGTTGTCGTGGGCCGAGGCGCGGTTCCTGGCGGAATGCCGAGTGGATTTGCGGCGCCTGGGAATCCGGTTTCGCTCATTTCGATCCCTCCGATCGTCTGGTTGGAGACTCGCAGGGATTTTATAACGGGTATCGGTTCGGCGCTGCGAACGAACGATCTTCGGGAGCTAACTGGGCGGGCCCGACCCTCGCATCTCGCGATCATGATTCGACGTTGCTGCGCCATTCGACGTTGCTGCGCCGACGAAACGAAGATGTTGAATCGGAGCTGCTGAACGGATCACGCAAAATACAGGGCAGCCTCGGTCCAGGTCACGGCCTCCTGATAACTTGCGAGCAGTCCGTCCTCATCGAGCGCACGCGCCTTTGCGATTTCGCCGCAGCCGGCCCAATCGGCAAGCTCATAGTGCTCGAGCCACCGGAGCAGGGAACGCTCGTAGATTTCCTCGCCCATCAGCGCCCGCCGAATCTTCTCGCGCAAAGGCATGGACTGCGCCAGGTCTTTCATCGGCACCCGCAGCATCGCCGGCAGCAGGCTCAACATTCCGAGCAGGTACTGTTCCGTGCCGTCAAGCCCATTGGCTCCTGCCGCCAGTTCGCAGAATCGCCCGCGCACAAAGGCCATGCGCAGCAACTCCGCCGGCTGACCCGCGTTCATTTCGCTGCTAATGGCCACAGTGGCCATGCGCCGGAACGTTTCTTCGCCTACCGCCAGCAGCGCTGCCTGCACGCTGTGCACTTCCTGGGGCATGGCGCACACCGGAGAATTGATCAGGCGCAGCAGTCGATAGGTCAGCGACGCATCGCGCTTGACCAGTTGCGTGAGCTTGTGCAGATTCAATGAGTCGTCGCGGAGGAGACGCAGAATCTCCAGTTGCGAAAGGCGGTTCGCGGGGACCTGCCGGCTTCCCATCACGACGGGCTTGCAGAAGTAGTAGCCCTGCACCAGCGCGAATCCCTCCTCCCGCGCCGCACGGAACTGTTCCGGCGTTTCCACCTTTTCGGCCACGAGCGATGCCGTTGTGTCGCCGACTTGTCCGCGCAGGGTTTGCCGTTCCCGCGCCGTGGTGCGCGAGAAATCGACCTTGAGGTAATCGACAATCTTCACGAGAGGCTTGGCCCTCGGATCCCACTTCGACTGGTCCAGCGCCAGGCGATACCCTGCCGCTTTCAGCCTGCGGCAAACTTCCATCTGCTCCGGAGAAAAATCCGCGGCATCCACGACCTCCAGCACCGTGATCGCTGCGGGAAGCATTTCAACCAGCGCTCCCGTCAGCATCTCAGCCGTGCACTTCACGAATCCGGGCAGGCCGCAAGTGAGCTTCTCCAGGCCGAAGAGAACGGTATTATCCAACAGCGTTCGCGCGGCCATCTCGCGATCGCCGCTCGGGGATGATTCGGTTCCATTCGAGAACAGGAGTTCGTAGGCATGGACTTTGCTACGCAGGTCCAGGATGGGCTGTCGCGTGACATACCGTACGCTTTCGCCACGCTCCATTGGGGGGCTTTCAGGGCATGCGGCGGTCGCGGCGTGGGTTACTGCCCCCGCATCCGGTCCCGTCTCGGCGGTGGTTGCCACAGTTGCCTCCGAAGTGCCTATCGGCGCCGCTCCCAGCGAACTTGAAACGGCCACGCGAATGGGTGGCCGCAGGCCAATCGCGCCGCGCGAGCCTCGCCCGGCCGGTCTGAATTCTGAGGGGGTCAGGAGAATTGGAGCACGGCTTCAGCCCATCCCAACGCTTCTTCGTAGCACTGGAATAGATCCTGCTGCCGCAGGTTGTTTTGTCGGCAGGAAGGACTCAGAACTTTACGGATTTTGGTTGCTTCGAGGCGGGAAGAGCGCCGCTCAGCCGCCCATGAACATCCCGCCGTTCACGTCCAGCACGTGTCCGGTAATGTACGATGCTGCGTCGGACGCGAGGAACTTTACAGCCTGCGCCACGTCCTTCGGAGTTCCGCGCCGCCCGAGCGGAATGGTCGCCATCATGGCTGTATTCTGCTGCTCGCTCAGTACGGCCGTCATCGGCGTCTCAATATATCCCGGCGCCACCGCGTTTACGGTAATGCCGCGCGATGCAACTTCGCGCGCCAGCGAACGCGTAAATCCGATCAGGCCGGCCTTCGACGCGGCGTAGTTCACCTGACCGGCTTGCCCCGCGCGTCCCACTACGCTGGCGATTCCCACAATCCGTCCCCAGCGGTTCTTCAACATCGGGCTGAGCAGCGCCTGGGTGAGCAGAAACGCTCCAGTCAAATTGATGCTCAACACCAGATCCCAATCCGCGCGCTTCATGCGCAGCATCAAATTGTCGCGTGTGATGCCGGCGTTGTTCACCAGGATCTCCACCTTGCCGAACTTGTCCAGGATGGCTTTGGCCCCGGCTTCAATCGATTCCTCGCTCGATACATTCACGGTGAATGCGGTGGCATCGATTCCCTTGGCCTTCAGCTCGGCCACAGTCTCGGCCAGCTTGGCCTCGTTCACATCGGCCAGCGCCAGAGTCGCGCCGGCCGCGGCCAGCTCCTCGGCAATCGCGCGCCCGATTCCCTGCGCTCCGCCCGTCACCAGCGCGATTCTTCCTTGCAAATCTCCCATGATTTCGTTGACCTCTGCGCTCTCGCCGTCGCGAGCTGCGCCCTTCCGATGCTCGTTCTTTCCAGCGCCCATTATAGATGGGCGGATGAAGCTTCCTCGCGGCGGCTCAGCTGAATGGAATACTCCCGCGCCTTCGGCATTCAGCAACGCAAAACTTTCGTTGACTTTTGACGAGCAAGTTCATAGAGTCTAAACATCCAAGGTCCTCCCGCTGCAGTTCATTGCACGTTTTCGCAAGGAGCAATGCAGTTCCTCCGGTTTCCTGGGAGAAGACAAAAACCTCGCCATCCGCTGATTGTGCCTGATCTTCCCCAAAACGGGGCTCGGGAACTCGTTTTATTAAAGCAGCAAAAAACAGGCTGCTGGTTTCTTTCGAGAATCGGTGTTCACCTCAGGCGCAATCATTCGATGGCCACCTACGAAAGGGGTTCAATGATGAAGACCACTTTATTTTGCCTGAATTGTTTCAGGTTTGTTAATTTTCCGGCCAGGACAGAAATCAAAAGAACGCTCCTTCTTGCCGCAGCCTGCTTGGTTGCGATCACGTTCGCTCCGATGCTGCGTGGCCAGGCAACCGGCAGCTTCAATGGCAATGTCGACGACAAATCCGGGTCTGCGATTCCCGGCGCGACCGTCGCCGTCACGTCGCAGGCCACGGGCCTGGAGCGTGACACGAAGTCCGACGGCGCGGGGCATTATTTGGTTCCGCTGCTTCCCGTCGGAACATATGAGATCAAAGTGAATGCACCGGGCTTTCAGACCGCGGAGTCGAAGGACTTAGTTCTGCAAGTGGATGAGGCCCGCGAACTCGACTTTACACTGGGGCCCAAAGCCAATGTAGAGACGGTGACTGTCTCCGGTGAGGCGGTGGCTGTGGAGACGACAAATCCTTCGCTGGGCCAGGTGATCACGTCGCGGGAGGTGTCGCAGTTGCCTTTGAACGGCCGCGATTTTGTGCAGCTGGCAACGCTGACCGCGGGCGCCACCGCGGAAACCAGCACCGGCAGCTTTTTCAACGGAGCCACCGACAGCGAGGTGTCTGCCCGTGGCTCGTATTCACTCTCGGTCGGCGGCTCGCGCCCCAACAGCACAGATTGGCTGCTTGACGGCGTCGACAATAACGAGCTCACTGCCGGCGGAATCGGAATTTTTTCCTCGATCGACGACATTCAGGAATTCAAAGTCCTGACATACACCTACTCGGCCGAATACGGGACCCGCGCGGGACCCACGGTTCTGGTCACCACGAAATCGGGATCGAACGATCTCCATGGATCGCTCTTTGAGTTCGTCCGCAACACCGCCTTCGACGCCAGAAGCGACTTTGCCACTTCGACCCCGAAGTTTAATTTGAATCAGTTTGGCGGCTCCATCGGCGGCCCCATTCGCAGAAACAAAACCTTCTTCTTCGTCGATGGCGAGCAGAAGTACCAACGCGAGGGATTCGTTTACACCGGCCTGGTTCCTTCTCTCGCCATGCGGGGCGGCGATTTTTCCGCTGACCCTTTCGGCAATCCGCTCTCCGGAATCGGTTCCTCGTTCACTCCAGTGATTGCCAACCCGAACATGGTGGGCGCGGCGAATCCTTACTTTCAGTGCAATGCCTCTACGGGTGCTGCACTACCGGCGAATTCCGATGGCAGCCAGCCGGCAGGAGCCAACTGCAACAAGATTCCCTCAAACCTGATGGACCCCGTCGGCAAGGCGATGATGGCTTTCTATCCCCCGCCGAACCAGAACTTCGGCGTGGCGGGCGCGAGCTACAACTACGTCACCGAGCCGGTTCGCGAACTGAACGAAACCAAGTTCGATGCCCGCCTCGATCAAACATTTTCTGCCAGCGACAATGCCTTCGCCCGATTCAGTTACGACCAGGCGTGGACCTACGCCCCGGGCGGCGCGCCCGCACCCTACCTCGCCGAGGGCAATGCGTTCGGCAGCAATGAGACCCTCATTAATCACGCGCGCAATGCCGGTATCGGCGAAACCCACGTCTTCTCGCCCAACACGCTTAATCTGGCCACACTTGGATACGACCGCATCTTTGACTACATTGCCTCGCAGGACAACCACACCTGCGAGTCGGCCAAGCTGGGAATTCCGAACGCCAATCTGGGCTGCTCGGCCGGCGGTACTCAGCTCCCCGGCGGCGCGTACAGCCAAGGCCTGGTTTCCACCGAGGTTTTGGGCTACTGGTCTCTCGGCGATCGCGGCTACGCCCCGTTTCAGGGTGGAACCGACATTTACTCCTTCAAGGACGATCTCGATCTCATCCGCGGCAAGCATGAGATTCACGCCGGCATCGATCTTCGCGCCAATCAGATGAATGTGGGAACCGAGGCCTTCCAGGACGGCTTCTGGATCGTCGGTCTGTTCGGAGCCTTCACAGGCGCCGGTGGCGCCCCTGGCAGCACCGAAGCCGACCTGTTGATGGGAATGACCGGATTGGGCGTTCACGATCAGGTCTACGGCGGCGCTGTGACCGGCCGTCGCTGGGATATTTACCGGCCCTTCGTCGAAGACGATTGGCGCGTCGCCCCTTCGCTCACTCTGAATCTCGGCCTTGCATGGGACATGACCACTCCCGTCACCGAGGTCCACAACCGCATGGCCGACTACATCCCTTCAACGGGTGACCTTCTTATCGCCGGCAAGAACGGAGTGAGTAATTCGGCCGGCATCAAAATGTTCTGGGGCGCATACGAACCGCGTGTGGGCGCTACGTGGAAAGTTCTCGGCAGCGATAAGACCGTTGTTCGCGTCGGCTTCGGCATCTATCACGACTCCTCGTGGAACCAGGGCGCGCAAGGTCTCTGGCAGAATCCGCCGACGCTGGGTGAGAGCGATCAACTTCCCGCCACATTTTCAACCGGCTGCGCCTTCGCAACTTCATACTGCGCTGTTACGCTCGACCAGACGCCCGAGCTGAACTTCACCCTCTCCACCGGCTTTCCATCGTTGCCCACGCCGCAGGACGTATCCAGCTTCGTGGGCACATATGCCTACCAGCCAACCAACTTCCAGCCGGGCCGGGTTCACCAATATAACGCCAACATCGAACGCGAGCTGCCCGGCAATATTCTGCTCACCGCGGGCTATGCGGGCTCAACTGGCGGCCACCTGACGGTGATCGGGAACGCTCTCACTATCAACAGCCCATCGGCGTGCGGAACGGGGAGTTACACGATCGGCTGCCTTCCCGGCGGCGCTCCCTACTCCTACCCCTACGGACCGCCAAACTTCAACTCCATCCTGCTCTATGGCGACCCGGGTAAGACGCAATACAACTCATTGCAGGTTAAGGCGGAGACCAAAACGCCCAAGAACGGCCTTTATGCCCTGATCGCTTACACGTACTCGCGCACCTACGACAATGGGTTGTCCGACGGCCTCGGCTCCGAGCTGAGCGCCCCCTATTTCGGGCTGCCCAACTGGCAGAAACTCGATTGGTCCCTCTCGCAGATCAACCTCGACAACAGCTTCACCGGCAGCGTGATTTACGACTTGCCCTTCGGGCATGGAAAGCAGTTTGGCAACAATTGGAACGACATGACCGACGCCATTCTCGGCGGAATTCAATTCACTCTCATCGAGCGGATCTCTTCCGGATTCCCTGTTCCTTTGATCGACAGCTTCAACCAGTCGGGCACCACCTTCAATGCGGGCGGCAATGACAACAACTTCAATCGGCCCGACCAGGTTGCCGGTAAGAACCCCTCCGCCGCCAACCATAGCAAGCATCAGTGGATCAACCCTGACGCCTTCAAAGCGCCGGCGGTCGGCGAGTTGGGCAATGCCTCGCGAGTTCCGGCGATCGGTCCCGACTTCGTGAACACCGATTTCTCCCTGGTCAAGCAGATCGCGCTGCCTCGCGAAGGGATGGGCCTGAACTTCCGGGCCGAGTTCTTCAACCTCTTCAACCACCCTGAGTTTGGCAGTCCGGTGAACGATATCAACGCGGCGGGATTCGGGGCCGTGAATTCCACGGTGAACAATCCGCGCCTGATTCAGTTGGCCCTCAAGCTGTCGTTCTGAGTCGGCCACAATGTTCCGTGCCCCATCCTTTCGCCTTTTTTCTGGTGAAAGGGTGGGACCGGGCACCTCCTATCATCCATGCCCCAAAATTAGTCCGCCCCACTCTGCTGTGGATTCGCCCGCGCCTGCGCGTTAGAATGGAATCCCCAGTTGAACCGAGCGTCCCCGCCGCGCTTTGTAACGTCTTATGAAAAGTGCAGCCACCCGAAATTTGGCAGTGCGCCTGACGGAGAAGCTGGATTCAGCATCGCAGTTGCCGAAACGCCGGTGGAGGAAGAGTGAAAGAACGACACTGGAATAATCTGGTCGGCTCTCTCCGGCATGGTAATTGCATTCTCATGCTCGGTTCCGAGATTCCCGTCAAGGGATCATCCGCGCCTTCCGCGAATGGGTCACAGCCCGGCACCACCTTGCCTGACGAACTGCAGAGCCGCCTCTCCCGCGAACTCGAAGAGGACAATCGCTCACCGAGCGGCAACACTCTGGCTGCGCTTGCCCAGCAGTACGAAGACACGGAGGGCTTCGGGCCCACCACTCTGCGCGCTACGGCGGAGATGGTCCTTACCTCGCGCCAATATGGTCCATCTACGGTTCATGAGCAGTTGGCGGCGTTGCCGTTTTCACTCATTGTTACCACCGGCCAAGACGCCATGCTGGAGCAGGCACTGAAGGCGGTGGGGAAGACTCCGATTGTGCACCGTTATCATCTGCGCGGCGACAAGCGGGAAAATCCTGAGTTCGTGCTGCCCGGCACACCCTCTTCGCCTGTGGTGTTTCATCTCTTCGGCAGCGCAGAGGAACCATCTTCCCTGGTGCTTAGCGAAAACGACGTTCTCGACTTCCTTATTCGGGTGGTTTCGGAGAGGCCGCCGCTGCCCAACAGTTTGTTGCGGGTTCTCAAGCGCGTCGGCCAGAGTTTCTTGTTTGTCGGCTTCGGAATCAGGCACTGGGATTTGCGCATTCTGCTCAAGATTCTTCTTCGCGCGCTGGAGCTGAATCGCAGCGGCCCGGCGATCGCCGCCGAACCGCTTGACGGCCTGATCCAATCGGACCGCGACGAAATGATTCTCTTTTATCAGCGGGGCACGCGCGTTGAGTTGGAAGACGCCGACGTGGGCGCATTTCTCACCAAGCTCACCGATCGATTGGAAGCCGACGGCGGATTCGTAGGACAGGCCATGCCTCTGGGTCCTCGTCCCCGCGTGTTTATCAGTTACGCCAGGGAGGATGCGGCTCTGGCCTCCAGGGTGTTTGACGCGCTGCAAAAGGCATACTTCGAGCCTTGGCTCGATCAGGAATCCCTGCAGGGCGGAGATGACTGGAACAAGCGCATTGAGAACGATCTGGATGCCTCGGACTTTGTTCTGGTGCTCTACTCGCCGGAATTTTGCCGCAAGACGGACAGTTACGTGAACAAAGAGGTGGCGCTGGCGTGCGAGCGCGCTCTGCGCGTGCGCGGATCGTTCCTGATTCCGGTTCGGACCGCGCCGATTGCCGAAGAAGACCGCGTCGATGCGCTGCGCAAATTCGATGAAATGGAACTGCGGGAAACCGACTTCGACGAAGACTTCGCCAAAGTCGTTTCAACTTTGAAGCGCGAATACCAGCGCCGCAACCGATAGAGAGACCTGATGGAAATCCTCCACCGATATCCCGGCGCTCAACCGTTCCGCGACGATGAATTTTCTCGACGCACATTTTTCGGTCGCGAGCCGGCCTCTGTCGCGCTTACGGATCAGATCCTCGCCAACCGCCTGGTGATCGTTTATGCCAAGTCCGGATTGGGCAAGACTTCGCTGCTCAACGCCGGCGTGGCGCCTCGACTGCGGGAAGCCAACAGCCTTCCGCTTTTTGTCAGGGTTAACGACATCAAGAACGGGCCGCTGCATTCCGTTTTCGAAGGCGTGCGGGCTGAAGCCGAACGGCAGCAGGTGGAATACAACCCCGGAGATACGAATTCACTGTGGAGTTTTTTCAAGACCGTTGAATTCTGGCGCAACGATCTTCTTCTCACACCGGTTTTGATTCTCGATCAGTTCGAAGAATTGTTTACGCTGCAATCGCACGAGGCGCGCGAGGGCTTTCTCTCCGAGCTGGGCTACCTGGTTCGCGGCATCGCTCCGCCCTCGCAGCCGAAAAGCGAGTCGGCATCGAGCGAAGGTCCGCCAACCATCCGCGTGGTCTTGTCGCTGCGCGAAGATTTCCTGGGGCTGCTTGAAGAAGCCTCGGATCACATTCCGGAAATCCTCGATCATCGCTATCGCCTGGCGCCACTGACCTATGAGATGGCGTCGAAGGCCATCACGGGGCCCGCGGCCATCGAAGCCAGAGACGCGTCCACAAGAGCTTTTCGCCTGGAGCCCGACGTCGTCACCTCGGTTCTTGCCTATCTCACCAAGTCGACCGTGGCGGCACGCGGCTCCGCCGGCGGGAATGTCGAGCCCTTCCATCTCCAGTTGATTTGCCAGCGCATCGAAAGCATCGCTGCTTTCAAACAGAAGCTGTCGAGCGGCGAAGTTGTCGTCGACTTCAAAGATCTGGGTGGCGATGCTGCTCTGGCCGAGACGCTGGAGAATTTTTATACCGATGCCATCCGGTCGCTCCCCGTCAGGTATCTGCGCGGCGCGGTCCGCGTTCTGTGCGAGCAATACCTCATCAGTCCTGAAGGCCGAAGGCTGAGCGTTGAAGAGCGCGAGCTGCTGCGGCAGCTGAAATTGCCTCGCGAGACATTGAGCCAGTTGGTCGAGCGTCGGCTGCTGCGCACCGATCGAAGGTCAGACAGCACGTATTACGAGTTGAGTCACGACGCGCTGGTGCAGCCCGTGCTTGCCAGCCGGCGTGTGCAAGCCCTGGTCGTAAGCTGGGCCGCCGTTCTGGCCGGTTCCATCGTTTGCGTGGCCGCGGCGGCATTCATTTTGCTTTGCTTGTTTACGGTTTTTGCCGGCACGTCGAATACGTCCAGCACCTACGTCGTTCTTCCTCTCTTTGCGGTGCTTTCGCTTTTCGTCGGCGCGGGCGGTTTGGCCTGGTTCCGATCGGGCCTGCAGCGGCTCAGGCGCTATCGCCGTCACACCGCAAGCGAATTCGCTGAAGCGCTGCCGACCCTTCAGCCTCTCAAAGTGAGAATGCTGGGATGGGCACTGCTGCTTTTAGGCGCCTCCGTGATCGGCGTCTGGGGATTGATTGGACTCTTCGGCCTGGTCAAGTACGGCACTCCAATCGTTACCAGCGGCGCTGTTCCGAAGTGGCTTACATGGATGGCCGCGGACGTTACCTCAGGTTGGGTGATCGTGCACGACCATCCCTGGTTCGAAATGACATGGTGGGTCGTTGAACACACCATCATCATTCTGTTTGGCTCCTTGATCCTTCGGCTCGGAATGCGCGCCATGTGGCCGCACAAATTCCGCGTCCGGCGTGCCGCCGCGGCTTTACCGGGCATCGCCTATTTCTCCCGGAGCGCCCTGGCGTTTGCCAAGGGAATCTGCGGTTCGATTGCCCTGGTTGGCGCGGCCATCGGTTTCTACATTCTCAGGAGTTGCGCCACAGTCTGGCATGGCAACGCGCCTTCATGGCTTACCGGAACTTTCGTCAGTTATCGTTTCACCGATTCCTGCCAGGCCTTTTCCACAAAGCCTGACTGGGGCGCAATCAGCTTTGCCGTCTTCTTTGTGTCCCTGCTGATTCTTTCAATCGCCTGGCTCCGCAGCGCGGTTCTCAACCTGCGCGCCGCTTTCCGCCAAAATAACCCGAATCAGCCGGAGAAATGGCAACGGCCGGTGATGATCACCGCCGCTATTTGTGCGGTCGTCCTCATCGGTTCATTCTTCTACTGGAGACATATCGTCGCTGATTCTCAGGATCATGAATGGCAGGCCTCCAGGCATCAGGCTCCCACCGTGGCCAACGATCCCTCGCTTCTTGGACCGTGGTCGGTGTGGTCGGTCGGCGATCAAGCGAAAATGATCGCGACCGCGGACAGCGGCGGCGCCTGGACCACAAAAAACACGAGCAAGGGAACGTTTTACTCCGTGGCATTCCCAACCCGGCTGTCGGGCTGGGTTGTGGGGAGTGGGGGCGCCATCTTCCACACGGAGGATGGAGGCGAGTCGTGGAAGCAGCAGACCGCTGGAACCTCCGAAGACCTGAGCGAAGTAGCCTTCGTGGGGCCGAACGTTGGCTGGATCGCGGGCAACGGAGGCACAATCCTGCACACGGTGGATGCGGGAAACACATGGAAGCCGCAGAAAAGCGGAGCCCCCGATTATCTTTCGTTCGTGACCTTCATCAACAGCCAGACGGGCTGGGCCTCAGGGTCCAGCGGCACGATTGTGCACACCGTGGACGGCGGGAACACCTGGAAGCGGCAAAACACCCCCACTGTCCGATCCTTGATTGGCCTGTCCTTTCCTACTGCAACCTCGGGCTGGGTCGTCGGCAGGAATGGCACAATCCTGCACACCGAAGACGGCGGCAGTACCTGGAAATCTCAGGCCGGGGGCACCAGGGCAAATCTCATGTCGGTGAACTTTGTCACCCCTGAGTCAGGCTGGATTGTCGGCTACGATGGGGTCATTCTTCACACCACCGACGGCGGCACCACATGGAAAGCGCAAGCCAGCGGTACACGAGAAGACCTGGACGAAGTCACGTTTGTGACTCCGCTATCAGGCTGGGCCGCGGGCCACGGCGGCACCGTGCTGCACACGGAGGACGGCGGCAACACGTGGTCGCTGCAGAAAAGCGGCACCAATTCCGACTTGATGTCTATTTACGTCGTCAAGCCATACGGTGTGATCGGTCTTCAATTGCAGGATGTGGTGAGCGGGACCGGCGCCAAGGCTCATATCGCCAGGCCCGGAGCGTTGATTGCCCAGGTTGTTCCCGGCGGTCCGGCCGGCAGGTCCAGCCTCCAGAAGGGTGACATCCTTGTCTCCATCAACGGTCACCCTGTCCAGAACACCGCCGACTTCGTCACACAGATTTTCATGACTAAGCCGGGAAGCGACGCCAAAATTGGTTTCGAGCGCAATGGAAAAGAAGAAACCGCGGACGTGATCGTGGCGGATGGATCGAAGCCGCTTCCCAGCCCCGCGCATCGTTAGGCTTGGGCAATCAACAAGAAGCCGGCTGCGCCGCCGATGACGCACGGACGAGCCAATGGCTAAAGGCTGACAGCTGTTTTTACGTTGGCGTTGCGGCCACAGTGACGGGTCGCGCAGCGAGTGCGGGCCGCGCCAACTCCACCGGCCAAACATACACTGCCAGCCGTCGGGAGTAATGAAGCACGGGCTCCCGGTCGGGCAGCTCCAGGCTCACCGCAGTCGCCAGGTCGTTGCGCTCGATCTCGGCTTCCGCTTCTTCCAGGGGCCATGAAACGTGATGCAGATTCGCCTTGATCGGCTCGCCCGCGCGGTTGGTTGAGAACACGCACGGTCGCTCCGTGAAAAAGTATTCGAGCGACCCCGGCCGCATCCCTGCCGTCGTTTCGGTGGGCCCCAGGCCCCGGTACCGCGCTTTGAAGATCACCGGCTGCCGCGAAAATCGCCGCCGGCTGTAGAACGCAAATTCGCGCTCCGACCGAGGCTCCAGGTACATCTCCGCCAGCCGGTACGGCAAGTGGTACACGAGGTGCGCCGCCGCCACTGCCAGCAGATTGCTGGAGTCCACGCTGAAGCAATAAAACCCCGCCGTGCCCGTGAACCGGTCCCGCACGTAAGTACGCAAGTTGAGGTCGGGAAAGCTGCGCAGCCCCGGAATCACGGGCATGCCGCGGACTTTGATTCGGTCCAGCCAGAACGGCACGGCGCCCAGCCATGCCGAGCCCTGAATGGTGTCGGCTTCAAGCCACTCCGGCAGCAGCGACTGCATCTTTGCCGCAGCGATGGGCCAATGCGCAAACAGCAGATCGTTCCAGCGCTGGGTCATCGCCCAGCGTCCCGCCGGCAAGGGCCGCGGCTTGTGCGACGTTCGCACCAGATACTCCCGCATGGCTGCTCCCGTGCTCCCCGGTCTCGGCGCTCTTCCGCGCTTCCCAGGGCAGGGCCTTCACTCCGCCGCTCGGGCGCGGGTGCTCCCTTATGACGTATTCTGTCCGCGAGACCATCCTCATGTCCAGTGAATCTTCGCTTCCGCTTTTTGCGCGCAATCAAACCGAAGTCATCGCCATCCACGGCGCCGACCCCGAGATCCTCGCCTATGCCATGGCCAAGTATTCCCGCTCGGCCCTTTCCATGCGAGATTCGCTGGCCGAAATCAGCGCCCAGCGTGCAGAACAGTTCCTCAATACCTTTTATTTTCAATATGGCCACCGCTCCATTGCCGATCTCGCGCACATAGCCTTCGCCGTCGAGCGCCTGTCACTGCTTGCCGCCATTGTGCTGGTTGATGAAACGCGGTGGGACGGCCAGGAGCGCTCTACCCGCTACCAAAACTTCCTCGAATCCGGCTTCTACTACCCCGATTTCGCCGGGGATGCGCACTCCCAGGAACTGTACGAACGCACCATCGATTCGCTTCTCCTCGCCTACAAGCGCACCACGCTCGCGGTGACCGATCTGCTTCGGCGGCGCGTTGGGCGTCCTGACGACATGAAACCCGAAGCCTACGAGCGCACCCTGCGCGCTCGCGCGTTCGACGTCGCGCGCTACCTGCTTCCGCTTGCCACCAACACTTCGCTGGGCCAGATCGTCAGCGCGCGGACGCTTGAGACTCAGGTTTCGCGCCTGCTCTCCCACCCCGCGGCCGAAATTCGCCTGCTCGGCGAAAGGCTTCGCGATGCCGCCACCGGCCCTGCCTGGAACCTGAACGCAAAAGCCGGCCAAACCATCATCGACAAGATCGCCAATCTCCAGGACGAAACCGCGGAGGGTGTGGCCGCTCAGGCCGCGGCACTTTTCACGCGCGAAGTCCGCACCGCGCCCACTCTCGTGAAATACGCCCAGCCCAGCGATTACCTCATCCAGACTCGCGCCGAGCTCACGCGCGTGGCCGCCGAGCTTCTAAGTGACCTGCCGCCAGCCGCGGCTCCGCTGGTCGATCTCGTGGAGCGCTCAGAGTCCCTTGAAATCGAGCTCGCCGCCACGCTCCTCTATTCCGTCAGCCGGCACCCTTATCGCCAGATCCGCGACTTTCTGAATGGCCTGCCCGCCGCACGCAGCACAGAGATTATTGAACTTGGCCTGAAGCACCGGGGCAAGCACGACGAAGTCCTTCGGGCCTTCCACGCCGGAGCGGCCATTCGCTTTGACATACTGATGGACATCGGCGGCTTCCGCGACTTCCATCGCCATCGCCGTTGCACGCAGATCATCCAGGACTTCACGGCCCTGCACGGCTATGAAACGCCGGGCTGCGGCGATCTGCCCGCCGGCTCCGATATTCTTGCCGAGGCCGGTGCATTAAATGAATATCGCGCCGCCATTGATGCCGCTCACCGCACCGCCAGTGTGATTGCCGCCGCTCCAGTGGTCGAGGCCGCGCAGTCCGCAACCTATCTTTATCCTCTCGCTACGCGCATCCGCGCCCTTTTCAAAATGGACCTTGCCGAGGCGCTGTACATTTCGGAGCTGCGCTCCGGCCCGGCGGGCCACTTCAGCTATCGCCGTGTCGCGTGGGAGATGTACTTGAAGCTCCAGAGCCAATATCCCACGCTTGCCGAGCACATGCGCGTAACCGACTTCACGCATCCCATCGACATCTTCCAGCGCTGAACGGTCTAAGCGTGCAGCCCTATGTCGCTCTCGATCGCATCAGTGCGGCGATCGTGTTTTCGATGCCTACCTCCCGGCGGCGTATACTCACCGAGTCAGCTTTCCCCCTTGACTTTTACGCAACAGAGCATTGAAGACCGCGCATGCCCCACAGCTCGCGAAGGGCTTCATCCCCATCACGCCCGGCTGCAATGCCGGCCCCTTAATCGTTGCGCGCGAGCCTTCGCCGCAACAAGGAGGTACTTCATGAGCTGGATTAATAAAGCCATCCTCTGGCCTTGCCTTGCCGCCATGCTGCTGGCCGTGGCTGCGCTCGACGTCCCGGCTAACGCGCAGGACGCGAACATTCGGAGCGTCACTTTCTACACCGTCAAGCCCGATCGCATCGCCGATTTTCAGGCAGAGGTGAAGGACTATAACGCCATCCTCGCCAAGGCCGGTTCCGACCGCTACAGCTCTATCTGGGTTTCGCTCACCGGTCCGTATGAATACGCGCGCGTGCAGATGTATTCCAAGTGGGCCGACTTGGATAGCACCATTGGCAACGATCCCAAGCTGAAAGATCAGCAGGCCGACCTGGCCCGCCTCTCAACGCACATCATCGAGTGCACTTCAAGCTGGCGCCGCGAAATCGAGGTCGTCAATCCCGAGCTCAGCCTGCCGGACGGCGGCGTTGAGCCCAAGATGATTCGCGTTCTCGTGACTCAGGTGCGTCCCGAAAAGTTCCGCGAGTATCTAGACTTCCAGAAGAACGTAATCCTGCCGGCCATCAAGAAGAGCGGCGCCAAGGTCTACAACTTCGCCGATGCGCATTTCGGCTTGGCCGGTCCCACGTTCATTTCTGTCGTTGGGATGGACAACTGGGCCGACCTGGACGATGGCGTCGGCGCGCAAAAAGGAATGAGCAAGGAGGATTACCAGAAGGTTGTCGACCAGGCCCACTCGCTCATCGTGTCGAGTAACTTTGAGATCTATCGCTACGAAGCCGACATGAGCTACCTGCCTGCTGCAACGCCGCCGGCTGCAGCAAAATAAAGTTGAAAGCAGCGGATCGTCCTCTGCTCGCGGGTCTCATTCGTGGGACCCGCACTGTGCGAAAATCAAACTTTGCACGCGCCATCCAACTTCCGCCTGCTCATTGTCCGCCTGGGTGCAATGGGCGATATTCTTCACGCGCTGCCCGCGGTCACGGCGCTGCGTCTCGCGCATCCTGATTGGCAAATTGGCTGGGTCGTCGAGCCGCGCTGGCAGGCGCTTTTAGGCGCAGGCGTCAGGGTTCAGGGGTCAGGGATCAGGGAAAAACACGATTCCGCCATGCCGGTCGTCGATCGTCTTCACTTTGCCGCAAGCCGGGAATGGAAGCGCCATCCCTTGAGCGCAACGACGCGCCGCGCGATTGGCGCGCTCCGCCGCGAGATGCGCGCCGCAGAATACAGCGCCGTCCTTGACCTGCAGGGGGCAATTCGTTCCGCGGTGATCTCTCGTATGAGTGGCTGTGCACGGCGCATTGGAGAAGCCGCGCCGCGCGAGTGGCCTGCGCAGTGGCTCTTTACCGAGCGCATCGCCACGCATGGTGCGCACGTGATCGAGCAGGACGTGGAACTGGCCTCTGCCGTTGCCGGCGACGCGCTCTCCTCCGCAACGGAGGCACGCCTCCCCATCGACCCCGAAGCCGAAAGCTGGTGCGCCTCATGGCTTGAGTCGACTTTCTCCGGCGCAGCGCGGCCTATCGCACTCCTCACTCCCGGAGCCGGCTGGGGAGCGAAGCGCTGGCCGCCCGAGCGCTACGCCGCGGTTGCCGAAGGACTCGCGCAGCGCGGATTTGACGTCGTGGTCAACGCCGGGCCCGGCGAGGAGCAACTCGCCGCTGTCATCGTTTCCGGTCGCGCCGTGGCACTCACGGCCACGCTTCCGCAGTTGATCGCATTCACGCGCCGCATCGCTCTCTGTATCGGAGGAGACACCGGGCCTCTGCATCTGGCCAGCGCGCTCGGTCGTCCCGTTGTGGGCATCTACGGTCCCACCGATCCCAGCCGCAATGGTCCTTACGGCACGCGCGCCCGCGTCCTGCGCAGTCCGGAGAGCCGCCGCGATCACTCCCGCCGCTCCACGACTGATCCCGGCCTGCTCACGATCACGCCCGACGATGTGTTGCGTGCCGCCGACGAACTGCTTGCCGAGGTAAACGCGCGATGAACGAGCGGATTGTCCACAAAATATCTCCAAAGGCTGGAGCCGCGGAGCGGTGGGAGCGGTGGAAAAGATTTGCGCGCCGTATTCGCGTTCCATTGGGATTCGTGACCGCGGCCGTTTATCTCTTTGAAGTCGTCCGCCGCGCGCCGCATCCAACCGCCATCGCGTGGAGCCTCTTGCTGGTCGTGCCCGGCGTGGCATTGCGAGCCGCTGCTTCCGGCACCGTCAAAAAGAATCAGGAGCTTTGCGTCACCGGACCCTACGCCCACACGCGCAACCCTCTTTATCTTGGATCGACCCTGATCGCGGCGGGATTCGCAGTGGCGCTGCTGAGCTGGCCGCTGGCGCTGCTGCTGGCGGCGGGATTCGCCGCCATCTACGTTCCCGTCATCGCTTCGGAAGAGCAGTTTCTTCGCGGCGCATTTCCCGAGTTCGACAGCTATTGCGCCAGCGTACCGCGATTCATCCCGCGCCTCACGCCTGCCAGGCCTTCGCGGGCAGGGGGCGAAGCAACCGCCTCTCAGGCCGTTAACCAGGCGGCTACGGGCGGCTTCTCGTTTGCTCTTTACCTCAAACACCGCGAGTACAATTCTGCTTTAGGGGCCGCATTGCTTTACCTGAGCCTGCTCTACCTGCGACCGTTGCTGGAGCCATTCCTGCACCGCGCGTGGTGAGCGCTTTTTGCGTAGGTCGAGTCCAAAGAGAAGGGCCAGGTCAACCCGTGAGAAACCTTGCTATCAGGAGCCGTGCCGAACATTGAAGACACGCGCTATCGCAAAATCAGAGTCGCGGTATCCCGAAGCCGCGACGCGAAGTCGCCGCGACCCCAAGGACCGGCGACCTTCGTCGAACCTCAACAGGGCAAACCTACTCTGGTTTTGCCATGTCGCAGTTAGCTTATTGTTCGGCGTCGCCTTCGCAGGTGGATTGCGCGGCCAGGACCCCGCGATTCTGATGCCGCCGCGCCCCGGCTTCAGCTTCCCGCAGAAGCAGACTCTTACCTATTCGGTAGATTGGCGTGTATTTCCAGCGGGCACGGCCGTGGTTCATTTTGAAGCGGCCGGCGATCGCGAGCGCGTTGTTGCGTCCGCTTATACGAGCGGCGCTATTAATCTCATCTTTCACGTTGTGGACAACTTCCAGGCTGACTTCGACCGCAGCAAGGGTTGCACCTACGACTTCGATAAACAAACCGTTGAAGGACGGCGCCAGTTCAACTCCACGCTCCATATTGACTACGCCGATTCCAAATCCGTTCTCGACGAGAAGAACATGGTCAACGGCCAGGCCAAGCACGCGGAGTCTCCGGTGCACGGCTGCCTTACCGATCTGCTCACCGGCGTGTTCTACCCCGGCTCGCAACAATTGGTCGTGGGCTCGAGCTTCGTGATTCCTGTAGCCGACGCGCAGCGCACCGTGCTGGTGACGATGAAGGTGGAGGGCCGCGAAGAAATCAAGACCACGCTGGGCACCTTCAAGACCATTCGCGTGCAGCCCACCGCCGACGCCGGAGTGGTGAAGAATCGCGGCAACATCTGGATCTGGTACACCGACGACGATCGCCACCTGCCGGTGCAGATGCGCGCGCGACTTTTCTGGGGAACGATCACGTTCCGCCTGACGGGCAACGAGAACAAGTAGTTCGATCACCTGTCACAGCCGGTCAATCTCGCCGCGCTATTTCTCCAGGCTCTCCCCATGCATTGTCATTCTGAGCGGCCGGAGTCCGCAGCAGCGGACGAAGGAGGCGAAGAATCCGCGGTTGCTTTTCCTCGTCCCTGCCGGGACGTACGCGCTTTTAGGACTGGCATGCGCCATCTCGCGCCCTCTGCCGCAAGGTGTAAACTTTCCCTTCAATTCTCTTCAGAGGTGCGTGCATGCGGCGTTTGATTCTTCTCGTTGTTTGCTTCTTGGTCGCGACCTTTGGTTTCGCGCAATCGCCGCTCCCGCCCGCCCCTTCGGCCAAACGCCCCATGACGTTCGAAGACATGATGCACATGAAACGGCTGGGCGATACAGTCGTTTCACCCGACGGCAAATGGCTGGCCTATGCCGTTACGACGGTGGATTTGGCGGCGAATACCAAAACGCAAGAGCTCTGGCTGCAGGCGATCGCGGGTGGTGAACCTATCAAGGTCGCAGTCGCACAGCCGGGCGACTCGGGGATCCAGTTCGCGCCCGACGGGCGCTCCGTGCTTTTCATTTCCAGTCGAGAGAATGGCGAGCAAGTCTGGATCGCGGACTTCGACGGGGTGACGGGCGCAACCAGCAGCGCGAAGAAGCTGACGGCGATTTCGACGGGGGCCGACAACGCGAAATGGTCTCCCGATGGGCACTCCGTGATTTTTACTTCGGATGTGTATCCCGCTTGCCCAGCGATTACCACGGCGGATTTTTCAACGGGCGACAAATGCAACGCGGGGCGCGATGCCGTGTTGGCGGCGAGCAAGGTGAAGGCGCAGATCTGGACCGCGCTCCTGTATCGGCACTGGGACCATTACACCGGCGAGAAGAGGTTCCACCTCTTTCAGGTTTTGGTTGAGAGTGGTGGAATGCGGGATCTAACCCCCAACGATCCCCGCGATGTTCCGCCGTTCTCGCTCGAGGAGTCAAGTTGCGGATGCGCTTTCTCGCCCGACTCGAAGGAACTGGCCTTTACCGAGAATCCTGATCCTGTGCCGGCGATCAGCATCAGCGCCAGCATCTTTACCATTGATCTGACTGAACCCTTGTCCAAAGCCAAAAAAATATCGACTTCGGCGGGTGGGAATTTCGATCCCGCCTATTCACCCGACGGGAGGTATCTGGCTTGGCGGAGCGAGGCGCGGGCGGGCTACGAGAGCGACAAGTTTCGGCTATGGCTCTACGATCGCGCGGCGAAGACGGGGAGGGATTTGCTGCCGAAGTTCGATAACTGGGTGGATGAGTTTGCGTGGGCGGCGAGCTCGAGCCGAATCTATTTCGCTTCGGCAGATTTTGGCGAAGGACCGATATTTCGCGTCGACTTGCCCCAAGCGCCCCCAATTCAATTGACGGCAGCCGGTGAGTTTTCAAGTATTCACGCACTTTCCGACGGCTCAATCGTCGCGGCTCGAATGATGGTTGACGATCCCGGAGAGGTCTTCCGTTTACATCCAGATCAAGTCGCTCCGCTGCGAATGGTTCAAGTGCAATTGTGCCAGGACTGCGTCCCTATTCCGACGAACATGACATCGCAAAGGGCAAATCACCTTGGGGAACTTGCGTGGGATAGCGTCAGCAGTCGGATCACCCACCTCAACGATGCCCTCCTCGCCCAACTGGATCAGGAACCAATGGAGCCTTTCTGGTTCACGGCTCAGGATGGCACCAAGCTCGAAGGATTCCTGATTCCGCCGCCGGGATTCGACGCGACGAAGAAGTATCCCGTCAAGTTCCTCATTCATGGAGGGCCGCAGGGGAACTGGGGCGACGATTGGAGCTATCGCTGGAACGCGGAGCTCTTCGCGGCCAACGGCTACGTCGTCGTCATGATCAATCCGCGCGGGTCGACCGGCTATGGGCAGGCGATCGTCGAAGAAGTGAGCGGCGACTGGGGCGGCAAGCCTTTCACCGATCTGATGACCGGCCTCGACTACGCCGAAGAGCACTACCCATTCATCGACAAGGATCGCGAATGCGCGCTGGGCGCGAGCTACGGCGGATACATGGCGAACTGGATCCTGGGGCACACCAACCGCTTCAAGTGCATCGTCACCCACGACGGCATGTTCAACGCCGAGTCGGCATTCGGATCGACCGAAGAAGACTGGTTCAATATCTGGGAGTTTAAGGGGCATCCGTGGGACTACTACGGCAAGCCGGATGATCAGAATCCATTCCGCAAGTGGTCGCCGTCACTGTACGCGAAGAACTTCAAGACGCCGACGCTGGTGGTGCATGGGCAACTAGACTACAGACTGGACGTGAGCGAGGGCTTCCAGCTCTTCGACACGCTGCAACTGCTCGGCGTGCCCAGTAAGATGCTGTACTTTCCCGATGAAGGCCATTGGGTGCTGAAGCCGCAGAATTCGCAGCTCTGGTACAAGACCGTGAACGACTGGGTGGACCAGTGGGTGAAGAACAGCCACTAGCTGCTAGCTTCCAGCTGTTAGCTTTCTCGCGCATGCGGGGTGCCCCATCCTTGCCGCGTCTTTGTTTTTGCGGCAAGGGTGGGATAGCACAGAACTGAGTCGCCATGCCGTTCCAACGCAAAACCGCAAAGACGAAGGCGCCGATGGGCGAGGCGGAGCTTTACAGCTACGCCCTGAAGGCGCTGGGCCGGCAGATGCGCACCGAAGTTGAACTGCGGCGGCTGATGACGACGCGCGCAGAGCCGGGCGAGCGCGGCGAGGCGGCCGTGTCGGTCGTAATTGCACAACTCAAAGAGAAGCATTATCTGGACGATCAGTCCTTCGCTGAGACCTATGCGCGGCTGCGCCAGGAAAACGAGAAGCTGGGCGCGCGACGCGTGCGGCAGGCTCTGCAGCAGAAGGGGATTCGGCGGGAACTGGTGAACGAGGCCGTCGACGCGCGATACGGCTACACGAATGAGGAGAGGCTGGCGCGTGAAGAGAAGCTGGCGCGCGAGCATCTCGAGCGGAAGCGGATTCGCAAGCCGGAGAACGAGAAGGACACTGCCCGAGTGATGCGGCGGCTGGTCGCGGCGGGCTTCTCGACGGGCACCATCTACAAAGTGCTGCGGCGGTGGGATGTGCCGGAGGAAGGGCTGGCGGCGCTGGAAGCACTGGACGCCGATGGAGACGCCGCGCCAAGCGAAGAGTGAAGTTCAGACTGCCCTCGCCTAATCGCTTGCCGATCGCGCCATAAGGGGCTCCGAACACGTGTTTTCGCGCAAATTACCGCAAACTACGCCATCTTTCCGCTGTTGAATGTCACCGAACACACTTGATTTTGCAGCGGCCTTCGCTTTTATGCGGAGCTTCGATCGAGATTCCTGCACATCGATGCGGAGGATTCCTGAAACTGCTACGCCTCTATGCGGAGTTTTCGTCTCCAGATTCTTTTTCCCGCCCAAACCCGCGCTTAAATGCGCAGTTTTTTCCCGAGCACTTTCCTGGCCCGCTCACTTCTTGTCAGCTTTCGCCGCTCCCCGTTCAGTGTGAAGACGGCACAACGACGGCAGCGACCGGCGCTTGTTCAGGCAGTGTGATTGCATTGCGGATGCCGGCGAGGGGAGCGGTGGTGACGGAATCGATGGGATCGGGAGTGAGGACGACTCCGAGTTGGGCGAAAAGGGTGGGCAGGTCGTACTGGACTGGCGCGTCTTTCCATTGAGCGTAAAGATCGGTGAGGACCTGGGTGCCTGTTGCCTTATCGCCGACGGCGAACGCCTGCGGAAGAGTCCAATCATGGTCGATGGTGCCGCCGGCGGCGACAATCGCGCGCAATGCGTCTTGCAATCCGAATCGGTTTTGGGTCTGCTTGTGAATCTCGACGTCGGCGACCAGGCAGAACATGGCGCCGCCCCAGTAGGTGCGGCCCCATGTGTGTGTGTGGTCGAGGCCCTGGTCGCCAGGAGCCGGCTCGCCCTGATGCATATCGCGGATCATGTCGTGCCAGATTCTCGGGGCCGTAAGATCGCCGATCATGACACGCTCAATGGGCTCGACGTAGGTGGCGAGGCCCTCCTCAATCCAGTGCTGGGGAGAGTCGCCCCATTTGTTGTTCGGATCCTCCGGCATGGAGGGAAAGGCCATGTGCGTGAGCTCATGCGTGATCGTCCAGTCATTGGCGAGCTCGGAGGGGGTGGTGTGTTCGCCGATGCGGAGCCGCGTGAAGCCGGGCCAACCGTGCATATCGCCCCACGTGGTTCCCTGAAGGATGCCGTGACGATCGGGGACGGGAATCACGAGAATGCGCGCGGTGGCCACAGGGAATTGGCCGTAATAGGTGGCGACAGCGGAGGCTGCCGTGGCGATGCGGGCGAGAATGGCGGATTTGGGAAGGTCGAGCGGGCCCTCGGCGAAATCGACCTGAAGGGTGGATTCGCCGATGTGGATGGAATCGGTTTCGGCAACGGGGAGATGAGAGCCCGGTTGGGCGTGGGCGATTCCCCACCCAAGCAAAGCTTGGATGGGGCACCCCAGGATGAGGACAGCGAGTGTGGGCGATCGGAAGCAGCGGAGCATGCAGTTTGTTGGACGGATAAAGACAGGGATCAGGTTTCAGGGGTCACTGTGGGGCCTCGCATAGGAGGACGAATTTGTAGAAGCGTGCAGGGTCTCCCCGGTGCCCAAATGCGAGGCACCGGGGGCACCCACAACTGGCCGATCAGGCTTTGGAGGCGAGGATTTCGAGCATTTCGATTTGCGGTGGTTTGGCGAGAAGCTCATCGGCTTTGGCCATGAGCGCTTTGGCGATGGGGCCTGAGAGGTGTGCCTGGCGGCCGGCGTCGTCAGGGAATGTGTCGAAGATGCCGAACCTGGATGGGCTCAACTTAACGGCGTACCAAGTGGTGGTTGCGGGCTCTGAGACGGCCAGCGGCTGAGCGGACTTGAGAAATGCCTCGAGTTCCTTTTCCTTGCCGGGCTTGGCTTCAACCAGGGCCAGAATTGCGCGTGTATCCATTGAGACCTCCTTGTGGTTCTGCGGATTGGATGACGGCGAGTGGGCGTGGGTTTCGCGAGCGCGGGCCGTTACACTGAAAGTGCCATGAAAATGCGCTCGGGAAATGAGATACGCGAGCTGTTTCTGCGCTTCTTTGAGACGAAGGAGCATCGCAGGGTGCACTCGTCCTCGCTGGTGCCCGCCAACGATCCAACGCTGCTGTTTACCAACGCCGGGATGAACCAGTTCAAAGATCTTTTTCTCGGCGCAGAAAAGCGTGACTATGTACGGGCATGCTCCAGCCAGAAGTGCGTGCGCGCGGGCGGCAAGCACAACGATCTCGAGAATGTGGGCTTTACGCGGCGGCATCATACGTTCTTTGAGATGCTGGGGAACTTCTCGTTCGGCGACTACTTCAAGCGCGACGCGATCCGGTTTGCGTGGGAGCTGGTGACGAGCGACGAGTGGTTTGGGATTCCCAAGGACCGGCTGTACGTGACGATCTTTAAAGGAACTACGGGGGAAGGTACGGCAGACGTTCCCAGGGACGACGAGGCGGAGAAGTATTGGCTGGAAGTGGGCGTTCCGAAGGAGCGAATCTTCGAGTACGGGGTGAAGGACAACTTCTGGCAGATGGGCGAGACGGGGCCATGCGGGCCGTGCTCGGAGATTTTCTACGACATGGGGATCGAGGCGGCCGAGACGACCGGGCCCGATGGATCGAAAATCGACTTGCCGTTTGGCAAGGACGAAGCGCGGTATGTGGAGATCTGGAATCTTGTGTTTATGCAGTTCGAGCGTTCCGCGCTTCCAGGTCTTGGAGGAGCGCCGCTGGGATACGAGCTGACTCCGTTGCCCAAGCCATCGATTGATACCGGGATGGGACTGGAGCGCGTGGCCGCGGTGCTGCAAGGGAAGATCAGCAACTTTGAGACGGATTTGTTTACGCCGTTGATTGTTCGCGCCGGCGCACTCACGGAGCAAGTCAGCGGGTCGGAAAGTCAGCAAGCTGGCGAGTCGGCGGTTTCAGGATCCCACCCTAGCGACAAAAACAAAGACATCGCGAGGGTGGGGCACCCGACCGCGAAGTTGGTGGGGAATGCCAGCCTGCGGATTATCGCGGATCATGCGAGGGCGGCGACGTTTCTGATTAACGATGGCGTGGTGCCGTCGAATGAAGGGCGCGGCTACGTGCTGCGCAAGATCATGCGGCGCGCCATCCGGCATGGGCGGCTGCTGGGGCAGGAGAAGCCGTTCCTGTTTGAGATGGTGTTCGCCGTTCGAGACTTGATGAAGGGCGCTTATCCGGAGCTGGTGGATTCGGCCGAGCGCGTGGCGAAGGTGGTGGAGGCGGAGGAGAAGCAGTTTGCGAGGGTCCTAGAGGCTGGAGCCATTGCATTCGAACGTGTGATTCGAAATGTGAAGGAGAGTACCGCGGCCAGCCCAGAATCAACGGGAATGTCGACATTTGTTCAGGCGATTCGATTCGAGGCAGAAATCTCAGGCAAAGAAGCTTTCCACATCTACGAAACGTACGGCGTTCCGCTCGATTTCATGGTCGATGCTGCGCGCGACGCGGGCGTTGGCTTCGACATGGACGAATTCGAGGCCGCACGCGCCGAAGAGCAGGCACGCGCACGTGCTTCATGGAAGGGCGGAGCGCAAAAGACGGCCAGCCCGGCGTTTCGCGATTTGCCGAAGACCGTCTTCGAGGGTTACCGCAGCCTGACCGGGACGAACGCGGAAGTTCTGGCCATCGTGAAAGGTGGCGTGGGAGTGCCCGTAGCGAAGGCGGGCGAAGAAGTCGAAGTCGTCCTGGACCATACAAGTTTTTATGGCGACTCGGGTGGACAGGTTGGAGACACGGGCGTTTTTCTGGCTTTGGACGGAAATCTTGTTGTGGCAGAGGTCATCGGCTGCGTGCTGCCGGTGAAGGGAGTGCGCGCCCACAAAGCAATTTTGAAGCAGGATCTTGCCGTTGGCGATCACGTGAATACGGTGGTGGATGGGGTGCGGCGCGACGCGATCCGGCGCAACCATACGGGGACGCACTTGCTGCACGCCGCGCTCAGGCAGGTTCTAGGCACGCATGTGAAGCAAGCGGGGTCGGCGGTCCATCCCGACAGGTTGAGATTCGACTTTTCGCACTTTGCGCAGGTCGCCGATGAAGAGCTGCAGGAAGTGGAAGACATTGTGAATCGAGAGGTGCTCAAGAACGCGAAGGTGGAGACGCTGGAAGACGTTCCCATCGACGTGGCTGTGAACGAGTATCACGCGATGGCTCTGTTCGGCGAGAAGTACGGCGACAAGGTGCGCGTAGTGAAGCTCTCCGATGGATTTTCGACGGAGCTGTGCGGCGGCACGCATACCGGCGCGACGGGCGAGATCGGGTTGATGAAGCTGACGAGCGAGGAGTCGGTGTCGAGCGGCGTGCGGCGTATTGAGGCCATCAGCGGAATGGGTTCGCTGGACACGTTCAGGCGCGATTTTGAGCTGGCGCAGGTGGCGGGACAGTATGTTCCGTCCGTCGAGAATTTGTCGGAGGGCCTGAAGGCCAAGTTTGCTGCGCAGGACGAGGAGCTGAAGAAGCTGCGGCGCGAGATTGAAGAAATGCGGATGAAGTCGGCCGCGGGCGGGCTGGATGAAGCGGTTTCGCGCGCTGTCGATGTGAAGGGCGTAAAGGTGCTTGTGCATCGCGCAGACGAGCTGGAGCGCGGGCAATTGCGCACGCTGGTCGACAACCTGAAACAGAAGCTGGGCGAAGGCGTGGTGGTGTTGGGATCGGCGCAGCCGGAAGGAAAAGTTGCGGTGATTGCCGGCGTAACGCCGGGCCTGACCAAGCGCATCCAGGCAGGGAAGCTGGTTGGAGCCGTGGCAAAGATCGTAGGCGGATCAGGCGGCGGAAAGCCGGAGATTGCAGAAGCCGGCGGCAAGGATCAGACGCAGATTGATGCGGCGTTGAAGGCGGCGGCGGGGATTGTGGAAGAGATGCTGGGGTAGCGAGTCAGCGAGTTGGCAAGTCAGCAAGTTAGCGGTGCTAGCGGAGTTAGAAACGCCCAGCCAGTGAGTGAGCGCGGCGGAAGGGGAGCGTACGATCACCGGGCACGCGCTTGAATGGAGAAGGCTTCAAAAGCAACTGCAGATCCTTCGGTTGCTTCGGCGACGTCAGGATGACAGATTGAGGGGAGTGGTAATCTCCGGCGCCCAAATGCCAGGCACCGGTGGCACCCGCGAACGATAGAGAGCAAACAGCAAAAGAATCCGGGCCTGACGGCCCGGATTTCAGATTGCTGACGAACCCCATCATTTCTGGTGGGGTTTGTTTTTTGAGTTTGCTTTCATTGGTTATCAGTCAGAGCATCGGCGAGCTGTTGATATCGGCTCAGGAGTTGGAGGTGGGCCGATAGGATCGTCGGCAGCGTAGATAAAGGCGTTTCGGTGCTCATTCGACTCAGCAGCAGGGCGATCTTCTTGATGTTCTGTGCGGTGGCGGCGAGCAGGCATTGCTGTTGTACTTTGATCAGTCCTCGCATCCTGGCATAGCGATGGCCGTGGAGCTGTTTGGCGTCGGCGAAGCTTCGCTCGACGGTCTCTTTTCTTCGCTTGTAGATGCGCTTGCCCGTCTTTTGCAACCGGTGCTGGTCGATCCGTTCCTTGCTCGCCTCCCACACATGCCGCGTGACCACTTTGGTATGGTTGCGGCTCTCGGTGCACTTGCTGCGCAGCGGGCAGTTGCGGCACTGTTCGGGGTCGGAGTGGTACTGCCGGTAGCCTTCGCGATTGGTGGTCCGATAGCTCAACAGTTGCCCGTTGGGGCAGATATACACATCGAGCTTCTCGTCGTAGCGATACTCGCGCTTGTAGAAATAGCCGTCACGATGCGTGCCCCGCCGATACCCGATCACGCCATAGATGTTGCGCTGTTCCAGGCCCTGCGTGATCGCCGCCGTTGCGTAGCCGGCATCGACGCCCGCGGCGCGGATCTGGAACCCGAACCGCTCCCGCTGCCGGTCCAACCGGCCCAGGTACGGAACCGAGTCATGCACTGTGGCCGGTGTCGCGTAGGTGTCGGTGATGATGGCGTGACGGCCATCGACAGTGCGGTGATCCAGATAGAAGAAACCCTTCGGCTTGCCATCGCGCACCATGTAGCCGGAGTCCTTATCCGTCCGGCTCAGCTTGATCTGCTTAGTCTCCGGCTCGCACTCAGGCTCCTCAGGCTTGTCTTTCAACGGCCCCTTGCCATGCGCCGCCCGGTCTTCGGTCACCGCCGCCTCCAGCGCCGCCAGGTACTGCTGCGGCTTGACCCCAACCTCGACCACGTCGTACTTGTTCTTGTTCGCGCTGGCCTTCAGGTGCGTCGAGTCGCTGTACAACACCGCGCCCGAGGCTAGTCCTTTGTTCACCGCCAACTCAACGATCTGGTCGAAGATCTGCTGATAGATCGTGCTCTGGGCGAAACGACGGCGCCGATTCTGGCTTAACGTCGACGCATCCGGCACCTTGTCCCGAAGCCGCAGACCGAGGAACCAGCGGTAGGCCACGTTCACCTCCACCTCCCGCATTAGCTGGCGCTCCGAACGCACTCCGTACAGGTAGCCCAGAAGCAAAAGCTTGAACAACACCACCGGCTCAAGCGCAGGCCGACCGTTGTCCTCGCAGTAAAGATGCTTCACCCGCTCGTGGATAAAACTGAAATCCACTGACCTGTCGATCTTCCGCAACAGGTGACTCGCTGGAACCAGCCCCTCGATCGACACAAGCTCCAGTTCCTGCTGCTCCACTT